>NZ_LVJR01000001.1 GCF_001617365.1 Rhodanobacter sp. FW104-R8
GCCCTCGTCCATCGCGATCGGGTGGATCAGGCTCACCACCATCTTCACGTTGTCGCCCGGCATCACCATTTCCACGCCTTCCGGCAGCGTCACCGCGCCCGTCACGTCCGTCGTGCGGAAGTAGAACTGCGGACGGTAACCCTTGAAGAACGGCGTATGACGGCCACCCTCGTCCTTCGACAGCACGTACACCTCGGCCTCGAAGTCC
>NZ_LVJR01000002.1 GCF_001617365.1 Rhodanobacter sp. FW104-R8
GCCTCCACCGCCACGCGGGCGCGGCACCAGGAAGGCAGCACGCCTTCGCGGTATTCCAGCGGCTGCGCATCGAACACCTCGGTGCACGGCATCGACACCACGCGCACGGCCACGCCCTCCCTGCTGGGTCAGCGCGCCTGCTGCTCGCCTGATCCGTCACTGTAGGAGCGCACCCTGTGCGCGAATGCTTTTCGTCACGTGGCGGAAAAGCATCGCGCACAGGGTGCGCTCCTACACGGTGCGCTTCACCGCGTCGACCAGGTGCGCGACGGTGAAGCCGAAGTGCTCGAACAGCTGCGGCGCGGGGGCGGAGGC
>NZ_LVJR01000003.1 GCF_001617365.1 Rhodanobacter sp. FW104-R8
CTTCGGCGTCCTCAAGTCCGGCAAACCGTTCGACCCAATCCTTCATGGGGCTTGATCTCGATAACAGTATCTACGCGAGCGACAACTCAGCCGGAGCGGTAGTTGTCCACCTCGCGATAACGCCGCGCATACAGCGCGAACGCCAGCGCGGCGAGCAACGCGAACGCGGCGAAGAAGAACATCTGGAACGCGGTGACGCTGAGCCCCGAACGCGCGATCGAGCCGGTTACCGCGTCGTTGCGCACCGCCGCGTTGGCCAGCAGTACCCACAGGTTGCCGGCCGTGGTGGTGAGGTTCCAGAAGCTCATCACCACGCCCTTCATCGACGCCGGCACCTGGCTGTAGGCGAACTCCAGCCCGGTCGCCGAGACCAGCACCTCGCCGAAGGTGAGCAGCGCGTACGGCAGCACCTGCCACACGATCGACAGCGGGTCGCCCCCGTCGATCACCACCTGCAGGCCGCCCACCACGATCCAGGCCAGGCTGCTGAACGCGATGCCCGCGGTCATCCGGCGCAGCGCGGTGGGCTCGTAGCCGAGGCGGCGCAGCAGCGGATACAGCACCAGGTTGTTGAACGGGATCAGCACCATCACCAGCAGCGGGTTCAGCGCCTGCATCTGCGCGGGGTGGAACCACGCGGGCATACTCATCTCGCCGCCCTGCACCACCCAGGTCGAAGCCTTCTGGTCGAACAGCGAGAAGAACGGCGTGGTCAGCGCGAAGATCACCAGCACGCGCAGCACATTGCGTGCGCCGTCCACCGCTGCGTCCGGATGCAGGCCGCGGGCCCGCTCCATCTGCAGCCAGGCACCGCCGCCGACGCCGCCGATCAGCGCCACCAGCGCGAGGCAGGCGACGATCACGAAGCCGAGCGAGCCGATCAGGCTGAAGCCGCCCAGCGCCACCAGCACGCCGGCGGCCGCGATCCACAAACCGGGCCGCGCCTGCCCGGGCCGGCGGGTCAGCAGTGCGGTGCGCAGCACCTGCGAGAACGCGTCGGGGTCCGGTGGCGGCGGCGGCAGCATCACGTACTGCCGGCGGCCCAGCCAGAACACCACGGTGGCGATGAACATCAGGCCGCCGGGAATGCCGAACGCCACCGCCGCGCCGAAGTGGTGCAGGAACAGCGGCATCAGCAGCGAGGCGAAGAACGAGCCGAAGTTGATGATCCAGTAGAACGCGTCGAACACCACCTTCGCCAGGTGTTTGTTCGACCGGTCGAACTGATCGCCCATGAACGACGCCACCAATGGCTTGATGCCGCCCGCGCCCAGCGCGATCAGGCCCAGGCCGGTGAAAAAGCCGAGGCGGTTGTGCTCGAAGATCGCCAGGCAGGCATGGCCGAGGCAATACACCAGGCTCATCCACAGCACGGTGTGGTACTTGCCGAAGAAGCGGTCGGCCAGCCAGCCGCCGAGCAGCGGGAAGAAGTACACGCCGATCACGAAGGTATGGAACACGTCCTTCGCCGCCAGCGTGCGCTGGCCTTCGGGCATGTACAGCAGCAAGGTGATCAGGAACGGGTGAGGATGTTGCGCATCCCGTAGAAGGAAAAGCGCTCGCAGCCTTCGTTGCCGATGATGTACGCGATCTGCCGCGGCAGGCGGCCCGCGGTGCGCTCGGGGTTGGTGTTCATGCTCGACTCCGGATCGGGGCGACGCGGTCTCGGCGTCACGCGACCCCGCAGTGTGCGCAATTTCTTGCGATCACGGAACCCCAAACCTCAGCCCGATCGCACCGCCGGCCGCCGCCGCCCTGCTAAGCTCGCGTCGCATCCATCCACCTACGAGTCTGCATGCGCCCACTCAAGCCGCTGATCCTGCTGGCAATCATCATCGTCACGTTGGCGCTCTGGAACCGCCACGGCAGCACGCCGCAACCCGGGATCGCGCCCACCGCCAGCGCGCCCAGCCAAGCATCGGCCACGGCCTCCCCGGCGGACGCGCTGCCGCCCGAGGCGCACGACACGCTGGAGCGAATCGCCCGCGGCGGCCCGTTCGAGCGCAGCCAGGACGGCGCCGTGTTCGGCAACTATGAAGGCCTGCTGCCGAAACAGCCGCGCGGCTACTACCACGAATACACGGTGGCCACGCCGGGCGCGCGCAACCGCGGCGCGCGGCGCATCATCACTGGCGGCACGCCGCCGGTGGTGTGGTACTACACCGACGACCACTACCGCAGCTTCCGCCGCCTCGAGGCGGCCCGATGAACGCGCACGGCTTCGACCTCGACCTGACCCGCTCCAGCCAGAACGGGGTGTACTTCGTCGGCACCGACGACCTGGACCGGCTGGCCCGCGCCGCCGCGCGCGAGGAACTGCGCGTGTGCCGCACCGACCTGGCCGGCTGCCACGGCAAGGACGAACTGCTGCGCCGGCTCGCCGCATCGCTGCAGTTGCCCGCCACGTTCGGCCACAACTGGGACGCGCTGGCCGACTGCCTGCGCGATCTCGGCTGGATGCCGGCCTGGGGCTACGTGCTGCTGTTCGACCATGCCGACCAACTGCTGCAGGCTGCGGAGGCGGACTACAACACCCTGCTCGGCATCCTCGACGACGCCGCCACCTTCGGCGGCGAGCGCGACCTGCCGTGGTTCGCGTTCCTGGCGCTGCCCGACAGCGCTTTCGACGAACACCCTGCCGCCTGATTCCCGCACCCCGGACACCCATGCAAACCATCGACTTTGAACTGGAAGGCGACTACGTCGAACTCAACATGCTGCTCAAGCTGGTCGGCCTGTGCGACAGCGGCGGCGCCGGCAAGGCGATCGTGGCCAGCGGCGCGGTGCACGTCGACGGCGCCATGGAGCTGCGCAAGACCTGCAAGATCCGCGCGGGCCAGGTGGTCGGCATCGACGACGTGGAGATCCACGTGCTGGCTGATCCCCACCCTGCCGACACGCGCCTCGGGTAGGAGCCCGCTCGCGGGCGATGCCCTGCTTTTGCGAATCCCGGCTTTCAACAGACGAATGTCTGGTCATCCCGGCTGCAAGAGCATCGCCCGCGAGCGGGCTCCTACCTTTCCCGGCGATACGGGTCAGCCCGGCAATTGACCCAGGCGCCGGTCCAGCGCCTCGCCGGGCGGCAGGCGCAACAGGAACTCTTCTTCCAGCGCGTGGCGGATGTCGGCCACGCCATCCAGTACGTACCGCACGGGCTCCTGGCCGAGCCAGCGCACGGTGTACTCGTGGTTGAGCAGGCTCATGCGCCGGTCGGCGGTGGTGCGCGCCACGATCAGGTTGCTCGGGAAGCGCGACGCCGGGTGCGTGGACACGTAATGGTTGGCCACCACGTAGTCGATCATCTGGCTGGGCCGCAGGTCGAAACGGTACAGCGTCAGCCACTGTCCACGCACCAGCGACTGCATGCGCCAGTCGCCGTCGCGCACGACCAGCCGGAACGGTTCGTGGCCGGTCGGCTGCTCGATGTCGGCCTGCAGGCGCAGGGCGCCGGTCAGCACCTGGTTGCCGAAGCCGACGTCCGCCAGCCAGCTTTCGCCGCCCAGATCGACGCGCAGCAGCATGTGGGTCTGCGCGGTGACGGCATCTTCCGGGTGCTGCCACAGCACGCGTGCGATCAGCCCCGACACTTCGAAGCCGATCGTCCGCAGCGCCGCGGCGAACAGCAGGTTCTGCTCGAAGCAGTAGCCGCCGCGGCCGTCGTGCACCAGTTTCCGCTCCAGCGCCGGCGTATCCAGTTCGACCGGCAGGCCCAGCAGCGGGTTGAGGTTCTCGAACGGGATCGCGGCCACGTGCGCCACCGCCAGGCCGCGCAAGGTGGCCACGTCGACGGCAACGTCGCCGCGCCAGCCGATACGCCCCAGATAGGCGCCCAGGTCGATGGAACCATGCATTCCGTGCTCCTTGAAGGTCGACTGGCCGTGATGGTACCGGGCCGGTCGATGCGGTACAGGTAACCGGTGGCACACGGCCGGCGAAGGACAGGTATCGGACCACCCGATGACCATTCCGGCGAGGCGCAGCATGATCCGTCGCAGCACATTCCAGGTCCTGTCGCTGGCCGCCCTGCTGATGCTGGGCGCGAGCGCGTGCCAGCCGGTGTCCGCCGCCAGCGGCGCGCTCACGGCGCCGACGGTCGATGCCCCGAAGGCCACCGTCCACGGCGAGCAGGTCGCGGTGCTGGCCGGCGGCTGCTTCTGGGGCGTCGAAGCGGTGTTCGAGCACGTCAAGGGCGTGCATGAGGTGGTCGCCGGCTATTCCGGCGGCAACGCCGCCAGCGCGCATTACGGCGAGGTCAGCGACGGCGATACCGGCCACGCCGAATCGGTGCAGGTGCACTACGACCCGGCCGAGGTCAGCTACGGCACGCTGCTGCGGGTGTTCTTCTCAGTCGCGCTCGACCCCACCGAACTGAACCGGCAGGGCCCCGACGTGGGCAGCCAGTACCGCTCGGTGATCTTCTACGGCAACGACGAGCAGAAACGCATCGCCGGCGCGTATATCGCGCAACTCGCCGCGGCCAAAGCCTTCCCCGCACCGATCGTGACCCAGCTGGTGCCGCTGCAGGCGTTCTACCCGGCCGAGGCGTACCACCAGCACTATTTCCAGCACCACCCGGACAACCCGTACATCGTTTTCAACGACGCGCCAAAGGTGGCGCGCCTGCAGCGCTTGTTCCCGACGCTGTACCAGCCGGACCGGCAGGTCGTGGAAGTCCGGCTGCACTGACTTGCCCGCACCGACATGCCCGGGGCGACACGCCCCGTCTTGCGCGAAGCGGCACAGCCCCCATCTCGGGAGTTCCGCGCAAGCCGCGCCGACGACCTGACGACGTCACCACGTGCCGCCCCACCATTCCGCCGAACCCGCCGAATCGACCGAACTCACCCGCAGTTTCCTGGGCGTGTTCCGCTACAGCGGGCGCGCGCTGGAACTGGTGTGGAGCACCAGCCGGCCGCTGACCATCGCGCTGGCGCTGCTGACCCTGGTCGCCGGCCTGCTGCCGGCCGGCGTGGCGTACGTCGGCGCGCACATCGTCGATGCGGTGGTGAACGCCAGCAAGGCATGGACCGCCAGCGGCCGTGCCTCCCTGCGCCCGGTGTTCGAATGGGTGGCGCTGGAAGGCGTGCTGGTGGCCGCGCTGGCCGGTGCGCAGCGCGGGCTGTCGATGTGCCAGTCGCTGCTGCGCGCGCAACTGGGGCAGCGTGTCAACGTGATGATCCTGGAGAAGGCGCTGACGCTGCAGCTGGCGCACTTCGAGGATTCGGAGTTCTACGACAAGCTCACCCGCGCCCGCCGCGAGGCGTCCAGCCGGCCGCTGTCGCTGGTGACGCGCACGTTCGGGCTGGGCCAGAACGCGATTTCGCTGCTCAGCTACGGCAGCCTGCTGCTGCAGTTCTCGCCGTGGGCGGTGGCCGTGCTGCTGCTGGCCGGGCTGCCGGCATTCTTCGCCGAGACGAAATTCTCCGGCGACGCGTTCCGGCTGTTCCGCTGGCGCTCGCCGGAAACGCGCATGCAGCTGTACCTGGAAACCGTGCTGGCGCGCGAGGACCACGCCAAGGAAGTGAAGCTGTTCGGCCTCGGCCCGCTGCTGCTGGGCCGCTACCGCGGCATCTTCGACAAGCTCTACCGCGACGACCGCGACCTCACCGTGCGCCGCGAGAGTTGGGGCTTCGGGCTGGGCCTGCTCGGCACGCTCACGCTGTACGGCGCGTATGCATGGATCGCCGCCAGCACCGTTGTCGCGCGCATCACGCTGGGCCAGATGACGATGTACCTGATGCTGTTCCGCCAGGGCCAGTCGGCGGTGTCGGCGATGCTGTCGGCGATCGGCGGCATGTACGAGGACAACCTGTACCTGTCGACCCTGTACGAATACCTGGAAACCCCGGTGCCGCCTTCGCCGGGTATCGCGCAACGCGGCGCGAAGCCCGACGACGGCATCCGCTTCGAGCACGTCGGCTTCACCTACCCCGGCGCCGGCGAGCCCACGCTGCACGACATCAACCTGCACATCCGTCCCGGCGAATCGCTGGCCCTGGTCGGCCAGAACGGCTCGGGCAAGACCACCCTGATCAAGCTGCTGACCCGGCTGTATACGCCGGACAGCGGCCGTATCCTGCTCGACGGCACCGACCTGCGCGAGTGGGACGATGCCACCCTGCTGCAGCGCATCGGGGTGATCTTCCAGGATTTCGCGCGCTACCAGATGCGCGTGGGCGAAAACGTGGGCGCCGGCGACGTCCGCCACTTCGAGGACGCCACGCGCTGGCGCGAGGCCGCCGACAAGGGCATGGCCAGCGAGTTCATCGACAGCCTGCCGGCCGGCTTCGAGACCCAGCTCGGCAAGTGGTTCAACGACGGCCGCGAACTGTCCGGCGGGCAGTGGCAGAAGATCGCGCTGGCGCGCGCCTTCATGCGCTCGCGCGCCGACATCCTGGTGCTGGACGAACCCACCGCAGCGATGGACGCGCAGGCCGAGGCGACCATCTTCGAGCACTTCCGCGAACTGGCCGGCAACCGCATCGCGATCCTGATCTCGCACCGCTTCTCCACCGTGCGCATGGCCGACCAGATCATCGTGATCCAGGACGGCCGCATCGTCGAGCACGGCAGCCACGAGCAGCTGATGGCGCTGGGCGGCCACTATGCGCACCTGTTCTCGCTGCAGGCGCAGGGCTACCGCTGATCCGCCCAGTCGGCTTGACCATCGCCGCCCGCGCGCCCCATGCTTTGTCGTCTTGTCTGGATCGAAACACACGCATGAGCAGTCGCTACAACGCCGCCGACATCGAAGTCCTCTCCGGCCTGGATCCGGTCAAACGCCGCCCCGGCATGTACACCGACACCACCCGCCCGAACCACCTGGTGCAGGAAGTGGTGGACAACTCGGTGGACGAGGCGCTGGCCGGCCACGCGAAGACCATCGAGGTCGTGCTGCACGACGACGGCTCGGTGGAAGTGAGCGACGACGGCCGTGGCATGCCGGTGGACATCCATCCCGAGGAAGGCGTCTCCGGCGTCGAGCTGATCATGACCCGGCTGCATGCGGGCGGTAAGTTCAGCGGCAAGAACTACAACTTCTCCGGCGGCCTGCATGGCGTCGGCGTGTCGGTGGTCAATGCGCTGTCCGACCGGGTCGAGGTGACGATCCGACGCGACGGCTCCGAATACCGGATGGTGTTCGCCCACGGCGACAAGGTCAGCCCGCTGGAAGTGATCGGCACGGTGCCGAAGCGGCGCACCGGCACCACCTTGCGCTTCTGGCCGGAAGCGAAGTATTTCGACTCGCCGAAGATCTCGCTGCCCAAGCTCAAGCACCTGCTGCGCGCCAAGGCGGTGCTGTGCGCGGGCCTCAACGTGAAGCTCACCGACGCGGTCTCGGGCGAAGTCGTCGAGTGGCACTACGAGGACGGCCTGCGCGACTACCTGCGCGGCGAACTCGACGGCATCGAAGCGCTGCCGAACGAGCTGTTCGTGCACCACATGGCGCGCGACGTCGAAGGCCTGGAAGTGGCGCTGGCCTGGCTGCCGGAAGGCGATCTGGTGCAGGAGAGCTACGTCAACCTGATCCCCACCGCGCAGGGCGGCACCCACGTCAACGGCCTACGCTCGGGCCTCACCACCGCGGTCCGCGAGTTCTGCGACATCCGCAACCTGCTGCCACGCGGCGTGAAGCTGGCGCCGGAAGACGTGTGGGAGCGGCTGTCGTTCGTGCTGTCGGCGCGGTTGCAGGATCCGCAGTTCGCCGGCCAGACCAAGGAGCGGCTGTCCTCGCGGCAGACCGCCGGCATGGTCGAGAACGTCATCCACGATGCCTTCAGCCTGTGGCTCAACCAGAACGTGGAGATGGGCGAGCGGATCGCCCAGCTGGCGATCGAGCGCGCCAGCGCGCGGCTGAAGGCCGCCAAGCAGATCGTCCGCAAGAAGATCACCCAGGGCCCGCAACTGCCCGGCAAGCTGGCCGACTGCACCGCCACCGACCTCAGCCGCACCGAGCTGTTCCTGGTCGAGGGCGACTCCGCCGGCGGCAGCGCCAAGCAGGCGCGCGACAAGGAGTTCCAGGCGATCCTGCCGCTGCGCGGCAAGATCCTCAACACCTGGGAAGTCGAATCCACCTCGGTGCTGGCCTCGGAGGAAGTGCACAACCTGGCCGTGGCGATCGGCTGCGACCCGGGCAAGGACGACCTGTCCGGCCTGCGCTACGGCAAGGTGATCATCCTCGCCGACGCCGACTCCGACGGCCTGCACATCGCTACCCTGCTGTCCGCGCTGTTCCTCAGGCATTTCCCGAAGCTGGTCGGCGAGGGCCACGTGTTCGTGGCGATGCCGCCGCTGTTCCGCGTCGACGTGGGCAAGCAGGTGTTCTATTGCCTCGACGAAAGCGAGAAGGAAGCGATGCTGCAGCGGATCGAGCGCGAGAAGATGAAGGGCGCGGTCAGCACCACCCGCTTCAAGGGCCTGGGCGAGATGAACCCGCCGCAGCTGCGCGAGTCCACCATCCATCCCGACACCCGCCGGCTGGTGCAGCTCACCGTGGACGACGGCGACGGCACTGCGCGCATCATGGACCTGCTGCTGGCGAAGAAACGCGCCGGCGACCGCAAGTCCTGGCTGGAAGAAAAGGGCGACCTGGCGACACTGGAAGTCTGAATAACCGGGCCGCTTGCCGCCGTCCCATGCAGCCCTCATGCTGGCGGCATGACGCTCCCCGCCCAGCCTACCCATGGCCTTCCCGAAAGCGGGGCCGCAAACCCGTGAGCGCCGGCAGCCCCGCCGCACGCGAGGAACTCAACGAGCTGTTGATTCGTGCAGGCCGCGGCGACCAACAGGCATTCGCGGCGCTGTACCAACGCACCTCGTCGAAATTGTTCGGCGTGTGCCTGCGCATGCTGCGCGAACGCGGCGAAGCCGAAGAAGTGCTGCAGGAAACCTATATCGCGGTGTGGCGCCGCGCCGCCAGTTTCGACGACGGCAAGGCGAGCGCGATCACCTGGCTGGTAACGCTTGCGCGGAACAAGGCGATCGATCGGCTGCGCCAGCATCGCGAGGAACAACTGGACCCGCTGCAGCTGGAAGAAACCGCCGACGGCCAACCCACGCCGGCCGCCGACGCCGAAACCAGCCAGGAGCACCAGCGCCTGCAACGATGCCTGGATGCGCTGGAACCGCGCCAGCGCAGCGCCGTGCGTGAAGCCTTTTTCACCGGCGCGACGTATAACGAACTGGCGGCGCGCTGCCGGATACCGCTGGGCACCATGAAAAGCTGGATCCGCCGCAGCCTGCTGCAATTGCGCACGTGCCTGGAGCAATGAACACACCCGCCGACCACCGCGACGACGACCTGCGCCATGCCGAGTACGTGCTCGGCGTGCTGGATGCCGCTGCGCGCGCAGCGGTGGAGCGGGAAATCCGCGACGACCCGCAGGCCGCCGCCGCGGTCGCCGCGTGGCAACGCCGTCTGGCGCCGCTCGCCGACGAAGTCGAGGCGAGCACTCCGGCACCTTATGTCTGGGCACGGATCCACGATGCGCTGCAGCTCGCTGCGCCGGCGGCGCCACGACCGCGCCCCAGCCTGTGGAACAACCTGCACCTGTGGCGCTGGCTCGGCCTCGGCGCCAGCGTGGTGGCGGCGGCCAGCGTGGTGGTCATGCTGGTGCAACCGCACCGGGCGGCCGTGCCAACCACGACCCGTGCCGGCTACATGGCCGCTGCCATCGAACAGGACAACGGCGTCACCGGCTGGACCGCCACGATGGACCTGCAGCACGCAAGGATGATCGTGGTGCCGGCCACACCGGTTGCGTTTGCGCCGGGACGCACGCCCCAGTTGTGGCTGATCCCGCCGGGGGAGAAGCCCATTTCGCTGGGGGTGATCGCGCGCGACAGACCCACGTCCATCGCGTTGCGCGCCGATCTGCTCGCGCGCCTCGATACCAGGGCCCTGCTGGCCGTTTCGGTGGAACCGAGCGGCGGCTCACCCACCGGCCAGCCCACCGGCCCGGTGGTGGCCAAGGGCGCGATCGGCGGCGCCTGACCTCACGGTTGCGCACCGGGCCGTCGCCGGCTGCGTCTTTTTTCGTTCCGCCTGCATCCGGCGACATCGCCGCCCCGTATCTCCATGCGCTTCCGATCCGCGAAGCGGACACCACTGGAGAACACGATGAAGATCCAACAGCACATGCACACCCTTGCCATCGGCCTGGCGCTGGCATTGACCGCGGCGGCCGTGACGCCGATCGCCATGGCCGGCCCGATGAGCATGGAGAAAACCGTCATGGTCGGTGGCGCGGCCATGTACCCGTCGAAGAACATCATCCAGAACGCGGTCAACTCGAAGGATCACACCACCCTGGTCGCCGCGGTGAAGGCCGCCGGCCTCGTCGACACGCTGTCGGGCCCCGGTCCGTTCACCGTGTTCGCGCCGACCGACGAGGCGTTCGCCGCCCTGCCCGCCGGTACCGTCGACAACCTGCTGAAACCGGAGAACAAGGCCACGCTCGCCAAGATCCTCACCTACCACGTCGTGGCCGGCCGCCTGACCGCGCACGACCTGGCGGCCAAGGTCGCCGCCAGTGGCGGCAAGGCCAGGCTGAAGACCGTCGAGGGCGACTGGATCACCGCGAGCAGGGACGGCGACGGCTGGGCGCTCACCGACGACAAGGGCAACGTCGCCCACGTCAGCATCGGCGACGTGATGCAGTCCAACGGCGTGATCCACGTGATCGACAAGGTACTGATGCCGTAGGCCCGGCATGTCGCCAGCCGCCCGGCTTCCCGCCAGGGCGGCTTTTTTTGCAGTTGCGGCAGCGCTATGGTGTTCGCCACTTTTCCGGGAACCGCCACCATGGCCTTGCTGCCGCCCATCGACCTGCAGCGCTGGATCGACGAGCACCGCCACCTGCTGAAGCCGCCGGTGGGCAACAAGTGCATCGTCGACGGCGACTTCATCGTCATGATCGTGGGCGGTCCCAACGCGCGCACCGACTACCACCACGACGAAGGCCCGGAGTTTTTCTACCAGATCGAGGGCGAGATGGTGCTGAAGGTGCAGGACGAGGGCCACGCGCGCGACATCCCGATCCGCGCCGGCGAGATGTTCTACCTGCCGCCGCGCGTGCCGCATTCGCCGCAGCGCATGCCGGCGTCGATCGGGCTGGTGATCGAGCGCCGCCGCACCGCCGGCGAAAAGGACGGCCTGCTGTGGTTCTGCGAGCGCTGCAACCACCAGCTGTACGAGGAATACTTCGTGCTCGACAGCATCGAGCACGATTTCCCGCCGGTGTTCGACCGCTTCTACGGCTCGCGCGAATCGCGCACCTGTAGCGCCTGCGGCCACCTCAACCCCGCGCCGGCGAAGTACCTGTAGGAGCGCAGCCTGTCCGCAAGGGACTTCCTTCGGTCGTGCGCGATGCTCTGATGTCGATCAGAGCCAGGAGCATCGCGGACAGGCTGCGCTCCTACAGCAAGCGCCCCAACCACTTGCGCGCCATGCGCCGCAACGAGGGGTCGAGGCCGTCGTCGGCAGCCACGTCTCTCACTGCCCGCCACGCCAGCGCACGGGATTCCTGGTTGATCGTGAAGCGCTCGTCCGCTCCCGCGCGCACCACATGACGCACGTCGTAATGCCAGTGTCCAGGTTCGTTCGCACGGGCCGCGATGCGGTGCCGGTCGAGGTCGAAGACGCCGCCTTCGATGCGCAGGCCAGCCACGCCGGTTTCCTCCTGCGCCTCGCGCAATGCCACCCGCGCCAGGTCCGCGTCGCCATCGGCATGGCCGCCCGGCTGCAGCCAGCGATCCAGCTTGCGGTGGTGCATCAGCAACACGCGCTCGCCATCCGCACTCACCAGCCAGGCCGAGCCGGTGAAGTGGCCCACGGCATGGCTGCGTTCGAACACCGCTGCGTGCGAGGCGAGGAAAACATCGAAGTCGGCAACCACCTCGAACTCCTCCGGATGGCGTGCGAGATAGTCGTCCAGCGCAGCGGCAAGTGGGGGAAGAATGGGAGACATGACTTGTGGCAGGGGATGCGGGGGGCCTCGTCGATTCTAGCTGCATCGCAACTTGTACCCCTCCAGACGCTCCGCTATGGTTGGCCGTCCGTCGGCTCTCGCGTCCATCTTCGTCGCGTTTTTGTTCGAGCGCGACGTCGTCGTTTCCCGGGGAGCCACTGCATGCTGTTCAAGCGCATCAAGCCGATCGACCAGATCATCGCCACGGCCGAGAAGAAGAGCCTCACCCGCCAGCTCGGCGCCTTCCAGCTCACCATGCTCGGCATCGGCGCGATCATCGGCACCGGCATCTTCGTGCTCACCGCGGAAGCGGGCCAGAAGGCCGGCCCCGGCATGATGGTTTCCTTCGTGATCGCGGCAGTGGTCTGTGCGCTCGCCGCGCTCGCCTACGCCGAGCTGGCTTCGATGGTGCCGGTGGCCGGCTCGGCCTACACCTATACCTACGGCGTGCTCGGCGAGAGCGCCGCCTGGGTGGTGGGCTGGGCGCTGGTGCTGGAATACACCATCGCGGCGAGCACGGTCTGCGTGGGCTGGGCCGGCTACGTCAACGGACTGCTGGCCCATGCCGGCTACGGCCTGCCCACGTTCCTGCGCGTGGGACCCATGGACGGCGGCAGCTTCAACCTGCTGGCCTGCCTGATCGGCCTGGCCGTCACCTTTCTGCTGGTGATCGGCACCTCGAAGTCGGCCAAGGTCAACACCGTGCTGGTGCTGATCAAGATCACCGCACTGATCGTCTTCATCTTCATCGCGCTGCCGGCGGTGAAGGATCCGAACTTCAAGCCCTTCGTTCCCAATGGCTGGGGCAGCCCGATGGGTGGCCTCGGCGTGCTCGGCGCAGCAGCCTCCATCGTCTTCGCCTACATCGGTTTCGATGCCGTCTCCACCGCGGCCGAGGAAACCAAGAACCCGAACCGCAACATCCCGATCGGCCTGATCGGCTCGCTGGGCGTGTGCACCGTCTTCTACCTGCTGGTGAGCTACGCCGCGGTGGGATCGGTGGGGGCGCAGCCCATGCTGGGCCCGGACGGCGCGGCGCTGCAACCCGGCACCCCGGAATTCGCGGCAGCCTGCCAGAGTTCGCAGGCGCTGGTGTGCAGCAAGGAGGCGCT
The DNA here is from genome assembly GCF_001617365.1 of Rhodanobacter sp. FW104-R8. GTDB lineage: Bacteria > Pseudomonadota > Gammaproteobacteria > Xanthomonadales > Rhodanobacteraceae > Rhodanobacter. The sequence goes on from NZ_LVJR01000003.1 coordinate 13,082, forward strand.
GGCCCACGTGCTGCGCCTGCTCCACCACGACCAGCTGGGCAACCTGATCGGCTTCGCCGCCAGCATCGCGCTGCCGTCGGTGATCCTCACCATGACTTACGGCCAGACGCGCATCTTCTTCACCATGGCGCGCGACGGCCTGCTGCCGGGCTCGCTGGCGAAGATCCATCCGCGCTTCCATACGCCCCACGTCATCACCCTGATTACCGGCACCTTCGTCTCGCTGTTCGGCGCGCTGTTCCCGGTGGGCATCCTGGCCGACATCACCAATTCGGGCACGCTGTTCGCGTTCATGATGGTGGCGCTGGGCGTGCTGATCCTGCGCCGCACCCAGCCCGACCGCCCGCGCCCGTTCCGCACCCCGCTGCCGTGGCTGGTTTGCCCGCTGGCCGTGATCGGCTGCCTGCTGCTGTTCCTCAACCTGTCCGAGAAGGCCATCGCCACCTTCTTCGTGTGGGGCACCATCGGTCTGGTGGTCTACCTCCTGTACGGCTACCGCAAGAGCAACCTGGCCCGCGGTATCGAGTCGGACTGATCTTGCGCCCGTGAACCGCCACGCCACCGGCACGACGCGTGTCGTGCCGTCTTCACGCCCGGAAGCCCCATGCTCAAGCAACTGCTCGCCCGCAAGACCGATTTCAACGAACCCGACGACACGCACGGCCCCACGCTGCGCCGTACCCTCGGACCCTGGGGCCTGACCGCCCTCGGCATCGGCGCGGTGATCGGCGGTGGCATCTTCGTGATCACCGGCCAGGCGGCGGCCGACCATGCCGGGCCGGCGGTGATCCTGTCCTTCATCCTGGCGGCGATCTGCAGCACGTTCACCGCGCTGTGCTACGCCGAGTTCGCCACGCTGATCCCGGTTTCCGGCAGCGCCTACTCCTACGCCTATGCCACCCTGGGCGAGCTGATGGCCTGGTTCATCGGCTGGAACCTGGTGCTGGAATACGGCGTGTCCGCCTCCGCGGTGGCGGTGAGCTGGACCGGCTACTTCCTCAGCCTGCTCGACCACGTCGGGCATGCCTTCAACATGGACCTGAGCCTGCCCACGGCGCTGACCCGGGCGCCGCTGGCGTTCACCGCCGACCACCACCTGGTTGCCACCGGGGCGCTGTTGAACCTGCCGGCAGTGGTGCTGATCATGCTGCTGACCTGGATCTGCTACGTCGGCATCCGCGAGTCGAGCCTGGCCAACGCCGCGATGGTGGCGCTCAAGGTCGGCCTCATCACCCTGGTGATCGTGGTCGGCTGGCGCTACGTCGACCCGTCCAACTGGCACCCGTTCGTGCCCGAGTCGCAGGGCCACTACAAGTACGGCTGGGACGGCGTGCTGCGCGGCGCGGCGATGGTGTTCTTCGCCTACATCGGCTTCGAAGCCACCTCGGTGGCCGCGCAGGAGTCGCGCAACCCGCAGCGCGACCTGCCGATCGGCATCCTCGCCTCGCTGGCGATCTGCACCGTGCTGTACATCGCGATGGCCGCGGTGATGACCGGCCTGACCTCGTACACCCTGCTCGGCACCGACGAGCCGGTGGTGACTGCCCTGCACGGGCATCCGCAACTGGAATGGCTGCGCTGGCTGGTGGAGGTCGGCGCGCTGCTCGGCCTGTCGTCGGTGGTGCTGGTGATGGTCATCGCGCAGCCGCGCATCTTCATGATCATGGGCCGCGACGGCATGCTGCCGAAGGTATTCACCCGGATCCACCCGCGCTACCGCACGCCGCACCTCAACACGCTGATCACCGGTGCCGGCATCTCCCTGCTCGCGGCGGTCTTTCCGCTGGACGTGCTGGGCGACCTGGTGTCGATGGGCACGCTGATCGCGTTCATCGCCGTCTGCGCCGGCGTGTGGATCCTGCGGCATACCCGGCCGGAGCTGCCGCGCACCTTCCGCGTGCCGTTCGCGCCGGTGATCTGCACGCTCGGCATCCTCAGCTGCCTCGCCCTGCTGTCCACCATGGCCTGGTACAACTGGACGCTGATGGTGGTCTGGACGTTCATCGGCCTGCTGGTCTATTTCGGCTACAGCCTCCGGCACAGCCACCTGCGCGGCGCGGCAACGGACGCCACCTCGCCCTGACGCATAATTTCGTCGAATATCGTCGAAAAAACGCCATTTACCGACAGGTGTCGGGAATGATGCTTATCCGCAGGAACTGCAAAAATTTTCGGGAAATCTCGAAATCAATGGAATATTTCTTTATATTTCAAGGTGTTAACGAGAATTTTCCAAGAGAAATCCCGGGATCGGTCGCCCATTCGGCGAACTCGGGAGTATCATCCTCAGTCCGCGGGTTGATCACTTGGCAGTGGGCCCCGGATCGCGGCTCGGCGCGTCAGGTGGGTAGCTCCTCGACCTGATGTGTCCGGGCCGCACTTTTGTCTGCGCACCGGACTGCATCACGCCCCACCAGGCCGCCTCTTCCGGAACACGACAACAAAAAGGCCGGCGATGAGCCGGCCTTTCCATGCGATTCGCGGCAAGGTGTGATCAGGCTTTCTTCGGCGTGTGCGACACGCACCAGCCCTTCGCATTCACCGACTTGCCCGGGAACAGCTGGCACGGACCGCGACCGGTGGCGCCGCCCGTGTAGAACTGGCAATTGGTGCAGTCGTCGCCGGCCTTGTACTTCGCGTTGGTGGTCTTGGTGGCGTCTTCCACATAGCCCAGTGCCTTCGCGGTCGGATCCGACTCGCTCACCGGCGGCAGGTCCGCCGCCCGCGCAAAGCGCGGCAAACCACCCATCACCACGGCTGCCGCCGTGGTGCCGGCGGCCACCTTGAGGAACCGGCGACGCGATTCGACATCTTGTTCTTTCGACATGGGCAAGCCTCCGTCGTGATCTGTCCGGCACACCCTGCACCGGATTCGCGCCGATGTTACGCCCGCCATGTCAATTTTTCCTGACTTGCGAGAATGGCTCTCATTCCTGTCGGGCCGCAGATCGGCGCATGGTATAGTCCAAGCTCATTTGGACGTCCAAACTGCATGAGCCAGACCCTGCCCTCCGCCGTTCCCGCCAGCCTGTTCGAGCAACGCGCCGACGCCATCGCCGAGGCCGCACGCGAGTTGTCGGCGCTGGGCTGGACGCCGGCAACCAGCAGCAACTTCTCGATGCGGGTCGATGCCGATCACGCGGCGATCACCGTCTCGGGCAAGCACAAGGGACGGCTGGGCCGCGACGACATCATGCTGATCGACCTGGACGGCAATCCGGTCGGCACCGACGCCCGCCCCAGCGCCGAAACGGCGCTGCACACCCAGATCTACCGGCGCTGGCCGGAGGTGAACGCGGTGCTGCATACCCATTCGCACGTGCAGAGCGTAGCCTCGCGGCTGTTCGCCGGCGGCGGTGTGATCCGGCTGCAGGGCTGGGAGCTGCAGAAGGCGATCACGGGCTACCACACCCACGAGAGCGTGCTGGAGATCCCGGTGTTCCCGAACACCCAGCGCATGCCCGAACTGGTGGCCCGGGTCGACGCCTGGCTGGACGCGGGCAAGCCGTTGCACGCCTACCTGATCGACGGCCACGGCATCTACACCTGGGGCCGCGACATGGCCGAGACCCGGCGCCACCTGGAAGCGCTGGAGTTCCTGCTCGGCTGCGAACTTGACCTGAAAAGACTGAGGGCATCATGAGCCGATTGCGCATCTTCGACGAAACCCGACCGCAATCGCCGCTGGCGGCGATCGACGAGCACGCCGCGATCGCCGCGGAACTCGGCAAGGTGGGCGTTCGCTTCGAGCGGTGGGAGGCGAGCCAGCCGATCGCGCCCGGTGCCAGCCAGGACGAGGTGATCGCCGCCTACCGCGGCGACATCGACCACCTGATGCGCGAGGAAGGCTACCAGGCCGTGGACGTGATCAGCCTCGCCCCGGATCACCCCGACCGCGCCGCGCTGCGCCAGAAATTCCTCAGCGAACACACCCACAGCGAGGACGAGGTGCGTTTCTTCGTCGCCGGCTCCGGCCAGTTCACCCTGCATCTCGGCGGCAAGGTCTACGACATCCTGTGCGAACAGGGCGACCTGATCGGCGTACCCGACGGCACCCGCCACTGGTTCGACATGAGCGAGGCACCGTACTTCGTGGCGATCCGGCTGTTCACCAACAAGGAAGGCTGGGTGGCCAACTTCACCGGCGACGACATCGCGCAGCGTTTCCCGCGGATGCAGCCCACCCGGGAAAGCGTGTGATACCGCCGGCCCGGCGCCATGCCGGCTCCATCCTTCGCGAACCATCGCCATGATCGAAATCCGCGCCATCGTCACCGACATCGAGGGCACCACCAGCTCGATCGACTTCGTGCGCGACGTGCTGTTTCCGTACGCGCGCAAGCGCCTGCCCGCTTTCGTGGAGACCCACGGCGACAAGCCCGAGGTGCAGCACTGGCTGCACGAAGCGGCCATGGAAGCCGGGCTGGTGGAAGCCCGCCGCCAGGACATCATCGAACTGCTGCTGCGGTGGATCGGCGAGGACCGCAAGTCCACCGCGCTGAAGGCGCTGCAGGGCATGATCTGGAAGGACGGCTACGAGGCCGGCGACTACCGCGCGCACGTCTATCCGGAGGTGGCCGCGCGGCTGCGCGAGTGGCGCGCCGACGGGCTGCGCCTGTACGTCTACTCCTCCGGCTCGGTGCCGGCGCAGAAACTGTTCTTCCGCCACAGCGAGGCCGGCGACCTGGGCGCGCTGTTCGCCGGCTACTTCGACACCGAAACCGGCCCGAAACGCGAGTCCTCCTCCTACCGGCGCATCGCCGAGGCGATCGGCGAACAGCCCCGCCACCTGCTGTTCCTGTCCGACATCGTGGAGGAACTCGACGCCGCGCAGGCGGCCGGCTTCCACACCGGCTGGCTGGTGCGCGAGCCGCAGGCCCTGCCCGAGTCGCCGCGCCACACCGTCTACCGCGACTTCGACGCGATCGCGCCGTGAATCCGCACGCGTATCCCCCATGCGCCACGCCCTGACCACCCTGCTCGCATTCGCCGCCGGCGTGCTGCTGGCCCTCTGGTGGCCGGGCCATCGGCCGGCGCCGGCAGCCGCCGACCACCCCGCGCCGGCGACATCCGCCAGCATGGAGGAGCTCGCGGGATCCGACGCCGACATCGCGCTCGACAACTGGCCCGGGCAGGGGCCGACCCCGGAGCAGGTCCTGTACGCGCAGCCGCGGATGATGCGCGAAGCGCTGGCCGGGCTCGGTCCGCGCGTGCCCGGCAGGCCGAACCTCTACCTGGTGGCCTTCGCCGGCGACGGCAGCGAGGACGTGTTCCGCAACGAGGCCGAGTACGCCGCGCAACTGTTCGCGCAGCGCTTCGGCGCCAGCGCCCACAGCCTGGTGCTGGAGAACAACCCGGCCACGCTCGCCACCCGTCCGCTGGCCAGCTGGAGCAACCTGGAAACCGCGCTCGAGGGCCTGGGCAAGACGATGCAGGCGGACCAGGACATCCTCCTGCTGTACCTCACCAGCCACGGTGACGAGGAACACAACCTGCTGCTCGACATGGACCCGCTGCCGCTGGACCCGATCGGCGCCAGCGACCTCGCCGGCATCCTGGCGATGCACCCGTTCAAGTGGAAGGTCGTGGTGGTCAACGCCTGCTATTCGGGCGGCTTCGTGCCGCCGCTGCGCGGCCCCGGCACCCTGGTGCTCACCGCCGCCCGCGCCGACCGCAGCTCGTTCGGCTGCGGCAGCGACTCGGACATCACCTACTTCGGCAAGGCGTGGCTGGTCGATGCGCTGAACCGCACCGACAATTTCGCGGACGCCTTCAAGCAGGCCAGCGGCGAGATCCGCCGGTGGGAACAGCAGGACAAGCTCACTCCTTCCGAGCCGCAGATCGACATCGGCAGCGGCATCAGCGGGCAGCTCGCCTTGTGGCGCAAGGGCATCACGCCCGGACCGGCGCTGCCGTTCAAGCCGGCAACGCCGGCCGGCAACGCGTCCGTCGCCACTCCCCGATAGCCCGATTCAGCCGCGTCCCGCGTGCCGATCGGCCAGCACGCGAACGACGTCGGCCAGCCCAAGCCCGCGCGCGCGCAGCGCCACGGTGAGATGGAACACCAGGTCCGCCGCCTCGCCCAGCAGCTCGGCGTCGTCCTGCGCCACCGCGGCCAGCGCAGTCTCCACGCCTTCCTCGCCCACCTTCTGCGCGATGCGGCGAATGCCGCCGTCGAACAGCCTGGTGGTGTAACTGCCTGCCGGACGCTCCGCGTGGCGTTGCGCGACCAGCGCGTCGAGCTCGGCGAGGAAACCGAGCGGCGGGCGCTGGTTTTCGCCGAAGCAGCTGGAGGTGCCGAGGTGGCAGGTCGGGCCATGCGGCTCGGCCCGGACCAGCAAGGTATCGGCGTCGCAATCGACGCGGATCGACTTCAACGCCAGCACGTGACCGGAGCTTTCGCCCTTGGTCCACAGGCGTTGCTTGCCGCGGCTGTAGAACGTGACCTGGCCGCTGGCCTGCGTCTGCGCCAGCGCCTCGGCATTCATGTAGCCGAGCATCAGCACCTCGCCGCTCAGCCAGTGCTGCACGATCGCCGGCAGCAGGCCGCCGCCCTTGGCCCAGTCGAGGCGGGAGATGTCAGTGTTGGCGTCAGACATGGGACAACTCATTGGCAGGAGTGAGTGGAGAGAAGTAAGCAGAGAAAGAATGCAAAAGCGAGAGGCCACAAGCGTGCATGCTTTCTCTCACCTCTCACTCCTCTTCACTCATTCCTCACTTGTACGCCTTCGGCTTGCAGATAGCGCTTCAACGCGGGAATCGCGATCGCTCCCGAATGGAACACGCTCGCCGCCAGCGCGCCGTCCACGTCGGCCTCGACGAAGGCATCGCGGAAATGTCGCGGTTCGCCGGCGCCGCCGGAGGCGACCAGCGGCACGCGGCAGAGCGCGCGGGCCGCGGAGAGCTGCTCCAGGTCGTAGCCGCGGCGCACGCCGTCGCTGCCCATGCAGTTGAGCACGATCTCGCCGGCGCCGCGCCGTTGCGCCTCGACCATCCAGTCCAGCGTGCGGCGCGGCAGCGCCTGGGTCTTCGCGGGGTCGCCGGTGTACTGGCGCACGCGCCACTCGCCGTCGGCGTCGCGTAGCGAGTCGATACCGACCACCACGCACTGCACGCCGAACGCGGCGGCCAGCTCGTCGATCAGCGCGGGACGCTCCAGCGCCGGCGAGTTCACCGAGATCTTGTCGGCGCCCGCATGCAGCACCGCGCGCGCCTCGTCCACCGAGCCGATGCCGCCGGCGACGCAGAACGGGATGTCGATCACCCGCGCCACCCGCTCGACCCAGCCGCGGTCCACGCTGCGCCCTTCCGGGCTGGCGGTGATGTCGTAGAACACCAGCTCGTCGGCGCCCTCGTCGCGATAGCGCAGGGCCAGTTCCACGATCTCGCCCATCACCACGTGGTCGCGGAAGCGCACGCCCTTGACCACATGGCCATCGCGCACGTCCAGGCAGGGAATGATGCGGCGGCTCAGCATAAGGCACGCCCCACGCCCTCTCCCTCCCCTGCTTGTCCCTTTGGGGCATGCAGGGGGAGGGGCAACATCGACCTGTGTAGCAAATTTTTCATGCAGCCAACGCCTCCGCCACGGTGAAGCGCCCTTCCAGCAGCGCGCGGCCGAGGATCACGCCCCGCGCGCCGGCTTCGCGCGCGGCGCGGATGTCGTCCAGCGAGCGCACGCCGCCGGAAGCCTGCACGGCCAGCGACGGCACGGTAGCGGCGAGGTGGCGATAGAGATCGAGGTTGAAGCCGGCCAGCATGCCGTCGCGGTCGATGTCGGTGCACAGCAGGTGGCGCGCGCCGCGCGCGGCGTACCACGGCGCCAACTCGTCCAGCGTGCGCGCCTCGATTTCGGTCCAGCCGGCGCTGGGCAGGCTCCAGCGGCCACCGAGGCGGCGCGTATCGAGCGCGAGGGTCAGCCGTTCGGCGCCGTACCTGCCCAGCCAGCCGGCCACGAGTTCGGGATCGCGGATCGCCACGCTGCCCAGCACCGCGCGCTGCACGCCGGCGTCGAACAGCCGGCGCAGGTCGTCTTCGCCGCGTACGCCGCCGCCGGCCTGGATCTGCATGCCATCGGCCGCGATCGCCTGGATCACGGCGAGATTGGCGAGGCTGCCCGAGCGCGCGCCGTCCAGGTCGACCAGGTGCAGCCAGCGCGCACCTGCCTCGGCATAGCGCCGCGCCAGTGCGCGCGGATCGGCGGCATAGGTGGTCTGCTGCGCGTAGTCGCCCTGCTTCAGGCGCACCACCTGGCCGCCACGCAGGTCGATCGCGGGAATCACGTCGAAGTTCATAGTTCGAGGAAGTTCTTCAGCAGCCTCGCGCCGACGGCGGCCGAGCGTTCGGGGTGGAATTGCATGCCATGGAAGTTGCCATGCGCGATCACCGCCGAGAACGCGCCGCCGTAGTCGGCCGTGGCCAGGGTCCAGTCGCCCACCGGTACCGCATAGCTGTGCACGAAGTAGGCCTGCTCGCCGTCGTCCAGGCCGGCCAGCAACGGATGCTTCCGCCGGATCGACAAGCCATTCCAGCCCATATGCGGCACGCGCAGGCCCGGCGCTTCGACGAAGCGGCGTACCGGGGCGGGAATCAGACCCAGACACTCGGTATCGCTCTCTTCGGAATGCGCGCACAGCAATTGCATGCCCAGGCACACGCCGAGCACGGGCTGTTCCAGCGAACGCAGCACGTCGACCAGGCCCAGCTCGCGCAACCGCGCCATGCCGGGGCCGGCGGCGCCCACGCCGGGCAGGATCACCTTGTCGGCGGCGCGGATCGCCGCCGCGTCCGCAGTGAGCGCGGCATCCGCGCCGAGGCGCTGCAGCGCGTAGCGTACCGAGCCGATATTGGTGCCGCCGGCGTCGACAAGGACCACCATCACACGTACCTCGCACGCAGGAGCACACCTTGTGCGCGATGCTTTCCATCGCGTGGCGAAGAGCTAACGCGCACAGGGTGCGCTCCTGCGCCGATGTGCATTGATCGCCACATTACAGGCTTCCCTTGGTGCTGGGCAGTTCGCTGCCGGAGCGGGCGATCGCCTGGCGCAGCGCGCGCGCCACCACCTTGAAGCAGGCCTCGACCATGTGGTGCGCGTTGTCGCCGCGCACGCTCAGGTGCAGGTTCGCGCCCAGCGTCTCGCACAACGAACGGAAGAAATGCGGCACCAGTTCGGTCGGCACCTCGCCTACGCGCTCGCGCGGAAAACTGCCCTCGAACACGAAGTACGGCCGGCCGGACAGGTCCAGCGCGGCGCTGGCCTGCGCCTCGTCCATCGGCAAGGTGAAGCCGTAGCGGCCGATGCCGCGCTTGTCGCCCAGCGCCTGCTTCAAGGCGCTGCCGAGCGCCAGCGCGCAATCCTCGATGGTGTGATGCTCGTCGATGTGGGTGTCGCCGTCGCAGTCGAGCTTCAGCGCGAAGCCGCCGTGCTTGCCGATCTGCTCCAGCATGTGGTCGAAGAAGCCGAGCCCGGTGTGCGCCTGCGGTTCGGCCACCTTGTCCAGGTCCACGCTGACCGTGATGCGGGTTTCCTTCGTGTTGCGCACCACCGTGGCCACGCGCGGCGCATCGAGCAGCTGGTGGGCCAGTTCCTCCCAGCCCACGCCCTGCGCGCCGACGCGGAACCCGCGCACGCCCATGTTCGCGGCGAACTGCAGGTCGGTTTCGCGGTCGCCGACCATCGCCGACGCCGCACGACTCCAGCCGTCGTCGGCCAGGTAGTGGCGCAGCATGCCCACGCCGGGCTTGCGCGTGTCCCTGCCCTCATGCGGGAAGCTGCGGTCGATCAGCACTTCGCGGAAGCGGATGCCCTGCGAGGCGAGGATGCGCATCAGCAGTTCGTGCGGCCCGGTGAAATGCGGCTCCGGGAAACTGTCGGTGCCCAGGCCGTCCTGGTTGGTCACCATCACCAGCTCGTAGCCGGCGGCGACGAAGCGCTGCAGCGCGGCGATCACGCCGGGCAGCAGGGCCAGCTTCTCGTAGCTGTCGATCTGTTCGTCGGCCGGCTCCTCGATCAGGCAGCCGTCACGGTCGACAAAAAGTATCTTGCGCTTGTTCATGCCGATCCCTCGGCAGAAACCCTGCCATCCATGGCCGGACTCTTCAATACGGCCAGCACCCGATCGTTCTCCGCGGGGGTGCCGATGGTGATGCGCAGCGCGTCGCCGAGGTTCGGGTAGCGGCGCACGTCGCGCACCACGATGCCGGCGGCAAGCAGGCGCCGGTAGGCGGCGCCGGCATCGTCGAAGCGTACGGCGAGGAAGTTCGCCTGCGACGGCAGCACCTCGCGCACCCCGGGCAACCGGCGCAGCGCCACCTGCATCCGTGCGCGCTCCCCGCGCACGATGCCGATGCGCTCGCGCGCGTTCGCCTGGCCCCAGCCGGACAGCGCCAGCAGCGCCGCATCCACGCTCGGCAGCGGCAGCGGGTACGGCGCCATGATCCGGCGCAGCAGCGCGATCACGTCGGCGTTCGCCAGCAGGCTGCCGATACGCACGCCGGCCAGCGCCCAGGCCTTGGACAAGGTGCGCAGCACGGCAAGGTTGTCGTAGCGGTCGATCAGGTCGGCCGCACTGCCCCGCTCGGCGAATTCCACATAGGCCTCGTCCACCACCAGCAGCGCACGGCCGGCCAGCGCCTGCGCCAGCCGTTCGACATCGGCACGCGGCACCAGCTGGCCGGTGGGATTGTTCGGCGTGCAGATGAAGACCAGCTTCACCGCCGGGGTCAGCGCGGCCAGCACGGCATCCGCGTCCAGGGTGAAATCCGCCGCCAGCGGCACCTCGACGATGCCCGCGTCCTGCACCCGAGCGCACACCGCGTACATGCCGAACGTGGGCGGCTGGATCAGTATCGCGTCGCGGCCGGCGCGGCAGAACGCGCGCACCAGCAGGTCGATCGCCTCGTCGCTGCCGCGGCCGACCAGCAACTGTTCGCGCCGCACACCGTAGAGCGCCGCCAGCGCCTCGAGCAGCGCCGCCGGCTGCGGCTCGGGGTAGCGGTTGCAACCGAGGCCGCCGTCGCCCACCGGCGTCCACGCCGATTCGTTGGCGTTGAGAAAGACCTCGCCGCCGCTGGCCTCCATCCGTGCCGAGGAGTACGGCTGCATCGCGCGGATCTCCGGCCGCGCCAGATCGAGCACGCTCATGCCAGGGCCTCCAGCCGCAGGGTCACCGCACGGCGGTGCGCCTCCAGCTGCTCCGCCGCCGCCAGCGTGGCGGTGCACGGGCCGATATTGCGCAGGCCGTCGGCGCTGACTTCCTGCACGCTGATCTGCTTTTGGTAACTGCCCACCGACACGCCGCTGTAGCTGCGCGCGTAGCCGTAGGTCGGCAGCACATGGTTGCTGCCGCTGCAGTAGTCGCCCACCGATTCGGGCGTCCACTGGCCGAGGAAGACCGAGCCGGCACTCTCGATGCCGTCGAGCAGCGCTCGCGGCGCGGCCACCTGCAGGATCAAGTGTTCGGGCGCGTAGCGATTGCTCACTTCCACCGCCTGCGCCAGCGAATCGACGGCGATCAGCCGGCTCTGCGCCAGCGCCCGGCCGGCGATCGCCCCGCGCGGCAATTCGGCGCACTGGCGTTCGACCTCGGCCGCCGCCCGGTCGAGCAGGCCGGCGGACGGGCTCAGCAGGATCACCTGCGAATCCGGCCCGTGCTCGGCCTGCGACAGCAGGTCGGCGGCGACGAACACCGGGTTCGCCTCGGCATCGGCGATCACCAGCACTTCCGACGGGCCGGCCGGCATGTCGATAGCGGCGCCGTCCGGGTCGGACGACACCTGCAGCTTCGCCTCGGTGACCCAGGCGTTGCCGGGGCCGAACAGCTTGTCGCACTTCGGCACGCTGGCGGTGCCGTAGGCCATCGCGGCGATCGCCTGCGCGCCGCCCAGCTTGAACACTTTGTGCACGCCGGTGAGGCGCGCGGCATACAGCACCGCCTCGTCGCAGCGGCCGTCGGCGCGCGCCGGCGAGCACAGCACCACCTCGCGGCAACCGGCGATGTGCGCCGGCACGCCCAGCATCAAGGCGGTCGACGGCAAGGGTGCGCTGCCGGCCGGCACGTACAGGCCGACCCGGCCGATCGGCCGCAGCATGCGCTCCACCCGCACGCCGGGCGCGGTATCCACCGCCACCGGCTGCAACGCCGCCGCGCGGTGGAATAGCTCGATGCGCGCCGCCGCTTCGCGGATCGCTGCCTTCAGGGCCGGATCGAGGGAAGCCTCGGCCGCGGCGAATTCGGCCTCGCCCACCGCGATCGCGTCAAGTGCGCAGCAGTCGTATTTCGCGCTCAGTTCGCGCAGCGCCGTGTCGCCGCGTTCGCGCACGGCAGCGATGATCCGCTCGACGCCGCGACGCAGTTCATCGGCACGCGACTGCGCGGGGCGCGCCAGCGCTTCGCGGCGCGCCGCTTCATCCAGGGCGTTCCAGTCCAGACGTTTCATGCGAACCTGCTCTTCATGTCAACCTGACTCATGCCAACATTTTCTCCACCGGCAGCACGAACATCTCGCGCGCCCCGGCCTTCTTGATCTCTTCCAGCTGCCGCCAGCTCACCTCGCCGGCACACAGCGCCTGCAGCATCAATTGATCCGGTTGGCCGGCCACCGGCAGCAGGGTCGGCTGCGGGCCGCCCGGCAGCAGCCGGGTCACCGCCTCCAGCGAGTGGCGCGAGGTCTGCAGCAGCAGCAGGCGCGACTCGCGCACCTGGATCACCCCGTCCAGCCGCTTCAGCAGCAGCTCCAGCAGGTCGCCGCGTTCGTCCGCCGGCAGCGCCAGCGGGCCGGCCAGCACCGCCTCGCTCTGCAGCAGCACGTCGGCTTCGCGCAGCTGGTTCGCCACCAGCGTACCGCCGCTCTGCACCAGGTCGCAGATCGCATCGGCGGTACCGAGCTTCGGCGCGATCTCGACCGAGCCGGCCAGGGTCACCACGCCGGCATCGACGCCCTGCGCGCGCAACCATTCACCGAGCAGGCCGGGATACGAGGTGGCGATGCGCCGCCCCTGCAGCTGCCGCGGCTCGCGGTAATCCAGCTCCTGCGGCACCGCGATCGACAGCCGGCAGCGGCCGAAGCCGAGCGGGCGCAGCTCGGCCAGCGGCTCGGCCTCGCGTCCGCCGGTGAGCTGGAATTCGCTGAGCACGTTGCGCCCGACGATGCCGAGATCGCACACGCCCTGCGCGATCAGGCCGGGGATGTCGTCGTCGCGCACCAGCAGCAGATCCACCGGCTCGCCTTCGCCGAAGCAGAACAGCTTGTCGCGGCTCTGCCGGAAGGTGAGCCCGCAGCGGGTCAGCAGGTCCAGCGCCGGCTCGGTGAGCCGGCCGGATTTCTGCATCGCGATGCGCAAACGGTCGCGCGGCTTCATGCCTTCTTCCTCGTGGTTTGGGCCTGCCGCCGCGCCGCGCGGGCCGCAGCGGCCAGGTAGCCGCCGTTGCCCTGGTTGAGATAGCGCGCGACCCGGCCGATGGTGGTGATGCTGACCGCCGTGTGCTCGTGGATCTCGCGGTACGGCACGCCATCGAGCAGGAACGGCACTACCCGCCAGCGGTCCACCAGCACCTCGAGCTCGGCCGGGGTGCACAGGTCGCCCAGGAAGGCAGCCATCTCCTCGACGTTCTTCAGCGACAGCAGCGCCTCGCACAGGCTCTGCTCGGCGGACTCGGCCGGGGTCTCGGGATCGCGCGATCGACGCTTCATAACGTACTAATGCATTAATACAATGGTGCGCATCATACATGGCATGCGGCACCGCCGCAAACCGGGCAGCCGGCACGGATCGAGCTACCATTCAGTTTGGCCGGCGTGCACGCCGACGCAGCATGCGGCAGGCCTGCCGCGCGGCGCGGACCGGCGGGAACCTATCCGCCCGCCGACGCATCCAACCCGCGTCCGGCCCTGGGTCAGCCAGTTGCGGCGTCACGCCGCAACTGGCGCAGCCGTCGCGGTGGGACAATGACGAAGTCAATCCAGCCCATCGAGAGCGCACGTGGAACATCCGGACTCATACCAGTCGCACATCGGCTCCCGGTCGCCGCGGCCGTGCGCACGCCATCGACGCCTCGCCGCCGCCACGCTGTTCGCGGTCGCACTGGCCCCGGCGCTGGCGAACGCCTGCTCCACCTGCGGCTGCTCGCTCAACTCGGACTGGTCCAGCCAGGGCTACGCCACCAGCAGCGGCCTGCACCTCAGCGTGCGCGAGGACTACTTCGACCAGTCGCGGCTGATGCACGGCACCGATACCGTCAACCGCTCGGCATTCCAGTACCCCGCCGACGAGGAGGTGCAGCGCAAGACCATCAACCACACCACCCTGCTCGGCGCGGACTACAACTTCTCGCGCTACTGGGGCATCTCGGCCCAGTTGCCGTACACCGACCGCCACCACCAGACCATCGCCACCGGCGACACCGACATCTCCACTTCCGATGCGCGGGGCATCGGCGACCTGCGCCTGCTCGCGCGCTACCAGGGCTTCAGCGAGGATGCCGGTCTCGGCATGCAATTCGGCGTGAAACTGCCCACCGGGCGCTTCACCCAGAACTTCGCGGCCGGCCCGCAGGCCGGCCAGCCACTCGACCGCGGCCTGCAACTGGGCACCGGCACCACCGACGCGCTGATCGGCGTGTACAAATTCGGCTACCTCAGCGATGCGCTGGCCTACTTCGGCCAGGCCATGGCGCAGGTTCCGCTGGACGCGCGGAGCGGTTTCCGGCCCGGCAATTCGCTGAATATCGACTTCGGCGTGCGCTATCTCGGCATGAAGCGCATCACCCCCCAGCTGCAGCTCAACATCCACAGCGAGCGGCGCGAAAGCGGCCCGCAGTCCGACCGCCCCAACAGCGGCGCGACGTTCGCCTACCTCAGCCCGGGCATCAGCGTGAAGCTCGGTCCGCGGCTGAACGCGTTCGCTTTCGTCCAGCTGCCCGTCTGGCAGCGCGTCAACGGCCTGCAGCTGGAGCCGCGCCGGCTGTGGTCGGTGGGCGCGCAGTACCGTTTCTGACCCGCGACCGCCTGCCACGCGGCGCGGTCCGCCCACAAAAAAGCCCCGCCGAGGCGGGGCTTTTTTTGCTCGATGCAAACCGGCTCAGGCCGACTTCTTCTTTGGCGCGGCCTTCTTGGCGGCGGCCGGCTTGGTCACGGTCGGCTTGGCGCCGACCACGGCCGGCAGCACGCCGTGCGTACGGGTATTGCCGTAGCTGCCGCGATAAGTCTTGCCGCGGCGGGTCTTGCGATCGCCCTTACCCATGGGAACTCCTTGATTTATCGGATGAACGGCCGGTGATCATAGCAGTGTCGGACCGCTGCGTCATGTCAACGGTGCGCGTGCCCGGCGCAGTCCCCGCTGGCGTCGAAGCACTCGCCCGGATCGATCTGCACGGTCACGTGCTGGATCCCGAAACGCTCCGCCAGCATCCGGTTGATCGCCTGCAGGGCTCTCGCGCCATCGGCATGCTCGCCCAGTTCGGCATGCAGGGTCGCCATGCGCGAACCGGATGCCAGCTGCCACACATGCAGGTGGTGGATGTCGCGGATGCCCGGATCGGCGGTGCGCAGCGCCGCCTCCACCTGGGCGCTGTCCATGCCGTCGGGTACGCCTTCCAGCAGGATGTGCGCGGACATCCGCAGCAATCGCCACGCGCTGCCCAGGATCAGCAGCGACACCAGCAGCGACAGCAGCGGATCGGCCCAGAGCCAGCCGAACCAGCGGATCGCCAGCGCCGCCAGCACCGCCGCCAGCGAGCCGAGCAGGTCACCCAGCACGTGCAGGCTGGCGCTGGCCAGGTTGACGTCGTCGTGCGCATGCCCGTACAGGATGCGCAGCACCAGCACATTCACCAGCAGGCCCACGATCGCCACCACCAGCATCACCCCGGACAGGATTTCCCCAGGGTGCAGCAGGCGCGCAACCGCTTCGTAGACGATCCAGCCGACCAGCACGAACTGGCTCAGCGCATTGACGAAACCCGCCAGGACCTCGATCCGGCCGTAGCCATAGCTGCGCCGCGCATCGGCCGGCCGGGTCGCCATCCAGGCGCCGACCACCGCCAGCAGCAGGGCCAGCGCATCGACCATCATGTGGCCGGCGTCGGCGAGCAGGGCCAGCGAGCCGGACCACATGCCGCCGACCACCTCGGCCACCATCATCAGGACGGTCAGCACGAACGCGAACAGCAGCTTGCGCGCGCGCCCGCCAACCGCCGCGGCGTGTTCGTGCGGATGCGCATGATGGTGGTGGTGGGCGTGCGTGGCGTTCACGCGCGCATGCTAGGAACGACGGTCGCCGTTACACAATCACGAGGGGCCGCGGCGCGGCTCAATGCGCGCACTGCGGGCCGTGCACGTGATCGCGGGCATAGCGCCGATCACGGCGCAGGTTGACGAAATGCGCGCCGGCCAGCAGCAGGCCGCCGGAAGTCACCAGCACGCCGTGCAGGGCGGTCGCATACCCCTCGGCATAGGTGACCCCGAGCAGCAGCAAGGCCAGCCCGGGAACCGCCAGCAGCAGCGGCAGCGGTTGCTCGTGGCGGCGAAAGCCGCGGACCAGCGCCACCAGGGCCAGTGCACAGGCGAACATCACGAAGCCGCGCTCGAAGCGATGGTCGGCCAGGAATTCCAGGCCCACCAGCGGCAGCACCGCCAGCACGAACGGCAGCAGCGCGCAGTGGATCGCGCACAGGAACGACGCCGTCGCGCCTATGCGATCGGCCGCGTGCCACCAGCGCGTTTTGCCTGTCTGCTCGGAATCCATCGGCCCGTGCCGGCGTCGCCAGACGTGGCGACTCTGTACCCGGTCGGCACAATGTTACTTTATAACATCACAAAACGCCAGATCCCGGTACCGCCGCTCAACCCTTGCGGCAATGCCTGCAGGTGCCGTGCACCTCCAGCGTCTGCGCCTGCGGCCGGAAACCGAGCGCCCTGGCCTGCGCCTCGATGAGTTCGGCCACCCGTTCGTCGCAGACCTCTTCCGCGCTGGAGCAGGTGTCGCAGATCAGGAACGGCACCTGGTGCGCCTCGGCCGGGTGGTGGCAGGAGACGAAGGCGTTGATCGACTCCAGCTTGTGGAT
The DNA here is from genome assembly GCF_001617365.1 of Rhodanobacter sp. FW104-R8. Taxonomy (GTDB): domain Bacteria; phylum Pseudomonadota; class Gammaproteobacteria; order Xanthomonadales; family Rhodanobacteraceae; genus Rhodanobacter. The sequence goes on from NZ_LVJR01000003.1 coordinate 30,148, forward strand.
GAAGCCGTTCTCGAGCAGGAAATCGAGCGCACGGTAGACCGTGGGCGGCGCCGCATTGCCATGCCGCTCGCGCAACTGGTCGAGCAGATCGTAGGCCTTGATCGGCTTGTCCGCGGCGGCAACCAGCTCCAGCACCTCGCGGCGCAGCGTGGTCAGGCGCAGGCCGCGCTTCTCGCTGGCGAGTTCCACCGCCGCCACGAACCCCCTGGGGTCGTCGTGGTGATGATGGTGATGCGGGTGCGGCTTGGCGGAGATGGCAGTCGTCAATGGGGTCACCTCGGCAGCGATCATACACCCCTGCCACGCCCCCGCCCGGGCAGCGGCGGCGGCACGCGACGCGGCCGGGCCAGCACCACCAACCAGCCCAGCGGCCCCAGCAGCGCGGCCCACACGATGCCCTCGACCAGCCGTCCCCGCCACCAGCCGAGCAGCGCGCCGACCAAGACGAACAGCAGGCTCCACCAGAACAGCGCCGCCCACGGCACCAGCCGCATCAGGTTGAGGAAGATCTGCCAGAAGGCATCCGGTGCGGCGGGGTCGATTCCCGCGGCCGCCCTGTCCAGCCATTCGTTCATGCGATGCGCACGCCTGCCGTTAGGATAGGCGCGATGCTGTCCGCAGGCGGCGCCCGCACGCAAGCGGGCGCCGCCGTCGAGCCCACGAGGAACCATCGCCCATGCGCTGCCTGCTGATCGAGGACGACCTGGCGACCGCCGAACTGGTCCGCCAAGGGCTGGAGCGGGCCGGCCACGTGGTGCGGGCATGCCATGAAGGCGATGCCGGATTGCGCCTGGCGCTGGACGGCAGCTGGGATGTGGTGGTGCTGGACCGCATGCTGCCCGGCGGCGTGGACGGCCTCGGCGTGCTCGCCGCGTTGCGCAGCCACGGTGTCGCCACGCCCGTGATCGTGCTGAGCGCGCTGTCCAGCCTGGACGAGCGCGTGCGCGGCCTGCGCAGCGGCGGCGACGATTACCTGGGCAAGCCGTTCGCGTTCGACGAGCTGCTGGCGCGGATCGAGGCGCTGGCGCGGCGCGCGGTGCAGCGCGGCGAACCGGACGTGATCGAGATCGGCGACCTGCGCGTGGACACCCGCAACCGGCGCGTGCACCGCGGCACCCAGGCCATCGCGCTGCAGCCGCGCGAATACCAGCTGCTCGAATACCTGGCACGCCACCAGGGCATGGTGGTTACCCGGCGGATGCTGCTCACCGCGGTGTGGGGCTATCACTTCGATCCGGAAACCAACGTCATCGACGTGCAGATAAGCCGGTTGCGCAACAAGGTGGACCGCGACTTCCCGGCGCCGCTGATCCACACCGCACGCGGGGTCGGCTATACCCTGCGCGCCGAATGAGTGCCATGGGCGGCGGCCTGCGCCATTCCGTCGTGCTGCGCATGGCGCTGGGCTACGGCCTGCTGCTGCTGGTCTCGGTCGCGGTGGTTTCGGCGATCTTCTACATCGGCACCGCCGGCCTGCTCGCGCGCAACATCGACAAGCAGCTCGAGCTGGGGGCGCGCCGGCTGGTGCAACTGCACGACCACCAGGGAATGCCCGCGCTGCGCCAGGAGATCTTCGGCCTGCTCAACGACGACCAGGACGTCAACACCGAGATCTACCAGCTCGACGCCCCCGACGGCGGCGTGCTGATCGGCAACCTCGACCGCTGGCGCGCCACCGGCACCGCCACCGGGGAACTGCTGGAGCAGCAGGTGCGGCGGCGCGGCCAGGACACCGTGGGACGCCTGCTCGTGCACCGCTTCCCGGACGGCGCGGTGCTGGTGGTCGGGCGCGACCTGCAGGACCAGCGCGACCTCGAACGCATGGTGCTGGCCGCGCTGGCCATGGGCGGCCTGATCGCCTTCGCGCTGGCGGCAGGCGGCGCGCTGCTGGTGCGGCTGCAGCTGCAACGCCAGCTCAAGGCGATCCACCGCACCACCGAGGAAGTCGCCGCCGGGCGGCTGGACCGGCGCATCGCGGTCGGCCGTTCGCGCGACGAGTTCGCGATGGTGGCGCGCGACGTCAACCGCATGCTCGACCAGATCGAGCAGCTGATGGACAGCGCCCGCGACGTCTCCAACGCGATCGCGCACGACCTGCGCACGCCGCTGGGCCGCATCCGCGCCGTACTGGAGGACGCGCTGCATCCGCAGCAGCCGCCACAGGCCCTGCGCGAAGGCGCGGCAAGCGCGATCGACGAGATCGACGCGGTCACCCGCCTGGTGGACAAGCTGCTGCAGATCGCCGAGGCGGAAGCCGGCGTGCGCCGCCAGAACTTCGAACCGGTCGCGCTGCGCGAACTGGTCGGCGACATCGTCGAGCTGTACCAGCCGGCGGCCGAGAACGAGGGCATGACGCTCACGCTGGCGGTCGAGGGCGAGCCGCAAGTGGAGGCCGACCGCGACCTGCTGGCGGGCGTGCTCGCCAACCTGCTCGACAACGCGCTCAAGTATGCCGGCCATGGCACCGTGGTGCGGGTCGACGTGCGCGCCGCGGCGAAAGGCGTGCGCATCGAGGTGGCCGACAACGGCCCCGGCATTCCGCCCGGGCTGCTGGGCCGGGCGACCGAGCCGTTCTTCCGCGTCGACGCCAGCCGCTACCAGCGCGGCAACGGCCTGGGCCTGTCCATCGCGGCGGCCGTGGTCGCCCTGCATCGCGGGCGGCTTCGGCTGGAGGATGCGGCCCCCGGCCTTCGCGTGGTCATCCGGCTGCCGCGCGGGAGCGACGACAACCTTTCCGGACGGTAACTGTTCCCTTCCGGGTCGCGCGACTAACTTAGCGCCGCCCAGCACGCGTAGCGCCGCCCGGCACGCGGCCTTCCGCAGCGGTCCACGCCGAGGCGGCGGCCTCGCCCCGCACGCCGCCCATGGCCGCGCGACCTGCGCATGCCCCCGCCCCAAGGAATGCGTGATGCATGACCTCATCCGAACGGTGCGCCCGGCGCTGCACCCGTGCCTGCTCGCGGCACTGCTGGCCGCCCTCGCCGCCCTCGCCGCCTGCGGCCGCCGGGCCGACCCGCCCGCCGCCGCGGCCCGGCCCGGCGACAGCGTCACGCTGACCGAGCGCCAGGCGCAGCAGGTGGCCGTGCTGCCGTCCCAATGGCGCGCGTTCGACCGTCGCCTCCAGGCCGTCGGCTACATCGACTTCGACCAGGACCGCCTGGCCCAGGTGTCCTCGCCTTACCAGGGGCGCGTGCGGCAGGTGCTGGTGCAGGTCGGCGACCGCGTGGCCAGGGGGCAGGTGCTGTTCACCGTCGACAGCGCCGACCTCACCCAGGCCGAATCGAACCTGGTCGCCGCCACCGGCATGCGCGCCCTGGCCAGCCATACCCTCGAACGCGCGCACCATCTGTTCGACATCCAGGCCAACGCCGGCAAGGACCTGGAACAGGCCGTCGCGGACCAGCAGACCGCCGAGGCCAGCTACCGCTCGGCACGCACGGCGCTGCGCCTGCTCGGCCTGACCGACGCGCAGATCGACCGCATCGCCGCCCGCCGCGCCATCGACGGCGAGCTGCGCGTGACCAGCCCGATCGCCGGGCGGGTGGCGACGCGCGCGGTGGCCCCGGGCGACTGGCTGCAACAGGGCGGCGCCGCGCCCATCAGCGTGGCGGCCGACGATGCCCTGTGGATGGTGGCCACCGTGCCGGAAGACGAGATCGCCGAGATCCGTCCCGGCGATCCGGCCAGCGTGCGGGTGGATGCGCTGCGGGGGCTGACGTTGCAGGGCCGGGTCGACCTGGTCGGCAGCAGCGTCGATCCGGCCACCCACCGCGTGCAGGTGCGCACGGTGCTGCACGGCGCCGACGCACGGCTGCGCCCGCAGATGCTGGCCAGCATGGAGGTGCGCACCGCGCCGCCGGCGCAAGCCGTGGCGGTGCCGGCGGACGCGGTGGTGCGCGAGGGCGACGGCACCATGACGGTATACGTCACCACCGACGGCCGCCGCTTCACGCGGCGCCCGGTGGAACTGGGCCGGCAGCAGGACGGCCAGGACGAGATCGTCGCCGGCCTCGCCGCCGGCGAGCGCGTGGCCGGCACCGGCGCGCTGTTCCTGAGCAATGCGCTGGCGCTGCAGTCGCAGTAACCGCCGGCAGCCCACCCGCAAGGAAACGGATCGTGCTCAGAGGCATCGTCGCATTCGCGCTCAATCGCCGCTCCATCGTGCTGATGGCGCTGCTGGCGTTCCTGATCGCCGGCCTGGTGGCGTATTCGAAGCTCAACATCGAGGCCTATCCGAACCCGGCCCCGGTGATCCTGGAAATCACCGCGCAGGCACCCGGCCTGTCGGCCGAGGAAATGGAGCGCTCCTATACACGCCTGATGGAACTCGGCCTGGCGACCACGCCTGGGGTGGACACGATCCGCTCCACCTCGTTCTACGGCCTGTCCTTCGTGCGCGTCACCTTCAAGTACGGCGTCGGCTACTACCAGGCGTACACGCAGGCCGCCCTCAACCTGCAGCAGAACGTGAACCTGCCCAACGGCGTGCAGCCGCAGATCCAGGCCTCCAGCCTGGTCGGCGAGATCTACCGCTACCAGTTGGTCGGCCCGCCGCACTTCGGGTTGACCCAATTGCGCACGCTGCAGGATTGGGTGGTCAGCCACCGCCTGCTGTCGGTGCCCGGCGTGGCCCAGGTGGTCACCTGGGGCGGCACCACCAAGGCCTACGAGGTGGACGCCGACCTGCACCGGCTGCAAGGCTACGGCATCACCTTGCCCCAGCTGATCGCGGCGATCGGCAATGCCAACACCAACGTCGGCGGGCGCACGATCAACATCGGCCAGCAGTCGGTGAACATCCGCGGCATCGGCCTGATCCGCGACACCGGGGACATCGGCGACATCGTGCTGGCGCAGTCGCACGGCACGCCGGTGCTGGTGAAGGACGTCGCCCGGGTCTCGGTCGGCCACGTGCCGCGCCTGGGCCAGGCCGGCCGCGACGATCAGGACGACGTGGTGACCGGCATCGTGGTGATGAACCGCACCGAGAAGACCAGCGACGTGGTGGCCCGAGTCAAGGCCGAGGTCGACAAGCTGAACAGCGACGGCACCCTGCCCGCCGGCGTGCATCTCGCGCCGATCTACGACCGCTCCACCCTGGTCGCGGTCACCACCCGCACGGTGCTGCACAACCTGCTGTTCGGCTGCCTGCTGGTGTTCCTGATCCAGTGGACCTTCCTCGGCGACCTGCGCAGCGCGGTGATCGTCAGCGCCAACATACCGGTGGCGCTGTTCTTCAGCATCATCCTGATGGTGGCGCTGGGCGAGTCGGCCAACCTGCTCTCGGTGGGCGCGGTGGACTTCGGCATCATCGTCGACTCGGCGGTGATCCTGATCGAGAACATCTTCCGCAACTTCCAGAAGAGCGCCGACGAGCGGCAGGAACTGCTGCACGAGCACGCACAGAACGAGTTCGCCATGTACGCCCGCGGCGGCGCCGCGCACAGCTGGAAGGAGCGCCTGCGCCTGCTGTTCATCAGCGCGATCCAGGTCGACCGGGCGGTGCTGTTCTCTTCCGCGATCACGGTAGCCGCCTTCATCCCGCTGTTCACCATGCAGGGCGTGGAAGGCCAGATCTTCAACCCGATGGCGCGCACCTACGCCTACGCGCTGTCCGGCGCGCTGATCGCCACCTTCACGGTGACGCCGGTGCTGGCCTCGCTGCTGCTGCCGCGCCATGTCGCGGAAACGGAGACCTGGTTCGTGCGCGCGATCCGCCGGCTCTACTCGCCGGTGCTGTGCTGGGCGCTGCGCCGGCGCCGGCTGACCGTGCTGATCGGCCTGGGCTTCCTGCTGGTCGCCGGGCTGCTGGTCATCCGCATCGGCACCGAGTTCATGCCGACGCTGGAAGAAGGCAACCTGTGGATCCGCGCCACCATGCCCACCACCATCTCGCTGGAGGCCGGCGAGGCCCAGGCGGGCCGCATGCGGCGCCTGATCAAGGCGCATCCGGAGGTGATCACCGTGGTTTCCCAGCATGGCCGCCCGGACGACGGCAGCGATGCCTCGGGCTTCTACAACGTCGAGCTGTTCGTGCCGCTGAAGCCGCAGGACGAGTGGCCCGCCGGCGACACCAAGGAGAAGCTGGTGGATGCGCTGCAGCGCGAGTTCGAGCAGGCCTTCCCCGGGGTGCAGGTCAATTTCTCGCAGTACATCCAGGACAACATCGAAGAGGGCCTGTCCGGCGTGAAGGGCGCCAACTCGGTGAAGATCGTCGGCCCGGAACTGCCGGTGCTGGAGAAGCTGGCCGACCAGGTGATGGAGCAGATGCGCCGGGTGCGCGGCGTAGAGGACCTCGGCGTGTTCCACGTGCTCGGCCAGCCCAACCTCGACATCACCATCGACCGCGCCAAAGCGGCGCGCTACGGCCTCAACACCGGCGACATCAACAGCGTGATCCAGGCGGCGGCCGGCGGCACCCAGGCCACCACGGTGATGGAGGGCGACCGCCAGTTCCCGCTGACCGTGCGGCTGGCGCCGCAGTACCGCTCCGACGTGCAGGCGATCGGCGGCATCCAGGTCGGCTATGCCGCACCGAACGGCGCCACGGCCTACGTGCCGCTGCGCGACGTGGCGGACATCTCGCTCGACACCGGCGCCTCCTACATCTACCACGAGCGCAACGAGCGCTTCATCCCGGTGAAGTTCAGCGTGCGCGGCCGCGACCTCGGCGGCACCGTGGCCGAAGCGCAGCGGCGCATCGCCGAGCACGTCGTGCTGCCGGCCGGCTACCACCTGGCATGGGCGGGCGAGTTCGAGGACATGCAGCAGGCCAAGGCGCGCCTGGCGGTGGTGCTGCCGATCGCCGTCGGCCTGATCCTCGCCCTGCTCTACACGCTGTTCAACTCGCTGCGCGACAGCCTGCTCACGCTCGCCGCGATCCCCTTCTCGATCGGCGGCGGCCTGATCGCGCTGTACCTGACGGGGCTCAACCTGAGCGTGTCGGCCGCGATCGGCTTCATCTCGCTGTTCGGCGTGTCGGTGATGAACGGCATCCTGGTCATCACCCACTTCAACCACCTGTTGTTCGAGGGCCAGCCGCCGGCGGAGGCGATGCGCCTGGCGGCCGAACAGCGCATGCGCCCGATGCTGATGACCGCGCTCTCGGCCTGCATCGGCCTGCTGCCCGCGGCACTGTCCAGCGGCATCGGCAGCCAGGTGCAGCGCCCGCTGGCCACGGTGGTGGTGGGCGGCATGCTGCTCGGGCCGGTGATGCTGCTGGTGGTGGCGCCCGCGCTGCAGGTGCTGGTGGTGGAGTGGTCGCAGCGGCGGAGCCGGCGCCGTGCCGCGGCGGAGGCTGCGCCGTGAACGCACCCGTGATCCGTTCCGTCACCTGTTTCGCCGCCGCGGTGCTCGTCGCCGGCTGCGCGGTCGGCCCCGACTACCGGCGCCCGGCGTTGCCGGCAGCGGACGCCTACCTGCGCGGACCGTTGCCGGCGACGGTGGGCAGCCACGGCGACAACCAGCGCCTGGCACTCAGCACCGATGATGCCGGGGCATGGTGGCAGGCCTTCGGCTCGCCGCCGCTGGATGCCTTGGTGCGTCGAGTCGCTCGCCGCGCAGGCGCAGGCGCAGCGCCTGCAGCTGGAAGCCGTGCGGCAGGCGCTGGCCGCGAACGTGGTGGCGGCGGCCATCCAGGAAGCCTCGCTGCGCGCGCAGATCGAGGCGACCGAAGGCATCGTCACGGACGCCACCCGCGCGCTCGCGCTGGTGCGCCGGCAGGCGGAACTGGGTGGCGCTTCCGGCCTCGACGTGGCGGCGCAGGAAACCGCCCTGGCGCAGGCCCGGTCCAGCCTGCCCGTGCTGCAGAAGCAGGAGGAACAGAACCGCGACCTGCTCGCGGTGCTGGCCGGCGAACCGCCCGCGCAGGCGAGCGATCCGCCGTTCGCGCTGGACGGGCTGCAGCTGCCGCGCGAGGTGCCGGTGGCGCTGCCCGCCACGCTGGTCGAGCGGCGCCCGGACGTGCGCGCGGCCGAGGCCCAGGTGCATGCCGCCAGCGCCCAGGTCGGCGTGGCCGTGGCCAGCCGTTTCCCGCAGTTCTCGCTGTCCGCGCAGTACGGCGGCAGCGCCACCGCGTTCGGCCGGATGTTCGCCTCGGGCAACACGTTCTGGAGCCTGACCGGCGGCGTGGCGCAGAGCGTGCTCGACTTCGGTGCGCTGAAGCATCGCCAGCGCGCCGCCGAAGCCGCCTTGCAGCAAGCCGTGGCGCAGTACCGCGGCGCCGTGCTGGTCGCGTTCCAGAACGTCGCCGACGCGCTCTACGCGCTGGAAGCCGACGCCCGCGCGACCGAGGCCGCCACCGCCGCGGCAGCCGCGGCGCGGCGCACGCTGGAACTCACCCGCCGGCAGCAGCAGGCGGGCCAGGTGGGCGGGCTGGCCGTGCTCGCGGCGGAACAGGCCTGGCGGCAGGCGCGCATCGCCGCGGTGCAGATGCAGGCGGCGCGCTACGCCGACACCGCGGCGCTGTACCTCGCGCTCGGCGGCGACTGGTCGGATGCCACGCCGAAGCCATGATCCGCGCGGGGCTCAGCCCTGCGCGCGGGCTCGTGCGTCGTCGAGGCGCCGCAGCGCCTCGCTGCGGCCGGCCAGGTAGACGGTGTGGTCGATCGAGGGCGACACCTGGGTGCCGGTCATCGCCACCCGCAGCGGCTGGGCGATCTTGCCCATGCCCAGGCCGAGCTTGGCGGCGAGCTGCTCCACCGCCTGGTGGATCGCCTCGGGAGTCCACGCACACTCGGCCAGCAGCGCCTTCGCCTCGCCCAGCACGGCCGGTGCGCTGTCGTTCTTCAGGTGCTTGGCGACCGCCTTGTCGTCCCACTCGGTGATCGGGCCGTACCAGATCTTCGCGCGCTCGGCCATTTCCTTCAGCGTGTGCACGCGGTCGCGCAGCGCCACGATCACGTCGACCGGCTTCGGGCCATGCGCGAAGTCGATGCCGGCCCGCTGCAGGTGCCACTCGAATTCGGCGGCCAGCGACTGCGGGGCGTCGGTCTTCAGGTAGTGCTGGTTGAGCCAGGCCAGCTTCTCGGTGTCGAAGCGCGAGGCGGCCTTGTTGACGTCGGCGATGTCGAACAGCGCGATCATCTCCTCGCGCGAGAAGATTTCCTGGTCGCCGTGCGACCAGCCCAGCCGCACCAGGTAGTTGAGGATCGCGTGCGGCAGGAAGCCGTCGGCGCGGTACTCCATCACGCTGACCGAGTTGGTGCGCTTGGAGAGCTTCTTGCCTTCCTTGTCGAGGATCATCGGCAGGTGCGCGAACTCCGGCACCGGCGCGCCCAGCGCGTGGTAGATGTTGATCTGCCGCGGCGTGTTGTTGACGTGGTCGTCGCCGCGGATCACCTCGGTGATGCCCATGTCGATGTCGTCCACCACCACGGCGAAGTTGTAGGTGGGCCAGCCGTCGGAGCGGAAGATCACCAGGTCGTCCAGTTCGCTGTTGGCGATCTCGATGCGGCCCTTCACCTTGTCGTCGAACACCACCGAGCCTTCGCTCGGGTTGCGGAAACGGATCACGCGATTGGGATCTTCACGGAAAGATTCGTTGCGATCGCGGTAGTGGCCGTTGTAGCGGGGCTTCTCGCCCTTCGCCATGGCGGCCTCGCGCATCGCCTCGATCTCTTCCTTGCTCTCGTAGGCGTAGTAGGCCTTGCCCGCGGCGACCAGCCCGTCGGCGACCTGCCTGTACCGCGCCAGCCGCTGCGTCTGGTAGAACGGGCCCTCGTCGGCGTCGAGGTCGAGCCAGTGCATCGCATCGAGGATCGCCTGCACCGCCTCGTCGGTGGAGCGCTCGCGGTCGGTATCCTCGATGCGCAGGATGAACTGGCCGCCGCGCCGGCGCGCCTCCAGCCAGCAGTACAGCGCGGTGCGCGCCCCGCCGATATGCAGGAAACCGGTGGGGCTGGGGGCGAAGCGGGTGCGGACGGTCATGGGATTCTTCGGACGGACGTCAAACCGCGCATTTTAGCCGAACCCACCCGGCCCGCGGCATGGACGGGACGCTCAGTGGGCGCCCCGGCATCCCCAACTGCTGCACACGTACATGTTGGGATCGCGAAAAACAGTGCCCAGCGGCACGACCGGCCACTGCCCGCCCGACAGCGGCACGGCATGGATCGCCGCCCGGCCATCGCCCGGATCGAGCCGGGGGACGTCCTTCGCCTCCGGCGGCGCGTCCACCAGCACGTACTTGACGATGAACAGCGGCTGGTGGGGCCTGGCCGGGGTGGCGGGCGTGCCGGGCTCGGCCGCCCGCCGTTCCTGCAGCATGGGCGTCGCGGAGGCCATCGCGGCCAGCGGCATGGACAGGGCGAACGCGAGGATCGGCAGTTTCATGGCAACGCTCCGGAAGGATCCGGCGCCATCGGCGCACCGGCCTACCTGACGTGGATGGTGATCTTCCTCGACACCACGGCCGGCTCGAACGGCACGTGGTTCTCGTCGCCCAGTTCCAGCTGCAAGGTGTGCGTGCCGGGCTTCAGCTTCAGCGTGGTCTCGGTCTGGCCGCCGCCGAAGTGGAGATGGTCGTCGTCCTTCGCGATCGGCTGGCCGGCGGGCGGCAGCTCCTTCACGTCGACCAGCAGGTGGTGGTGGCCGGTATGCTCCCGAGCCACGCCCGCCGGCGCTACGCCCATGCCCTTGAGGCCGAAGCGCACGGTGACCTCCCGGCCCACGGTGGCGCCGTCGACGGGCGAGATGATGTAGACCCCGGCGCCGGCGGGGGCCGGCGTGACCGGCAAGCCGGCGGGGACATCGGCGGCGATCGCGGCACCGGCCAGTCCGGTCAGTGCCAGGGCGAGCAGGATGCGTTTCATCGTCGGGCTCCAGCGCGGGAAGCATGGCCCAGTGTAAGCGCAGCGTCATGCGCCCGCCACGCCAGCGCAACGCCGCCCCGCGAAGCTGCGCCAAGCCAGCACGGGTATCCGCATGCGCATCGGCATCGTCAGCGAAACCTATCCACCGGAAATCAACGGCGTCGCGCTGACCGTACATAGCCTCGCCGCCGGACTCGCCGCCCACGGCCACAGCATCGACCTGATCCGCCCGCGCCAGTCGCCGCCGCACCGCGACGAACCCGGCATCGCCGCGCTCGACGTGCGCGGCGGTGCGCTGCCCCGCTACCCGGGGCTGCGCTTCGGCCTGCCCGCCGGCCGCACGCTGCGCGAACACTGGTCGCGGCAACGCCCCGACGCGGTCTACGTCGCCACCGAAGGCCCGCTGGGCTGGTCGGCCGTGCGCACCGCCAGGCGGATGGGCATTCCGATCAGCAGCGGTTTCCACACCCGTTTCGACCAGTACGCCGGCCATTACGGCGTGGGCCTGCTCACGCCGCTGGTGCGCGGCTACCTGCGCCGCTTCCACATGCGCGCCGTCGCCACCCTGGTGCCGACCAACGCACTCGCACTGGAGCTGCACGCCATGGGCATTTCCAACGCACGCCTGCTGCGTCGCGCGGTGGACACGCAGCTGTTCCATCCCAGCCGGCGCGACGAGGCGCTGCGCGCGAGCTGGGGCGCCGACGCCGCCACGCCGGTGGTGCTCTACGTGGGTCGCATCGCCGCGGAAAAGAATCTGGAGCTCGCGGTGCAGGCGTTCCAGGCGGTCCAGCAGCAGGTGCCGCAGGCGCGCTACGTGTGGGTCGGCGACGGTCCCGCCCGCGCCGCGCTGCAGGAAGCCCACCCGGATTTCATCTTCGCCGGGATGCAGCGCGACGAGGCGCTGGCGCGGCACGTCGCCAGCGCCGACCTGTTCCCGTTTCCCAGCCTCAGCGAAACCTTCGGCAACGTGATCATCGAGGCACTGGCCGCCGGCCTGCCGGTGGTGGCGTACGCCGAGGGCGCGGCGCGCGAGCACCTCGTCGACGGCGTCAACGGCTGCTGCATCGCCTCGGGCGACCAGGCGGCCTTCATCGACGCCACCGTGAGGCTGGCCAGCAACCCGGCGCTGATCCGGCACATGGGCCGCGCGGCGCATGCCGGCGTGGCGGGACTCTCGCCGGAATCGGTGATCCGCGATTTCGAAAACCTGCTGCGCGAAATGGCCGAGGAGAACCTGCATGAACACGCCTCCGTCGCTGCCCACGTCTGAACTCCTGCCCGGGCCGCGTTTCGCGCTGGACCGCCGCGTCTGCGTGATCGCCAACCATTGGGGCGCCCGCCGCGTGGTGGGGGCATTCTTCGGCATGGTCAGCCGGCTCGGCGACGGCGTGTTCTGGTATGCGCTGATGGCGGCGCTGGCGGCGTTCGGCGGCCGGCACGGGCTGGTCGCGGCCGCGCACATGGCGGTCACCGGGCTCGCCGCGCTGCTGCTGTACCGCCTGCTCAAGCGCTGGACGCGCCGCCCGCGTCCGTACCGCGCCTGTCCCGGCGTGATCGCGCACGTGCCGCCGCTGGACGAGTTCAGTTTCCCGTCCGGGCATACCCTGCAGGCGGTGGGCTTCACCATCGTGGCGCTGGCCTGGTATCCGTCGCTGGCGCCGCTGCTGCTGGGCTTCACCGCGCTGGTCGCCGCGTCGCGGGTGATCCTCGGCCTGCACTACCCCAGCGACGTGCTGGCCGCCATCGTGATCGGCGGCGGCCTCGGCAGCGCCTCGATCTGGTTGATCGCGGCGCCGCTCTGAACACGCCGCTGCGCAACTTCTGCGCACGCCGTCGGCGTTGCCTTTGCGCTCAGGCAGATAGCCTACTTGTCCACAGGCTTTGCCGCGCGCGTTCCACAACCGCTGTGGAGAACTTCGCGCCGCTGCGCAAAAAAACCGCAGCGCGTGACAAGTGCCTGTCGACAAAGGCGCGCGCCGCGCTTGTCCACAGGCTTGTACAGAAGACACCCACCATCGCTGTGGAAAAAAACGCATGCCGACCGCCTGCGCAGCCGGCAGCGCTGCGCAACCCCTGCGCAACGCGTAGCAAGTGCCTGACGGAAAAGCGCCGCACGACGCTTGTCCACAGGCTTTGCCGATGCGCTTCCACAGCGTCTGTGGAAAACCCGACCGCGAAAACGGCGATGCCGCCCGCAGGCGGCATCGCATCGTCGTGGCGACCCCGGATCAGGCCGCGCGCGGCGCCTTCATCAGGATGCCGAGCAGGTCGGCCAGCTTGTCGCGCATCTCGCGGCGGTCGACGATCAGGTCGATCGCGCCGTGGTCCAGCAGGAACTCCGAACGCTGGAAGCCTTCCGGCAGGGTCTCGCGCACGGTCTGCTCGATCACGCGCGGGCCGGCGAAGCCAATCAGCGCCTTCGGTTCGCCGATGTTGATGTCGCCCAGCATCGCCAGGCTGGCGGAGACGCCGCCGGTGGTCGGGTTGGTCAGTACGCTGATGTACGGCACGCCGGCGTCGCGCAGGCGCGCCAGCGCGGCGGAGGTCTTGGCCATCTGCATCAGCGAGAACAGCGCTTCCTGCATGCGCGCGCCGCCGGTGGCGGAGAAGCACACCAGCGCGCTCCGGTCGGCCAGCGCACGCTCGGCGGCGCGCGCGAACTTCTCGCCGACCACCGAACCCATCGAACCGCCCATGTAGGCGAACTCGAACGCCGTCGCCACCAGCGGGCGGCCCTTGAGCCGGCCGCTCATCGCGACCATCGCGTCCTTCTCGCCGATCTTCTTCTGGGTCGCGACGATGCGGTCGCGGTACTTCTTGGAGTCGCGGAACTTCAGCGGATCGGTCGGCTCCAGGCCGGCCCACAGTTCCTGCGCCGAACCTTCGTCGAGCAGCGCATCGAGCCGCGCACGCGCGCTGATGTAGTGGTGATGGCCGCACTTGGGGCAGACCATCAGGTTGCGCTCGAGCTCCGGCTTGTACAGCACCGTGCCGCAGCCGCTGCACTTCTCCCACACGCCCTCGGGCACCGAGCCCTTGCCGCCGTTCGAGGCCTGCGGGCGGGTGCGCGGGTTCATGATTTTCTGCAGCCAATTCATTGCATCACCCTGACTGTTCGTGAGCGCGCCGCCATCCGGCGGTGCGTGCTCTCAATGTGCATCCAGCGCGGCGCGGATCGGCGCCAGGAACGCCTGCGTGCGTCGGACGATTTCCTCGGCATCCGTCGCCCCGGCCAGCCGATCCACCAACGCGCTGCCGATCACCACCGCGTCGGCGAAGCCGGCGATCGCCTGCGCGCTCGCCGCATCGCGGATGCCGAAGCCCACCGCCACCGGCGCCTTCGCCCGGGTGCGGATATCCGCCACGCGCGCAGCGATGTCGCCGGTGCTCAAGTGTGCCGCACCGGTGATGCCGGCGAACGAGACATAGTACAGGAAACCCTCGGCCGAACCGCACAGCTGCGCCATACGCGAGGGTTCGGTGGTGGGCGCGGCGAGCAGGATCTGCTGCAGTCCGGCGTCGCGCAGCGGCTGCAGCACGGCGGACTCCTCCAGCGGGCAATCGACCAGCAGCAGGCCGTCGACGCCGGCCTGCACGGCCTCCTGCGCAAAGCGCGCGTAGCCGTGGATCTCGACCGGATTCAAGTAGCCCATCAGCACGATCGGCGTGTCCGCATCGCGCCGGCGGAACGCGGCGACCCAGCCCAGCACGTCGGCCAGGCCCACGCCCTTGGCAATCGCCCGCTCGCTGGCGTGCTGGATCACCGGGCCGTCGGCCATCGGGTCGGAGAACGGCACGCCCAGTTCGATGAGGTCGGCGCCGGCGTCCACCAGCGCGTGCATCAGCGCCACCATGTGCTGCGGCGACGGATCGCCGGCGGTGACGAACGGGATCAGGCCGGTGCGGCCGGCGGCTTTCAGCGCGGCGAAGCGACGGTCGATGCGGCTCATACCTCGACTCCTTCGCGCGCGGCGATCGTGTGCACGTCCTTGTCGCCGCGGCCGGACAGGTTGCACAGCACGATGCCGTCCTTCGGCATGCCACGCGCCAGCTTGATCGCCTGCGCCACCGCGTGGCTGGATTCCAGCGCGGCCAGGATGCCTTCGGTGCGCGCCAGCAGGTGGAACGCCTCCAGCGCCTCGTCGTCGGTGACGCCGACATAATCGGCGCGGCCGGTGTCCTTCAGGAACGCGTGCTCGGGGCCGACGCCGGGATAGTCGAGGCCGGCCGAGACCGAGTGCGTCTCGGTGATCTGGCCGTTGTCGTCGCACAGCACGTAGGTGCGGTTGCCGTGCAGAACGCCGGGGCGGCCCGCGGCCAGCGAGGCGGCATGATGTCCCGTCGCGATGCCCTCGCCCGCCGCCTCGGCGCCGACGATGCGCACGCCTTCGTCGTTGAGGAACGCATGGAACAGGCCGATCGCGTTGGAGCCGCCGCCCACGCAGGCGGTCAGCACGTCGGGCAGACGGCCGTACTGCTCCAGCATCTGCGCGCGCGCCTCGCGGCCCACGATCGCATTGAAATCACGCACCATCATGGGATACGGATGCGGGCCGGCCACCGTGCCGATGATGTAGAAGGTGTCGGCGACGTTGGTGACCCAGTCGCGCATCGCTTCGTTCAGCGCGTCCTTCAGCGTCTTTGAGCCGGAGGTCACCGGCACCACCTCGGCGCCGAGCAGCTTCATGCGGTAGACGTTGATCTTCTGCCGCTCGATGTCGACCGCGCCCATGTAGACCACGCACTTCAGGCCCAGCCGCGCGGCCACCGTGGCGCTGGCCACGCCGTGCTGGCCGGCGCCGGTCTCAGCGATGATGCGGGTCTTGCCCATGTTGCGCGCGACCAGCGCCTGGCCCACGGTGTTGTTGATCTTGTGCGCGCCGGTGTGGTTCAGGTCCTCGCGCTTGAGCAGGATACGCGCGCCGCCGACATGCTGCGACAGCCGTTCGGCGTGATAGATCGGACTCGGTCGGCCGACGTAGTGCTTGAGGTCGCGGTCGAGTTCGGCGATGAACGCCGGATCGTCGCGCAGGCGCAGGTACGCCTCGGTCAATTCCGCCAGCGGCGCCATCAGGGTCTCGGCAACGTAGCTGCCGCCGTAGTTGCCGAAACGGCCGTGCGCGTCGGGGTAAGCGTTGTAATCCACGATCTTGCTCATGTCCTCACTCGGTAGCATGCCGCACTGCGGCAAGCGATCATCTTAGCGGCAAGCCCGCCTGATGGGTCACAGGTAACGCCGGATGGTTTCCCTCAGCCCGGCCAGCTGCTCGGACGTCAGCGGGCCGAGTATCCCGCGCCGGTCGGCGGGGATATGCGCGGCGGGATCCTCGTCGTCGAATACGTAGTAGTCCAGCAACGTCTTCCACGCGGCCCGCTCCGCGGGCGGCAGCGAGAGGAAGGTGAGGATGCAATGCATCAGGCAGCCCAGCGCCGTGTCCGGTGCGTAGCCGCCGGCAGGCACGGGTTTCCACCAGTAGTTCACCAGCGCGTTGATGCGCTCCAGCGACTCGACGTGGTGCCACCACATCGGCGGGATGTAAATCGCGTCGCCGGGGTGCAAATCAGCCACCTGTGCCTCGGCCAGGGCCAGCTTCAGCCGAGGGAAGCGCGGATCGTCGGGGCGGTCAAGCCGGGCGATGCCGATCGCCGCGCCGGTGGGCGCGAAATCCAGTGGCCCGACGTACAGGTTGCGCGCCTGTTCCGGCGCGAACAGGGTGAAGCGCCTGGCGCCGCATACCACGCAGGCGACGTTGTGGTACTCGTCGAAATGCGCCGGCGTGGTGACCCGGTTGCCGATCCAGATGCGCGGCTGGATGCTGCGGTCGAGGAAGGGCAGCGCGTGACCGTCCAGCAACCCCGGCAGGCAGGCGGAGATCAGCGCGCTCTGCATCGCCAGGCCCGGCGCATCCGGCTGGCGGCTGTACTGCGCCAGCCGCTGCAGGCCCTGGCTGATCGAGACGCGGTGATGCGTGTAGTTGAAGCCGTCGAACGCCGCGTTGTAGCCGATCACCCCGTCCCCGCCCGGCGGCATCAGCAGCGCGTCGACCTCGCTGCCGTTGTCCAGCCGCGCCAGCTCCCGGGCGAATGCGGTGTCCGACTGCCGCGCCCACGCCACCATCGGCCAGTCGCGGCACAGGCCGCGGATGACCAGCGGTCGGCCGCGACCGACCAGGTCGGCGAGTGCGAGGGGGTGGCCGGTATCCTGATGTTCCTCGATCGCGATGGGCATGCCGCTTACGCCGCGTCCGCCGCGCGCACCGCACGGATGAAAGCTCCCAGCCGGGCCGGATCCTTGATTCCTGGCGCCGACTCCACCCCGCTGGCCACGTCCACCGCCCACGGACGCGCCGCGCGCACGGCGTCGCCCACGTTACCGGCGTGCAGGCCGCCGGCGAGGATCAACGGCTGCGCCAGCCCGCGCGGCAGCAGTGACCAGTCGAAGGTCCTGCCGCTGCCGCCGGCCTCGCCCGTCACATGGCCGTCCAGCAGCAGGCTGGCAGCCCGCGGGTACTCCCGCAGCCGCGACAGCGCCGCCGCGCCCCCGCCCATCGCGATGGCCTTCAGGAACGGACGGCCGAACTGCGCGCACCAGTCGTCGCTCTCGTTGCCGTGGAACTGCAGCAAGGTGGGCCGTACTTCATCGAGCACCTGTTGCACCAGGCTCGCCTCGTCGTCCATGAACAAGGCGACGGTGGCCACGAACGGCGGCAATGCCGCCACGATCTCGCGCGCCCGCGCCAGCGTTACCTGCCGTCTGCTGCGTGCGGTGAACACCAGCCCGATCGCATCGGCGCCGAGCTGCGCGGCGAGCAGCGCGTCCCCGGTCCGGGTCATGCCGCAGCACTTGATGCGGGTCATTGGCCGGCTCCCGCCAGGCAGACTTCCGCCGGCAAGCCCCAATGCACCTCGTAGCGCGGCCCGACGAAGGTCAGCCCGGAAGCCGGCGCGGTCGGCCCGGCCACCTGACGGTCGCGGCCGGCCAGCAGTTCGGCCATCCATTCGACCGGCTGCTCGCCGCGGCCGATCAGCAGCAGCGAGCCGACGATGTTGCGCACCATGTGGTGCAGGAACGCATTCGCCTCGATGTCGACGAACAACTGCCCGTCGTCGCGCCGCACGCCCACCGCCAGCACGCTGCGGCGCGGGTGCGCGGCCTGGCAGGACAAGGCGCGGAACGCGCTGAAATCGTGTTCGCCCAGCAGCGCCTGCGCCGCCGCATGCATGCGCGCGGCATCCAGCGGCAGGCGCTCCCAGGTGACGTAGCGCGCGTCCAGCGCCGCGCGCACCGGCCGGTTGAGGATGTGGTAGCGATAGCGCCGGCTGCGCGCCGCGTAGCGCGCGTGGAAACTGTCCGGCACCGGCTGCGCCCACAGCACCGCCACGCTGGGGGGGAGGTTGGAGCAGCCGCCGAGTACCCAGCCGCGCATGTCGCGGCGGGCCTCGGTGTCGAAATGCACCACCTGGCAGCGACCATGCACGCCGGCGTCGGTGCGCCCCGCGCAACTGACCTCGACCGGATGGTCGGCGACCTTCGACAACGCCTGCTCCAGCGCTCCCTGCACGCTGGCCTCGTCCTTCAGGCGCTGCCAGCCGCTGAAGTCGGTGCCGTCGTATTCGATGCCGAGAGCGATGCGCATGGGGTCGTGCGGGATTCCACGTGAAAACGGAAAGATTAGCAGGCCGCAACGGCATCGGGCCGGCATGAGCCGGCCCGATGCGCGGGACTGATGGCCCCGTCGGCTCAGTGCATGCCGTCGAGCAGGCGCTTGGCGACGTCCCTCTGCATCTGGCTGCCTTCCTTGACCACCTCGTCCAGCATGGCGCGCGCGCCTTCGGCATCGCCCATGTCGATGTAGGCGCGGGCCAGGTCCAGCTTGGTATCCACCGGGTCGTCGCTGAACTCGCTCAGATCGTGGCCCGGCACATTGGCCAGGTGCGCATCGTCCGCGTCGTCGAAATGCCAGCTCGAGGCCGTTGCGGCCGGCGCCGATGCGGGCGCAGGCGCGGGTGCCGGTGCCGGCTCCCTGGCCAGCGGGGCCACCATCGTGGCATCGTCCGCACCGGGTCGTGCCGGCGTTTCGGTCGCCGCCCGGGTCAGGTCGAAGTTGAAGTTGTACTCGCTGACCTTCTTCGGGCCGCCCGGCGGCAGCGGTGGCATCGACGACGCCACCGTGGACGCGTCGCCTTCGTGGGCGTAGTCGTCGATGTCGAATTCGCCGATGGCATGGGCATCCTTGTGGGCGGGCGGCGCGGCGTGGTGATCGAACAGCGGATGGCCCGGCACCAGGTCCTCGCCCATGTGCAGCACGTCCTGCCACTCGTCCTGCTGCGGGTCGGTGATGTGGGCGTACATCGCCTCGGCAGCCGCCTCGAAGTGCTCGACGTCGCGGCGCGAGTAATACAGGGTGACCAGTTCCAGGTGCAGGCCGATGTCGTCCGGATGCTCGGCCAGCTGGTCCAGCAATTCCTCCTGGTCGACGTCGTCACCCGGGAGGTACTCCGCATCGCCGCCCGGCGCCGAGCCGAAGCGATCGGCCAGCGACGCCGCGGATTTCGACGTGGCAGCTGCTTCGGCCGGCTTCCGCCGGCGGCGTCCCAGCAGGGCCAGCAGGGCCAGCAGCAGCACCGCAGCGGCGCCGGCAGCCTGCGCCCAGGCCTGCATGTACCACGGCTCCTCGACAACCGGCGCATGGGGCTGCTGCCGGGCAGCCGGCTTCTCCACCGGCTTGGCCGGCGCCGGCGTGGCGAGCGGCGTGGTCACCACGGATGACGTCGTGGCCGGCGATGTGGCGTGTGGCGCCGAACCGGCAGCGGCCGGCACCACGGCGGTGTGCGTACCGGTCGCCGTGCCGGCGGTGGCGATAGCGGTTTCCAGCGTGGCAGCCGATGGCGGTGCGGCGGTCTTCGCCGCGGCGACGGCCGGCGCGGGGACCGCGGCGGCCGGCGTGCCGGCGGACTTGCGCGCGGCGGCCAGCTTGGCCTGCAGTTCGGCAATCTCGCTGTCCTTCAGCGACAGCAGGTGCTCGTTCTTGCTGTTGATGTCCCCCAGGTCCTTCAGGCGCGCCTTCAGCTCGGCGCTCTGCTGCTGCAGGCTGGCCAGGCTCTCCTTGGTGCGCAGCAGTTCCTGGTGCAGGCCGTTGCCGGCCGCGCCGCCGCCCTGCGTGCCGGCACCGCTGCCGGCCTTGGCGGGCACCAGGGTCAGCCGGTCACCGGTGTCGGGCGTGCCGGCGGGGGCGCCGGTATCGGATGCGCGGGTGGCAGCATTGGCCACGACCGCCGGCTTGCCCGGCGTGCCGGCGCGCCAGTCGCCGTTCTGCCGGCGCACCTCGGCGGCGGCGGCGGCGATCGTCATGGCCTGCGCCTCGGCCGAGGTCGGCACGCGCAGCACCACGCCGCTCTTCAGCGCATTGATGTTGCTGCGGTAGAACGCGTTCGGGTTGGCCTGCTGCAGCGCCAGCATCATCTGCTGCACGTCGACGCCGGCCGGGGTCACGTTGCGCGCGATGCCGGACAGCGTCTGGCCGCGCTCGACCGGACCGACCTGGCCATTGCCGGCGGCCGATGCCGCCGGGGCGGCCGCCGCGGGCGCCGGCTTGGGCCTGGACACGGGTTTGGCTGGTGCGGCGGCGACCGGCGCCGCCGGCGCAGTGGCCTTGCCGGGCGCCTTGGCTGCCGCCGGACGACTTGCCGCGGGCGGCACCGGTGCGGGTACGGCGGCAACCGTTGCCGCCGGGGCGTTCGGCGGATCGAGCAAGACGGCGTATTCGCGCACGCTCTTGCCAGCCTTGCCGCTCACCTCGATCAGCAGGTCGAGGAAGGGATCGTCCACCGGCGCGCTGCTGGTGATGCGGATGACCGGGGAACCGCCGCTGGTATGGGTCACGCTGAAGCTCAGCGGGATCGAGGTGCGCCCGCCGGCGACGCCGGCGCGTGCGAATTCCTCGCTGGAGGCCAGCTGAACCGTGAGGTTCTGCAGCTCCGCCGGATTGGCGGGATGCAGCGGAATCTCCGCCAGCAGCGGCTGGCCCAACGCCGACTTGACCTGGATCTGGCCAAGATCCAATGCCATGACCTGGCTACTCCCCAGTGCCAGGGCCATCAGCATCGACAATTTCAACGAACGGTTCATGCGTGTTCCCCCGAACAAATCCTTGGCGCAGCTCTCAATCCGGCGTCGCCGCCACGGTGGTGACGGCAGCAAATGAGGTGCCACTTTAAGTTACATGTAGGCCAATCAACAATAGCTGCGGCGAATACTTGCAGTGCATTGCTAGGGTGCGTTCTCACCCGGATGCCGCCTTCAGCGCTGCCCGGCGGCCTGGCCGGCCTGCAGTTCCTGCAGTTGCCTGCGCAGTTCGGCGATCTTCTGGTCCTGCTGCTGCAGCCGCTCGCCGGCTTGCCGGTTGTCCGATTCCTGCTTGTGGAGATCCCGCTTGAGGCGCTCCACTTCGGACTGGCTGCGGGTCAGCCGCTTGCTGTCGGCCGCGCGCGGCGACGCGGCACCGGCCGAACCGGACGGCGGTACCGCCTGACCGCCGGCCCAGGCCGCCGACGTGAAAACGAACCCCATGGCAATTGCGAATCGCGCCACACGCATCTTCAGAGATAGTCCTCGATCAGCAATTCGGCGATCTGCACCGCGTTCAGCGCCGCGCCCTTGCGGATGTTGTCCGAGACGATCCACATGTCCAGCCCGCGCTCGTGCGAGATGTCCTCGCGGATGCGCCCCACGTACACCGGGTCGTTGCCGGCCGCCTCGCCCACCGGGGTCGGATAGCCGCCCGGCTTGCGCTCGTCCACCAGCACCACGCCCGGCGCCTGGCGCAGCAGCTCGCGGGCCTGCTCGGCGGTGATCTTGTCGCTGGTCTCGATGTGCACTGCCTCGGAATGGCCATAGAACACCGGCACGCGCACGGCGGTCGGATTCACCTGGATCGACTCGTCCTCCAGGATCTTGCGGGTTTCCCACACCAGCTTCATCTCTTCCTTGGTGTAGCCGTTCGGCTGGAAATCGTCGATCTGCGGGATGACATTGAACGCGATCTGGGCCGGGAATTTCTTGCCCGGCTCCACGCTTTGGAAGTTCAGCAGGGCCGCGGTTTCCCGCCCCAGCTCCTCCATCCCGCTGCGGCCGGCGCCGGAAACCGACTGGTAGGTGGCCACGTTGATCCGCTCGATCTGCACCGCGCGGTGGATCGGCGCCAGCGCCACCAGCATCTGCATGGTCGAGCAGTTCGGGTTGGCGATGATGCCGCGCGTGGTGTGCTGCGCGATCGCGTGGGGGTTCACCTCGCTGATCACCAGCGGGATGTCGTCCTGGTAGCGGAACTCGGAGGTGTTGTCGATCACCACCGCGCCGGCTGCGGCCGCCCGCGGCGCGTGCACGCGGCTGACCGAGCCGCCGGCCGAGAAGAAGGCGATGTCGACGCCGGCGAAATCGTAGGTGTCCAGCAACTGCACGGTGATGTCCTTGCCGGCGAAGCTGACCTTGCTGCCGGCGGAACGCTCGCTGGCCAGCGGCACCAGCTCGCTGACCGGGAACTCGCGCTCGGCGAGGATCGCCAGCAGGGTCTCGCCGACCGCGCCGGTGGCGCCGACCATGGCGACCTTGTAACTGCTCTTCTGACTCATGGGGATTGTCTGCTCAGGTGTGGAGGGTGTGCCGGTCACTTGCCCAGCACGGAGGGATTGAGGATGGTCGGCGGCCGCCCGGCGTGCGGGCCATGGCCGAACATGGCCAGCACATTGTCCACGGCCAGGGCGGTCATGGCACGGCGCGTTTCGGTGCTGGCGCTGGCGATATGCGGGCTGAGCACGACGTTGTCCAGTTCGAGCAGGCCCGGATACAGCGCCGGCTCGCCCTCGAACACGTCCAGTGCGGCGCCGGCCAGCCGCCGCTCGCGCAGGGCCGCGGCCAGCGCCTTGTCGTCCACGATGCCGCCGCGGGCCACATTGACCAGCATGGCGGTGGGCTTCATCGCGGCCAGCTCGGCGGCGCCGATGGCGTGCCGGGTCTGCGCCGCCAGCGGCAGCACCAGCATCAGGAAATCGGATTCGCGCAGCAGTTGCGCCTTGTCGACGAAGCGCGCACGACAGGCGCGCTCGGTTTCCGCCGGCAATGGCGAACGGTTGTGGTACAGCACCGGCATGTCGAAGCCCGCGGCGCGACGGGCGATGGCCTGGCCGATCCGGCCCATGCCGAGGATGCCCAGGGTACGCCCGCGCACGTCGCTGCCCAGCCACTGCGTGAAGCCGTTGGCCTGCCAGTGCCCCGCGCGCAGCCAGCGCTCGGCCGCGGTCATCCTGCGCGCCGCGCCCAGCAGCAGGGCCCAGGCGTAGTCGGCCACGCTCTCGTTGAGCACGTCGGCGGTGTTGGAGGCGGCGATGCCGGCTCCGCTCAGCGCATCCAGGTCGAGGTTGTCGTAGCCGACGCCGAGGTTGGCGACGATGCGCAGCCGGGTCGCCCGGGCGATCTCCGCCGCGCCGACGCAGTCCTTCAGGCCCACGATCGCGGCATCCTGCCCGGCCAGTTTCGCCGCCAGTTCGGCCGGGCTGAACTTGCGCTCCTCCGCTTCGGCGGTCACCTCGAAATGCGGTTCGAGCCGGGCGATGACTCCCGGAAAGGTGGGTCGCGAGATCCAGACACTCGGCTTGTCGCTCATCGTTGCGGCTCCGGCTGCAGCAGTCGATCCATCAGGGGATGCGCGGCGCCACCGCGCCCACGTCGCCGCACTGGGCGCGGTTGCGCAGCGCGTGGTCGATCAGCACCAGCGCCATCATCGCCTCGGCGATCGGGGTGGCGCGGATGCCGACGCAGGGATCGTGGCGGCCCTTGGTCACCACCTGCACCGCTTCGCCGGCCAGGTTCACGCTGTGGCCGGGGATCAGGATGCTGGACGTGGGCTTCAGCGCGATCGAGGCGACCACCGCCTGGCCCGTGCTGATGCCGCCGAGGATGCCACCGGCGTGATTGGACGTAAAGCCGTCCAAATACATTTCGTCGCGATGCTCGCTGCCGCGTTGCGCCACCGCGGCGAAGCCGTCGCCGATCTCGACGCCCTTGACCGCGTTGATCGACATCAGCGCGCTGGCCAGGTCGCCGTCGAGCTTGCCGTAGATCGGCTCGCCCCAGCCCGGCGGCACGCCGTCGGCGACCACGTTGACGCGCGCACCGACCGAATCGCCGGACTTGCGCAGCGCGTTGATGTAGTCCTCCAGCGCCGGCACCTGGGCCGCGTCGGGCCAGAAGAACGGGTTCTGCTCCACCGCGCCCCAGTCGAACGCATCCGGCACGACGCCGCCGATCTGCGCCAGGTAGCCGCGCACGCGCACGCCGTGATGCTCGGCCAGCCACTTCTTGGCGACCACCGCGGCGGCCACGCGCATGGTGGTCTCGCGCGCCGAGGAGCGCCCGCCGCCGCGCGGGTCGCGGATGCCGTACTTCTGCCAATAGGTGTAGTCGGCGTGGCCGGGACGGAAGGTCGATACGATGTCGCCGTAGTCCTTGCTGCGCTGGTCGGTATTGCGGATCAGCAGCGCGATCGGTGTGCCGGTGGTCCTGCCCTGGTAGACGCCGGAGAGGATCTCCACTTCGTCCGCCTCGTGCCGCTGCGAGGTGTAGCGGCTGCGGCCGGTGGCGCGGCGGTCGAGGTCGTCGCGGAATTCCTCCGCGCCTAGCGCCAGCCCCGGCGGGCAGCCGTCGATCACGCAGCCGATCGCCGGCCCGTGGCTTTCGCCGAAGGTGGTGACGGTGAACAGTTTGCCGAAGGAATTGCTGGACATGGGACATCCGGGACTAAAGATCGAAGCATACCGGCAGTGACCTCCGGTAGGAGCCCGCTGGCGGGCGATGCTCGTGTCTTGATGCCCGGTGGAGATTCAGAACAAAAGCATCGCCCGCCAGCGGGCTCCTACGGTGGAGGCGCCGGCCACTCGCGGGCCAACAGGGCGAAGATCACGTCGTCGACCCATTCGCCGCGCAACCACAGGCTCTCGCGGTGGTGGGCCTCCTGGCGCATGCCCAGCGCGCGCAGCAGCGCCACGCAGGCCAGGTTGCGCGGGTCGGCCGAGGCCTGGACACGGTGCCGGCCCCACGCGCCGAACGCCTGCTCGAACAGCGCACGCACCACCTCGCCGGCGTAGCCGCGGCCCTGCCCGGCCGGCGCGATGCTGATGCCGAACTCGACCGATGCCCTGGCATCCTCCGGCAGGTTCACGCCGAGGTCGCCGATCAGCCGGCCGTCCTCGCGCAGGCGGATCGCGCGCTGGAACCAGCCGTGCGCGGGTGCCGGCGGCTGCGCGGCGATGAACCCGCGCGCTGCGGCAATATCGGCCGGGCGCCAGCCCTGGTAGCGGGCCACCGCGGGGTCGCCACGACAGGCGAACAGCGCCGCGGCATCGTCAGGACGCAATGCGTCGATCCGCAATCGCGCCGTGACCAGCTCCATCGCTCAGCCCGGGCGACGCGCGGCAGCCGCCGCGCGGATCGCCGCCGCGTGCTCCACCAGGTCGCGCCGCTCCAGCGCGAACACGCCCATCGGGCCGACCTTGAACTCGACCCACACGAACGGCACTTCCGGCAGCAGCGCGGCCAGCGCGTGCTCGCTCTCGCCCACCTCGACGATCAGCAGGCCGTCGCCGGTGAGATGGCCGGCCGCCTCGTCCAGCATGCGCAGGCACAGGTCCAGGCCGTCGGCGCCGGAGGTGAGGCCCAGCTTCGGCTCGTGCGCGTACTCGCCGGGCAGCGCGGCGTACTCGTCCTCGGTGACGTAGGGCGGATTGGAGACGATCAGGTCGTACTTGCGCCCGGCCACGCCCGCGAACAGGTCGGAGCGAATCGCCTCGACGCGGCCCTCGACGTGCTGGAAGGCGATGTTCTCGCGCGCCAGCGACAGCGCCTCGTCGCTGACGTCGACGATGTCCACGCGCCATTCGGGGTTGTACTCGGCCATCGCGATGCCGATGCAGCCCGAGCCGGTGCACATGTCCAGCGCGCGCTCGACGTGGCGCTCGTCCAGCCAGGGCGCGAAGCCCGACTCGATCAGCTCGGCGATCGGCGAGCGCGGCACCAGCGCGCGGCGGTCGCTCTTGAACTTCAACCCCGCGAACCAGGTCTCGCCGACCAGGTAGGCCACCGGCAGGCGCTCGCTAACTCGGCGCTCGATCAGCGCCAGCACGTTCTCGCGCTCGGCCGCAGTGAGCCGGCCGGCGCCGTACGCCGGCGGGATGTCCGGCGGCAGGTGCAGGCTGGCCAGCACCAGGTGGGTGGCCTCGTCGATCGGGTTGTCGTGGCTGTGGCCGAAGGTGAGCCCGGCCGCCGAGAAGCGGCTGGCGCCGTATCGGATGAAGTCGACGATGGTGGCGAGCTCGGCGGTCACGGCAACACCCGAAGCGGAAAGGCCGGCAAGTATAGCCAGAGAGGAGTGAGGGAAGAGGAGAGAGGAGTGAGAGGGAGCGGCCTGCCGACAGCTCGTGCTTTTCTCTCACTCCTCTTCTCTCACCCCCAGCTCCTATACTGGGCGGATGACTTTCAACGTATTCCTGCAGTACATCCTGCCGCACCGCGCCCTGTCGCGGGTGGTCTACTGGGCCACGCGCTGGACCTTCGCGCCGTGGAAGAACTGGCTGATCGCCACTGTCGTGCGCAACTACGACGTGGACATGGCCGAGGCGGCGCAGCCCGATCCGCTGGCCTACCAGCATTTCAACGCGTTCTTCACGCGCAAGCTCAAAGCCGGCGCGCGCCAGGCCGACGCCGACCCGGCCGCCCTACTCTCGCCGGCCGATGGCCGCATCAGCCAGGCGGGCACGATCGTCGACGGACGCATCTTCCAGGCGAAAGGGCAGGAATACACCGCCGCCGAACTGCTCGGCGGCGACGAGGCCGCCGCCGCGCCGTACCGCGACGGGCGTTTCGTCACCGTCTACCTGTCGCCGCGCGACTACCACCGCGTGCATATGCCGCTGAAAGGCACGCTGAAGGAAACCGTGCACGTGCCCGGGCGCATCTTCAGCGTGGCGCCGTTCGCGGTCGAGGCGATCCCGCGGCTGTTCGCGCGCAACGAGCGGCTGGTCTGCCACTTCGAGGGCGAGCACGGCCCGTTCGCGGTGGTGATGGTGGGCGCGGTCCTGGTCTCCTCAGTGGCCACCGTGTGGGACGGCCTGGTGATCCCGCCGTACGCGCCGTCGATCCGGCGCAAGTCGTTCGCCGGCCAGCACATCACGCTGGAACGCTTCGCCGAGATGGCGCGCTTCAACATGGGCTCGACCGTGATCCTGCTGCTGCCCGAGGGCGCGGCCGGGCTGGACGCCCTGCAGCCGCAGCAGGCCGTGCGGGTGGGCCAGCGGCTTGGCCGCGGTTGAGCAGCCACGCCCTGCACGCCCGGCAAGCTGACGCAGCGGGTCATTTTGTGACGCCCTAGGCGCTATTCCGCCGATCGCTTCGCTAGGCTCTGGGCTTCGCCGCGCGTCTTGCGCGCCGCCGAATTCCAGCGCCGAGGGGATCCCATGCAACTATTCACGCCGTTCCTTGTGATGCTGCGCGCGCGCCAGCTCGGCCGCCAGTTCCGCGACATCGAGCGCAACGTGCGCGCCCTGCCCCGGCGCACCCGCGAGCGCCTGGGCGAACTCACCCTGCGCGAGATCGGGCAGGCTTCGCGCAGCGATTTCCCGCACCTGTACGGCACCGCGCCGGAAGCACGCTATTTCCCCTGGGGCCAGGGCACCGAGGCGGGTTACGACCGCGCCCGCTCGAGCAACCCGGAAGTGGCGCTGCGCGGCATCGCGCTGTGGTTGGCCGTGGCCTACCACGAGACCAAGAATTCCCCGTACCCCAGCCTGCAGCCGCAACACCGCCAGCTGATGCAGTTGCTGCGCGAGCTGAAGGAAGCGCACGGCGGCAAGAACACCGCCAACCGCAGCTGGGTGCAGCAGACCGCCGTCGCCTGACGCCCGCCGAATGCCCGGCCGTCCGCTCAGCGGCAGACCGGCAGCTTCAGCGTCTGGCCGATGCCGAGACGGTGGTGCCTGAGGTCGTTCATCTCGGTCACCTCCTGTACGCTCGAACAGTGCAGCTTGCGCACGATGCTGATCAGCGTGTCGCCGTGGCGCACCTTGTAGTGGCGGGGTTTCCTCCCCCCCC
>NZ_LVJR01000004.1 GCF_001617365.1 Rhodanobacter sp. FW104-R8
CAGCCCTGACCAGGCATGGTCGACCTGCACGCCGGCCAGCTGCGGAAACCCCCGCCGCAGGTCCTTCATCAGCAGCTGCCGCACCGCGCGCGGCGATCGGTTGAGCACCGAGATGCGCCCGCCCCAGAGCAGCCGGGTATCCGGCAGCGCGCGGTAGTAATCGAACGCGAAGCGGCTGTCGTAGATCGCCGCGCGCGTATGCAGGCACTCGTCCAGGCGCCGGCCGAGCGGCTCGGTGACCATCACGTAGGTGGCGATCGGCAGGATCGCCCGGTCGACCGGCTTGCGCAGGCCTGCCAGGTAGCCGCCGCAGGCCAGCACCACCTGGTCGGCCAGCAGTTCGCCCTGCGCGGTGCGCACGCGCCACTGCAGGCCCTCGCGGGAGAGGCTGCGCACGCCGCTTTGCTCATGGATGCGCACGCCCTGCCCCGCCGCCGCCGCGGCCAGGCCGATCGCGTAGTTGAGCGGATGCAGGTGCAGCGCGTCGCGTTCGTACAGGCCATCGTGGTAACGCTCGCTGCGGACGAGTGCGCGCAGCTCGGTCTCCGGCAGCCACTGCCAGGAAGCGCCGTAATGCTCGGCCAGCAACTGCTGGCGCTGGCGCAGCACGGCGGGGTCGCGGAACCAGTTGGCCCAGATCACGCCTTCGTCGACCATGTCGCAGGCGATCGCGTAATCGGCAATGCGCCGGCGGATCCGCCCGACCGCCTCGGTGGTGAGCTTGAACAATACCCGCGCGCGCGCCTCGCCCAACTGGTCGAGCAACGACTGCTCGCCCAGCGAATAGCCGGCAAAGACGAAGCCGCCGTTGCGGCCGGACGCACCGAAGCCGACCTGTTCGCGCTCCAGCAGCACCACCTCGCGCACGCCGCGCTCGGCCAGCCCCAGGGCCGTGTTCAACCCGGCAAAGCCGCCGCCGATCACCGCGACGCGTGCGTGCGCGTTGCCCTGCAGCGGGGCGTAGGCGGCATATGGCGTGGCCGTGGCGCGGTAGTAGGAGATGGACGGTTTCATGTCACGACGGTGGCCAGTTCGATGCCCCGGGTCGGGCAGGCACGGGCCTCGAACGGGAACGCCGGCGGCACGCGGCTCATGCGGCGGGCCGGCATGAGCCGCGGCGGATTCAAAGCTGCCCGAGGAATGCGCGCACGGTGGGCGCGAGTTTCGGATCCTGCATCGCCATGTGCATGGTGGCGCGCACCAGGCCTGCCTTGTTGCCGCAGTCGAAACGGATGCCTTCGAAGCGGTAGGCCAGCACCTTGCCCCGTTCCTTCAGCAACGCGTCGATCGCATCGGTGAGCTGGATCTCGCCGCCTGCGCCCGGCGTGGTCTGCTCCAGCAGCTGGAAGATGCGCCCGGGCAGCACGTAGCGGCCCACCACGGCCAGGTTCGACGGTGCGTCGGCCGGCTTGGGCTTTTCCACCATGCTGCGGATCAGTGCGCTGCGGTCGTCGACCGGCGTGGCGTCGACGATGCCGTACTTGTCAGTCTCGTCGTGCGGCACTTCCTCGACGGCGATCACGCCGGCCTGCTGCGCATCGGCCAGTTCGGCCATCTGCCGCAGCGCGCCCTTGCCGGCACCTGCTCCCATCTGGCCGTTCCAGATCAGGTCATCGGGCAGCACCACGCCGAACGGCTCGTCGCCGACCACTGGTTTGGCGCACAGCACGGCATGGCCCAGGCCGAGCGCCTCCGGCTGGGTCACGAAGATCGCCCGCACGTGACGCGGCAGGGTGCCTTGCACCAGCGCCAGCAGTTCATCCTTGCCCTTCTCGTGCAGCTTCGATTCCAGCTCGTAGGCCTTGTCGAAATAGTCGGCGATCGCGTGTTTGTAGCGGTTGGTGACGAAGACCAGGGTATCGGCACCGGCATCGACCGCCTCGTCGACGGCATACTGGATCAGCGGCTTGTCGAGGACCGGCAGCATTTCCTTGGCGACCACCTTGGTCGCCGGCAGGAAGCGCGTGCCGAGCCCGGCCACGGGAAACACCACTTTGCGCAGGGGCTTGCTCACTCATTGATCTCCGGATTGGCGCGGCGGATCGACACCACGTTGTCCGGTTGCGCCGACTCGCTCCAGCGGAACGACGGCAGCAGACTGGACACGCAGCGGCGAAGCTCTTCTTCGTTGAAATCGTCGACCGCCTCGGCGGCCTTGGACAGCAGTGCCCGCAGCAGCTCCCACGACACCTCGCGGTGCTGCGCCAGGAAGATCTTGGCGTGGACGGTGGCGCTGTAGTTTTCCAGCGGATGGAACAGCTCCTCGAACAGTTTCTCGCCGGAGCGCAGGCCGGTGTAGACGATCGGGATCTCGCTGCCCGGCTTCTTGCCGGCGAGGCGGATCATCTGCTCGGCAAGGTCGCGGATCTTCACCGGTTCGCCCATGTCCAGCGCGTAGATCTCGCCACCCTTGCCGATGCTGGCGGTCTGCAGGATCAGCTGGCACGCCTCGGGGATCGTCATGAAGTAACGCGAGATCTCCGGGTGGGTCACGGTAACCGGGCCACCCTCGCGGATCTGCCGGCGGAACAGCGGTACCACCGAGCCGGCCGAATCCAGCACATTGCCGAACCGCACCGTCATGAAGCGCGTATCGGTGTGCGCGTCGAGATTCTGGCAGTAGATCTCGGCAACGCGCTTGCAGGCGCCCATCACGCTGGTCGGGTTGACCGCCTTGTCGGTGGAGATCAGCACGAAGCATTCGACCCCGCTCGCGCAGGCCGCATCGGCCACCGTGCGGGTGCCCAGCACGTTGTTGCGGAACGCCGCGCGCAGTTGCCCCTGCAGCATCGGCACATGCTTGTAGGCGGCGGCATGGAACACCACCTGCGGCCGTACCTCCGCGAACGCCTTTTCCATCGCGGTCTGGTCGCCGCAGTTGGCCAGGATGCCGTCGAAGACCATCTCGGGGAAATCCGCACGCAGTTCCTGGCCGATCCGGTACAGGTTGTATTCGCTCTGCTCCACCACGGTGAGCGATTGCGCGCCCAGGCGGGCAACCTGGCGGCACAGCTCCGAGCCGATCGAGCCGCCGCCGCCGGTGACCAGCACGCGGCGCCCGCTCAGGGTATCGCGGATCGCCGTCCAATCCAGTTCCACCGTGTCGCGGCCGAGCAGGTCCTCGATCGCCACCTCCTTGATCTGGTTGAACTGGGCGCGGCCGGCAACCACGTCCTCCAGCCGGGGCACGGTACGGTACGGCAAATCGGTGGTATCGCACAGCGCAACCACGCGGCGCATCTCGGCCGTCGTGGCCCCGGGCAAGGCGATCAGCAACATGTCGACGGCGGCCTCGCGGGCCACTTCGGGCAACTGGTCGAAACGTCCCAGTACCGGGTGCCCATTGATGATGGCGCCACGCAACCCGGGCTCGTCGTCGACGAAACCGACCACGGCGTAGCGGCTGTCGCGGCGCAGGTCGCGCGAAAGCACTTCGCCGGCCCGATCCGCCCCCACGATCAACACCCGCTTCGCGGACTGGTTGTGCAGCAGGTCGTTGCGGCTGTCCTTCCAATAGCGATAAGCCAGCCGGGGGACACCGAGCAGGGTCGCGAGCAGCACCGGATAAAGCACCAGCACCGAACGCGGCACGCCTTCGAGGCGGTTGTACAGGAACAACGCCACCCCGATGAGCAGCGTACCGATCGCCACGGCACGCACGATGTTCCAGAGGTCCGGCAGGCTGGCGAAGCGCCAGACGCTGCGGTACAGCCCGGTCCAGCGGAAGACCATGCCCTGCACCAGCAACACGATGGGGAATCCGAGCGCGCTGAAGTGGACGACCTCGTCCGGCTTCAGCGCATAGCGCAGCATCTTGGCGATCCACCAGGCAAGCGCCGTCATCACCAGGTCGTGCAGCACGACGGCGATGCGCGGATGGATGAAACCGACGAATCTACGCAGCGACATGACGCCCCTTGGGCTGGTGGCGTCGCAGGCAGCGACGTTTCAGCGACAGCCATGCGGCCGTCGCGCCGAGATAGACCGCTATGGTAATCGGCAGCGCCATGTGCAGATGACTCCGTGCCAACCAGGCCAGTGGTGCGGCGATCAGCAGGTTCCAGCCCAGATAGGCCGTCCCCGCGCCGGCATGCGTTCCCCCGCGACGCACCAGCCATTGGTACAGGTGTTCGCGGTGTGCAGTGTACCAGCGCCGCCCGTGGCGGATGCGTGTCAGCAAGGTCAGGCTGGCGTCCGCCACGAAGGCCGAGGACAGGATCAGCGCCGGCCACAGCAAGGCATGCTCCACCCGCCACAACATCGCGCTGAAGGCGAAGACCAGCAAGCCGAGGCTGCCGCTGCCGACGTCGCCCATGAAGATCCGCGCCGGCGGCCGGTTGAAGCACCAGAAGCCCAGCGCGGCAGCCGCCAGCAGCGCCGCCGCCAGCGCCAGCGCCGGCTGGGCCGCGGACCATGCCAGCAGGCCGAGGCCGGCGCCGACGAAGATCGCCTGCTGCGCCAGCAGGCCGTCGATGCCGTCCATGAAGTTGTGCAGGTTGACGCTCCAGGCGCCAGCGAGCAGCAGCAGCGGCAGCCACCACCACGTCAGGCCGGTTGCCAGCAGGGTCGACGAAAACAGGCCGACGCCCAGCAACTGGGCAGCCAGCCGCGGCAACGCCGGCAGCGAGCGGTGGTCGTCCCACCAACCGGCCAGCGCCACCAGCAGAAGTGCGCCGCACAGGCCCGCGATCACGTTTCCCGGCCACGCCGCCGGCAGACTCCACAGCACGCCCGGCAGGCAGATCAGCATCGCCACGACAATGCCGATGCCGCCGCCGCGGGGAGTCGGCAGGCGGTGCGAGCGCCGCTGTCCGGGCTGGTCGAGCATGCCGCGCCGGCGCGCGTAGACGACCGCGCCGCGTACCAGCAGCACGGTGATCGAGAAGCCGGCCAGCAACCATCCGATGGTCGTGTACATGCTCATGTCACTCGCTGGCGACGCCGTGGATCGGGCGGATCGTGCTCCAGTTCTTGCAGCTCGGGCATTGCCAGTGATGCGCCTTGGCGCCGAAGCCGCAACGGCTGCAGCGGTACATCGCCTGGCCCTCCAGCAGCTTGCGGGTCAGGTCGCGCAGGATCAGGAAATTCTCGCGCGCCTCGCCCTCGATCTTGTCCATGGTGGCGTCGATCAACGCCATCAGGCCGCGCACCGACGGCCGCAGCCGCAACTGCGCGGTGAGGAAATCGACGGCCGCGCGCTCGCCGTCGCGCTGCCGGTAGAGATGGGTCAGCGCCAGCACCGGCGAGACGCCGTGGTAGCGGCCGAGCATGTCGCGCAGGAAACCCTCGGCGCGCTCCATCTGCTGCGACCGGGCGTAGCTGTTGAGCAGCGGCGGCAGGATGTCCGGGGTGAACGCGATATCGGCATTGATCGCGGCTTCGTACGCGGTCACCGCCTCGGCATGCTGGCCGTCTTCGGACAGAAGGCGGCCGGTCAGCATGAACGCACGTACGCAATCCGGCTGGCATTCGAACGCCTGGCGCAGGTAGTCGCGGGCCTCGGCACGCGCACCATGCTGGCGCGAGCGGTCGGCCAGCTCGCAGTAGAACTGGGCGATCATCGGCGCCTCGTCCTCGCCGGTCATCACCTCGAGCCGGCGCGCGTGCTCGATCGCCTTGTGCCAGTCGCGCTCGTGCTGGTAGATCGCGATCAGGTGGCGCAGCGCCGACGGTGCATGCGCGTCCATCGCCACCAGGTCGGAGAACAGCGCCTCGGCGCGATCCAGCAAGCCGGCGCGCATGTAATCCTCGCCCAGTTCCAGCAGGGCCACCGTCTTCATCGCGTCGGTCAGGCCCGGCCGCGAGACCAGGTGCTGGTGCAGCCGGATCGCCCTGTCCACCTCGCCGCGGCGGCGGAACAGGTTGCCCAGCGCCAGGTGCGTCTCGACGGTGTCGCGGTTGTACTCGGCCAGCTTGAGGAAAACCTCGATCGCCTTGTCCTGCTCCTCGTTGAGCAGGTAGTTCAGGCCGCGGAAATAATCCGAGGACAGCTCGCTGACTTCGGCGCCGGAGCGGCGCACGCCGATCTGCCGGGAGGCCCACCAACCCAGGACG
This sequence comes from Rhodanobacter sp. FW104-R8, assembly GCF_001617365.1. Lineage (GTDB taxonomy): Bacteria > Pseudomonadota > Gammaproteobacteria > Xanthomonadales > Rhodanobacteraceae > Rhodanobacter. The sequence continues at coordinate 6,055 of NZ_LVJR01000004.1, forward strand.
AACGCGACCGGAATCAGTGCGGCCAGGACATACAGGTGATTCATGGCGCGAGCGGCGACTTCTGGTCTGCGCGCAGCTGCCGGCGCTGGCGGCGTTGACGCATGCTGACGCCCACCCAGGCGGTAAGCCCGCCCAGCAGCCAGCCGATCACCATGGCACCCAGCAGGGCAGCCCCCTTGGGCAATTGCATCCGGGCGAACGCGAGGTCGTAGTCGACGAGATCGGCATTGAGCGCCCCGAGCACGAGGCCGGCGGCGACGAAGATCACGAGGATGACGATGGCGAGCGGGCGCATGGCGCGACTTTACCCGATTGATGGTGACAGGCACAGGCGGCGCAATCCGTCCATGCGGCAATGATTCATGCCGCCGCGGGCGACCGCGGATTCCGGGCAAAAAGAAGGCAGGACCGACTCGCATCGCCTGCCTTCGGTCTGGTCTGAGCGGTCGGTCAGCCGACCTCCTGCTCCAGATCCAGGTTGACCCGTTCGCGCAGCTCCTTGCCCGGCTTGAAGTGCGGCACATGCTTGCCGGGCAGCGCCACGGCCTCGCCCGTCTTGGGGTTGCGCCCCATGCGCGGCGGCCGGTAATGCAGCGCGAAGCTGCCGAACCCGCGCACCTCGATGCGTTCGCCGTGAGCCAGGGCATGGCTCATCTGCTCGATGACACTCTTGACCGCCATCTCGACATCGGCGAACGCGAGATGGGTCTGGCGCCTGGCGAGCGCTTCGATCAATTCGGATTTAGTCATGGGCCCCAATGTCCGTGACATGGAACGACGGGGCGGCGGTGGGCCGCCGCCCCGCGTCAGGCTGGTATCGACGATCAGTCGGCCTTGTTGAACTGCTCCTTGAGCAGCGCGCCAAGCTTGGTCGTGCCGCTGGCCGCGGACGAGTAATCCGCCGACGTGTCGGGAGCGTCTTCCTCGTCCTTGGCGCGGATCGAGAGCGCCAGCTGGCGCCCCTTGCGATCCATGCCGGTGAACTTGGCCTCGACCTTGTCGCCCACCTTCAGGTGCTGGGTGGCGTCGTCGATGCGCTCCTTGGCGATGTCGTTGGCGCGCAGGTAACCCTCCACGCCCTCGCCCAGGTCGATCACGGCGCCCTTCGCATCGACTTCCTTGACGGTGCCGTTGACGATGCTGCCACGCGGATTCGCCGCCATGAACTGGCCGAACGGATCCTGCTCCATCTGCTTGATGCCGAGGCTGATGCGCTCGCGCTCCGGATCCACCGCCAGCACCACGGCCTCGATCTCGTCGCCCTTCTTGAAGTTGCGCACGAGGTCTTCGCCGGACATCTGCCAGGAGATGTCGGACAGGTGCACCAGGCCGTCGATGCCGCCGTCCAGGCCGATGAACACGCCGAAGTCGGTGATCGACTTGATCTGGCCGGAGACCTTGTCGCCCTTCTTGTGCATGGCGGCGAACGCTTCCCACGGGTTGGAACGCGTCTGCTTGATGCCCAGCGAGATGCGGCGACGCTCTTCATCCACGTCAAGCACCATCACTTCGGTCTCGTCGCCGACCTGCACCACCTTGGCCGGGTTGACGTTCTTGTTGGTCCAGTCCATCTCGGACACGTGCACTAGGCCTTCCACGCCCGGCTCGATCTCGACGAAGCAGCCGTAATCGGTGACGTTGGAGACCTTGCCGAACAGGCGGCTGCCGACCGGGTAGCGGCGGGCGATGGCGACCCACGGGTCGTCGCCCAGCTGCTTCAGGCCCAGCGAAACGCGGTTGCGCTCCTTGTCGTACTTCAGCACGCGCACGTCCAGCTCGTCGCCGACATTGACCACTTCGGACGGATGGCGCACGCGCTTCCACGCCATGTCGGTAATGTGCAGCAGGCCGTCGATGCCGCCCAGGTCCACGAATGCGCCGTAGTCGGTGAGGTTCTTGACCGTGCCCTTGACCACCGCGCCCTCGGTCAGGCGCTCCAGCAGCTTCTCGCGCTCCTCGGAGAACTCGGTCTCGACGACGGCGCGGCGGCTGACCACCACGTTGTTGCGCTTGCGGTCCAGCTTGATGATCTTGAACTCGAGTTCCTTGCCCTCGAGGTAGGTCGGCTCGCGCACCGGGCGCACGTCGACCAGCGAGCCCGGCAGGAACGCGCGGACGTCCTTGATGTCGACGGTGAAGCCGCCCTTGACCTTGCCGGAGATCATGCCCTTGATCGTTTCTTCCTTGTCGAACGCCTGCTCCAGGTCGTCCCACACCATCGAGCGCTTGGCCTTCTCGCGCGACAGCTTGGTCTCGCCGAAACCGTCTTCCAGGGCTTCGAGGGCAACCTTCACCTCGTCGCCCACCTGCACCTCCAGCACGCCGTCCTCGCTCTTGAACTGCTCGATCGGGACGATGCCTTCGCTCTTCAGGCCGGCATTGATCACGACGACGTCGTTGCGGATTTCCACGACGATGCCGGTGACGATGGCGCCGGGCTTCAGCTTGGAGATGGCCTGCTGGCTCTGTTCAAACAGTTCGGCAAAACTTTCAGTCATGTTGATTCCATAGTGGGAAAAGACCTTGGGTCCGTTGCGCTGGGTTGGTGGTTGCGCACGAACTTCCCGGTCCACCGGTTGAGGGTGCCTTCAGGCGGTTCCGCAGAACCGGCCGTCGTCACCATTGGTCAAAACCCCTGCCGCGGCAGGGGCACAGAAACCGCCGCGCAATCCGCTCAGGACTGCACGACGGCAAGTACTTCCGCGACGACCTCGTCGATGCCCATCCCGGTGGTGTCCACCAGCACGGCATCTTCGGCAGGCTTGAGCGGCGCAACCGCACGTGATGCATCGCGGCTGTCACGCGCCTCAATTTCTCGCTGAAGGCCGGCAAGTGTAACGCTGAGTCCCTTTTCCTTCAACTGCTTATAGCGCCTTTTCGCCCGCTCGGCGGCGCTCGCGGTGAGGAAAACCTTGTGTGCGGCATCCGGGAAGATCACCGTGCCCATGTCGCGCCCGTCGGCGACCAGGCCAGGTGCCTTGCGGAAGCCCAGTTGCAGCGCCACCAGGGCCTCGCGCACCGGCGGCATCGAGGCGATCGCCGAGGCCGCCGCACCGGCGGTCTCGGTGCGCAACTCGTCGGTTGCGTCATGCCCGTTGACGATCACCCGGGGCGCGCCACCGTCGCTGGCCGCGCGGAAATGGATCTTCGTGCCCTGCGCGCAGCGGGTCACCGCCTCCACGTCCGACAGATCCAGCCCGGCCGCGCCGGCGGCGTAGCCCACGGCACGGTACAGTGCACCGGAATCCAGCAACCGCCAGCCCAGCCGCTCGGCCACCAAGGCGCTGACGGTGCCCTTGCCCGATCCCGACGGCCCATCGATGGTGAGTACGGGAACGGCGGGAGCATGGCTCATGGCGGAGTCCTGGACTGGCTGGGAGAAACGGCAGTTTAACGCGTTGACCCCACCCGGAACGCGTGCTATCTAGCCGATCTTCCCGTTATCCGGCCGTGCCCGATCTGCCTTATGACCGATCTCCGCCGCGAGTTCGAACAAGCCGCCGGGAACATCCAGCGCCTGTCCAAGCGCCCCGACAACGACACCCTGCTGAAGCTCTACGCCCTCTACAAGCAGGGTTCGGAGGGTGATCTCAAGCGTGCCGCCCAGCCCGGCTTCTTCGACTTCATCGGCACGGCCAAGCACGAGGCCTGGGTGCAGTTGTGCGGCGTACCCGAGGAAGAAGCCATGCGCCGCTACATCGCGCTGGTCGACCAGTTGCTGGCCTGATCCCGGCCGCGTGCGCACGCGGCGCTTGCTTTCAAACACTGAACACCGGCACATTCATACGATCGTTTGAGTCTCGCGTGGATCGCATGAATTACCCGAACCTGTTCGCCCCGCTGGACCTCGGTCACGTCACCCTGCCCAACCGCATCCTGATGGGCTCGATGCATACCGGGCTGGAGGACAAGGCCAGCGATTACGACAAGCTGGCCGCCTATTTCGCCGAACGCGCCCGCGGCGGCGTGGGCCTGATGGTCACCGGCGGCATTTCGCCCAGTATCGAGGGCTGGCTGAAGCCATTCGGCGGCCGGCTCACGATGCCCTGGCACAAGCCGCGCCACCGCAAGCTCACCGGCGCCGTGCACGCCGAGGGCGGGCGCATCTGCCTGCAGATCCTGCACGCCGGCCGCTACGGCTATCACCCGCTGTCGGTGGCGCCGTCGAGGATCAAGTCGCCGATCACCCCGTTCACGCCGCGGGCGCTGTCCGCGCGCGGCGTGGAGCGCACCATCGGCGACTTCGTGCGTTGCGCGCGGCTGGCGCAGGACGCCGGTTACGACGGCATCGAGGTGATGGGTTCGGAAGGCTACCTGATCAACGAATTCATCGCCGCGCGCACCAACCGGCGCAGCGATGCCTGGGGCGGCGACGCGGCCCGGCGCATGCGTTTCCCGGTCGAGATCGTGCGTCGCACGCGCGAAGCGGTGGGCCACGACTTCATCATCATCTACCGGCTGTCGATGCTCGACCTGGTCGAGGGCGGCCAGGACTGGAACGAGATCGCAACCCTGGCCAGGGCGATCGAGGCGGCCGGCGCCAGCATCATCAACACCGGCATCGGCTGGCATGAGGCGCGCATACCGACCATCGTCACCAGCGTGCCGCGCGCCGGCTTCGCCTGGGTGACGCAGAAGCTCAAGGGCGAGGTGGCGATCCCGCTGGTGGCGACCAACCGGATCAACATGCCGGACGTGGCCGAACGCATCCTCGCCGGCGGCGAGGCCGACATGGTCTCGATGGCGCGTCCGCTGCTGGCCGATCCCGCCTGGGCCAACAAGGCGAAGGCCGGGCGCAGCGAGCGCATCAACACCTGCATCGCCTGCAACCAGGCCTGCCTCGACCACGTGTTCCAGAACAAGCGCGCCAGCTGCCTGGTCAACCCGCGCGCCTGCCACGAAACCGAGCTGGAGGTCGAACCGGCCGGCGTGCGCAAGTGGATCGCCGTGGTCGGCGCGGGGCCGGCCGGCATGGCCTGTGCCAGCACGCTGGGCGAGCGCGGCCATGCGGTGACCCTGATCGACCAGGCCGGCGAGATCGGCGGCCAGTTCAACTACGCCAAGCGGATCCCGGGCAAGGAAGAGTTCCACGAGACGCTGCGCTACTTCCGCCATCGGCTGGCGGATACGGGCGTCGACGTCCGGCTCGGCCACGCGGCGGACGCTGCCTCGCTGCGCGCCGGCGGCTACGACGAGGTAGTGATCGCCACCGGCATCACGCCGCGCCAGGTGAGCTTCCCCGGCAGCGACGATCCACGCGTGCTGGGCTATCTCGACGTGCTGGCCCGGCAACGGCCGGTGGGCGCCAGGGTGGCGATCATCGGCGCCGGCGGTATCGGTTTCGACGTGGCCGAGTTCCTGGTCGAACATGCTCCCTCGCCCACCACCGACGTTGCCCGCTGGACCCGCGAATGGGGCGTGGACATGCAGCTGCGGCAACGCAGCGGCCTGCAGCCGGCACAGCCGGAAGCGCCGGCGCGGCAGGTCTGGCTGCTCCAGCGCAGCGAGGGTCGCCCCGGCGCACGTCTCAACAAGACCACCGGCTGGGTGCACCGTGCCACGCTCAAGGCCAAGCGGGTGGCCATGCTGGGCAAGGTCGGCTACGAACGTTTCGATGACCAGGGCCTGCACGTCACCATCGACGGCAAGCCGCAGCTCCTGCCGGTCGACAACGTGGTGGTCTGTGCCGGCCAGGAGCCGAACCGCCGGCTGGCCGACGAGCTGATCGCCGCCGGCATGAAGGTGCACGTGATCGGCGGTGCCGATGTCGCCGCCGAGCTGGACGCCAAGCGTGCGATCGACCAGGGCACGCGATTGGCCAGCGTGATCTAGCTTGCGGCAGCAGATGCGCCGATGCCGCTGCCATCGGGCAGCGGCATCGGTCGCGAAGAAGAAAGCGCCCCGCAGGGAAGACGCATCGACATGGGTTCAGGGGGGAGGTGAACCAGATGTCGTATCTAGCGTCGCTGCGGGGCGAGGGCCGCCGCCACTAGGGGGAGGGAGGGGAAGTGGCGGGACGTGGGTGATTTTATGATCGACGCAATAAAGTATCTAATATATATTTAGATCGTTATTAATATAAAATCACTATATGTTTGATCTCCGCCAGTTGCGCTACTTCGTCGCCGTCGCCGAGGAGCTGAGTTTTACCCGGGCGGCCTTGCGGCTGCACCTGTCGCAGCCGCCGCTGTCGCAGCAGATCCAGTCGCTGGAACAGGACCTGGGCGTGCGCCTGCTGGAACGTACCAAACGCAGCGTGGCCCTGACCGAGCCGGGTCGGGTCTTCCTGGAACAGGCCCGGCAGATCCTGGCCAAGGTCGACGAGGCGCGCAGCCAGGTGGTGGCCGCGGCGGCCGGCTACAGCGGCCAGCTGCGGCTGGCCTATACGGTCTCGGTCTCGTTCCATCCGGCCATGCCGCAGGCCCTGCTGCGCTTCGGCCAGATCGCGCCCAACGTGCGCCTGCAACTCAGCGAGATGTACACCGAGCCGCAGTTCGCCGCCCTGCTCGCCGGCCAGATCGACGTCGGCTTTGTCCGCGACGAACCGCTCCACGCCCAGGACGTTCGCGGCCTGCGGCTCAGCGTGATCGATCGTGAGCCGCTGCTGCTCGCCCTGCCCGTGGGCCATCCCCTGGCCGGCCGCAGCAGCCTGCGCCTGGTCGAGGCGGCCGGGAATGCCTTTGTGTCGCAACCGCGCGAACTCGCCGCCACCCTCTACGACCGGCTGGTGGAACTGGCGACCCGGGCCGGCTTCCGGCCGGAGATCACCCAGCATGCGCAACAGATCAACGGCCTGCTGGCCCTGGTTGCCGCCGGTCTGGGACTGGCCCTGGTCCCGGCCAGCATGCGCGCGGTGCGCCTGGCCGGCGTCTGCTACGCGCCACTGGAAGACCCCGATGCCTTCCTGCTGCTGGCCGTGGCCTGCCGTGCCGACGACCATTCCCCCGCCTTGCAGCAGTTCCTGGCCACCGTGGCGGAAACGGCCGTCGCGCCGGGCTTGTGACAAGTCATTGGAACGGTTAGAATTGCGTGCTTACATTTTTCTTTTTTAGTGTCAGGAGCTGGCCGTGAAGGTGCTTAACTCTTTGAAGTCCGCCAAGGCGCGGCATCGCGACTGCAAGGTTGTGCGCCGTCGCGGCAAGGTGTTCGTGATCTGCAAGAGCAATCCGCGTTTCAAGGCCCGTCAGCGCTGAGCCAGTGCCCGACGGTGCTACGAAAAAAGGCCGCGCAAGCGGCCTTTTTCGTGGATGCCGATCCGCTCCGGCGGACAACGCCGCCGGAAGCCACGGCACTGTTCACTCATAACGGACGTCGACGACCTCGTAGTGCTTGACGCCGTTCGGTGCAGTGAATTCGAAGCTGTCGCCCGCGCTCTTGCCGATCAGCGCACGGGCAATCGGCGAGGACACGGCAATCAGCCGCTGCTTGATGTCCGCCTCCAGATCGCCGACGATCTGATAGGTCACTGCCGCGCCGGTATCCTCGTCCTCCAGGTCCACTGTGGCGCCGAACACCACGCGGCCGCCCGACCTGAGCTGGGCCACGTCGATCACCTCGGCCGTCGACAGCAGGGCCTCCAACTGGGCGATGCGTCCCTCGGTGAAGCTCTGCAGCTCGCGCGCGGCGTGGTATTCCGCATTCTCCTTCAGGTCGCCGTGCGCACGGGCTTCGGCGATCGCCGCGATGATGCGCGGGCGGTCCGCCGACTTCAGGCGCTCGAGTTCGCTGCGCAGGCGCTCGGCGCCGGTCTTGGTGATGGGGGCGCGACTCATGCGCTGAGCTCCTTGTGCAATTCCTGCAGGCTGTGCACGTCCTCGCTGCCGTGGAAATCCAGCGAGTGGACCAGTGCGCGCGCACCCGCGACGGTGGTGGAATAGGTGACGCGCTGCTGCAGCGCCTCGCGCCGGATCGAGAACGAATCCGCGATCGCCTGCTTGCCCTCGGTCGTGTTGACGATATAGACGATCTCGCCGTTCTTGATCAGGTCGACGATGTGCGGACGGCCCTCGATCACCTTGTTGATGCGCTCGCAGGCCACGCCATGCGCGGCAAGGTACGCCGCCGTGCCGGACGTGGCGACGAGGCTGAAACCGCGCTTCAGCACTTCCTGCGCCACCGGCAGCAGGCGATCCTTGTCGGCGTCGCGCACCGACACGAACACCTTGCCCTGCGGCGGCGTCTTGATGCCGGCGGCGTCGTGGCCGCGCGCGAAGGCGGCGCCGAAGCTGCGGCCCACGCCCATCACCTCGCCGGTGGAGCGCATCTCCGGGCCGAGGATGGGGTCGACGTTCTGGAATTTCAGGAACGGGAAGATCGCCTCCTTCACCGAGAAGTACGACGGAATCACCTCGCGGGTGGCACCCTGCTCGGCCAGCGACTTGCCGGCCATCGCCCGCGCGGCGATCTTCGCCAGCGGCACGCCGGTGGCCTTGGACACGAACGGCACGGTGCGCGAGGCGCGCGGATTCACCTCGAGGATGAACACGGTGTCGCCCTGGATCGCGAACTGGGTGTTCATCAGGCCGATGACCTTCAGCTCCCTCGCCATCGCGGCGACCTGGCTGCGCATCTCGTCCTGCACCTCGGCGCTCAGCGAATACGGCGGCAGCGAGCAGGACGAGTCGCCCGAATGCACGCCGGCCTCCTCGATGTGCTCCATGATGCCGCCGATCAGCACGTTGCCGCCGGCGTCGGCGATTATGTCCACGTCCACCTCCACCGCGTGGTCGAGGAAGCGGTCGAGCAGCACCGGCGAATCGTTGGATACCTGCACCGCCTCGCGGATGTAGCGCGAGAGGTCGGCATCGTCGTAGACCACCTCCATCGCGCGGCCGCCCAGCACGTAGCTGGGACGCACCACCAGCGGATAGCCGATCTCGCGCGCCAGCGCCAGCGCCTCGTCGGCGTTGCGCGCGGTGCGGTTCGGCGGCTGGCGCAGCCCCAGCTTCACGATCATCTGCTGGAAGCGCTCGCGGTCCTCGGCCAGGTCGATGGAATCGGGCGAGGTGCCGATGATCGGCGCGCCGGCCGCTTCCAGCGCGCGCGCCAGCTTCAGCGGGGTCTGCCCGCCGTACTGCACGATCACGCCCTTGGGCTTCTCCAGGTCGACGATCTCCAGCACGTCCTCCAGCGTCAGCGGCTCGAAGTACAGCCGGTCGGAGGTGTCGTAGTCGGTGGAGACGGTTTCCGGGTTGCAGTTGACCATGATGGTCTCGAACCCGTCTTCGCGCAGCGCCAGCGCGGCGTGCACGCAGCAGTAGTCGAACTCGATGCCCTGGCCGATGCGGTTGGGGCCGCCGCCGAGCACGATGATCTTGTCGCGATCGGTCGGGTTCGCCTCGCACTCTTCCTCGTAGGTCGAGTACATGTAGGCGGTGGTGGTGGCGAACTCGGCCGCACAGGAATCTACGCGCTTGTATACCGGGCGCACACCCAGCGTGCGGCGCAGGTGGCGCATGGCGGCTTCGCCGGAACCGGTCAGTTCGGCGATGCGGGCGTCGGCGAAGCCCATGCGCTTGAGCTCGCGCATGCGCGAGGCGTCGAGTGCGGTGACGCCCTGCGCCTGCACCTCCTTCTCGGTCAGCACGATGTCCTCGAATGCGGCGAGGAACCAGGGGTCGACGCGGCTGAGGCTGTACACCTCCTCCAGCGTGAGCCCCGCGCGGAACGCGTCGGCGAGGTGGAACACGCGATCCGGCCGCGGCTCGCGCAGCTCGCGCTTGAGCGTGGCCAGGCCCGCCTCGGTGCTGATGTCCAGCCCGGTCGGGTTGAGGCCGGTCTTGCCGATCTCCAGCCCGCGCAGCGCCTTCTGCAGCGACTCGTGGAAGCTGCGGCCGATCGCCATCACCTCGCCCACCGACTTCATCTGGGTGGTGAGGCGCGCGTCGGCGGCCGGAAACTTCTCGAAGGCGAAGCGCGGGATCTTGGTGACCACGTAATCGATGGTCGGCTCGAACGAGGCCGGGGTGAGGCCGCCGGTGATGTCGTTCTTCAGTTCGTCCAGCGTGTAGCCGACGGCCAGCTTCGCGGCGATCTTGGCGATCGGGAAGCCGGTGGCCTTCGAGGCCAGCGCCGACGAACGCGACACGCGCGGGTTCATCTCGATCACCACCACGCGGCCGTTTTCGGCGTTGATGCCGAATTGCACGTTGGAGCCGCCGGTGTCCACGCCGATCTTGCGCAGCACGGCGATCGAGGCGTCGCGCAGGCGCTGGTATTCCTTGTCGGTGAGCGTCTGTGCCGGCGCCACGGTGATCGAGTCGCCGGTGTGCACGCCCATCGGATCGAGATTCTCGATCGAGCAGACGATGATGCAGTTGTCCGCGGTGTCGCGGACCACCTCCATCTCGAATTCCTTCCAGCCCAGCACCGACTCCTCGACCAGCACCTCGTGCACCGGCGAAAGGTCGAGGCCGCGCTTGACGATCTCCTCGAACTCCTCGACGTTGTAGGCGATGCCGCCGCCCGAGCCGCCGAGCGTGAAGCTGGGGCGGATGATGGTCGGGAAACCCACCTTGGCCTGGATCTCCACCGCCTGCTCGAACGACTTGGCGACCGCGGCCTTGGGGCACTCCAGCCCGATCTCGGCCATCGCCACGCGGAACAGTTCGCGGTCCTCGGCCATGCGGATGGCGTCGCGCTTGGCGCCGATCAGCTCGACGCCGTACTTCTCCAGCACGCCGTGGTCGGCCAGGTCGAGCGCGCAGTTGAGGCCGGTCTGGCCGCCCATGGTGGGCAGCACCGCGTCGGGACGCTCCTTGGCGATGATGCGCTCCACCGTCTGCCAGTTGATCGGCTCGATGTAGACCGCATCGGCGGTCTCCGGATCGGTCATGATCGTGGCGGGGTTGGAGTTCACCAGGATCACCCGGTAGCCCTCTTCCTTCAGCGCCTTGCAGGCCTGCGCGCCGGAGTAGTCGAACTCGCAGGCCTGGCCGATCACGATCGGGCCGGCGCCGATGATGAGGATGCTCTTGATATCGGTACGCTTGGCCATCTTAGCGGGCCTCCTGCATCAGCTTGGCAAACCGGTCGAACAAGTAACCGATGTCGTGGGGACCGGGGGATGCTTCAGGGTGGCCCTGGAAGCAGAACGCCGGGCGGTCGGTAAGCGCGAAGCCCTGCAGCGAGCCGTCGAACAGCGAGGTATGGGTGACGCGCACGTTCGCCGGCAGCGTGGCCGGGTCCACCGCGAAACCGTGGTTCTGGCTGGTGATCAGCACGCGGCCGTCGTCCAGGTCCTTCACCGGATGGTTCGCGCCGTGGTGGCCGAACTTCATCTTCAGTGTCCTGCCGCCCAGCGCCAGGCCCATCAGCTGGTGGCCGAGGCAGATGCCGAACAGCGGGATCTTCGCGTCGATGAGCTGCTTGGTGGCCTCGATGGCGTAGTCGCACGCCGCCGGATCGCCCGGACCGTTGGACAGGAACACGCCGTCGGGTTTCATGGCGAGCACTTCGGCAGCGGGCGTCTGTGCCGGCACCACGGTAATGTCGCAGCCCTGTTCGGCCAACAGGCGCAGGATGTTGAGCTTGGTGCCGAAATCGTAGGCCACCACCTTGAAGCGTTTGGACGGCTGGTTGAAGGCGGTGCGATCCAGGTCGTAGCTGCCTTCCGTCCAGCGGTAGGGTCTGGTGGTGCTGACCACCTTGGCCAGATCCATGCCGTTGAGGCCGGGGAACGCGCGCGCCCTGGCCAGCGCAGCCTCGGCGTCCACCTGCTCGCCTGCCGCGATGCAGCCGGCCAGTGCGCCCTTGTCGCGCAGGATGCGGGTGAGCCGACGGGTGTCGATGCCGGCGATGGCGACGATGCCGTGGCGCTTCAGGTAGTCCGGCAGGCTTTCGCTGCTGCGCCAGCTGCTGGCCCGGCGCGGCACGTCGCGCACGATCAGGCCGGCGGCGTGCACGGCGGTGGACTCGGCATCCTCGGCGTTGATGCCGGTGTTGCCGATGTGCGGGTAAGTCAGGGTGACGATCTGCCGGCTGTACGAAGGATCGGTGAGGATCTCCTGGTAGCCGGTCATCGCGGTGTTGAAGACCACCTCGCCGACGGTTTCGCCGGTGGCGCCGACGGCGTGACCATGGAACACGCTGCCGTCTTCGAGGGCCAGCAGGGCAGGTTGAGGCATACGGTAACCGCCTTTTGGATGCAGCAAAGTCCGCAAGCCGCACGATTGCCGGCTTGTGGAGCTTGGGAAGGAAAGGATCTGGGCGGGTGGAAATTGTATGCGGCAATGCCGTTTCTGTCCACCTCACGGAACATGAACCCCACGATGTTCCGCTCTTCCGGATCGATCGGCCAGCGCTACACTAAGCCACTTTTCGCTGGAGTCCGATGTCCCATGAGTGCCGCCGTTCTGCTCGATCCCGCACGCCTCGATCGCCCGGACACCATGGTTCAGCACCAGCCCTTCCCGTTCATGATGGCCCACGGCCAGCTTCCGGACGAGGTGCGCGACGACCTGGAACGCGATTTCCCCCGCTATACCAGCGCCGGCTTCTTCCCGTACGACCCGGACGACTGCGGACCGAGCATCAATGCACTGATCGAGAACATGACCTCGCCGGCGTTTGCACACGCCATCGGGCAACGGCTGGGGATCGACAACCTCGGCCAATACCCGACGCTGGTGACGCTGTGCCGCCTGCTGAACAAGCGGCATGGCACCATCCATACCGACAGCCGGTCCAAGGTGGCCACCGCGCTGATCTACCTGAACACGCGATGGCCGGACACCAGCGACGGTTGCCTGCGGTTCCTGCACCGGATCGACGACATCGACAGCATCGCGGCGCCGGAGCTGATCCCGCTGTACGGCGAGTTCGCCGTGTTCAAGCGCTGCGAGAACTCCTTCCACGGCCACCTGCCCTACGAGGGCGAGCGGCGGGTGATCCAGGTGGCGTGGCTCACCAGCGAGGAGGAAAAGCTGCGCAAGACGAAGCGCGGCAAATTCTCGCGCGCGTTCAAGAAACTGTTCGGCAAGCTGGACACCCGGTTCGGCGCCGGCCGCGACCGCAACGCCTCGCACCCCGACTGAAGCCTTGTGCGCGCCAGCAGCATGGCTGGCGCGCAACAAGGCTTCAGTGAGCGAAGTGCCACGCCACGAATGCGGCAAACACGCCGTACAGCAGCCCGACTGGCAGCAGCCAGCGCGCATCGACGCGGCCGCGATGGAACAGCCACCACAGATAGCCGATGGCGATCGCGGTCAGCATACCGGCCGCGATCAGCGGCGCATCGAACAGCCATGGCGTAGCGAAGATCGCCAACGCGCTGGGGATCGTGGCCTGGATCATCATCGCGCCCGAGATGTTGGCCAAGGCCAGGCGCTCCTTGCCCTGGCGCACCCAGATCAGCGCGTTGAGCGTTTCCGGCAATTCCGTCGCCACCGGACTCAGCAACAACGCGACCAGGTGCGGCGGCAACGAGAACGCCACGCCGATCGCCTCCAACTGGCTGACGAACACCCGCGAGGCGGCCGCGATCACCACCAGCGCCCCCACCGTCTGCGCCACTACCCAGCGCAGGGCCGGGTCGGCATCGCCCAGGCGGAACTTCAGCGGATCCAGCGTTTCATCGTCCGGCGCACTGTCGTCGCTGCGCACCTCGCGCCACACGTACAGCGCGTAGGCCAGCAGGAACAGTACGCCCAGCAGCGGCTTGATCGCGAACGCCACCAGGCCCAGGCCGACCTTGACCGCAAAGATCGCCAGGAACCAGGCCTGATCGTGGGCCAGCCGCCGGTGGTCGACCCGCACCAGCCGGTCGGTACGTTTCAGGCGGCCACGGTTGCACCACAGCGCCACGCCCACCACTGCGTAGGCGATCGTGGCCAGCACCAGCGGCCCGCCCATCGCGGCGCCCACGCCGATGTCGCGTGCCTCCGGTGTCTTGCCGAAGATCACCGCGACGAAGGTCACTGCGCTTTCGGGTAAGGCGGTGCCGAAGGCCGCCAGCACGGTGCCGGTGGCGGTCGCGCCGAGCCTCAGCTTGTGGCCGAACCATTCGACGCCGTTGACGAAGTATTCGCAGGCGAGATAGATCGCGCCGGCCGAACCAAGGAACAGGCAGAAAGTGAGCAGCATGGATTGCACGGGGCCGGGCGAACGGATGAACCGATGGCGCAACGACACCGCTCGCCCGGCCGGGTGAACATGTCGCTGGCCAAAGGTCTCGCCGGGCAAGGCGCCACCTGGTGGCGGCGGCTGCTGTCCGCACCATGGCGCCGGAAACATGGCGGCCAAGTCTGTTGATGCGGACGCCTCTGGGGACGAGGCTGGCTACTCCCCAATGACAGGCCGCCGATGGTAGTGGCCGCCGCCGGGCGTGACAAGGCCGGCGAGCCAGCGGCGCGTTTCAGCGCGGCCCGGCGATCACGTCCTCGAGCTGCCAGTGCCCGGCGCTGCGGCCGGCCAGCCAGTGCGCCGCCTGCAGGGCGCCGCGTGCAAAGATCGAGCGGTCGGTGGCGCGGTGGGCCAGTTCCAGCCGCTCGCCCTGCCCGATCAGCATGGCGGTGTGTTCGCCGACGATGTCGCCGCCGCGCACCACCGCGAAACCGATATTGCCCCCGATCCGCTCGCCGGTCCGGCCCTCGCGGCAGTACACCGCGGCGGTCTCCAGCGTGGTCTGGCGCGCCTCGGCGGCGGCGCGACCGAGCGCCAGCGCGGTGCCCGAGGGTGCGTCCTGCTTGCGGCCGTGGTGCGCCTCGACGATCTCCAGGTCCCACGCCGGCAAGGCCGCCGACGCTTCGCGCAGCAAGCGCGTCAGCACCGCCACGCCGAGGCTGAAACTGGCGGCGCGCAGGATCGCGATGTGCTTGCCGGCATCGGCGAGCCTCGCCTCCAGCGCCGCATCGATGCCGGTGGTGCCACTGACCAGGGCGATGCCGTGCGCCAGGCAGTGGTCGAGCGCCAGCGCCAGGCCGGCGGGGCCGCTGAAGTCGATGATCGCGTCAACTTGAGGCGCCTGGTTCCAGTCGTGCGCATAACGCAGCGAATCCGCGACGCCGGCAAACACGGGCCGGCCGTCGTGGACCGAACCCGGCGCCACCACCGCGTGCACCAGCTCGAAGCGTGCGTCGTCGTCGAGCAGCGCCAGCAGCGCATGGCCCATGCGACCGGAAGCGCCGCTGATGGCAAGGCGTAGGGGGCGGATCATTGGCGCGCTCCAGTCAAAGACGTCGGTCGGCACATGCTAGCGCGTGTGCCCGCGGTCTCACCCGGCGGTCTCACGTGGTGACTTTCGACCAGAACTTCTTCACGCCGTCGACCCAGCCCTTGGCACGCGGCGTGTGCTTGCCGGCGTCGTTGCCGTCGAAGGTGGCCTCCAGCGACGCGAGCAGCTCGCGCTGCTGCCTGGTCAGGCGCACCGGCGTCTCCACCACCACGCGGCAGATCAGGTCGCCGTGGCGACTGCTGCGCACCGATTTCACGCCGCGGCCGCGCAGGCGGAACTGGGTGCCGGTCTGCGTTTCGGGCGGAATGCTGATCGGTACCTCGCCTTCCAGCGTCGGCACCGGCAATTCGGCGCCGAGCGCAGCCTGCGAGAAACGGATCGGCAGCTCGCAATACAGGTCGTTGCCGTCGCGCTGGAAGATCGCGTGCTCGCGCACGTGCACTTCCACGTAAAGGTCGCCCGCCGGCGCCCCGGCCGGGCCGGCCTCGCCCTGCCCGGTCAGGCGGATGCGGTCGCCGTTGTCGACGCCCTCGGGGATCTGTACCGACAGCGTGCGGGTTTCCTCGAGGCGGCCCTCGCCATGGCATTTCCTGCACGGCTTCTCGATTGCCTGGCCGCTGCCGCCGCAGTGCGGGCAAGCCTGCTGGATCGAGAAGATGCCGTTCTGCATGCGCACCTGGCCGTGGCCGTTGCAGGTCTTGCACTTGCTGACCTTGCCGTCCTCCGAGCCGCTGCCGTTGCAGTGGTGGCAGTTGACCTGGGTCGGCACCTCGATCTGCCGGCTGATGCCGAATACGGCCTCCTCCAGCTCCAGCTCCATCACGTAGCGCAGGTCGGCGCCGCGCCGCGGACGCCCGCGACCGCCGCCACCCCTGCCGAAAATATCGCCGAAAATATCGCCGAAGATGTCGCCAACGTCGCCAAAACCGGCGCCGCCACGACCGCCCATGCCGTGCTCGAAGGCGGCATGGCCGTGCTGGTCGTACATCGCGCGCCTCGAAGCGTCGGACAGCACCTCGTAGGCCTCCTTGGCCTCCTTGAATTTCTCCTGCGCGGTGGGATCGTCCGGACAGCGGTCCGGATGGTATTTCATCGCCAGCCGACGGAAGGACTTCTTCAGTTCGATCTCGCTGACGCTGCGTTCGACACCCAGCACCTCGTAGTAGTCACGCTTGCTCATTCATGCATCCACACTGCTTGCCACACCCTGTCCCGATCAGCAAAACAGCCCGCGCCGGGAGGATGCCTGGCGCGGGCTGGTCAGTCGGCCATACCGAAGACGGTGCCGATTATTGCTTGTTGTCCTTCACTTCGGTGAACTCGGCGTCGACCACGTCGTCCGGTTGGGCCGAACCGCCCGGTGCGGACTGCGCCCCCGCATCGGCCGGGCCGCCCTGCGCGGCCGCGTACAGCGCCTGCGCCACCTGCTCCAGCTTGCCGACCTTGGCCTCGATCGCCGCCTTGTCCTCGCCGTCCTTGACCTTCTCCAGGTCGGACAGCGCGCCCTCGATGCTGCTGAGCTGATCGGCCGGCACCTTGCCGCCGTGCTCCTTCAGCGCGCTGCGGGTGGCGTGCACCAGCTGGTCGGCCTTGTTGCGGGTGGCGACCAGTTCGTGGAACTTCTTGTCCTCTTCCTTGTTCGCCTCGGCGTCGGCGACCATCCGCGCGATCTCTTCCTCGGACAGGCCCGAGCCGGCCTTGATCTCGATCTTCTGTTCCTTGCCGGTCTTCTTGTCCTTGGCCGACACGTGCAGGATGCCGTTCGCGTCGATGTCGAAGGTGACCTCGATCTGCGGCATGCCGCGCGGCGCCGGCTCGATGCCCTGCAGGTCGAACTTGCCCAGCGACTTGTTCGCGCTGGCGCGCTCGCGCTCGCCCTGCAGCACGTGCACGGTCACCGCGGTCTGGTTGTCGTCGGCGGTGGAGAAGGTCTGCGAGGCCTTGGTCGGCACCGTGGTGTTCTTCTCGATCAGCTTGGTCATCACGCCGCCCATCGTCTCGATGCCCAGCGACAGCGGGGTGACGTCGAGCAGCAGCACGTCCTTGACCGAACCGCCCAGCACGCCGCCCTGGATCGCCGCGCCCACGGCGACGGCCTCGTCCGGGTTGACGTCCTTGCGCGGCTCCTTGCCGAAGAAGTCCTTCACCGCCTCCTGCACCTTCGGCATGCGGGTCTGGCCGCCGACCAGGATCACGTCGTTGATGTCGGCCACGCGCAGGCCGGCGTCGTTGAGCGCGATGCGGCACGGCTCGATGGTGCGCTTGATCAGGTCCTCCACCAGCGCCTCGAGCTTGGCCCGGGTCAGCTTGATGTTGAGGTGCTTCGGACCGGACGCGTCGGCCGTCACGTACGGCAGGTTCACGTCGGTCTGGTGGTTCGAGGACAGCTCGATCTTGGCGCGCTCGGCGGCGTCCTTCAGGCGCTGCAGCGCGAGCGGATCCTTGCGCAGGTCGATGCCCTGCTCCTTCTGGAATTCCTCGACCAGATAGTCGATGACGCGCATGTCGAAGTCCTCGCCGCCGAGGAAGGTGTCGCCGTTGGTGGCCAGCACTTCGAACTGCTTCTCGCCGTCGACTTCCGCGATCTCGATGATCGACACGTCGAAGGTGCCGCCGCCAAGGTCGTACACCACGATCTTGCGGTCGCCGCCCTTCTTGTCCAGGCCGTAGGCCAGCGCAGCCGCGGTCGGCTCGTTGATGATGCGCTTCACCTCGAGGCCGGCGATGCGGCCGGCGTCCTTGGTGGCCTGGCGCTGGCTGTCGTTGAAATAGGCCGGCACCGTGATCACCGCTTCGGTGATCGTCTCGCCGAGATAGTCCTCGGCGGTCTTCTTCATCTTCATCAGCACCTTGGCGGAGATCTCCTGCGGCGCCATCTTCTTGCCGTCGGAGGTCTGCACCCAGGCGTCGCCGTTGTCGTGGGCGATCACGCCGTAGGGCACGATGTGCAGGTCTTTCTGCACCTCGGAGTCGGTGAACTTGCGGCCGATCAGGCGCTTCACCGCATAGAAGGTGTTCTTCGGGTTGGTCACGCTCTGGCGCTTGGCCGAGGCACCCACCAGCACCTCGCCGTCCTTGGTGAAGGCGACGATGGAGGGCGTGGTGCGATCGCCTTCCGAGTTCTCGATGACCTTGGTGGTGCTGCCGTCCATGATCGCCACGCAGGAATTGGTGGTGCCCAGGTCGATGCCGATGATCTTGCCCATGTGTGCTCTCCGAATTTTTCTTGCGGCCCCCGCGGCCGCGATGGTTTCCAGATGGGGGTCTGCCCGGACGATTCAATGCCGGCAAGGCCCCTTGTGCGATTTCCTGCGCGGCAACCGGCGCGCCCGTTCGGTGCTCAGTCCCTGGCCACCGCGACCAGCGCGGGGCGCAGCAGGCGGTCGTTCAACACGTAGCCCTTCTGCAGCACGTTGACCACGGTGCCCGGCGCCTGGCCCGGCGCCTCGACCATGCTCACGGCATGATGGCGCTCCGGATCCAGCGGCTGGCCCAGCGGATCGACCTGGGACATGCCATGGTTCTCGGCTACCTTGAGCAACGCCTTCAGGGTGAGGCCGAGGCCCTCGCGGATCGAGGCCACGTCGCCGCCCTCGATGGTCAGTCCGCTTTCCAGCCCGTCGTACACCGGCAGCAGTTCGCCCAGCAGCTTCTCGTTGGCGAAGCGACGGGCCTGCTCCAGGTCCCGATGCAGGCGGCGGCGCTGGTTCTCCAGCTCGGCCTTTTCGCGCAGCACGGTCTCGCGCAACTCGGCATTGCTCGCCTCCAGTTCGGCCACGCGCGCCTGCAGCTTCTCCATCTCGATGGTCGACTCGGCGGGCTGGCCCCGGACCGGCGCCTCACCCGGCGACTGCGGATCGTTGTTCTGCATGCATCACTCCAAAAGGAAAGTTCATGGCCGGCAGCGAGTCCGACCGTCCAGATTTGCCAAAAAAACCGCCTCCCGCTGCGGTTATAGGGTCGTGGCGGCGCGATTCAAGGCGTCGCTGAGCAATCCGGCGGTGGCCTGCACCACCGGGATCACCCGCTCGTAGGCCATCCGTGTCGGGCCGATCACGCCGACCGCGCCGAGTACGCGCCCCTGCGCGCCGTAGCTGGCGGTGACCACGCTGCAGCCGTCGAGCGCGGTGAAGCCGGATTCCTCACCGATGAACAGCCGCACGCCCGGCGCCCGGGCGCAGACTTCCATCAGCTGCAGCAGCTCGTTCTTCTGCTGGAACGCCTCGAACAGTTCGCGCAGGCGCTGCAGGTCGGCCAGCTCGGAGTAGCCCATCAGGTTGGTCTGCCCGCTGACCAGCACATCCGGGCCGCTCGGGCCACTGGCCGGCGGCGCGAACGAGGCCGTGGCCAGCTCCACCGTGCTGGCTAGCAGCTGGTTCAGCTCGCTGCCGGTCTTGCGCACCTCGGCCAGCAGGCCGGCGCGGATGTCGTCCACGCGCAGGCCGGCAAAGTGGCTGTTCAGATAGTTCGCCGCCTGCTCCAGCTCGCGGCCGTCCAGCGGCCGGGCCAGCTGCACGATGCGGTTCTGCACCTGGTTGTCGCTGAACACCAGGATCACCAGCACCCGCGCATCCGGCAGCGCCACGAAGTCGATGTGCCGCAGCGGGAAATCGGCCTGGCGCGGCACCGTGACCACGCCGGCGAAATGGGTCATCGCCGACAGCAGGGTCGACACGTTGCCGAGCAGATCGCGCGTGGTGGTCGGCCCCGGCGGCAGCTCGCGCTGCAGGCGGGCCATCTCCGCACGCGGCAGCGGCTGCAGCTCGATCAGGCTGTCGACGAACAGGCGCAGGCCGCGCGGCGTGGGCACCCGCCCCGCCGAAGTGTGCGGCGAGGCGACCAGGCCGGCGTCCTCGAGGTCGGCCATGATGTTGCGGATCGTGGCCGGGCTGACGTCCAGGCCGGACGAACGCGACAGCGTACGCGAGCCGACCGGCTCGCCATCGACCAGGTACTGGGCGATCAGCGTGCGCAACAGGCGGCGGGCGCGGGCGTCGAGGTCGTGGCCATGCGGATTGATCATGCGTCTGTAGCGATCCTTGAGACCTGACAGAAATAAGGTCTGCGCGCGCGGCTTGCAAGTGGAACGTGCCCTGCGTGCACGGCCACGGGCTCCCGCTACAATCCGGTCATCCCACCATCCGCCTGCCCATGCTCACTTCGCTCTACGTCCGCCATTTTGCCGTTGTCGAAGCCGCCGAGGTCGCGTTCGGCCCCGGCCTGACCGTGGTCAGCGGCGAAACCGGCGCCGGCAAGTCGCTGCTGGTCGACGCGCTGATGCTGCTGGCTGGCGCCCGCGCCGACAGCGGCATGGTGCGTGCCGGCAGCGACCGCGCCGAGCTGGCCGCCGAATTCGACCTGGCCGAACTGCCGGAAGCGCGCCAGTGGCTGCGGCGCGAGGAACTGGACGAGGACGGCGGCTGCCAGCTGCGCCGGGTGATCCGTGCCGAAGGCAGCTCCAAGGCCTGGATCAACGGTCGCCCCGCCAACGCCCGCCAGTTGGGCGAACTGGCCGCCCTGCTGGTCGAGATCCACGGCCAGCACGAGCACCAGGCGCTGCTGTCGCGCCCGCACCAGCTGGCCCTGCTGGATGCCTACGCCGGCCACGACGATTTGCTGGCGCGGGTGCGCGACAGCGCCGTGCAGTGGCGCGAGCTCGGCGCGCGCATGCGCAAGCTCAGCGGCGGCGACGATCGCGACCGGCGCATCGAGATGCTGCGCCACGAGCTCGGCGAGCTGGAGCAATGGGCGCTGCCGCCGGCCGAACTGGACGAACTGGAGGCCAGCCACAAGCGCCTCGCCAACGCCGGCCGGCTGGCCGAGGGCACGGCCGGCGTGGTCGAGCTGCTCGACGGCGACAGCGAATTCGCGCTGCGCCGTGCACTCGGCCGCGCCCACGCCGAACTGGGCAAGCTCGCGGCGATCGACGGCAAGCTGGCCCCGCTGCTGGAGCTGCTCGACAACGCCGGCATCGAACTCGGCGAAGCCGCCGACGGCCTGGTGCGCTATGCGCAGGATGTCGATCTCGACCCGGAGCGCTATGCGGAAGTGGACCAGCATCTGGCGCGCCTCCACGAACTCTCGCGCCGGCACCGGCTGCCTCTGGCTGAACTGCACGACCGGCTCGACGCCCTGCGCCTCGAACTGGGCGAACTCGAAGGTGCCGGCGATGCGCTGGAAAAGCTCGCTGCGCAGCGCCAGCGCCTGCAGCACGATTACACGGCCGCGGCGACGCAGCTGAGCGAGGCCCGCGCCGACGCCGCTGCCCGGCTCGGCGAAGAGGTGAGCGCGCTGATGGCCGAGCTGGGCATGGCCGGCGGCGTGCTGCGCATCGAACTGGAGGCGGCCGGCGGCGACGAGCCGGATCCACAGGGCCGCGAACGCTGCGAGCTGCTGGTCAGCGCCAACCCGGGCCAACCGCCGCGGCTGCTGCGCAAGGTGGCCTCCGGTGGCGAACTGGCGCGCATCAGCCTGGCGATCGAGGTGGCCACCCTGGGCAAGGACACCGTCGGCTGCATGATCTTCGACGAGGTCGACACCGGCATCGGCGGCGCGGTCGCCGAAGTGGTCGGCCAGAAGCTGCGGGCGCTGGGCGCCAGGCGCCAGGTGCTGTGCGTCACCCACCTGCCGCAGGTGGCGGCGCAGGGCCACGCGCATCTCAAGGTCAGCAAGCACAGCGACGGCGATTCCACCCGCACGCGGATCGAACGGCTCGATGCCGGCGGTCGCCGCGACGAACTGGCCCGCATGCTGGGCGGCGTGGAGATCACCCGCGAGACGCGGGCGCACGCGAAACAGATGCTGGATCGGGCGCAGACCGCCTGAGTGCGGCGAACCGCCCGGCCCGATCAGCCCGCCGACGCCAGCATCCCGCGCTCGCTCGCCATCCGGTACAGGTCCAGTTCCGAACCTGCGGCCAGCTTGCCCATCAGGCTGGCGCGGTGGATGTACACGGTTTTCTGGCCGATGCCCAGCTCCGCCGCCACCTGCTTCGGCGTGCGGCCGCCGGCCAGCAGCAGGAACACCTCGCGCTCGCGCGCCGTCAGCCGGTTGATCGGATCCAGCGCCGCATTCGGCCGCTCGGCGCGGCGCTGGCGCAGGTCGGAGCTGAGGAAACACTCGCCCTGCATCACCGCGCGCAGGCCGGCCACCAGTTCTTCCGGCGCCACGCCCTTGGTCACGTAGCCGCTGGCGCCGCGGCGCAGCGCCTCGGACACGTACGGCTCGCCGTCGTGCATGCTCAACACCACCACATGCGTCTGCGCATGCACGCTGAGCAGGTGCTCGATCAGCGGCAACCCGCTGCCGTCGGGCAGGGACAGATCCAGCGCCACGAGATCGGGGCGCCAGTGGTTGACCGCTTCCACCGCGTCATCGGCGCTGCGGCACTCGGCCACCACATCGAGGTCCGCCTCCATCTCGATCAGCCGCTTGAAGCCCTCGCGGACGATGGCATGGTCGTCGACCAGAACAATGCTGTACATCCCGCTACTTTACACAGGGATTCCGTTCCGCGCCCGACATCCCCGCCGACACGGAAAGCGGACACCCCGGCGGATCGCGCATGTACCATCCGCGCATGCGCCTGAACCCCCTCCGCCTGCCCGATTCCGGTCCCCTGCTCGCCGTCGGCTACCTGCTGCTGTGGCTGCTGCTGTGGCCGACCGTGCAGCCTTACTGGATGTTGCCCTACGGCCTGCGCTTCGGCGCCCTGCTGCTCACCCCGGTGCGCTGCTGGGGCTGGCTGCTCGGTGCGGAACTGACCGCAACCGCCGGCATCAGCCTGGCCCATGGGCTGCCCCAGGGCTGGGCCGGCTTCGCCCTCGGCGAGCTGCCCGAGCCGCTGGTGATGGCCGCCGCGCTATGGCCGTTGCGGCGGCTCGACCTGCACGCCAGCCTGCACACTCCGCAGGACGTGACCCGGCTGCTGCTTTCGGCGGTGCTGGTGGTGACGGCGACCACCGTCGTCGACGCCGCCCTGCTGGCCCTGGTCAGCACGCCGGGTTCGCCGGACCTGATGGTACGTGTACTCGGCGAGGAACTGCTCAGCCATTACCTGGGCATCCTGCTGGTCGTCCCGCTGATGATCATGTTGCTGCGCACCCGGGTGGAACAACGGGCCCTGGCCGGCCTGCTCGTGGACGGCGTGCTGGTGATGCTGCCGTCGATGGTGATCCTGCTGGTGCTGTCCGAACGGGCCGCGCCGCAACCGCAATTTGCCCGGGTGCTGTCGCTCGCGCCGGTGCTGTTCTTCGCGTTCCGTCACGGCTGGCGCGGCGCCAGCCTGGCCATGCTCATCACCAGCCTCGGCATGACCCTGGCCGACCAGCACCTGGGCCACGCGCCATCGACGGCCGCGGCCTACCTGTTCCTGGCCGTGGCGGGAACCGGTGCGCTGATGCTCGGCTCCGCCACCGACGCCCTGCGCCGAAGCAGTGAACGGGTCGCCGAGCAGAACGTCTACCTTGGCGCGGTCAACCGCCGGCTCGACCAACTCGCCCATCAGCTGCGCGATGCCGCCCGCGGCAACCTGCAGGCGGATGAGAACCAGCGCCGGCACCTGGCGGCGGAGCTGCATGACGAACTGGGGCAGAACATCACCGCGATCCAGACCCACGTGAAACTGGCCCAGGCCCGCCTGTACCAGGCCGGCATGGAAGACATCAGCACCTCGATCAATGCCATCCTGGCCCACATGCGGCGCGCGCTGCACCGCCTGCTGGACGACCTGCGCCCCGCCGTACTGGACGAGTTCGGGCTGCTGCGCGCGCTCGACGAAGGCCCGATCCGCGATCTGCTGAACGCCGCCGGCATGGTCTATCGCACCGAATTGCACGGCGACCCGCGCCTGCTCGACGACGACACCCGCACCGCGATCTACCGACTGGCCCAGGAAAGCGCGACCAATGCCGTCAAGCACGCCAAGGCCAGCGAGTTCCGGCTGCGCCTGCGGATCGGCGAGCGCCAGGGCATTGCGGTGGCCATGCTCGACCTGCGCGATGACGGTACCGGCCTGCCTAGCCGGCTACCCCGCGGGGGGCGCGGCCTGCAGGGGATGCGCGACCGGGTCACCTCGCTCGGCGGCCAGTTCCGCCTGCGCCCCTCGCCTGCCGGTGTGCACTTGCGGATTTTGCTGCGCAGCAACAGCCGACCGGAAGGTCATCGGCAACCCTAGGAATTTTTCCGATACCGGAAAAGTGAAGGGCTCGTTAGGATGGCCTATCGATGTGGGGGAGCCACCATCGCAAGATGGTGGATCAGGGTCTCCGTGGGGACGGGGCCCCTGAAAAACGGCAGGAAGCCGTTTCGCCGCTACCTGGCGAGGAACACGGGCATACGCGAGCCATTCGCCTATGCCGACCGACAGGTAGGGGAGCAAGCCGCGGGCGGACAGGAGTCCTCCCCGCGGCTTTTTTCATGCGCGCCACCCGGTGCGCACCGCCATGCCGGACGATGCGCGGCTCAGCTCTTGCGCTGACGATGCTTCGGCCGGACGTACAACACCAGGCTGTGATCCTCGATCACATAACCGTGCCGTGCGGCGATCTCGTGCTGCAGGCGCTCGATCTCCTCACTGACGAACTCGATCACTTTCCCGCTGTCCACATCGATCATGTGGTCGTGGTGCTTGCCGCGATCGAGTTCATAGACGGCCTGGCCGCCTTCGAAGTTGTGCTTGACGACGATGCCTGCCGCCTCGAACTGGATCAGCACGCGGTACACCGTAGCCAGGCCGATGTCTTCCTGGTGGGCAAGCAGCTTCTTGTAGACATCCTCAGCGGTGAGGTGATGTCCCTCCTCCTCGTCGAAGATCTGCAGGATGCGCATCCGCGGATGGGTCACCTTGAGGCCGACCCGGCGCAGCTCTTTGGTTTCCTGTTCCATAGATCCACTCCCCGCACACGGCGTTTTCAGGCCGGTAGTGTATCATCCGACACCTTCACGATCCGGACGCAACACGCATGCAAAAGCTGATCACCCTGCTGGTTTTCGCCGTGCTGGCGCTCTCCATCACCGGCTGTCACCTCGTCTACACGCCCGATGTGCAGCAAGGCAACCTGCTCGACAAGAAAACGGTGGATCAGCTCAAGCCCGGCATGACCAAGCATCAGGTGCTGGTGCTGATGGGCACCCCCTCGGTCAGCACGCCGTTCGAGCAGAGCCGCTGGGATTACGTCTCCACCCAGTCCCACCGCGGCGGCCCCATCAAAGTGCGCACGTTCACGCTGACCTTCAACAACGACACGCTGGTGCACACCGAAGGCGATTTCTTCGCGCAGGATGCCCAGCAGTTGGTCAAGGACAGCAAGAAGTACAGCGCCGGCTATCCGGCCACCGAGACCAAGGGCGACAAGAGCACGTCCCCGGACGACAAGAAGAACGACGGCGGCTTCGGTCAGGGTAGCCAGGACGGCCACTGATCGGACACCGGATGCGGCGCCGCCGCGACGTTCAGCGGGCGCGGCGGCGGCGCGCTTCCATCGGATCGAGCATGAGCGGGCGGTAGACCTCGATCCGATCGCCCTGCCGCACGATCCGGTCCGGCGGCACCTTGCGCGCGAAGATGCCCAGGCGTGACGGGTCGATCGCCCCGCCCGGAACCACCGCGGCCAAACCCGCGGCGTCGATCGCCTGCATCACCGTGCTGCCTTCGGCCAGTTCGATCTGGCGTACGACCGGGCGCCCGGTCCCGGCGTAGACCACCTCGACGCGGATCGTGCGCTCAGCCATGGATGCGCTCGGCCTCGCGGCAGAAATCGTCCACCATGCGCCCGGCCAGCCCCTGGAAACCCAGCTTCAAGGCACCGCCGCCGAGCCGGCCGGCGTAATCGAAATCCAGCGCGAACGCGACCTTGCAGCCGGCATCGCCCAGCGCGATGAAATCCCACACGCCCTCTAGGCTGCGGAACGGACCGTCGACCAGATCCATCTGCAGGCGCCGCGGCGGGTCGACCGTGTTGCGCGTGGTGAAACTCTGGTGGAACCCGGCAAACTTGAGATCCAGCCGCGCCACCAACACGTTGTCCCGGCGATCGAGGACCGCGGCACCGGCGCACCAGGAGAAGCGCTTTGGGTATGCTTCCACATCATTGACCAGGTCGAACATCTGCGCCGGCGAATGCTTCACCAGTGCACTGCGACGAATTTCGATCACGGCGACCTCGGCGATTCCTGCATTCATCCGTGAATGCGAAGATCAAAAAGCATCCATCAATGGATGCACTCGGTGGTTTCTGCATTCATCCATGAATGCGAAGATCAAAAAGCATCCATCCGTGGATGCACTCTCAATAGACGCCGCCCTTTGATGGGGCTGGCAGGCAAAGTGGCCGCCCAGTGCCGCGAAGTTTAGCGGACATGGCCAAGGCAAAGGACAAGGACAACAAGGGCAGCGGCACCATTGCGCTCAACAAGCGCGCGCGTTTCGAGTACCACATCGACCAGCGCTTCGAGGCCGGCATCGCGCTGCAGGGTTGGGAGCTGAAGGCGCTGCGCGCGGGCCGGATCAACTTCGGCGACAGCTACGCAATCGTCCTGAAGAACGAGATCTTCCTGGTCGGCGCCTCGATCCCGCCGCTGATCAGCGCATCCACCCACGTCATCGCCGAGGACCGGCGCACCCGCAAACTGCTGCTGCATCGCAAGGAGATCGACCAGCTGGTCGGCGCGGTCGAGCGCAAGGGCTACACCCTGGTGCCCACCGCGATGTACTGGAAGGGCAACAAGGTGAAGGTCGAGATCGGGCTCGCCCGCGGCAAGCAGGAACACGACAAGCGCGACACCGAGAAGCAGCGCGACTGGCAGATCGAGAAACAGCGCACGATGCGCTCGCACAACCGCGCAACCTGATCCGCTGCGGCCACCAGTCCTGAAAAAAAACCCCCGATCGCTCGGGGGTTCTGTGTTGGTGGAGGTGGCGGGAGTCGAACCCGCGTCCGAAGGCGTTCAACGCCCGGATCTACATGCTTAGCTCATCGTTCGATCTCGTTCCGCGACAAGCACGATGGGCGAGGCGCACCGCGGAACCAGCCTGATTGATTTGACCTAGTACCGCCAGGCGGCAGTCTTCGGCGATCCCGTGATAATGACCCTACACCGACGAGCACGAGCACAAGTGGGTTCGGGGCTAGGCCTTAAGCGGCCAGAGCGTAGTTGTCGTCGTTGGCAACTATGAGTTTGCTGCTGGATTAACGAGGAAAGCTGCCCCCTCGGCATGCACCAGGTCATCTCACTACCCCCGTCGAAGCCAGGACACCCCCGGGGAAAACGATCTGACTGCGCCAGTATATGGGGGCGCGGATCGCAACGGCAATGCCGCATGCTGAAGGCGGCCCTATCGAATGCGCGCTGCGCAAACATTGACCAACGTCAAGCCGAGTGTTGTTAGGGCGTAAACGCAACGTCTATACTTGGTGACTTGCGTGCTCCCGTATCCGTCGCACTCGTGGGAATGATCTCGATGACTCGATTGCCATTGCTCGGCCTGACCGTGGCCACAGCCCTCTTCGCCGCCACCAGCGCCCATGCCGAAGGCGACAAGGCCGCCGGACGTGCACTGATCTACACCTGCGCCGGTTGCCACGGCGTGCCCGGTTACACCAACGCCTACCCGCAGTACCCGGTGCCGAAGATCGCCGGCCAGAACGAGCTCTACATCGTCAATGCGCTGCACGGCTACCAGAGTGGCGACCGCAAGCACCCGACCATGGATGCGCAGGCGCAGAGCCTGTCCGACACGGACATCCAGAACATCGCCGCCTATCTCTCCAGCCTCGCCAAGTAAGTTGCCAAGGATTCCCCGCATGAAACGTGTGCTTACCCTGCTTTCATTCGGCGTCGCGCTGGCGCTCGCCTCCACCTCGCTGCTGGCCAACGGCAATATCGAGAACGGCAAGCAGAAGGCCGCCACCTGCTTCGCCTGCCACGGCACCGACGGCAACTCGGTCGATCCGCAGTATCCGCGCCTCGCCGGCCAGTACAACCTCTACCTGCAGCGCGTGCTGCACGAGTACAAGGACGGCCAGCGCGACAACCCGATCATGAAGGGCATGGTGGCCACCTTGTCCGACCAGGACATCGAGGACGTTTCCGCGTACTTCTCCAGCCTGCCGAGCAAGCTCGACACGCTGAAGGGCCACGTCAGCGGCAGCAAATAAGTCCGTCGCAAACCGTACGCTCGCCAAGGCCCGCTCCCGCGGGCCTTGGTTTTTCACGCCGCTAGGCGATCGCCGACTTGCCTTCGGCCTTGCTGTAGTACGGCTTCTTGCCACCGGAATGATCGGTGGCGTCGCGCACCGCGGTGACCTCGGGCACCCGTTCGCGCAAGGTCTTCTCCACGCCCTGCTTCAGCGTCACGTCGACCATGCCGCAGCCGTGACAGCCGCCGCCGAACTGCAGCAGCACCGCGCCGTCGGCATCGATCTCCAGCAGGCTGACCCGGCCGCCGTGCGAGGCCAGCTTCGGATTGATTTCCGCTTCCAGCACGTAGCGCACGCGCTCGATCAGCCCGGCTTCGACGCCGGGCACGTCACCCTTGATCTTCGGCGCACGGATATTCAGCTGGCCGCCGGTGGCATTGGGTTCGAAGTCGATGCTGGCCTGGTCCAGCCAGCTGGCGCTGTCGCCATCGACATGGAAATCGAAGCCGGCGCATTCGATCGTCCATTCCCCGCCGGCAAGATCCTCCTGCTCGCAGAACTCCAGCTCGCAGTTGGCCGCCGGCGTCCCCGGTGAGGTCACCCGCAGGCGAATGCCCAGCCCGTCGATGCCCTGCTGGGAAAGAAGCCGCAGGAAATGCTGCTGCGCGCGCTCGGAAATCTCGATCATGCCTGCTCCACTCTCGCCATTGACGGGTGCCGGCGAACCTCGCCGTTGAATCAGCACCATTTTAGTCCTGTTTTGAAAACGATGCGCGCTTTGACTTTTTCACGCGCAACTTCGACGCTTCGCATCCGACTTTCAGCCCACAGGGAGCTCCCATGAACGCCAACGACCTGGCCAACCGGCATTGCCAGCCGCGCAAGGGCAAGGAACACGCGCTGGATGCCGCACAGGTGGCCGAACTGCTGCTGCAGCTGCCGCCAGGCTGGCAACTGCGCGGTAATGGCGCGGCGATCGCCAAGGATTTCCGCTTCGCCGACTTCCGCCACACGCTGGGCTTCATCAATGCGGTGGGCTTCATGGCCAACCAGGAGGATCACCATCCGGATCTCGAGGCCGGCTACGGCCACTGCCAGGTGCTCTGGTCGACCCACGACGTGGGCGGCCTGTCGCTGAACGACTTCATTTGCGCGGCACGGGTCGAAGCCCTGCTGGCGCGCTGATCAGAAGTCGGTGCGCGACTTCTCCTGCATCCATACCAGCCGTTTGCCTTTCACTGCCAGCACGTCGAGGAAATCCTTGAGGTCGTCGGGCAGCGGCGCGGAAAAGCTGTAGGAACGCCCGTCCAGGTCGAAACTCATGTGCGAGGCATGCAGGAACATCCGGTTCAGGCCCATCTCGCGGTAGCGTTTGTTCATCTCCCGATCGCCGTATTTCGGGTCGCCGGCCAGCGGATGGCCGATATGCGCCGCATGCACGCGGATCTGGTGGGTGCGGCCGGTACCCAGCGTGGCCTGCATCAGGCGGGCGCTGGGGTACTGCTCCATCTCGCGGAAAAACGTCAGCGACGGCTTGCCGTTGTCGGACACCCGTACCATCCGCTCGCCGCCCTGCATCACCGATTTCAGCAACGGCGCGTTGACGTCGAACTTCGCCTTGGAAGGGTGGCCGAGCATCAGGCACAGGTACTGCTTGGTGACTTCGCCGGCGCGGATCGCCGCCTGCAGCCCGGTCAGCCCGGCCCGGGTTCGGGCGAACACCAGCACGCCGCTGGTGTCGCGGTCCAGCCGGTGCACCAATTCCAGGTGCTCCTGCGGGCGGGCCGCACGCAACAGTTCGATCGCGCCGTGGCTCACCCCGCTGCCGCCGTGGCTGGCCACGCCGGCCGGCTTGTCGATCACCAGGAAATGCTTGTCCTCGAAAATGACCGCGTCGGCCACCTCCGCCACCTGGCCGGTCGGCGGCCCTTCCCGCTCCGGCCGTTCCGCCACCCGCACGGGAGGAATACGCAGGGTATCACCCTCGACGAGACGGGTGTCCGGCTTGGCCCGCTTGCCGTTCACGCGCACCTGGCCGGTACGCAAAAGCCGGTAAATCATGCTCTTGGGCACGCCTTTAAGCAGGGTCACCAGCGCATTGTCGATCCGCTGGCCGTCCCGCTCCGGGCCGATCTCGACTTGACGTACACCGTGAGGTGCGTCATGGGAAGTTGCCGTCTGCATTGAAAAAAACCTGATGAAATAGGATACTCGGCGGGCGCCACATTCTGCCCGCCGAAGTCTGGATCGGGTCGAGTGCCCGCCCGTAACGTCGGCGAGGATTGCTCCGGTTGCCTTCGGGCGGCCAGTCGCGACTCCCTTTCATCGTAACGGTTCGGGCTGCTGTTTGTCCGATGCGATCGAGGCATCGGGGCGGCAGGCGTAGCTGACCGAATCATCCCGACGCCGGAAACGGTGCCGTTTTATTGCCGCTTAACCGCAGCGGCGCGATCCCCGGCAGGCCGCCACTGCGGCGCCACCGCGGCACGCGACGCGCGGCCAAGCCGAGGATTACCACCATGAAACGCATGTTGATCAACGCGACTCAGCGTGAAGAGTTGCGCGTGGCCATTGTCGATGGCCAGAACCTGTACGACCTGGACATCGAAATCCCTTCGCGGGAACAGAAAAAGTCCAATATTTACAAGGGTCGAATCACTCGGGTTGAGGCTTCACTCGAAGCCTGCTTCGTCGAGTACGGCGCCGAGCGCCACGGCTTCCTGCCGCTGAAGGAAATCTCCCGCGAGTATTTCACCCCGGGCCTGGACCCGCACAAGGCGAACATCCGCGAACTGATCAAGGAAGGTCAGGAAGTCGTCGTCCAGGTGGAGAAGGAAGAGCGCGGCAACAAGGGCGCCGCCCTGACCACGTTCATCAGCCTGGCCGGCCGCTACATGGTGCTGATGCCGAACAACCCGAAGGCCGGCGGCGTCTCGCGCCGGATCGAGGGCGAGGACCGGCAGGCGCTAAAGGAGGCCCTTGACCACGTCACCGTGCCGGATGACGTCGGCCTGATCGTACGCACCGCCGGCCTCGGCCGCGACGCCGAAGAACTGCAGTGGGACCTGGACTACCTGCTGCAGCTGTGGAAGTCGATTTCCGAGGCGGCCAGCAAGCAGAAGGCGCCGTTCCTGATCTACCAGGAATCCAAGCTGTTCATCCGCGCGTTGCGTGACTACCTGCGCAGCGACATCGGCGAAATCCTGATCGACGAGGAATCGCTGTACAACGACGCCCGCGACTTCATGCAGCAGGTGATGCCGAACGCCCTGCGCAAGCTCAAGCTGTACAAGGACGACACCCCGCTGTTCACCCGCTACCAGATCGAGACGCAGATCGAGAGCGCGTTCGACCGCCAGGTGAGGCTGCCGTCCGGTGGCTCGATCGTGATCGACCAGACCGAAGCGCTCACCGCGATCGACATCAACTCCTCCAAGGCCACCAAGGGCAGCGACATCGAGGAGACCGCGTTCAACACCAACTGCGAGGCGGCGGTGGAAATCGCCCGGCAGTGCCGCATCCGCGATGCCGGCGGCCTGATCGTGATCGACTTCATCGACATGGACAGCCCCAAGCACCAGCGCGAAGTGGAAGACCGCCTGAAGGAGGCGCTGAAGCAGGATCGCGCCCGCGTGCAGATCGGCCGCATCTCGCGCTTCGGCCTGCTGGAGATGTCGCGCCAGCGTCTGCGCCCCAGCCTGGGCGAAGCCACCCAGATCGTCTGCCCGCGCTGCGAGGGCCACGGCCATATCCGCGGCGTGGAATCGCTGTCGCTGTCGACCCTGCGCCTGGTCGAAGAACACGCGATGAAGGACAACACCGGCCAGGTGCTGGTGCAGGCGCCCACCAGCGTCGCCAACTTCCTGCTCAACGAGAAGCGCGCCAGCGTGGTCGAGATCGAACTGCGCCACAAGGCGCACGTGGTGATCGTCGCCGACGAGAAGCTGGAAACCCCCCACATCGAGATCCAGCGCATCCGCGAAGCGGACATGGGCGAGCACAGCAAGCCCAGCTACGAGCGCCTCACTGCGGTGGAACCCGCCGAACTGCCGAAGATGGGCCAGGCCCTGGGCAGTGGCGAACAGCCCGCGGTGAGCGGCATCGTGCCGGCCAGCCCCGCCCCGGTGCGCGAGGAAATCGTCGCTGCCCCGGTTGCACCGGCGCAGCCCGCCGCACGCCGCCAGCCCGCAGCCGCCCCGCCGGCGGCCCACGTTGCGCCAACCGGGGGCATCATCTCGCGCCTGCTGGGCTGGTTCCGCAGCGCCGAAACGGCGTCGCCCGCCCCGACTCCGGCGGCGAAACGCGCCGATGCCGGCAACGACACTGGCCAACGCAACCGTCGCGACGAGCGCGGCAACCGCAACGCCAGTGGCGCGAACGTCTCATCGTCGCGCCAGCCACGCCGCGATACGGCGCAGCAGCCGGCATCACCGAAACCGGCAACTGCCCAGCAACAGCCGCGCGGCAACCGCCAGCGCAGCAACGAAGCATCACCACGCCCGTCACAGCAGGCTCCGGCACAAGCCGGCAAGGCGGAGCGCCAGCCCAGGCCCGTCGGCGAAAACAGCCCGGCGCGTACCGAGCGCAAGCCGAATCCGCCACCGCAGCCCAAGGCCGAACGGCAGCCACGCGTAGCCGCCAATGACGAACGCCCGGTCACCGCGCCTCTGGATGACGCCGCCAAGGAAACCGAGTTGCTGCTCATGCCGCCGGTTACGTCGACGGCGCCGGAATCCGCCGAGCAGGCGATGGACGCCGACGGCGGCCAGTCGCGCCGTCGGCGCGGCCGGCGCGGCGGCCGCCGCCGTCGCCGTCACGACGAAGGCGCTGCGAGCGATGCGCCGCTCGACAGCGTGCAGGCCCAGGCGCTCGACGACGAGGATCGCGACGAGGAATCCGCCGAGGCGTCGGCAGCAGCCACTCCGGCCGCTCCCGAAAAATCGCCACGTGAACCGGCACCGCTGACAGCCTCTGCAAACGGCAGCCACACGGCCGCTCCGATCAGCCAGCCCGCGGCCGACAAGCCCGCCGCCACGATCGACGGCCAGCCGCTGGCGATCGCCACGTCCGCGGCAGCCGTCGCAACGGCATTCAACCTGCCCGTCCTGCCGCCGATCCCCGACCATGCGCAATCCCCGGCGGCGGACGCCGGGCAGGATACGATCACGATTCACCCTGCTGCCACATCGGTACCGGCATCTTCCGATGCGTTGCCGACCGGACCGGCAACGGCGACCCGCGCGGGCGAGGCCGTGGCGACGACCACGATCGCATCCACCACGCCGGCAGTCGCCATCGTGACTGAGGCGCCCGCCATCACGCTCGACCGACCGGCTCCCGCGGCGGCGCAGCAACACGCGGTGACGGTCGCGGTGCAGCCAACGTCGACAGAACCCGCAACTGCGGCGACGGCGGAACCGACGGCGACCACTCCAGCGGTGCCGACGGACCACCAGGTTGGCCACCCCGCGGGTATCGCGACGACAGCTTACGCCGCAGGTGCGCCCGACCAGCCGGTCGATGCCGGCCCGGTCGTCCCGTTGCCCAGGCAGGGCGACCTGCTGGCCAGGGCGGCAACGCCGGCAGCGACGAGTGACGAGGAAGACAAGCGTGCGTCCGTGCCGCCGCAGGACGAATCCGGCGTGCAGAAGAACGATTCGCTCGGCTGATTCGTCGCCGCACTGCCCAGGCGAAAAAAACCGGACTCGCGTCCGGTTTTTTTTAGCTTCTGGCGATGCCTTCCGCCTGCCACGCCGTCCGGGCTCAGTTGCCGACGTGATGGTTCGGCGTATCGATCAATCCGTGCACGGTCATCAGGTGCGCGAGGCTGAGCACGTGATCCACCTGCAGCTTTTCCATCAGCCGCTGCTTGTAGGTGGACACGGTCTTCGGGCTGAGGCTGAGTTGCTCGCCGATGATCGTCAGCGGTTTGCCGCGCACCAGCATCATCGCCACCTCCAGCTCGCGGCTGGACAGCACATCGAACGGCGAGGCACTGCCGTCGAGCGTGGCCAGCGCCAGTTGCTGGGCCACCGCCGGAGCGAGATAACGCCGCCCGCCGGCCACCTGGCGCACTGCCGACACCAGCTCGCCGGCACTGCAGCCCTTGGTCAGGTAGCCGAGCGCGCCGGCGTCGAGCAGCCGCTTGGGGAACCGCGCATCGTCGACCACCGTCACGATGACGATGTGCGTGGACATCTTCGATCGGCACACGCGCTCGGTAAGCTCGATCCCGCTCATGCCGGGCATGTGCACATCCACCAGCGCGATGTCCGGCGCCAGCGTACGGATCAGGTGCAGGCCCTCTTCGGCACTGCCCGCCTCGCCGGCGACATTGATGTCGGTCTGTTGCTGCAGGATCATCCGGAAGCCGGTGCGAACCAGCTCGTGATCGTCCACCAGAATCACGTTGATCACTATGACGCCCTCCCTGGTTGGGCTGCATGAAATTAGGCCGCACGGAGCCCCATTGCAAGCCTTCGGCACTTCGTGCGCGAGACGATGCGGCTGGCCGCATGCAACGTCGCCGACGGCTTGCAACCACCGCCAGCTTCCGCATCCTGACGCGATGCAACGGGCCAATCCGCGCGAGATTCAAGCCGCCAGCGTGCCGTCCGCCGGCCGGCCGGCGTAGCGCGCCAGCACGATCGCGGCAACCGGCCCGGGCATCTCGACGCAAACCTGGTGCCCCATGCGCCGATATTCATCGCGAGCTACTTCCCTGGCCAGCGTGATCGCCGGTCCCAGCTGCAGGTCACCGAACAGCTTGACGTGGTAACGGCAGATGCTCCAGTCGCCTGCGGCCGATTGCTTCAGCGAAATAGTCACCATGGCAGCTATTTCCTCTTCCCATCAACCAGTCCAAGGTGCCACATGCGGGAATGACCGATATGTCGTCCCATGCCTACAGCATGTGTGGGGAAATCACCGCGTGGTGTGGGTACGACCCGCTGCCTCCATTCATCGAAACACGAAAACGAAAAAACCGCCCGAAGGCGGTTTTCCCGTTTCCTGCAACTTCGGTGGAATTCGCCGAAGCCACGCATGTGGTGCCCAAGAGGGGACTCGAACCCCTACGCCTTGCGGCGCTACCACCTCAAGGTAGTGCGTCTACCAGTTCCGCCACCTGGGCAGGTGTGTTGCTCAGCGCTTGGCCGGCGGCGCAGGGGCTGCCGGCACCTCGCCCTGACCCTGGGTCGGAGCGGGGGTTGCCGCCGGCTGTGCGGCCGGGACGGCGTTGTTGGTTGCGGCCGGGACTTCCGAGCCGGTCGCCGGTGCGGCCGGAGCCGGCTTGCCGGCGGCGGGATGCTTGTCGGCCAGCGCGGCCATCACACCCAGATCTTCCGCATTGGTGTGCGGCGCGCCATTGCCGTGCAGATAGATGCCCATGCCGAGGCTGAGCAGGAAAAACAGGCCGGCCAGGACGCCGGTGGCGCGGGTCAGGAACGTGGCCGAGCCACGCGCGCCGAACACCGTGGCCGACGCGCCGCCGCCGAAGCCGGAACCGGCATCGGCACCCGCGCCGTTCTGCAGCAGGATCAGCACGATCATCGCCGCTGCAATCAGGATGTAGAACACGCTGAAAATGACGAACATAAGGTTTCTATCGAGCCTGTGGCGCCTGATGCGCCGCGGCGCAGATTCCAAGGAAGTCGGATGCGGCCAGGGAGGCCCCGCCGATCAGCCCTCCATCCACGTCCGCCTGCGCGAACAATTCCGCGGCATTGGCCGCCTTGACGCTGCCGCCGTAAAGCAGTCGGGTCAGATGGGCAATCATAACATCTTCTTTTTCCAGTTGGCTACGAATGAAGGCGTGCACCTGCTGCGCCTGTTCCGGGCTGGCGGTATGGCCGGTACCGATGGCCCAGACCGGTTCGTAGGCGATTACCGCCGTGTCGAAGCTGGCCGCGCCGTTGAGTGCCAGCACGGCCTGCAGCTGTCGCGCGACGACCGCTTCGGTCTCGCCGGACTGGCGCTGCGCCAGTGTCTCGCCCACGCACAGGATCGGGGTCAGGCCACCGGCACGGGCCGCGGCGAACTTGCGTGCCACCAGCTCGTCGCCCTCGCCGTGGTACTGGCGACGTTCGGAATGGCCGACCAGCACCCACTGCGCGCCGACATCGGCGAGCATGGCGGCGGAGACTTCGCCGGTATACGCGCCTTGCCCCTCGTGCTCGCTGACGTCCTGCGCGCCGATGCCCACACGGGAGCCGGCATGCTGCCAGGCCAGCTCGGCCACATAGGGAAACGGCGGAAACACGGCCACGTCGATGCCGTTCGGCATGCCGGCGGCGATGTCGTCCACCAGGGATTTGGCCATCGAACGGCTGCCGTGCATTTTCCAGTTGCCGGCGACGAGCTTCTTGCGCATGGGCTGCTTCCGCTGCGGTCAAACGGCAAGCTTACCGAGGGCCTCCCCGATGGGCAAACCGGCGGACCACTGGCGTCGGTTCGCCGGCGCGGTCAAGAATGGCGGCTCGTCCGCAGGAACTCCGCATGACTGCCTCCCGTCCGCTTAGCCTGGTCACCGGCGCCTCGTCCGGCATCGGCGCCGCGTTTGCCCGACAACTCGCCGCACTTGGCCACGACCTGGTGCTGACCGCGCGTCGCGCCGATCGGCTGGAAACCCTGGCCGCCGAACTCCGTGAACAACATGCCGCCCAGGCCATCGTGCTGCCGCGCGACTTGGCCGACCCGGCCACGCCGCGAGCACTGTGCGACGAGCTGGACCGGCGCAGCCTGCAGGTGGATTGGCTGGTCAACAACGCCGGCTACGGCGTGCCCGGCACCTTCGTCGCCAACGACTGGACGACCCACGCGGACTTCCTGCAGGTGCTGCTGACCGCGCCGACCGAACTGGCCTGGCGGCTGCTGCCCGGCATGCGCCAGCGTGGCCACGGCCGCATCATCAACGTCGCCTCGCTGGCCGGTCACGTTCCCGGGCCGGCCGGGCATACCCTGTACGCCGCCAGCAAGGCCTACCTGATCAAGTTCTCTCAGTCGCTGGCCTTGGAGAACCGCGCGGCCGGCGTGAATGTCTGCGCGCTGTGTCCGGGCTTCACCTGGTCGGAATTCCACGACATCACCGGCACGCGCGACAAGATGAACCGGCTGCCCGGCTTCATGTGGCTGAGTGCGGAAGAAGTGGTGCGCCAGGGACTCGCGGCGGTCGAGCGCGGCGATGCCGTATACATTCCGGGCCGGGTCAACCGCACCATCAAGACGCTGGTGCATCTGCTGCCAGACCGGCTGGCCCTGTGGCTTTCGGCGCGTGAATCGAAGCGCTACCGGAACACCTAGGCCTAGCCGACCCTGCCGCCTCCACAATCGTTGCCACGATCCGGCCACAGCCTCCACACATGTCCCTGTTCCCGACCCAGATGCATCCGCTGCCCTACCGCAAGCCCGTGGAGAGCCGTGACTACTGGGTGGTGGACGACGTGCTGCCGAACGCCGACGAAGTGCGCACCCGCTGCCTGGCGAAGACCGATTGGGAGATGGGCTATCCGCATACCGGCGAGGTCTGGCCGGGCATGCGCGCCACGTCCGCCCTGCTGGGCGACGAGCTGGCCGCGCTGAACGTGAGGGTGTGCCGGCTCACCGGCGCGAAGAAGCTGTGGGTCGAGCAGCCCGAAGCCGGCACCCGGCTCAACCACAACTGCGTGCAGGTGGTCGGCGCGGCCGAAGGCACGGTCAAACCGCATACCGACTCGTCGGACCTGTGCCGCTACGCCGCCGTGCTGTACCTCAACCCCGGCGTGCCCGAACGGTGCGGCACCAGCTTCTTCCGCCAGCGCATGCCCGGCGGCCGGCTCGGCGGCAACATCGCGCTGCCGCCGCATCGCAACCTGGCCGAAGCGCTGGGCAACCGCTTCGTGCAACCCGACGCCTTCGTCGAGGACGTGCGCGTGGCGCACCGCTACAACCGCCTGCTGGTCTACAAGGCCAACCTGATCCACAGCGCCAGCGCGTACTGGGGCCTGGAAACGGCAGCCAAACGCATGACCGCCGTGTTCTTCTGGATGGCGTGAAACCTCAGATCAGCTTGATCTCGCGCAGGCGTTGCAGCAGGTACTCGTGCGAGGTGATCGAGGTGTCGTAGCGGCGCGGATTGTCCGGCGTGATGCACGAATCCAGCGGGTCCAGCACCACGTCCGGGTTCGGGTGCAGGAAGAACGGCACGGAATAGCGCGGCTTGCGCGCGTTCTCGTTCTTCGGGTTGACCACGCGGTGCGTGGTGGACGGAAACACGTGGTTGGACAGCCGCTGCAGCATGTCGCCGATATTCACCACGATCGCGTCGCCCTCGGTGGTGATCGGCAGCCACTCGCCCTCGCGGGTGAGCACTTCCAGACCTTCCGCGCTGGCGCCGACCAGCAGGGTGATGAAATTGATGTCCTCGTGTGCGCCGGCACGCACGTTCGGGATGTTCTCTTCCGTGATCGGCGGATAGTGGATCGGCCGCAGGATCGAGTTGCCGACGTCGGTCTTGTCCTCGAAGAAGTTCTCCGGCTCGCCGATGTGCAGGGCCAGTGCGCGCAGCACGCGGGTGCCGAGCTGGTCCAGCGCCTCGTACAGGCCGTAGCCGTACTGCTTGAAGTCCGTCACCTCGACCGGCCAGATGTTCGGCGGCATCACGCCGGCGAATTTCGAATCGCGCGGAATCTCGCGACCGATGTGCCAGAACTCCTTGAGGTCGGCGTACTGGCTGTCCTTGGCGGTCTCCACCTTGAACGGGGTGTAGCCGCGTGCACCGCCGGCACCGGCGACGTGGTACTTCATCTTGGTGTCGGTGGGCAGCGCGAAGAAGCGCCGGAACACGTCGTACGAGCCGTCGATCAGCTCGCGTGCAATGCCGTGGCCGCTGATGCAGCAGAAGCCGAATTCGCGATAGGCCGCGCCGATCTCGGCGACGAAGGCGTCGCGGTCGGTGTCGTAGCGGCGGATGTCGAGGGTGGGAACATTCTTCATGGGCTGTAGTCACCAGGTTGGCGTGCGGTCGGTTCATCCGCCACCGCAGGAGGCGCGGCACGTCGGGCCATTCCATGGCGACCCGGTACAGCTACAGGTTCACGAGCGTTCGGCGGCGGATTTTACCGTCCCGGCGAGCCTTTCTGCCAACTGCTGCACTTCCGCCGCATCGGCTCCCTCGATGGTGACACGCACCAGCGGCTCGGTGCCGGAGGCCCGCAGCACTACCCGGCCGCGGCCGTGCAGGGCCTGTTCCACTTCGGCCAGTGCCTGCCGCACCTGGTCGCTGGCCAGCGCCTCGCGGGCACCGGCCGCACGCACGTTCAACATCACCTGGGGCAATTTCTTCAAACCCTGCCGCGCCGTCGCGAGATCCTCGCCGGATCGCACCAGCGCTTCCAGCACGGCCAGCGCGGCGATGATGCCGTCGCCGGTGGTGGCGCGGTCCAGGCACAGGATGTGGCCGGAGGTCTCGCCGCCGAGCACGCCGCCGTGTTCCTTCAGCTGCTGCAGCACGTAGCGGTCACCCACGTTGGCGCGGATCAGCGGCACGTCGAGCCCAGCCAGCGCCAGCTGCAGGCCGTAGTTGCTCATCAGGGTGCCGACCACCGGCCCCCGTAGCCTTCCCTGCGCATGCCAGCTGCGCGCCAGCATGTAGAGAATGTCGTCGCCGTCGGCGAGCACGCCGTTCCGGTCGACCAGCTGCACGCGGTCGCCGTCGCCGTCGAACGCAATGCCGATGTCGGCGCCATGCGCCAGCACGGACTGCTGCAGGGCCTGCGGATGGGTCGAGCCGACCTCGCGGTTGATGTTGAAGCCGTCCGGCTTGTCGCCGATCGCCACCACCTCGGCGCCCAGCTCGGCAAACACCTTCGGCGCCACCTGGTAGGTCGCGCCATGGGCGCAGTCCAGCACCAGCCGGAATCCGTGCAGGCTGAAATCCTTGGCCACCGTGGACTTGCAGTACTCCGCGTAACGGGCCACCGCATCGTCGATCCGGCGCGCCTTGCCGAGCCGATCGGACGGCACCGTGACGAACGCGGCGTCGACCTCCCGCTCGATCGCCAGCTCGACCTGGTCGGACAGCTTCTCGCCGTCGGCGGAGAAGAACTTGATGCCGTTGTCGTGATGCGGGTTGTGCGAGGCGCTGATCACGATGCCGGTCTGCGCGCGCATCGAGCGGGTCAGGTAGGCCACCGCCGGCGTCGGCATCGGGCCGAGCAGGCCCACGTCGGCGCCGGCCGCGACCAGGCCCGCCTCCAGCGCGGACTCGAACATGTAGCCCGAGATGCGGGTGTCCTTGCCGATCAGCACGTTCGGCCGCTTGGTGCCGTCACGCGCCAGCACGCTGCCGACGGCGCGCCCCAGCTTCAGCATGAAATCCGCGCTGATCGGCCATTGGCCGACGAGTCCGCGAATGCCGTCGGTGCCGAAATACTTGCGTTGAGTCATGGGCTGCCTGGTGGCGATGAAGGGGTGGGAGGAAAGAGGGAGCTGCCGCTCAGTCGTCGTCCGGCCAGCGCGGCATGGCCGGCCTGTCGGCACGCCGCGGCATGGCATCGACCGCATGCACCGCCTGCCACACCGCCAGCGCATCGACGGTGGCGGCCACGTCGTGCACGCGCACCATGCGCGCGCCGCGCTGCACGGCGATCAGCGCCGCCGCCACCGAACCGGCGGCGCGCTCGGCCGGCACCGTCCTGCCGGTCATCTCGCCGATCATCGTCTTGCGCGACAGCCCGATGTACGCGCCGCTGCCCAGGTCGGCGAAGCGCTCCAGCGCGCACAACAGCGCCAGGTTGTGCTGCAGCGTCTTGCCGAAGCCGAAGCCCGGGTCGACCATCACCTTGCGCCGGTCGATCCCGGCCAGTTCGCAGGCGAACAACCGGTCGGTGAGGAACCGGTGCACCTCGCCCACCACGTCATCGTAGTGCGGCTCGGCCTGCATGCCGCGCGGTTCGCCCTGCATGTGCATCAGGCACACCGGCACGCCCAGCTCGGCTGCGGCCTCCATCGCGCCGTCGCGGCGCAGCGCGTACACGTCGTTGATCATGCCGGCGCCGGCGGCCACCGCCGCGCGCATCACCTGCGGCTTGGAGGTGTCGATCGCGATCGGCAGCGCGGTGCGCGCGACCAGTTGCTCGATCACCGGCAGCACCCGGCGCAGTTCCTCCTCGGCCGGCACGTCGGCCGCGCCGGGGCGGGTCGACTCGCCGCCGACGTCGATCATGTCGGCACCCTCCTCCGCCAGGCGCAGGCCGTGCGCCACGGCCGCTTCCACGCTGTCGTGCGTGCCGCCGTCGGAGAACGAATCGGGAGTGACGTTGAGGATGCCGACCACCCGCGCGCGGTCGAGCAGCAACGGGCGCCCGGCGCAATCCAGCACCGGCGCAAACAGATCGTTCGACATGCTCATGGCCTCATCAATATCCGGAAGCGGCGCTCAGACCTCGACCTTGCCGCCCAGCTCGCCCATGTAGCGGCGATAATGGCGCAGTTCGGCGATCGAGTCGCGGATGTCCGACAGCGCGGTATGCGCCGATTCCTTGCCGACGCTCTTGGCGATCTCCGGCGCCCAGCGCCGGGCCAGTTCCTTGAGCGTGGAGACGTCCAGGTTGCGGTAGTGGAAGTAGCGCTCCAGCCGCGGCATCTGCCGGTGCAGGAAGCGGCGGTCCTGGCAGATCGAATTGCCGCACATCGGCGACTTGCCCGGCGGCACCCACTCGCGCAGGAAATCCACGGTGGCCTGCTCGGCCATCGCGTGGTCGGTCTCCGAGATCAGCACCTGTCGCCACAACCCCGACTTGTGATGCTGGTTGGAGTTCCAGCTGTCCATCGATTCCAGCCGGTCGATCTCGTGGCGTATCGCGGACACTGGTCCTTCGGCCAGCACGTTCAACTCCTTGTCGGTGACAATCGTGGCGATCTCCAGGATCGAGTCGTTGTCGGTGTCAAGGCCGGTCATCTCCAGATCGATCCAGATCAGGTTGTCTTCGTGGGCATGGCTCATGGGCTCTCCTTGTGCGACGGAGTTTATCAGCCTTGCCCGCATGCGATGATCCGGCCCATGCAGACCTTCTTCTGGCACGACTACGAGACTTCCGGCGCCGATCCGCGGCGCGACCGCCCGCTGCAGTTCGCCGGCATCCGCACCACCCTGGAACTGGAAATCGTCGGCGAGCCGGTGATGCTCTACGGCAAGCCGCCGCTGGAGATGCCGCCCCACCCCGATGCCTGCCTGATCACCGGGATCACCCCGCAGCAGGCCGAGCGCGAAGGGTTCGGCGAGGCCGAATTCGCCGCGCGCGTGCATGAACAACTGGCTGCGCCGGGCACTTGCGGCGTGGGCTACAACTCGCTGCGCTTCGACGACGAATTCACCCGCCAGATGCTGTACCGCAACTTCTACGAGCCCTACGGCCGCGAGTGGGAGAACGGCAACTCGCGCTGGGACCTGATCGACCTGGTGCGCATGTGCCAGGCGCTGCGGCCCGAAGGCATCGTCTGGCCCACCCGCGAGGACGGCTCGCCCAGCTTCAGGCTGGAGCACCTGGCCAGCGCCAACCAGCTCACCCAGGAGCGTGCCCACGACGCGTTGTCGGACGTCCATGCGCTGATCGAGCTGGCCCGGCTGATCCGCGTGCGCCAGCCGCGGCTGTGGGACTGGTACTACGGCCTGCGCCGCAAGCAGAAGGTGTTCGAGCTGCTCGACGTGGTGAACATGACGCCACTGGTGCACGTCTCCTCGCGCTACCCGGCCAGCCGGCACTGCCTGGCCGTGATCGCACCGCTGGCGCCGCACCCGAGCCGCCCCGGCGAGGTGATCGTGTA
Organism: Rhodanobacter sp. FW104-R8; assembly: GCF_001617365.1. Taxonomy (GTDB): domain Bacteria; phylum Pseudomonadota; class Gammaproteobacteria; order Xanthomonadales; family Rhodanobacteraceae; genus Rhodanobacter. The sequence continues at coordinate 49,168 of NZ_LVJR01000004.1, forward strand.
CGACCTCGCCACCGACCCCGCCACGTGGCTGGAACTGGACGAGGACGAGATCGCCGACCGCATCTTCACCGCGCGCGCCGACCTGCCCGAGGACGTCGAACGCATCCCGCTGCGCACCGTGCGCGCGAACCACGCGCCGGCGTTGGCGCCGCTGTCGGTGCTGCAGGGCGTGGACCTGGAACGCCTGCAACTGGACCTGGCCCGCTGCCAAGCCCACCGCGACGTGCTGCATGCCGTCGACGGGCTCGCCGAAAAGCTGCGCCGCGTGTTCCAGCGTGCGGCCGAACTGCCACCGCCGGAGGACCCCGAACTGGCCTTGTACGGCGGCGGTTTCCTGCCCGATGCCGACAAGCGCCTGCTGGCCCAGGTGCGCGCCACGCCGCCGAACGAACTGGGCACCCGCGCGCTCCCGTTCCGCGACCCGCGCTATCCGGAGCTGCTGTTCCGCTACCGCGCGCGCAACTGGCCCGAGACGCTGGATGCCGGTGAACACGCACGCTGGGAAAATTTCCGCCGGACCCGCCTCACCCGGCACACGCCGCTGACCGGGCTCACCCTCGACGACTACTTCGCCCGCCTCGACGAATTGCGTCGCGATCCGCTGGCGCGTGACAAACTGGTCCTGCTCGACCAGTTGCAGGCCTGGGGCGAACAGCTCGCCGCCAGCATTGACGACAATCCCGCCACGTAGGGCGGGCACCGCCCGCCTCCGCAGCATGCCGAAAATCCGGCGGGCACTGCCCGCTCTACCGAACTTTTTGACGAACCGCCATGCCCCAGAGCTATTTCACCCCCGCCACCTTCCGCTTCCTGCGCGCCGTCGGGCGCAACAACAACCGCGAATGGTTCCACGCGCACAAGGACGACTACGAGCGGCACGTGCGCGAACCGTTCCTGCGGCTGATCACCGACCTGCAGGCGCCGCTGGCGAAGATCAGCCCGCATTACCGCGCCGACCCGCGCAAGAACGGCGGCTCGCTGTACCGCATCTATCGCGACACCCGCTACTCCAACAACAAGCTGCCGTACAAGTCCTGGCAGGGCTCGCGCTTCTTCCACCAGCGCCGGCACGAGATCCAGGCACCGGGGTTCTACCTGCACATCGAACCCGGCGAGTGCTTCGCCGGCGGCGGCATGTGGCACCCGGAACCGGAGGCGCTGAAGCACATCCGCGAGTTCCTGGTCGACAACCCGGCCGCGTGGAAGCGGGCCACCCAGAGCAAGACGTTCCGCGAGCACCTGCAGCTGGGCGGCGAGTCGCTGACCCGTCCGCCGCGCGGCTACGCCCCCGCGCATGAACTGATCGAGGACCTCAAGCGCAAGGACTTCATTGCCACCACCAACCTCAGCGAAACCCTGGCCTGTTCCGACGAACTGCTGCCGTGGACGGTAGCCGCGTTCAGGCAGGTCGCACCGCTGGTCGACTACCTGTGCGCGGCACAGGAACTGGAGTTCTAGACCAGAGCCATCGTGACGCTGCTGCGCCGCGCGGCCAGCAGCGTGGCCGCCACGGCGATTCCGATCATGGCGGTGAACGCCACGTAGTGGGCCGGCGCGAGCGGCCCGAACTGCTTCACCAGCAGGCCGATCAGCGGCGGCGTGAGCCCGCCGAACAGCGCATAGGCGATGTTGTACGAGAACGACAGGCCGGAGAAACGCACCGCTGGCGGAAACGCCACCACCATCAGCGCCGGCACCACGCCGACCACGCCCACGGCGAAACCGGCCAGTGCGTACCACGCGACGAAATGGGCCGCACCGGCCTGCAGGTCCAGGTACAGCGCATAGCCGCACACCAGCAGGCCGATCGCACCGGCCAGCAGGGCGCGTGCATGGCCGACGCGGTCGGCCAGCCAGCCGTAGAAGAGGCAGCCCAGCGCCAGCGCGAACGAAGCCACGCTGTTGCCGAGGAACGCGCGCGCCGGCGCCACATGGAACACCGACTGCGCCAGCGTCGGCGTCATCAGGATCAGCACCACGATCGCCGCGGTAAGCATCCAGGTCACCAGCATCGACAGCAGCACGCCGGGCAGGTGCCGCTCGAACACCTGCCGCAACGGCAAGCCCGCGGCCAGCTCCTTGCGCGCATGCATCGCCTCGAACACCGGCGTCTCGCTGAGCCAGCGGCGCAGCCACACCGCGAAGAAACCGAACACGCCGCCGACCAGGAACGGCAGCCGCCAGCCATGGTCCAGCACCTCGGCCGGACTCATCCGGCCGTTGATCGCCGCGGCCACCAGCGAGCCGATCAGGATACCCACGGTGAGTCCCGAAGTGAGGCTGGCGCAGGCAAAGCCGATCCGCTTCGGCGGCACGTGCTCGGCCACGAACACCCACGCGCCCGGCACTTCGCCGCCCACCGCAATGCCCTGCACCACGCGCAGCAGCAGCAACAGCAGCGGCGCCAGCATGCCCACCTGCGCGTACACCGGCAGCAGGCCGATGGCCAGGGTGGGCACCGCCATCAGGAACACGCTGAGCGTGAACATCCGCTTGCGCCCCAGCGTGTCGCCGTAGTGCGCCATCACGATGCCGCCCAGCGGTCGCGCCAGGTAGCCGGCGGCGAAGATGCCGAACACCTGCAGCTGGGCCAGCCACGGCACCGTGCCGGGCGGGAAGAACAGGTGGCTCAACGGGATCGCGAAGAACACGAACACCACGAAATCGTAGAACTCCAGCGCGCCGCCCAGCGCCGACAGCAGCAAGGTCTTCACGTCACGCCCTCGCAGGCGGTCCCGGTCGACTACGGACGACGCATTCATCAACGGACGGTCCCGGCGGTGGAAGGCGTGCCACCTTACCGCAGATCGCCCCGCGTTCGCGGCAACGGCGGCATCCGGCATGGTGGACGGCACCCCGGGTGTGCTTGACTTGGCGCGCCATGCGTTGCCTCGGCATGCGCATGGACACGCCAGGTATCTCCTTCCCTTCGCAGCAGGAGTTTCCACGATGAGCATGAGCAAGCGTCTCGGTGCCGAATTCTTCGGCACGTTCTGGCTGGTGTTTGGTGGTTGCGGCAGCGCGATCTTCGCGGCGGCGTTCCCCGAGCTGGGCATCGGCTTCGCCGGGGTGGCGCTGGCCTTCGGCCTCACCGTGCTGACCATGGTGTATGCGGTCGGCCACATCTCGGGCGGGCATTTCAACCCGGCGGTCACCGTGGGCCTGTGTGCCGGCGGCCGCTTTCCGGCGAAGGACGTGGTGCCGTACGTGGTGATCCAGGTGCTCGGCGCGATCGCCGCCGCTGCCGTGCTGTACATCATCGCCAGCGGCAAGCCCGGTTTCGACATGAACGCCGTCAGCTTCGCCTCCAACGGCTACGGCGAGCACTCGCCCGACCATTACTCGCTGCACGCGGCGATCGTGGCCGAGCTGGTGCTCACCGCGTTCTTCGTGATCGTGATCCAGGGCGCCACCGACAAGCGCGCGCCGGCCGGTTTCGCCGGCATCGCGATCGGCCTGTCGCTGACCCTGATCCACCTGGTCTGCATCCCGATCACCAACACCTCGGTCAACCCGGCCCGCTCCACCGGCGTGGCGCTGTTCCACGGTGGCTGGGCGGTCGACCAGTTGTGGGTGTTCTGGCTGGTACCGCTGGTCGGCGGCGCCCTCGGCGGGCTGATCTACCGCTACCTGCTGGAAAGCAGGGACTGACATCCGGCAGCGCACTGTCCCCGCCGTCCGGCGGGGACAGCTTCAGGCACTGGAGCGCGCGCCCTGCTCGTACAGCTCTATCGGCAAGCCGTCCGGATCGGCGAAGAACGTGAAGCGCCGGCCGGTGTATTCGTCGACGCGCACCGGCTCGCAGGTCACGCCGCGACGCTGCAGTTCCGCGATCGTCGCCTCCACTTCCGGTACCGCAAACGCCAGATGGCGCAGCCCCTGCGCCTCCGGCCGCGACGGGCGCGGCGGCGGCGCCGGGAACGAAAACAGTTCCAGCTGCACGCCGGGGCTGACTTCCAGATCCAGCTTCCAGGAATCACGCTCGCGCCGATAGGCCTCGTGCACGATGCGCAGGCCCAGCGTCTCGCTGTAGAACGCCTTCGAGCGCGCGTAGTCGGAGCAGATCAGCGCCACGTGGTGGATCGCCGGCAACAACGGGTTCGGCAAGGCCATCTCATGCCTCCGCAAAGGGAAAAGCCAGCACGTCGGCGATCGCGTCGGTATCGGCCAGGCACATCAGCAGGCGCTCCATGCCCAGCGCCACGCCGGCGCAGCCGGGCATGGCGTCGAGCACGCCGAGCAGGCGCTCGTCGAGTGGAACCTCGCGCCGGCCGCGCGCGCGGCGTACCGCATTGTCGCGCTCGAAGCGTGCGCGCTGCTCGGCGGCATCGTTCAACTCGTGGTAGCCGTTGGCCAGTTCGTAGCGGCCCAGGTACAGCTCGAAGCGCTCGGCCAGCGGCGGCTCGCCGGGACGGATCCTCGCCAGCGCGCACTGGCTGGCCGGGTAGTCGTGGATCACCGTGATGCGGTCGCGCGGAAACGCCGGCTGCAGCCTGTGCGTGATCAGCAGGTCCAGCCAGTCGTCGTGGCCGAGGCCCTCCGGGGCGATGCCGGACCCGGCCATCAGGACACGCAGATCGTCGACCGGGGCATGTGCCGGGTCGATGCCCAGCTCGTCCAGGAACAGTTGCCGGTAACTCGTCACCACCACCTCGGCGCGCCGCCCCACCATGGCCAGCGCGGCTTCGACCAGATCGATGGTTTCCTGCATCAGCCGGCGATGGTCCCAGCCGACCCGGTACCACTCCAGCATGGTGAACTCGGGGTTGTGCCGCCCGCCCGCCTCGCCGTTGCGGAACACCCGGCCCAGCTCGTAGCAGTCGCCCACGCCAGCGGCAAGCAGCCGCTTCAGCGGATACTCCGGCGAGGTGCGCAGCCAGCGCTCGCGCGCACCGGCGTCGATGTGGCCGCTGAAGCGCGTGCTGAAGCTCTCGATGTTCGGCTCGGTATTGCCGGCCTCCGACAGGATCGGCGTCTCCACCTCCAGCACCTGGTGCTCGGCGAAATACGCACGCACCAGCGCGTACAGCCGTGCACGCAGGCGCAGGGCGGCGAGTGGTTCGGCGCCCATCAGCCCGCCTCGTGCCTGCCGAGCAGGGCGAGCAACTGCGCCTCGTCCCACACCGGCACACCCAGTTCCTGCGCCTTGTCCAGCTTGGAGCCGGCCGCTTCGCCGGCGACCACCGCGCTGGTCTTCTTCGACACCGAGCCGGAGACCTTGGCACCCAGCGCTTCGAGCCGCTCCTTCGCCTCGTCGCGGCTGAGCGAGGCCAGCGTGCCGGTGAGCACGAAGGTCTGCCCTTCCAGCGGAGCAGCTGCGGCCCTGGCCGCGTGCGGGATCGCCTTGAGCAGGCGCTGCATCGCGGCCTCGGCCTCGCGCAGTCCGGCCAGGGCAGCCGGATCGGCAAGGTGGCTTTCCAGGCTGGTCGCCGCCGCCTGCGGCACGCCGGCGATGACCCAGTGCGCCGGTCCGCCGGCCAGCAGGCGGTCGAGCGTGGAGAAATGCTGCGCCAGCAGCGCGCGGCTCTTCGGGCCGAGCTTGCTGATATCGGCCATGCCCAGCAACACGCCGAGATCCAGGCGTTCACGCAGCTTCGGCGACGGCGCGCCCTCGTCGCTGAACGTGATGCCGGCTTCGAGCAGCGCGTCGACCACCCGCTCGTTGCCCGCCTGCGCGAAGAAGCCGGCGGTCGAGGTGGCCACTTCGCCGCCGATGTCCGGCAGCACGCGCAGCACGGCGGCCGGCATGCTGCGCACGAACTCCAGCCGGCCCAGCCAGGCCGCCAGCGTCTTCGCCGTGCTTTCGCCGATGTGCATGATGCCCAGCGCATACAGGAAGCGCGCCAGCGTGGTGTGCTTGCTGGCCTCGATCCCGGCCACCAGGTTTTCCGCCCACTTGGTCGCCACCTTGCCGGCCTTCACCGTCTCCGGCGTGGTCCCGTCGCGCTCGTCGATGCGGCGCTTCATGTCGACGAAATCGTCCACGCCCAGGCCGTACAGGTCAGCCGGCGAGTGCACGATATCGAGTTCCACCAGTGCCTCGGCAAAGCGCTCGCCCAGCCCCTCGATGTCCATCGCGCGACGCGAGGCGAAGTGGATCAGCGCCTCCTTGCGCTGCGCGGCACAGACCAGCCCGCCCGAGCAGCGCCACGCGGCGGCGCCCTCCTCGCGCAGCAACGCGGAGCCGCACACCGGGCAGTGGGTGGGCATGTGCCAGGGGCGTGTATGCGGCGGCCGCAGTTCGGGCATCACGCGCACCACCTCCGGGATCACGTCGCCGGCGCGGCGCACGATCACGCTGTCGCCCACGCGCACGTCCAGCCGCGCCACCTGGTCGGCGTTGTGCAGGGTGGCGTTGGTGACGGTGACGCCGGCCACCTGCACCGACGCCAGCCGCGCCACCGGGGTGGCGGCGCCGGTGCGGCCGATCTGGATCTCGATCGCCTCGACCGTGGTGGTCTGCTCCTGCGCCGGGAACTTGTGCGCGATGGCCCAGCGTGGTGCGCGCGAGACGAAGCCCATCTCGCGCTGGCCGGCGTAGTCGTCCAGCTTGTAGACCACGCCGTCGATGTCGTACGGCAGGCTGTCGCGCTTCGCGCCGATGCGCCGGTAGTAGGCGATGAGCCCGTCGAAGCCGCGCGCCGTGTCCACTTCCGGCGACACCGGGAAGCCCCACTCGCGCAGCTGCCGCAACGTGGCCGAATGGGTCGGCGGCAGCTCGCCGCCCTCGACCACGCCGATCGCGTAGGCGAAGAAACTCAGGCGCCGCCTGGCGGTGACCACCGGGTCGAGCTGGCGCAGCGAACCGGCCGCGCCGTTGCGCGGGTTCGCCAGCGGCTTCTCGCCGTGCTTGCGGGCGTACGCGTTGAACGCCTCGAAATCCTTGTGCAGCATGACCACCTCGCCGCGCACTTCGAGCACGTCGGGCCAGCCCTTGCCGCGCAGCTTCAGCGATTCATCCTGATGTTTCCCATTGCGCAAGCGCAATGGGATCGCCCGCACCGTGCGCAGGTTGGCGGTCACGTCCTCGCCGGTCTCGCCGTCGCCGCGGGTCGCGCCCTGCACGAACACGCCGTGCTCGTAGCGCAGGCTGATCGCCAGGCCGTCCAGCTTGGGCTCCGCGGAAAACACCGGCTCGCGCCGCCCCAGCGTCTGCTCGATGCGCCGCTCGAACTCGGCCACCTCGCGGAAGCGCTCGCGGTCGGTGTCGCCGTCCTGCTCGAACGCATTGCCCAGCGACAGCATCGGGATCGCATGGCGCACCTCGGCAAAGCCGCCCTGTGCCCGCGCGCCGACCTTGCGGGTGGGCGAATCGGGCGTGGCCAGCACGGGGTATTCGGCCTCCAGCGCCTCCAGCTCGCGCATCAGCCGGTCGTACTCGGCGTCGGTGATCTCCGGGTCGTCGAGCACGTGGTAGCGGTAATTGGCCTGCTCGATCCGTCCGCGCAGGTCGACGGCGCGGGCGACGGCCTCGGCGGGAGTTGGGTGTCCGGTCATGCAGATCTCCTGGCTGCGCCCAGTTTAGCGACAGCCGCGGATGCCGGTCGCGCAGTAAGGGAACCGAAAGCTGGCGGGTATAGCGTCCCTCGGCAGGGCTGAGGCGAGGATATGATCAGGCGCATGAACCGATATCTGGCATCCCTGGCATTCCTGGCCGCCATGGCCGCTTCCGGCACCGCCGCGGCTGGCGGCCCCCTCGGCATCGACCATCGGGTGCACTACGACAACAGCGGCATCTGGAAGCGTGGCAACCAGAACGCGCTGATGTACGGCACGATTGCCACCGTCGGCATCGGTGCCCTGGCGTTCGGCAGCGAGGACAAGCTCGGCAACACGTTCTGGCGCTCGGTCGACGCCATGGTGATCTCCAGCGCCGGCGCCGAGGTGCTGAAACACACCTTCCAGCGCGAACGCCCCTCGCAGACCGACAACCCCGACCGCTTCTTCCGCGGCTGGCACGCGCAAAGCTTTCCCAGCGGCGAGGTGACCGCCATCACGGCCGCGGTGACACCGTTCATCGTGGCCTATGGCAACGACCATCCGGCCGTCTACGCGCTGGCCCTGCTGCCGGCCTACGATGCCGTGGCCCGGGTCAAGACCCGCGGCCACTGGCAGAGCGACGTGCTGGCCGGCGCGGCGATCGGCGCCGGGGTCGGCCTGTGGGCCGCGCACCGCCAGTCACCGCTGATCGTGAGCTGGCTGCCGGGCGGTTTCCAGGTGGGGTTCGTGCACCACTTCAAGCCCTGACGGCTCAGCGGTGGTAGTGCCCTGCCGCCTCCGGCTGGTAGGCGATTTCCAGCACCTTCAGGCGGCGCTTGCGGCCGTCCGGCGTGGGCCAGTCGATCTGCTGGCCGCGCGCCAGCCCGAGCAAGGCGCTGCCCACCGGCGCCAGGATGGACACGGTGCCCGGCGCGCCCGCGGCCGCGGGGTAGACCAGGGTGAGGGTCAGCTGCTCGCCGTTGCTCTCGTCCTGGAAGGTGACGATGGAGTTCATCGTCACGATATGCGCCGGCATCGCCGCCGGCTCGACCACGTCGGCACGATCCAGTTCCGCGCGCAGCGCATCGAGTTTGGCGGCATCGGCGGCCGGCAGACGCTCCAGCAGCGCTTCGATGCGCTCCATGTCGATGCGGGAAACAGTGATCGTTGGCTTGCTCATGGCTTTTCCTGGTACTCGCGGCTCCTGCCGCACAAAAGCACACGCCGGAACGAAGTCGCCCCGGCGTGTGGTTGTCGATGGCCGTGACGCCCGAAATGGGTATGACCGGCGGATGAAACAAGGCCAACTCTGCGGATACTGCCGCCGAAAATCAAGCCTTTGCGCCGGTATCATAACCGACAATGCCTGTCCAAGCCTCAGTGCTTCCCGAAGCCGCCTCCGCCGCGCCCGTGGCGGGTTCCGACATGTCCTCGCGCGAGCGCTACCGCGGCCTGCTGTGGCTGGTCGCCGCCGCGTTCTTCATGCAGGCGCTGGATTCCACCGTGGTCAACACCGCGGTGCCGGCGATGGCCGAGGCACTGAAGGAGACCCCGCTGGGCATGCGCACCGCGCTGACCAGCTACGTGCTGACCCTGGCGATCCTGATCCCCGCCAGCCCGTGGCTGTGCGACCGTTTCGGCACGCGCCGGGTGTTCGGTGCGGCGATCGTGGTGTTCGGCCTGGGCTCGTTGCTGTGCGGCATCGCGCAGACGCTGCCGCAACTGGTCGCCGCCCGCGTGCTGCAGGGCATCGGCGGCGCCTCGCTGATGCCGGTGGGCCGCTACGTGCTGGTGCGCAGCATCGACAAGCGCGAGTTCGTGCGCGCGATGAGCACGGTGGCCACATTCGGCCTGCTCGGCTCGGTGCTGGGGCCGCTGCTGGGCGGGGCGATCGTGGAGTTCACCTCGTGGCGGCTGATCTTCCTGATCAACGTGCCGGTGGCGACCGCCGGCGTGTGGATGAACCAGCGCGACATGCCCGACTACCGGCTCGACCATGCCAACCGCTTCGACCTGTCCGGCTTCCTGCTGTTCGCCGCCGCCTCCGCCCTGCTGCTGACCGCCTCGGAACTGGCCGGCGGCAGCCCGGTGCCGTGGTCGGGCATGGGCCTGTACACGCTGGCGGCCGTGCTGCTCGGCGCGCTCTATGTCTGGCACAGCCGGCGCACCGAACACCCGGTGGCGGACCTCGGCCTGCTCAAGGTGCGCAGCGTGTGGGTGTCGCTGGCCGGCGGCATCTTCACCCGGCTCGGCATCTCCGGCATGTTCCTGCTGCTGATGCTGTTCCTGCAGATCGGCTGCGGCTGGTCGCCGCTGATGGCCGGCCTGATGATGGTGCCGCAGGCGCTGGGCTCGATCACGGCCAAGTGGGTGGTGCACCGGGCGCTGGTCCACTACGGCTACCGCCGCCTGCTGCTCGGCAACACGCTGGCCGTGGCCGTGCTGCTGGCCCTGTTCGCCCTGCTCGGACCCGGTTCGCCGGTGTGGGTGATCGCCGCGCTGACCTTCGCCTACGGCGCGTTCTCGGGCCTGCAGTACACCACCATGAACACGCTGATCTACGTCGACGTGGACATCCAGCATGCCTCGATGGTTTCCTCGATGGCCTCGACCGCCCAGTACCTGGCGATGAGCTTCGGCATCGCGCTGTCCACGCTGCTGATGCAGGCGCTGCTGCAGGGCCACGCGCACGAGGACTATGTGGCGGCGTTCCGCTGGACGGTACTGCTGCTGGCGCTGATCACCGCCGCGGCCAGCCGCGTGTTCGGCAGGCTGCGGCCCGACCATGCCGCCCCCGCCGGTGTCGCGCCGCCGCCCTGACTGCACGCGCCCTCGGCG
>NZ_LVJR01000005.1 GCF_001617365.1 Rhodanobacter sp. FW104-R8
ACTGGCTGACCGATCAGGCCAAACAAGCCAGCTCATGACCTCGGTTATGGGGTGCGGAATTCGAGGGCAAGGTCACCCCCTCCTACCTCCCCCTGCAAGCAGGGGGAGGAACCAAGCGCTACTTCGCGTAATACGACCCCGACGCCACCAGCGGCTCGGGGATGCAGAACGTCTTCGGCATCACGGCGATCGCGACCGGCACCAGCACTTCCTTCTCCACGCCGCCCACGCTGGCGCAGGAAGCGTCCGGCGGCAGCCGGTAGTGGATGATGCGCACGGTGTACTGCGGGCAGACGTCGGCGCAGGGGAATTCGGCGACCACCGGCACGCCGCGGTAGCGGCCCGCCTCCACCGTGCTGTTCATCAGCGCGGCCTTGTCCCATGGCCTGCCGGCCCAGGCCTGCAGCGCCGCGGCATCCATTTGCGCTGGCGTGCCGGCGCAGGCAGCGGCGCCGATGGCCATCCCGGCGACGGTGACGAATACGCTGACGACCGATACCAGGCTGCGCATGTCCGCTCCCTCGACGACGGAGCGGCCAGCCTAGCCGCCGTCGGGCGGACGCGGCAAGTACTGCACCGGCAGCGCCCTGCCCGACCGCTGGAAGCGCCGCTGCAGCCGGTCCATGGCGAGGTAGATCACCGGCGTCAGGTACAGCGTGAGCACCTGGGAGAACACCAGGCCGCCGACCACGGCCAGGCCCAGCGAACGGCGCACCTCGGCGCCGGCGCCGATGCCCAGCGCGATCGGCAGGGTGCCGGCGAAGGCGGCCATGGTGGTCATCATGATCGGGCGGAAGCGCACGCGGCAGGCATCGGCGATCGCCTGCGCCGGCGACATGCCTTCCTCGCGCTGCCGCTCCAGCGCGAAATCGATCAGCATGATCGCGTTCTTCTTGACGATGCCGATCAGCATCACGATGCCGACGAAGGCGAACAGGTCCAGCGAGGCGTGGAAGATCGCCAAGGTCAGCAGCGCGCCCACCGCCGCCGCCGGCAGGCCGGACAGGATCGTCAGCGGGTGGATGAAGCTCTCGTACAGGATGCCCAGCACCAGGTAGATCACGAACACCGCCAGCAGCAACAGCATGCCCATGCCCTGCATGGACTGCTGGAACGCCTGCGCGGTGCCCTGCACGCTGCCGCTGATGGTCGCCGGCAGGCCCATCGTGTCCATCGCGCCGTTGATGCTGGTCACCGCATCGCTGAGCGACACGCCGGGCGCCAGATTGAACGACACCGTTACCGCCGGCAACTGGCCCTGGTGGTTCACGGTCAGCGCCTGCGGCTCGCGCGAGAAACCGGCCACCGCGCTGAGCGGCACCAGGCTGCCGCTGTTCGAGGTGACGTACAGCTGCGACAGCACCGCCGGGTCGTCCTGCAGCCTGCGCTCGACCTGCAGGATCACCCAGTACTGCGTGGCCGAGCCGTAGATGGTGGAGACCTGGTTCTGGCCGAAGCCGATGCCCAGCGCGGCCTGCACCTGCGCCATGGTGAGGCCGAGCGGCGCCAGCTTGGCGCGGTCCACCTTGACCATGATCGAGGGGCTGTTGAGGTCCAGGTCGTTGGTGACATCCTCGAAGCCCGGCAACGCGGCGAACGCCCGGGTCACCTTGCCGCTCCACTCGTACAACTGGTCAAGGCTCACCGACTGCAGCGTGTACTGGTACTGCGCCTTGGACTGCCTCCCGCCGATCTGGATCGCCGGTGCGTTCTGGATGTAGCTGCGGATACCCGCCACCGTCGCCAGCTTCGGCCGCAACTCCTGGATGATGCCGTCCGGACTGAGCTTGCGTTCATGTGCCGGCTTCAGCAGCAGCAGGATCGAGCCATTGTTGATCGTGCTGCGCGCGCCGCCGGCGCCCACGGTGGACATGTAGCCGGCGATGTTCGGATCTTTAGCCACGATGTCGACCAGCCGCTGCTGGCGCGCCAGCATGCCGTCGAACGACACGTCCTCCGGCCCTTCCGTGTTGACGCGCAGCTGGCCGTTGTCGCCGGCCGGGATGAAATCCTTCGGCACCACGTAGAACAGCAGCGCGGTGGCCAGCAGGCTCAGGCCGAAACCGGCCAGCACCAGGCGCGGACGCTCCATGCACCAGCGCAGGCTGCTCGCGTAGCCGCGCTGCACGGCGCCGAAGCCGCGGTCGAAGCCGGCGATCAGCCAGTTCTTCCTGCTCTGGTCAGGGCCGTCGTGGTCGTGCGCCTTGACGAAGCGGCTGCAGAGCATCGGCGTCAGCGTGATCGCGACGATGCCGGAGATCAGGATCGCCACGCTGATCACCACCGCGAACTCGTGGAACAGCCGGCCCACGATGCCGCCCATGAACATCACCGGGATGAACACCGCGATCAGCGACAGCGTCATCGAGAAGATGGTGAAGCCGACCTCGCCGGCGCCCTTGAGCGCCGCCTGGTACGGCGGCACGCCCGCTTCCATGTGGCGCACGATGTTCTCCAGCATCACGATCGCGTCGTCCACCACGAAGCCGACCGCGAGGGTCAGCGCCAGCAGCGAGAGATTGTCCAGGCTGTAGCCCAGCGCGTACATCACGCCGAACGTGCCCAGCACCGAGATCGGCAGCGCCACCGCCGGGATCAGCGTCGCGGACAGGTTGCCGAGGAACAGGTAGATCACGAACACCACCAGCGCGCCGGCCAGCAGCAGGGTGAACTGCACGTCGTCGACCGAGTCGCGGATCGACTGCGAGCGGTCGTACAGCGTGTCCAGCGTGATCGACGGCGGCAGCCCGGCGCGGAAGTTGGGCAGCACCGCCATGATCCGGTCCACCGTGGCCACCGTGTTCGCGCCGGGCTGGCGCTGGATCGCCAGCACGATCGCCTGCTTGCCGTTGTACGAACTGCTGCGCTGGTCGTCCTGCACGCTGTCGCGCGCCCGGCCGATGTCGCCCACGTGCACCGGCGCGCCGTTGCGGTACGCCACCACCACGTCGTTGTAGGCGGCCGCGCGAAGCAGCTGGCCGTCGCTGCGGATCGGCAGCTGCTGGCGCTTGCCGTACAGCGAGCCGGTGGACTGGTTGACGTTGGCCTCGGCGATCGCGTTCTGCACCCGGTCGATGCCGATGCCGGCGGCGGCCAGCCGGTTCGGGTCCACGCCGATCCGCACCGCGTATTTCTGCGAGCCGTACACGTTCACCTGGGCCACGCCCTCGATCATCGACAGCTGCTGCGCCAGCTCGGTCTCGGCGTACTCGTCGACCTGGGTCAGCGGCAGCGTCGACGAGCTCATCGCCAGGTACAGGATCGCCGCGTCGGCCGGGTTCACCTTGCGGAACGTGGGTGGCGTGGTCATCTCCTTCGGCAGCTGGCGCAGCGCCGAGGAGATCGCCGACTGCACATCCTGCGCCGCCGCGTCGATGTTGCGGTCCAGCGCGAAGCTCAGCGTGATCGAGGTGGAGCCCAGCGCGCTGGTCGAGCTCATCGAGCTGATCCCGGCGATCGTCGACAGCCGGCCCTCCAGCGGCGTGGCCACCGCCGAGGCCATCGTCTCCGGCGAGGCGCCCGGGAGATTCGCGCTGATGCTGATGGTGGGAAAGTCGACGTTCGGCAGCTCGTTCACCGGCAGCTGCGGATAGGCGGCGAGGCCGAACACCAGCAGCGCCGTCATCAGCAGCGTGGTCATCACCGGGCGGCGGATGCAGAGCTCGGGGATGTTCATCGGCGCGGAGCCTGCCTGACGGCGACGGCGCTGCCGTCGACCAGCAGCATCTGGCCTTCGGTCACCACCTGCTCGCCGGCCTGCAGGCCCTTGTCGATCACCGTGCGTCCGGCGCTGGTCGGGCCGGGGGTAACGTAGCGCTGCTGCACCTTGCCGTCGGCGCCGAGCACGAACACGAAATTGCCGCCACTGGAACTCTGCAGCGCATGCACCGGCACGCTGACCGCGTCGGCGAGGCGCGTGGTGGGCAGCACCACCTGCACGAACTGGCCCGGGGTGAGCCGGTGCCCGGCGTTGTCGAAGCGCGCCTTCAGCACGATGGTGCCGGTGGCGGCGTCCACCGCGTTGTCGATGAATTCCAGCGTGCCGGTGAGTGGTGCCGCGCGGTCGCCGGAAACCGCCACCTGCACGGCGAGCGCACCCTGCCGCTGCGCGGCGCGCACGGCGGGCAGGCTGTCCTCGGGGATGTTGAACGCCACGCGCACCGGCTCGACCTGGTTGAGCACCACGATGTCGGTGCTGTCGGCGCTGATCTGCGCGCCCGGCCATGCCAGCGGCGCGCCGGCGATGCCGTCGAACGGGGCGACGATGCACGCGTAGTCGAGCTGGGTCTGCGCCAGCTCCTGCGCCGCCCGGTCGCTCTGCAGGGTGGCGCGGGCCACCGCCAGGTTGGCCTGGTACAGGTCGTAGTCCGCCTTCGAGACGAAGCCCCTGGCCAGCATGTCGGCGTAGCGCCGCTGGTCGGCCTGCGCCTTCTGCAGCAGCGCCTGGTCGCGCGCCACGCTGCCGCGCGCCTGGTCCAGCTGCGCTTGCAGCAACCGCGGGTCGATCTGCGCCAGCACGCTGCCCTTGCGCACCAGCGCGCCGGGCGTGAACGACAGCGACTGGAGCTGGCCGGAAACCCGCGCGCGCAGGCTCACCGTCGACCAGGCCTCGACCCGGCCGACCAGCTTCAGCGAAAGCTCGACGTCGCCCCGGGTGGCGCTGGCCACCTCGACCGGCACCGCCGCTGGCGCCCTGGCGGCCTTGCCGCTGGCGCCGGTGCCGCGGCCGAAGTGCAGGGCCAGGGCGACCGCCAGCAGGACGGCCAGCACCAGGACGATTTTTTTCCGGGACATGCGCGGGGGCTTCTCGATCTTCGCGCCACGCACGGTGGCAATGGCGGGGTTCTGGTGCGGCAAGAGGCGCCACGGGCGCCGACGACGATGCATCAGTTTTGTTACAACGCGCGCGGCGGCCGCGGGTTGACCCGCCGCAGGCCACGCCGGCCCCCTACTATGCTGCGGATCGTGCCGCGGATGACCCCGACCAATGGCACTGGCCGGCACGCCACGGGCACGGATCAGGGACTGCCGCTGTCGCCCTGCTCCAGCGCCTGCAGGTTGTCCTTGATCCGGCCGATCACCGCC
Source organism: Rhodanobacter sp. FW104-R8 (assembly GCF_001617365.1). Lineage (GTDB taxonomy): Bacteria > Pseudomonadota > Gammaproteobacteria > Xanthomonadales > Rhodanobacteraceae > Rhodanobacter. Next base: position 5,086 of record NZ_LVJR01000005.1, read on the forward strand.
AGCGCCTGCTGCAGTTCGTCGTGGCCGATGCCGAGGGTGGCGTCCTTGCGCAGCTCGCGCGCGATGAGCTCCATGTCGCCCACGATCACCCGCGCCTGCTCGGTGACGTACAGCCGCCAGGCGCGGCGGTCCTTCGGGTCGGGCCGGCGCTCGACGAAGCCGGCCGCCTGCAGCCGGTCGATCACCCGGCCCACCGCGATCGGCTCCATTTCCAGGAACTCGGCCAGCTCGGTTTGCCGCAGGCCCTCGCGGTGGTACAACACCTTGGTCGCGCGCCATTGCGCGCGGGTCAGCCCGAATTTCACCGCGCGCCGGTCGAAGTGCTTGCGGAACAGCAAGGTCACGTCGCTGAGCAGGTAGCCGAAGGAGATGTCTTCCGTTTTCGCCATGGTCCGTTGCCACTCCGCCGCGCCCGAATGCCCGCCCGAAGCATAAGCCAAGCCGTCAGCTCCCGCGAAGCCATGCCTATCCGGATCATCCACGCCGACATCACCCGCCTGTCCGTGGACGCCATCGTCAATGCGGCCAATCCCGGCTTGCTCGGCGGCGGCGGCGTGGACGGCGCGATCCACCGCGCGGCCGGGCCGGCCCTGCTGCAGGCCTGCCGGGCGTTGCCCGAATCCGCCCCCGGCGTGCGCTGCCTCACCGGCGAGGCGCGCATCACGCCCGGCTTCGCGCTGCCCGCACGCTGGGTGATCCACACGGTGGGGCCGGTCTGGCGCGGCGGCGACGACGGCGAGGCCGAACTGCTGGCGCGCTGCCATCGCAACGCGCTGCGCCTGCTGCGCGAACGCCGGCTGGGCAGCATCGCGTTCCCGGCGATCAGCTGCGGCGTCTACGGCTACCCCGCCGAGCAGGCCGCCGCCGTGGCCACAGCCACCCTGCGCGACGAGCTGGCCCGCGAGGACAGCATCGAGGTGACGCTGTGCTGCTTCAGCGATGCCATGCGCGCGGTGTTCCAGCGCGCGCTGGCGCCGTAGGGCGGGTACAGCCCGCCGGCTTTTCCCACCGAGCGGGCGCAGAGCGGCGGGCAGTGCCCGCCCTACGGCGCGAGCCGTTCAATGCAGCTTGAACGGATACAGCGGCGGTAGCCCAGTGTCCTCGCCGGTCGCCTCCGCGGCACGCCAGGCGAAGCCGCGCTTGAAGGCCTGCGCCAGGTTCGTCCCGGTATTCGCCCCACTGTCCGGCAACGGCGTTCCGGCGTAGTGGCGTTGCTGCAGGGCGGCGATCGCACCGCGCTGCGCCGCGTCGTCGAGTGCTGCCGACAGTTCACCCAGATGCTGGATCATCGGCCGCTCCGCACGCGCCCAGGCCAGCAGGGTGCGTACCTGCGCGGCGGGGTCGTTGCCGCGTGCCGCGGCGAGGAAGGCCAGCCGGCCGCTGCGCGCCGAAGGGCGCGCCGCTACCGGCACCGGCATCGGCGATGCGCGCCGGCGACGCCACCACCACCAGGCCAGCACACTGAGCAGCCACAGGCCGAAACTGGCCAGCGCGATCCGGCGCCATGGCGTGGCCGGCATCGCGGCCGTCGCGGTCAACGCCGGAACCTCGCCGTGTGCGGCCGGGACCGTCGCGGCGGGCGATGCGGCGGCGGTACCGACCGCCGGCAGCACGGTGACGGTGTGCGCGGGGATCTGCGCCACCTCCATCCGGTCGGTCAGCACGTTCCACCACTTCAGCGTGGTGGCGGGGATGGTCAGCGTGCCGGCGCGCTCGGGCACGATCGCGAACGCCTGCTGGCGCCGGCCGGTGATCCACTGGCCGTCCTGGCGGTTGCCGGCGACCGGCTTGTCCGGGTACACGGTGGCGCCATCCAGCGGCGGCAGGCTCAGCGCCGGCAGCGCCTCGTACGACAGGCCGGTGGCCTGCAGGTCCATGGTGAGGTTGAGCGGCTGGCCGACCCGCGGCGGCGCATCCTGCGCGGTGGGCCAGCCGTCCAGGCCCAGGCTCAGCTGGCGCGCCGGCAGCCACGCGCTGGCGCCCCAGCCGGCCGGCGCCGGTTTCACCTCGATCGTCTGCGCCGGCGCGCTGGCGCTGACCGGAACGGTGGCGCCGAAGAAGCTGCTCGGGTCACGCGGATCGGCCGCCTCGCCCTGGAAATCCATTGCGGGGATCTCGATCCTGCCGGCATGCTGGGGGATCAGCGCGTAGCGCAGCTCCAGCACGTGATAGCTGCGGCCGCCGCGCACAGTGTCGTAGTTGAGGCCCTTGCCGAGCGGGCTGACCTCCACGCCATCGATCTGCGGCATGTCCGGCGCGTCGCCGCCGATGCGACCGGCGTAGTACAGCCGCACCGCATACGTCAGCTGCTGGCCGACGTAGCCTTGCGCCGGCTCGACCTGCGACTCCATGAAGACATCCTGGTGCGTCGCCGCGGCCGCAGCCGGATCCGGCGCGGCCACCTCGAGCTGCAGCGGCGCAGTGCGGCCACCGGCCACGCTCAGCGCGGGGATCTGCAGCGTACCGGTGTGGCGCGGGCGCAGCGCCACGCCGAAGACCAGCGCGGAGCTGGCCCTGCCGTTGATCACGCTGAGGCTGCTGTTCTGCGAGGTGCTCAGCACCTGGAAATCCGGCGCCAGGGCGCGCAGGTCGGGCGTGGCGACGCCGCCGGTGTCGCCGTCCACGCGCACGTTCAGCGTCACCGTCTCGCCCAGCTGCACGTGGTCGCGATCCAGCGTGGCCGTGACCTCGGCGGCGCCGGCCAGCGCGGGAATCCAGGCCAGCATCAGCAGACAGCTGCACACGACATGTCGAAGCTTCACGGCTGTTGATCCTCGCTCGGTGCGCCGCCGTGGCGCTGCTGGTATTCCAGTTCGAACTTGCGCCGCAGCAGGGCGCCGGGATCGTCCGGCACGCGCTGCAGGGCGTGGCGCAGGTCGGCCGGCAGCTTCGCCTGCGGATCGTCCTCGGCCGGCGCACCGAGCTGGTGCTCCGACGGGCGCTCGCCCGGCCTGGCCAGCGCCGCGTCCATCTGCCGCTTCAGCGCCTGCCGGGCCTGCTCCGCCTGCGCCCGCTGCTCGGCCTGCTGCTGCGCGGTCTGCGGCGCGGGCTGGTCGGCGCCGCCCGACTCCGACTTGCCCTGCCGCGATTCATCCTTGCCGGAGGGATCCTGCGACTGCGACTTGCCGTCCTGGCCCGACTGGCCGGACGGCTCGGCGTTCTCCGCTGCGGATGACGGGTTCTTCGCATCCTGCTTGCCGGCCTTGCCCTGCTCGCCCGGCGACGACGCGTTCTTCTGGCCGTCGTGGCCCTCGTGCTGCTTCTGGTCCGACGGCTGCGGGTGCTGCCGGCGCAGCCAGTCCTCGAGCGCCTGGCGGTTCGCCCTGGCGTCGGCATTGGCCGGGTCGAGTCGCAACGCGCGGTCGTAGGCGGCGATCGCCTGCGGGTACGCGCCCTGTTTCGCCAGCGTGTTGCCCAGGTTGTACGCCGCATCGCTGCCGAGCGCCTGCGGCAGTGCCTGCGCCGCCGCGGCGTAGTCGCCGGCGCGATACGCGGCGGCGCCGCGCCAGGCGGGATCGCGCGCAAGCTGCTGCGCGCGCTTCGCATGGCCGTGGCGCAATGCCTGCGCAGCCTGCTGGTCGGGACGCTGCCACAGGTCCTGCCATGTGGTGGCCGACGCCGTGCCCGGCAGCAGCGGCAGCAGCACCCATGGCAGCGACAGCAGCCAGCCGCGGCGGAACGCCAGCGCCACCAGCGGCAGCAGCGGCAGCAGCAGCCAGGCGCCGCGATCCTGCCACTGGTCGCCATGCTGGCCGTCCGCCAGGGTCGCCTTCGCGTTGCGCAGTTGCGCGTGCAGCGCGTCGATATCGCCCCGATCCGTCGTCATCGCCACGTAGCGACCGCCGCCGGCCGCCGCCAGCGCCGCCAGCGCCGCATCGTCGCGGCGGGCCAGCAGCATGCCGCCCTGCGCATCGCGCAGGAAGCCGCCGTCGGGCATGGGTACCGGGCCGCCCTGCGGCGTGCCCACGCCGAGCACGGAGACCTGCACGCCGGCCGCACGTGCCTTGCGCGCGGCCGCATCGGCGGCCGCATCGGCCTGGTCGGTGATCAGCACCAGCGAACCGCCGCCGGCCTTGCCGTCACGGACCAGCGCCGCACCGCGCTCGATCGCCGCCGCCGCGTTGTCGCCATCCACCGGCATGGTGTCCGGCGCCATCGCGTCGAGCAGGTCATCGAGGCTGTTCGCATCAGCAGTCAGTGGCGCCACCACGAACGCTTCGCCGGCGTAGCCGACCAGGGCGTTGAGGCCGTCCTGGTTGGCGTGCAGCAGGTCGCGCGCCTTGTAGCGCGCACGATCGAGCCGGCTCGGCGTCACGTCGCGCGCCAGCATGTGCTGCGACAGCGAGATCGCCACCACCTGCACGGCACGACTGGCGTACAGCGGCTGCTCGACGCGGCTCCAGGCCGGCCCGGCCAGGGCCAGCGCGCACAGCGTCCAGCCCAGCGCGAACAGCCAGAGCGGCAGGCTGCGCCTGCCCTCCCGACCGCTCAGCAGGTGCGGCAGCAGCTCGGCGTCGACCAGCCGCGACAATTCGAGCTGCGCCGTGCTGCGCCGCGTGCCCAGCCAGCCCAGCAGCGGCAGCGCGAGCAAGGCGGCCAGCCACCACGGCCGCAGGAAATGGAACTGCTGCAGCAGCTCGCTCATGCCGACAGCCCCCGCGCGCGCGCGAAGCGGCGCGGCACGATCGCCAGCAGCAGCGCGATCGCCGCGAGCAGCGGCCAGCGGAACAGCTCGTGGCGCGGGCGCAGACTGGGGCCGCGCTGCGGCATCGGTTCCAGCGCGTCGATCGCGCGGTAGGCCTCGGCCAGCTCGCCGCTGTCGGTGGCGCGGAAGAAGCGCCCGCCGGTCTGCGTGGCGATGTCGGTGAGCATGCCGGCATCGAGGTCGGCAGAAGGATTGACCAGCTGGCTGCCGAAGAAACCGGGGATGCGCATGCGCGTGGCGCCGATGCCGATGGTGTAGATGCGCACGCCGGCGGCCTTCGCCGCGCGCGCCGCATCGCGCGGCGAGATGCTGCCGGCATTGTTGACGCCATCGGTGAGCAGCACCAGCACGCGCGCCTGCTCGGGCAGCGCGGCCAGCCGCTTCACCGCCACCGCAATGGCGTCGCCGATCGCCGTCTCGGTGCCGGCCAGCCCCACCGCCGCGCCCTGCAGCTGCGCGCGCACGGCGCCGAGATCGTAGGTCAGCGGCGTCACCAGGAAGGCCTGGCTGCCGAACAGGACCAGGCCCATCTCGTCGCCGCCGCGGCGATCGATGAAGTCGCCGGCGATCGCCTCCACCGCGCCGAAGCGGCTGACCGGTTGCCCGGCCAGCTGCATGTCCTCGGTGCGCATGCTGCCGGACAGGTCCACCGCCAGCATCAGCCCGCGCCCGCTGCGCTGCTGCGTCTGCAGCGGGCCGATCCATTGCGGTCGCGCCGCCGCGGCCAGCAGACACAGCCAGGCCAGCGCCAGCAGCCACGGCGTGGCGCCATGCGCGCGGTTGCCGGCGACGACGGCCAGCCGCACGCCAGGCTGCGGCAGGCGCAGCGCCTGCCCCGGCGCGGCCGGGCGCAGCCAGCGCCGCAGCAGCCACGGCAGCGGCAGCAGCACGATCACCCACGGCCAGGCGAACTCAGGCATCGGCATGCTCCGTCGCGGACGGTTTCCAGCTCGCTGGTTTCAACGCCAGCCGCAGCCACGTCCGCACGGCCGCCACGCTGGCTGCATGGTCGAACGATGCGGGGAGTCGATAGATCCGCTGGTCCAGCGCCAGCAGTTGCTGCAGCGTGGCGGCGTCGATCGGCACCCGCGCCAGCGTCTGCCGCCAGGCGTCGCCGCGTTGCCGCGCAGCCTGCGCGTCGTGCTGGCGCGCCACACGACGCAGCAACTGGTGCAGCTCGCTCGCCAACGCGGGCCCATCGCCATCGCGCCGGTGCTGCCCGGCGATCCGCTCGAGTTCATCCAGCACCTGTCGGTGCCGGTACAGCACACGGCGCCGCCGGCGCCACCACCCGATGCCGAGCAACGACAATGCCAGCAGCAGCACCGCCAGCATCCACCAGCCCGGTGCCGGCGGCCACCAGGACGGCGCGGGCGGCAGGTGGATGTCGCGCAGCTGCGGGCCGGGCGATGGCACGGGCGGCGGCATCATCGCGCTGTTCTCCGCGCACCGAGCAGGCTGCTGACCGCATCGAACGCATCGGCAGCGGTGTCGATGCTGTTCCAGCGCAGGCCCAGCGATTGCGCCAGCTCGCCCAGCCGCGCCGGGCCGGCGCCCAGCGCCTGCCGGAAGTCGCTGCGTTGGCGTTCGGACTGCAGCAGTACTTCGCAGCGCTCGCCGGCGTGTTCGAACGGGTAGCGCCCCGGCGGCGCCGGCGCCAGTTCGAGCGGATCGGCCACCACCAGCACGCTGACGCCGGCGTGCCGGCCCAGGTCGAGCAGGCGCTGCCGGGCCAGCGCGTCGCCGCTGAAGCCGTCGCTGACCAGCAGCACGCGGCTGGCGCCGTGCAGCACACGGCTGGCGCGGGCCAGGGCGTCGGACAACGGCTCGACCCGGTCGGACACCGGCTGCGCATCCCATTCGGCCAGCGCGCCGCACACCGCCAGCGCGCCGCGCGGCCCGGCCTGGGGCCGCAGCAGTGGGTCGCCGTGGCCGAACGCCATCACCCCGACCCGCTCGCCGGCGCGCACCGCGTACCACGCGGCGGCGGCGGCGGCGCGCGCCGCCTGCACCGACTTGAAGCGCACGCGGGTACCGAAGCGCATGCTGGCGTGGGTGTCGAGCAGGATCAGCAGGCAGCCTTCGCGGTCCTCCTGGAACAGCTTGGTATGCAGCTTGCCGCTGCGCGCGGTGAGCCGCCAGTCGAGCCGGCGCACGTCGTCGCCGGCCTGGTAGACGCGCGACTCGGCGTAGTCCATGCCGCGGCCGTACAGACGGCTGGACTGCTGGCCGCTGCGCGCGGCGCGGCTGAGCAGCGGCGCCATGCGCGCGCGACCGACCCGCGCGCGCAGCGCCAGCAGCTCGGACAAGGCGACCCGGCTGCGGCCATCGCCCTCCGCACGGTGTGACGCGGCAACGTTCATGGCAGCGGCACGAGATCCAGCAGGCGGGCTATCACCTGGTCCGGACGCACGCCCTCGGCTTCCGCCTCGTAGCTGAGCAGCACGCGATGGCGCAGCACCTCGTGGGCGATCGCGTGCACGTCTTCCGGCAGCACGTAATCGCGGCCGGCCAGCCACGCCTGCGCACGCGAGCAGCGGTCCAGCGCGATGGTGGCGCGCGGGCTGCCGCCCCAGGCGATCCAGCGCTTCAGCTCGGGCCCGTAGCGGCCGGCATCGCGGGTGGCCAGCACCAGCTGGGTCAGGTATTCCTCCAGCGCCGGCGCCATGTGCACCGCCATCGCCGCGTCGCGCGCGGCGAACACGTCGGCCTGGCTCAGCAGGGCCGGCGGCGCGGCAACCGGATGGGCGCGACGGCTGGCCTGCTCGCGCGCCAGCTTGAGGATCGCCAGCTCGGCGGCGGCATCCGGATAGCCGATCGTCACGTGCATCAGGAAACGGTCGAGCTGGGCTTCCGGCAGGGTGAACGTGCCCTCCTGCTCGATCGGGTTCTGCGTGGCCATCACCATGAACAGTTCGGGCAGCGGCCAGGTGCGGCGGCCGACGGTGATCTGTTGCTCGGCCATCGCCTCCAGCAGCGCCGACTGCACCTTGGCCGGCGCACGGTTGATCTCGTCGGCGAGGATGATGTTGTGGAACAGCGGGCCGCGCTCGAACTCGAAGCTGCCCGACTGCGGACGGAACACGTCGGTGCCGGTGAGGTCGGCCGGCAGCAGGTCGGGGGTGAACTGCACGCGGTGGAAATCCGCCTCGACCCGCGCCGCCAGCGCCTTCACCGCGGTGGTCTTGGCCAGGCCGGGGGCGCCCTCGACCAGCAGGTGGCCGTCGGCCAGCAAGGCCACCAGTAGGCAGTCGATCAGGTGCGGCTGGCCGATGATGCACTGCTGCAGGTCGCCGCGCAGCTGCACGAACGACTGCTGCAGGCGGGTCGGCGGGTGGGTTTCGGGCATGTCCATGTAGGGTTCCGTGCTTGGCGTGACAACGGCCCGGCGTGCAGAGCAGGCAGGCGCGGGGTCGGGCGGCGAGCTAAAGACCATCGCCGGCGCCGGAAGTTTAGTCCGCCCGGCACCGCCCCGCCGGACGACGCAAAAAAAGAGGCGGCCGAAGCCGCCTCTTTCGATGCATGCGCGCCAGGCCTATTGCAACGAGGCGCTGAGGATGCGCGGCGTCACGAAGATCAACAGCTCGGCCTTGGTGTTCGTCCGCGAGGTCTTGCGGAACAGCACGCCGACGCCGGGGATGTCGCCCAGGCCGGGCACCTTGGTCATCGTGTTGGCCTTGTTGATCTCGTAGATGCCGCCCAGCACTACCGTCTGCCCGTTGTCGACCAGCACCGAGGTGTTGATCTCGCGGGTGTCGATGGTCGGGATCTTGCCGCTGCCCGGTGCGTCGACGTAGCCGGCGAGCGCATCCTTCTTGACGTTGATCATCAGGTAGACGCGGTTGTCAGCGGTGATCGTCGGGGTCACCTTCAGTTCCAGTACGGCGTCCTTGAACTGCACCGTGGCGGTGCCGCTGCCGGCGCCGCTGCCCGCGCTGTTCTGGAACGTGACGTAGCCGATTTCCTGGCCCTGGCGGATCACGGCTTCCTGCTGGTTCGCGGTGATCACCCGCGGGCTGGAGATCACCTCGCCGCGACCCTCGGTCTGCGCGGCGGAGAGCTCCAGGTCGATCGCGTAGTTGGCGCCGAGGATGGCCAGGCCGAAGGTTCCGGCCGCCGGGCTGACCGGCAGGTTCACGTTGAGGCCGCCGCTGGTCACGTTGCCGCCGCCGAGGCCCGCGGTCAGGGCCGGCGTCGCCGCGGCGGCGTTCTGGAACTGGGTGTTGTTCACCCGGCCGGTGACGCCGAACTTCGTGCCCAGCTCGCGGGTGAAGTCGTCGGAGGCGACCACGATGCGCGACTCGATCAGCACCTGCTGCACCGGCTTGTCCAGCACGGCGATCAGTTCACGCAGCTGCTTGATCTTCTCCGGCGTGTCGTTGAGCAGCAGCGTATTGGTGCGCGTGTCGAACGACACGCTGCCGCGCGGCGACAGGAAGCCGCGTTGGGTGCTGGCGCCGCCGCCGGCGCCACCGCCGCCCTGCATGCTGCCGCTGGTCAGCAGCTTGGCGATGTCCGCCGCCTTGCCGTAGCTGATCGGCACGTAGTCGGTGACCAGTTCGGCGGTGTCCTGCGCCTTCAGCTTGGCGTCGGCCACGTCCTGCTCGTACTTGGCCAGCTCGGCCTGCGGCGCGACCCACACCACGTTGCCGTTGCGGCGCTTGTCCAGGCTCTTGGCGCGCAGGATCACGTCCAGCGCCTGATCCCACGGCACGTTGACCAGGCGCAGCGTGACGCTGCCGCCGACGCTGTCGGAAGCGACCAGGTTGAGGCCGGAGATGTCGGCGATCAGCTGCAGCGCCGAGCGCACCGGGATGTCCTGGAAGTTGAAGGTGACGCGCTTGCCGTTGTAGTTCGGCTCCTGGGTGAGCCGAGCCAGGCGATCGGCCGGCTTGTCCTCGGCCCTCTTCGGCGCCACTTCCACCACGTACTGGTTGGCGGTCTGGTAGGCGGAGGTCTCGACGTTGCCCTTGACCGCGATTTCCATGCGCGCGCCGCCGCCGGCGCCGGCGCGGGTGACGATGGACTGCACCGGCGTGGCGAAGTCCATCGTATCCAGGCGCTGGGCCAGGTTGGCCGGCAGGCTCGCATGGTCGATGGTGACCAGCACCTTGTCGCCCTTGCGGGTCATGTCGGCGTTCGCGCCGCTGCCGCTGAAGTCGATCAGCACGCGGCCTTCGCCGTTCGGACCGCGACGGAAGTCGATGTTGGAGATGGCCGGGCCGTTCGAGGCCGAAGGCAGCGCCTTGGTCGGATCGATCGTGGACGCGGTGGTGACGGCCTGGCTCGCGCTGCCGTTGTCGACCGTCAGCACCAGGCTGTTGCCGTCGACCCGCGAGCGGTAGCTCGACTCGCGCATCAGCTCGACCACCACGCGGGTGCGGCCGCCGGCCGACACCGCGGACACGCCGGAGGTCGAGCCCTTGCCGATGTCCAGGTGCCGCGGCGCCGCGTTGTCGGTGTCGGAGAAATCGACCGCGATGCGCGGCGGGTTGTTCGTGGTGAAGATCTTCGGCTGCGGCACCGGGCCGCCGCCGAAGTCCATGCGCAACTCGACGCCGCCGCCGGGCAGCGCGTCGTAGCTGATGTTCTTCAGCGTGGTGGTGGCGGCCACCGCGACGCTGGCCCAGGCGGCGCCGACGATCAGCAGGCACATCGACAAGTAACGGCACGCATGGCGCATGACACGGCCCCGGACGGATTGGATATGGTTGGTCATTGCATCAGCCCCTGTGTTTCCTATTTCGCGTCGAGCGCGATGCTGGCGGGACGTTCCATCCAGCCACCATTACCGTTGGACACCAGCTCGACCAGGTCGATGTGGTCTTCGCTGATTGCCGTGATGTGCCCGTAGTTCTGGCCCATGTACTCGTTGACATGGACACGGTGGATCACGCCACCCGGATCCTTGACCAGCACTTCCATGCCCGCACCGGTACCGACGGTGCCGACCATCTTCAGGCTGTCCAGCGCGAACAGTTCCAGCGGCTGCTTGGCCCGGTTGGCATCCGGACGCGGGCCGCTGGCGGCGTTGCTGTTGTTGTCCAGTTCGGCCGTGCTCGGGCTGAACGGATCACGCCGGTCCTGGTCGTTGTAGGTGAAGGTCTCGAAGGTCTTGATCACCGGCAGCGGCTGGATCGGCGCGCCCTTCTTGGCCTTTTCCTGCGCCACCCAGGCGCGCAGGTCGGACATGCCGCGGGTGCAGCCGGCCAGCACCAGCGCGGCACCCAGCAGCAGCGCCAGTCGCAGGATCCGGGCGGGTTTGATGGCAGCAGACTTCTTCATCACTTCGCCCCCCCGGCCTTCTTGCCCTTGCTCGCGGCGGCGCTCTCTTCGTCATCCAGGTAGCGGTAGGTCTTCACGGTGCCCTGCAGTACCAGTTGGCCGCTCGCGGTACCGTCCTTGCCCGGCGACTTCGGTGTCAGCGAGACATCGTGCAGGGTCAGGATCACCACCCGCGGCAGCGACGCCACGCCGCTGATGAACGTGCCGAACTGGTGGTAGGTGCCGGTGAAGCGCAACGCGATCGGCTTCTCCGCGTAGAAGTCCTTCGGCGTCTCCGGACCGGGCTGGAACAGGTCGCTCTCCAGGCCAGCCGCCTGCGCGGTCTGCGAGATGTCGATCAGCAGCTCGGGCATCTCGGTCTTGCTGGGCAGCTGGCGCAGCAGCTGGCGCAGCATGTCCTGCATCTCGTCGAGCTGCTGCTGCAGCGCTTCGAGGTTGACCGACTTCGCCTGCTTGGTGGAGAACTCCTGCTTGAGCTGGTCTTCCTTGCCGGCCAGGGCCTTCAGGCTGTCCTGCTGGCCGCTGACGAAGAAATACCAGCCGACCAGCAGCACGGCGCCGAGCAGCAGCGCGGTGAAGAAGATCTTGACCGATTGCGGCCAGCCGCCGACGTTGTTGCGGTCGAGGTTCCGGATATCGTGGAGGAAACTCATGATCCGGCACCTCCCTTGGCGGCGGCCGCACTCACCGGCTTGGCTTCCGTCGCGGGCGCCGCCGTCGTGGCCGGCTTCGCCGGCGCGACGACGGCCTTCGCCGCTGCGGCGACCGAGGCCGGCACCGCGGGAGCCGCGCCGGAACTGCTGCCGGCCGGCAGCACCGGGGTCTTGCCGGCGTCGTTCTCGTCGGCCTTCGGCTTGTTCAGCAATACGTTCAGGCCGAACACGTACGGCATGCGGCTGCCGTTATGGGTGTTTTCGGTCTTGCGCAGGTCGGCATGCCCCATCCACGGTGAGCCCTCGATGTTGCGCATGTATTCGGCGACGCTGGCGTTGGACTGGGCCACGCCGTCGAGCGACATCGACTGGCCGTTCTGCTTCAGTCCGCTCAGCCGGGCGCTGGCCGGGATCGTCTTCACCAGCTCGTCGAACAGGTGCACCATCTGCGAGCGGTCGGCCTGCAGCTGCTCGATGATCTGCTTGCGCGCCAGCAGGTGCTCGCGCACCTTTTCCAGATCCTTGATCTTCGCGATGCGCACGTCGAGCTGCTTGATCTCGGTCTGCAGGTACGTGTTGCGCTCGTTCTGGTTGTCGATGCGCTGGTCCATCCAGAAGATCCACAGCAGCAGCACGCCAAGGCCCACCACGAAGGCGGCGGCGAGCTGCATGTAGAACTCGCGCTCGCGCTGCTTGCGGCGCTCGGCGCGCCACGGAAGTAGATTGACGTGTGCCATCAGTCGAAGCTCCTCAAGGCGAGGCCGACCGCAATCATCAATGCGGGGGCGTCCTGCGCCAGCGACTGTGCCTGTACCCGTGGCGACAGCGACATGCGGGCCAGCGGATTGGCGACGATGCAGGACACGCCGAGCTGCTCCTCCAGCATCGGGCCGAGCCCCTCGATCGAGGCACAACCACCGGCCAGTACCACCTGGTCAACCTTGCTGAATTCGCTGCCGGCGAAGAAGAACTGCAGCAGGCGGCTGATCTGCTGGATCAGCGATTCCTTGAACGGCTCCAGCGCCTCGGTCTCGTAGGACTCGGGCAGGCCGCCCTTGCGCTTGGCGCGGCCGGCCTCCTCGTAGGAGAGCCCGAAGCGGCGCATGATCTCGTCGGTGAGCTGCTTGCCGCCGAAGACCTGTTCGCGCGAGTAGATCGTGCGCTGGTTGCGCAGCACCGACAGCGTGGTCATGGTGGCGCCGATGTCGACCACCGCCACCAGCGCGTCGCGGCCCACGTTGAGCTGGTCGGCGATCATCGCGAAGGCGTTCTCCATCGCGAACGCCTCGACGTCGACCACCGAGGCGGCGAGTCCGCCCAGGTCCAGCGCGGCCACGCGCATGTCGACGTTCTCGGTGCGCGAGGCGGCCAGCAGCACGTTGTTCATGTCGGGGCTGTCGCGCACCGGGCCGAGCACCTCGAAATCGAGGCTGATCTCGTCGATCGGGTACGGGATGTACTGGTTCGCCTCGACCTGGATCTGGCCTTCCAGGTCGTCCTCGGAAAGATCGGCGCTCATCGGGATGACGCGGGTGATCACGGCCGACCCGGCCACCGCTGCCGCCGCATGCTTGAGCTTGGATCCCGAGCGCGCCAGCGCGCGGCGGATCGCGTCACCGACCGCCTCGACCTCGACGATGTTCTTCTCGACCACGGCATTGGGCGGCAGCGGTTCGACCGCGTAATGCTCCACGCGATAACGGCCGCCCGCCTGACTGAGCTGCAGCAGCTTGACGGCAGTCGAACTAATGTCGACACCCATCAGCGCCGGCTTCTTCGGTGTAAAGAGCCCCACGGTGTTTCCCCCTTGCCGCTGACGCCCATGACCAGGATCCTGGCGGGGTGCGCAATGGCATTAAATCTAAAAATTGACGCAATGGCAACGGCCTACAGGAACTTTCTCAAGTAATTGGCGTGATGTCGGCCACATTTGCGCCATCGGCCCTGCGCTGGCCCGACCCTTGCTTTGGCGGATCACGCCTCAGTGCGGCAAATACTGCTACATCTATACTCCGCCATGTTTTGACTCAGGTCTCGCTATCCCCCACACCATGCAAATTTTCCGACGTTTGTTGCGCTGGGTCCTGATCCTGGCGTTTTCCGGCTTGCTCCTGGCAGTTCTTGCGGTCGGTGTGGCGTACTGGCTGATTGCCCCCCGGCTCCCCTCGGTAGCCGAGTTGAAGAACTATCCGATGCAGGTACCTCTGCGGGTGCTCAGCGCCGACGGCAAGCTGATCGCCACCTTCGGCGAGACCCGGCGCATCCCGGTGGGCATCGAGCACGTACCGGACCGGCTCAAGCACGCCGTGCTGTCGGCCGAGGATGCGGACTTCTACCACCACCCGGGCGTGGACTGGCACGGCATCGCGCGCGCCGGCTGGCACGTCGTCGTCACCGGCGGCGACAAGGGTCCCGGCGGCTCCACCATCACCCAGCAGGTCGCCCGCAACTTCTTCCTCAGTCCGGAGAAGCTCTACTCGCGCAAGCTCACCGAGATCTTCATCGCGCTGCGCATCGAGCATGAGCTGAGCAAGGACCAGATCCTCGAGCTGTACCTCAACAAGATGTTCCTCGGCCACCGCTCCTACGGCGTGGCCGCGGCGGCCGAGTACTACTATGGCAAGACGCTGGACCAGCTGAGCGTGGCCGAATGCGCGATGATCGCCTCGACCTTCCAGCTGCCCTCGGCGGTCAACCCGATCAACAGCCCGAAGCGCGCACTCGCACGGCGCAACTGGGTGCTGGGCGAGATGCTGCGGCACGACTACGTCACCAAGGCGGTCTACGAGCAGGCGATCGCCGAGCCGAACCGCGCCTATCCGCACGAGCAGCCGATCGAGGTGGACGCGCCCTACCTCGCGGAAATGGTGCGGCGGCAGGTGCTCGACCGCTTCGGCAACGATGCGCTCACCGAGGGCTACGTGGTCTGGACCACCGTGCCGAGCGGGCGCCAGCAGGCTGCCCTGGAAGCCGTGCGCAACGGGCTGGTCGCCTACGACCGCCGGCACGGCTGGCGCGGGCCGGAGGCCCATCAGGACCTGCCCGCCGACGCGGGCGAGGCGGATTTCGACCGCGTCCTGTCCGGCTACGGCAGCGTCTCCGGCATGCAGCCGGGCCTGGTCACCGCCAGCAACACGAAGCAGGCCACGGTCTACCTGTCCAGCCGCGAGAGCGTGATCCTCGACCTGCCCGCGATGCAGTGGGCGCGGCCGCACATCAACGAGGATCGCGTGGGCGCCGCGCCGACCAAGGTCGACGCGGTGCTCAAGCGCGGCGACATCATCCGGCTGTCGCGCGACGGCAAGGGCGAATGGCAGCTGGCGCAGGTCCCCGCGGCGCAGGCGGCGCTGACCTCGATCAATCCGGAGGACGGCTCGATCCAGGCGCTGGTCGGCGGCTTCAACTTCGTGCGCAGCAAGTTCAACCGGGCCGTGATGGCGGCGCGCCAGCCCGGCTCCAGCTTCAAGCCGTACCTGTATTCGGGCGCGTTCGAGCGCGGCTTCACGCCGGCCTCGATCATCAACGACGCGCCGCTCGCCCTGCCCGACCCCTCGCGCCCGAACGGCATCTGGACACCGTCCAACGACGACGACAAGTTCGCCGGGCCGATGCGCCTGCGCGAGGCGCTGGTGCAGTCGAAGAACCTGGTCTCGGTACGCCTGCTCGACGCCGTCGGCGTGCGCTACATGCGCGAATACGCCACCCGCTTCGGCTTCTCGCAGGACGCGATCCCGGCCAACCTGTCGATGGCGCTGGGCACCGCCTCGGTGTCGCCGATGAGCATGGCGCGCGGCTACGCCGTATTCGCCAACGGCGGCTACCTGGTCACGCCGTACTTCATTCACCAGATCGACGACCGCAGCGGCAAGGCGGTATACGTGGCCAACCCCGCGCGCGCCTGCCGCAACTGCCAGGAGCGCCTGCTCGACACGCGCCCGCCCGGGCCGCCGCCGGCGGACATGACGCCCACCCCTGCCAACAACCTGGCCCATGCCGGCAGCGCCGGCGAGCCCGCCGAATCCAGCAGCGTCGACGGCGTCGGCGAGGCGGTGCTGCCGGCCGACGTGCACGGCGGAAACGCGCCGCCGGTGCTCGCGCCGCGAGTAATCGACACGCGCAACGACTACCTGGTCACCTCGCTGATGAAGGACGTGATCCTGCGCGGAACCGGCTCGGCCGCGCGCGCGCTGGGCCGCGACGACCTGGCCGGCAAGACCGGCTCCACCAACGACCATCGCGACGCCTGGTTCGTCGGCTTCAACGGCGACCTGTCGACCGCGGTCTGGGTGGGCTTCGACGATTACGGTTCGCTCGGGCGCGGCGAGTTCGGCGCCAAGGCGGCGCTGCCGATCTGGATGGAGTACACCGGCGCGGTGCTGAAGGGCCTGCCGTCGAGCACGTTGCCGATGCCGCCGGGAATCAGTACGGTACTGATCAACCGCAACAGCGGCCTGCCCACCGCGGCGGGCGATCCGGACGGCATCAACGAGATGTTCAAGGTGGAAGACGTCGACCGGCTGCGCAGCCAGGCGGCCCAGCAGAAGGAGCAGGATCAGCAGCACGCCTACGACATCTTCTGATGCCCCTCCGGGGCGAGATCCGCCCCGGCCGTCGCTCACCCATCGTTGAGGAGTGCGCTATGTCCCGAGGCGACCACCACCGCATCCACGCGCATGACCGCGCGCAGCGCAACCGCCTGCGCGTGGCCCAGGAAGCCGCACGGCTGATGAGCGAGCACGGCATCCGGGATTTCCATCACGCCAAGCTGAAGGCCGCCGAGCGGCTGGGCATCCTCGATGCGCAGGCGCTGCCGCGCAACCTGGAGATCGAGCAGGCGTTGCGCGAGCACCAGCGGCTGTTCCTCGCCGACAGCCAGCCGCAGCTGCTGCGCCAGCGGCGCGAGGCGGCGGTCGAGGCGATGCGCTTCCTCGCCCCGTTCGAGCCGCGGCTGGTCGGCGCGGTGCTGGACGGCACCGCCGATGCGCATTCGGCGGTCTGCCTGCACGTGTACAGCGACGATCCGGAGGCGGTCGTGCTGTACCTGCGCGAGCGCGGCGTGCCGATCGAGACCCAGGTGCGCCGGCTGCGCTACGGCCGCGACGAGCAGCCCGAATACCCGGTGCTGCTGTTCGCCGCCGACGAGCTGCCGTTCGACCTGACCGTGCTGCCGCGCGACGCGCTGCGCCGGGCCCCGCTGGACCGCGCCGACGACAGGCCGATGCGCCGCGCCTCGCTGTCGCAGGTGGAAGCCCTGCTGGACGAGGAATCCGCCACCGACTTCGAGCGGCGGCTGAGTGCTGCGCTGCGCTGAGCCCGCTTCGATCCGCCCCACGAAAAAACGCCCCGGCCGAAGCCGGGGCGTTTTTTTCGCCTCAGGGCAGGCCGGCGCTCAGCGCTTGGCCGTCGGCACGTAATCGCGCACGTTGGCGCCGGTGTAGACCTGGCGCGGGCGGCCGATGCGCGACCCGGGGGTTTCGTGCTGCTCGATCCAGTGCGCGATCCAGCCGGCGGTACGCGCGATGGCGAACATCACGGTGAACATCTCGGTGGGGATGCCCAGCGCCTTGTAGATGATGCCGGAGTAGAAGTCCACGTTCGGGTACAGCTTGCGCTCGACGAAGTACTCGTCCTTCAGCGCCGCCTCTTCCAGCTTCATCGCCACGTCCAGCAGCGGGTCGTTGACGCCCAGCTCGGCCAGCACCTTGTGGCACATCTCGCGGATGATCTTCGCGCGCGGGTCGAAGTTCTTGTATACGCGGTGGCCGAAGCCCATCAGGCGGAAGCTGTCGTTCTTGTCCTTCGCGCGCAGCACCGCGGTCTCGACCTTGTCCGGCGAACCGATCTCCTGCAGCTGCTTGAGCACCGCCTCGTTGGCGCCGCCGTGCGCGGGGCCCCACAGCGCGGTGATGCCGGCGGCGATCGACGCGTACGGGTTCGCCCCGGTGGAGCCGACCAGGCGCACGGTGGAGGTGGAGGCGTTCTGCTCGTGGTCGGCATGCAGGATGAACAGCAGGTCCAGCGCCTTGGCGGCGACCGGGGTCATCTGCAGCGGCTCGCTCGGCACCTCGAACATCATGTGCAGGAAGCGGTCGACGTATTCCAGGTTGTTGCGCGGATAACGGAACGGCCAGCCGATCGAGTAGCGGTAGCAGGCGGCGGCGATCGTCGGCATCTTCGCGATCAGGCGGATCGCGGCCATCTTGCGGTCGGCCGGATCCTCGACGTTGAGATCGTCGTGGTAGAACGCCGACAGCGAGGCCACCGCGGCAGCCAGCATCGCCATCGGGTGAGCGTCGTGGTGGAAGCCCTGGAAGAAGTTCTTCAGCGACTCGTGCATCATCGTGTGATGCGAGACGTCGTGTTCGAACGCGGCGAACTCGGCCGGCTTCGGCAGCTCGCCGTTGAGCAGCAGGTAGGCCACCTCGAGGAAGCTGGACTTCTCGGCCAGCTGCTCGATCGGATAACCACGGTACAGCAGCACGCCCTGGTCGCCGTCGATGTAGGTGATCGCGCTCTTGGTGCTGGCGGTCGAGCCGTAGCCAGGGTCGTAGGTGAAGTGGCCGGTATCCTTGTACAGCGTGCCGATGTCGATGCATGCCGGCCCCAGCGTGCCGCTGACCAGCGGCAGCTCGCTGCTGCGCTTGCTCGACTCATCCACCAGTTTGACGATCTTGGGGTCGGACACGGAAACCTCCTTACATGTGGGTCGCCATCGGTGGCGACCACAGGGTCGGTGCCGTCCGACGGGGGAATGCCTGGTGCCGCATGCCGGGGAAAGCGTGCGACGCAACGGACGCCTTGGCGCCGGTTCGCCGGACATTATCGCACAAGGCCGCCGACACATTCGATGGCGAATGGTCGTAGGCCGGGCACGAAAAAACACGGGGCAAGCCTGCGCTCGCCCCGTGTCTGGAATCGGATCCGGCCGGCCATCGCAGGCCAGGGCCGCCGACGTCGATTATTCCTTGGCGGAACCCGCGTAGCGGCGGCGGAACTTGTCGACGCGACCGCCGACGTCCAGCGTCTTCTGCTTGCCGGTATAGAACGGGTGCGAATGGCTGGAGATATCCACCTTGATCAGCGGGTACTCGTTGCCGTCCTCCCACTTGATGGTTTCCTTGCTGGACATGGTCGACTTGGTCAGGAACGCGAAGTCGGACGACAGGTCCTGGAACACCACCGGGACGTACTTCGGATGGATGTCAGGCTTCATGGCTGGCTCTAAAGCGGTGGTGAAAAGAGCGGCATTGTAACGGGCAAGCGGTCATGGCCGCAAGTCGATGGCCCACGCGCTCAACCCGCCGCGCCCAGCGCGCGCCGCACCATCGCGGCGAAGCGGGCCTGGTCCACCTCCAGCACGATGTTCGCCCGGGCCGGCCGGCCCAGCCGGCCCTTCCAGTCGACCACGGTGGCGCCGCGGGTTAGCCGGCCGTCCAGCTCCACCGCCACGGCGCGGGTCTCGCGGCGGGTGACGATCGCGGGATCCAGCGCCACCGCCATCGCCAGCGCATCGGCGGCGACCAGCCCGTGGCGGCCGTGCTTCGCGTTGTAGCGGCGGGCCGTGGCCACGATGCGCCCGAAGAAGTCCGCACGCCGGTCGCCGGCCGCCAGCCAGCCGTCGAATTCGGCATCGTCGAACGCGTGCCGCAGGGTGGCCTCCCAGTCGACCAGGTCGAACGTGGGGAAGGCCTCGAACACCACGTGCGCCGCCTCCGGATCGAAGCCGACGTTGAACTCCGCCGGCACCCTGCCGGTGTTGCCGTGGCCGGTCACGGCACCGCCCATCACCACCAGCCGCGCCACCCGTTCGGACAAGGCCGGATCGAGCCGCAACGCGAGTGCCAGGTTGGTCAGCGGCCCCAGTGCCACCAGGGTCAGTTCGCCCGGCCGCTCGCGGGTCAGCCGCAGCAGGGCCAGCGCGGCCGGTTCGTCGGCCAGCGCAGCCGCGGGCGCGGGGAAGCCGACGTCGCCGAAACCGTCCTGGCCATGCACGAAGGCGGCGTCCTCGTCCGGCGCGCGCACCAGCGGCGTGGCGCAGCCGGCGAACACCGGGGTCGCCGCGCCGACCAGGTCGACCAGGGTGCGAGCATTGCGCACGGTATGACCGAGGCCCACGTTGCCGGCGGCGATGCTGAGGCCGGCGATGTCGGCGTGCGCGTAGGCCATCAGGATCGCCAGTGCGTCGTCCACGCCGGGGTCGGTGTCGATCAGGAGCTGCGGCTTGTTCATGGATGGATAATTTCAAGAATTGAAAAGTGCGGCCAAGGATGGCCGCCCGTTTGATCTTGCCACCACCATCCTTGGCGGCCGCCCTTCGGGCCATCGCTGACGCGATGTCAAAAATCGCTCCGGGCGATTTTTTCGCAATCCAATCAGGGATGATTGCAAAAACATTGAAAAGTGCGGCCAAGGATGGCCGCCCGTTTGATCTTGCGACCACCATCCTTGGCGGCCGCCGTTCGGGCCATCGCTGGCGCGATGTCAAAAATCGCTCCGGGCGATTTTTTCGCAATCAGGGATGATCGCAAAAATCACGCATGTGCGTAGCGTGCTGCGCCGCCGATCCAGCGCTCGATCAATTGTGAGGTCTGCCGCGGGTGCTCCGCCAGCATGTGCTCGCCGACCTGCTGCACCGCCGGCAACAGGTGGGCGTCGCGGGCGAGATCGGCGATGCGGAAGCTGAGCTGGCCGGTCTGGCGGGTGCCCAGCACCTCGCCCGGGCCGCGCAGTTCAAGGTCCTTCTCGGCGATGCGGAAGCCGTCGTTGGTGTCGCGCATCACCTGCAGCCGCTCGCGCGCCAGCTGGCCCAGCGGCGGCTGGTACAGCAGCACGCAATTGGAGGCCACCGCGCCGCGACCGACCCGGCCGCGCAACTGGTGCAGCTGGGCCAGGCCCAGCCGTTCGCTGTTCTCGACCACCATCAGGCTGGCGTTCGGCACGTCCACGCCCACCTCGATCACCGTGGTGGCCACCAGCACGGCCAGTTCGCCGGCCTCGAACGCATCCATCACCGCCTGCTTTTCCTTCGGCTTCATGCGGCCGTGGATCAGGCCGACCCGGTAACCGGCCAGCGCGGCGGACAATTCCGCATGCGCCACCTCGGCCGCCTGCGCGCGCAACTGCTCGGACTCCTCGATCAGCGTGCACACCCAGTACACCTGGCGGCCCTCGCCGCAGGCGGCGTGGATGCGCTCGATCACCTCGGCGCGCCGCGCGTTCGAGATCGCGATGGTCTGCACCGGCGTGCGTCCGGGCGGCAGTTCGTCGACCGACGAGACGTCCAGGTCGGCGTATGCGCTCATCGCCAGCGTGCGCGGGATCGGCGTGGCGGTCAGCACCAGCTGGTGCGGAACGAGCTGCCCATCCTTGCCCTTGTCGCGCAGGGCCAATCGTTGCTGCACGCCGAAACGGTGCTGCTCGTCGACGATCACCAGGCCGAGCCGCGCGAACGCCACGCCCTCCTGCATCAGCGCGTGCGTGCCGATCACCACCGGCGCGCCTGCGGCCACCCGCGCCAGCGCCTGTTTGCGCGCCTTGCCGGTGACCTTGCTGGCCAGCCACTCCACTTCGATGCCCAGCGGCTGCAGCCAGTGGCGGAAGTTGCGCAGATGCTGCTCGGCCAGCAGCTCGGTCGGTGCCATCAGCGCGACCTGGTACCCGGATTCCACCGCCGCCAGCGCCGCCAGCGCGGCCACCACGGTCTTGCCGCTGCCGACGTCGCCCTGCACCAGCCGCAGCATCGGCCGCACTCCGGCGAGGTCGCGCACGACCTCGGCGACGACGCGCCGCTGCGCCGCAGTCAGCTCGAACGGCAACCCGGCCAGCAGCCGCCGGCGCAGTTCGTCGGTACCGCCCAGCGCCGGCGCACGCCGCCGCCGCACCGCCGCACGCATGCGCTTCAGGCTGAGGTGTTGGGTCAGCAGTTCCTCGAAGGCCAGCCGCTGCTGCGCCGGATGCCGCCCCAGCATCAGCTGGCCCAGGTGGGCGTCCGGCGGCGGACGGTGCACGTACAGCAGCGCGTCGCGCAGCGAGGTGAGCCCGTGCCGGGCACACCACTCCGGGGGAATCAGCTCCAGTTGCGCGGCCGGCGGCAGCAGCGCCAGCGCCTTGCCGATCACCCCGGCCAGCCGCTTCGGGCCCAGGCCTTCGGTGGTCGGATAGACCGGGCTGAGCAACTCGTCGACCGCGGCCGCCGCATCCCCGTCCAGGCGCTGGTAGTTCGGATGCACCATCTCCAGGCCCTGCGCGCCGTGGCGCACTTCGCCGTAGCAGAGCAGCCGCGTGCCCGGCAGCAGTTGCTCGGCCTGCGCGCGGTTGAAATGGAAGAAGCGCAGCAGCAGGGTCTGCCGGCTGGCGTCGCCGATCGCTACCTTCAGCTGAGGCCGATAGCGGAAGCCGCGCTCGACCGCCTCGACCACGCCTTCGACCTGCGCCCGCTCGCCCACCCGCAGGTCGGCGATCGCGGTGATCCGGGTCTTGTCCTCGTAGCGCAGCGGCAGGTGGAACCACAGGTCCTGCACCCGCTCCAGCCCCAGCCGGGCGAGCGC
Organism: Rhodanobacter sp. FW104-R8; assembly: GCF_001617365.1. Lineage (GTDB taxonomy): Bacteria > Pseudomonadota > Gammaproteobacteria > Xanthomonadales > Rhodanobacteraceae > Rhodanobacter. The sequence goes on from NZ_LVJR01000005.1 coordinate 27,276, forward strand.
CGCGACCAGCGCCGGGCCGACGCCCGGCAGCGCGCCGGCCGGAGTGAGGCCCGGGTCGACGTCAATGGCGGGAGAAGGACGGATGGTGCGGGTGGCCATGGCCTGCAAGCCTAACCGAGCACCGTCTCCTGTCGTAAGCCGCCCGCCGACAGCCGGTGTCGGCGCGCGGCGCTCATGGAACTCAGTCCAGCACCATCACCGCGTCGACCTCGACCTGCGCCGCCTTCGGCAGGCCGGACACTTCGATGGTGGAACGCGCCGGGTACGGCTGCCGGAAGTACTCGGCCATCACCGCATTGACCGCGGCGAAGTTCGCCAGGTCGGTGACGTAGATGCCCACGCGCACGACCTGCGCCAGCGAGCCGCCGGCCGCCGCCGCCACTGCGGTGAGGTTGTCGAACACACGCCGCGTCTGCGCCGTGATGTCGCCATCGACCAGCGTACCGGTGGCCGGATCCAGCGGGATCTGGCCGGAGAAGTACACGGTATTGCCGGCACGCACGGCCTGAGAGTACGGGCCGATCGCGGCCGGCGCCTGTTCGGTGGAGATGATGCTGCGGGACATGGATGGCCTCGGGATTCGGGATTCGGGATTCGGGATTCGGGATTCGGGATTCGGGAAGATTACCGTGTCACGGCTCGCGTGCACATATTCCGGCACGTCGAGGCTATGCACGAATCCCGGTCCCCAATCCCGAATCACAAAGGATAACGATACGCCCCGCTCACCACGCCGGTGCGGCGCACGCGGCGGATCACGTCGGCCAGGTGCTTGCGGTTCTTCACTTCCAGCGCGAACAGCAAGGTGGCCGCGGCGGCGTCGCGCTCGACGTATTCCACGTTCTCGATGTTCGAGTCGGCGGCGGCGATCGCGGCGGCCACGGTGGCCAGCACGCCGGGGCGGTTGATCACCTCGATGCGCAGTTCGGCGCGGTAGTCGCCCTGCACGTCGCGGTCCCATTCGATCGCCACGCAGCGCTCGGGCGACTTGCGCAGCTCGATCACGTTCGGGCACTCCTCGCGGTGCACCACGATGCCCTTGCCCGAGGACAGGTAGCCGATGATCTCGTCGCCCGGCAGCGGATGGCAGCAATTGGCGAAGCTGAGCACGCCGCGCTCGGCGCCGGTGATGCGGATCTTCTCGTGCGCGTGCGCGGATGCCTGCGGCTTGCCGGCCTTCCTGCCGCGCGAGGCGAGCAACTGGCTGGCGACCACGTCGGGCATGCGGTTGCCCAGCGCGATGTCGGACAGCAATTCCTCCAGCCGCTTCAGCTTGGAGGTTTCCAGGAAACGGTCCAGCACCGCCGGCGGGATGCCGTCCAGGCTGCTGCCCTGCGCGTCCAGCGCGCGGTCGAGCATGCGGTGGCCGAAGTCGACCGCATCCTCGTGCTGCAGGTGTTTCAGGTACTGGCGGATCGCGGTGCGCGCCTTGCCGGTGACCACCACCTCCAGCCAGGCCGGGTTCGGCACCGCCGACGGCGCGGTGATGATCTCCACCAGCTGGCCCGACTCCAGCTTCGTGCGCAGCGGCAGCAGCTTCTTGTCGACCCGCGCCGCCACCGCGTGGTCGCCCACGTCGGTGTGCACCGCGTAGGCGAAGTCCAGTGCGGTAGCGTTGCGCGGCAGCGACAGGATGTCGCCGCGCGGGGTGAACAGGTAGACCTCGTCGGGGAACAGGTCGATCTTGACGTTCTCGATGAACTCCGACGAGGACACCGTATTCGCCGAGCTGTCGACCAGCGAGGACAGCCACTCGCGCGCCCGTGCCTGCGCACTGTTGGCCGGGCCCGAGTCGGTCTTGTAGGCCCAGTGCGCGGCGACGCCGCGCTCGGCCACCGAGTCCATCTCGGCGGTACGGATCTGCACCTCGATCGGCGCGCCAAACGGCCCCAGCAGCACGGTGTGCAGCGACTGGTAGCCGTTCGCCTTGGGAATCGCGATGAAATCCTTGAAGCGGCGGTCGACCGGCTTGTACAGCGCGTGCACCACGCCCAGCGCCATGTAGCAGCTCATCGCGCTGTCGACCACCACGCGGAAGCCGTAGACGTCCATCAGCTGGGCGAAGCTCTTGTGGTCCCCGCGCATCTTCGAATAGATGCTCCACGGCGACTTGATCCGGCCCACCACCATCGCCGGCAGGTGCTCGGCGGCGAGCCGCGCGGACAGCGCCGCCTCGATCTTGCCCATCGCCTCGCGACGGTTGCCGAGCGCGGCGCGGATGCGCTCGCTGATCACCCGGTAGCGGTCCGGGTACAGCGCGCGGAAGCCCAGGTCCTGCAGCTCCGCCTTGAACTTGTTCATGCCCAGGCGCTGGGCGATCGGCGCGAAGATCTCCAGCGTCTCGCGCGCGATGCGGTGGCGCGAATCCGCATCCTTGGCGCCCAGCGTGCGCATGTTGTGCAGCCGGTCGGCCAGCTTGATCAAGATCACCCGGATGTCGCGCGCCATCGCCAGCAGCATCTTGCGAAAGCTTTCCGCGTCGGCTTCCTGGCGGCTGCCGAAGCGCATCTTGTCCAGCTTGGTGACGCCGTCGACCAGCTCGGCCACCACCTCGCCGAACTCCTCGGCGATGGTCTCGCGGCTGAGTTCGGTGTCCTCCAGGGTGTCGTGCAGGATCGCCGCGATGATCGTCTCGGCGTCCAGCCCCAGCTCGGCCAGGATGCCGGCCACCGCCACCGGATGGGTGATGTAAGGCTCGCCGCTCTTGCGCTCCTGCCCGGCGTGCGCCTGCGCGCCAAGCTGGAACGCGCGCAGCACGCGCTCGACCTGCGCCTCGGGCAGGTAGGCGATGCGTTCCTTCAGGGCCAGCACGTACGGCGGCAGCGCGGACAGGTCGACCGTGGCGGTGGGGGTGGCCGCAGTCATCGGTTGCCGGCGCCTGCTCAGGCGCCTACCTCGCGGCAGGCAGGGCATGCGGCTGCAAGGCGCGCGCAGGCCGTCGCGCCGGACGCGCCGGCGCGGCGGATGCGCGTGCTACAGCGGCCGCCATCCATCAGTCGTCGCCGCCCTTGGAAAGGTCGTCGTCCACCTCGGCCGCGGCCCACTCCAGCGCCTCGCGCTCGGCGCGCTCGCGCTCGGCCTTGTCGATCTGGTCGATGGTAGCCTGGTCGATGCGGCGGGCGGCGATTTCGCGCAGCGCCAGCACGGTCGGCTTGTCGTGATCGGGATTGACCGCCGGCTCGGCGCCCTTTTCCAGCTGGCGTGCGCGCTTGGTCGCCATCAGCACCAGCTCGAAACGGTTGTCGATCACCTCGAGGCAGTCTTCGACGGTAATGCGTGCCATGTGAAATCCTCAGGGAATAAATGACTTATGTGGTCTTGCAGTGTAGCCAGCAGGTGCTTTGCTGGCAATGAGCACGCGCGTATGATGGCGGGCTGGCCACGAACCGGCAGTGCCCGGGAAAGCACGCCGAAAGCCGTGCAGGATATAAAACCAGACAGTACACTTAACTGTCTCCCCCCGACGCGAATTCTCTGCGCCAATGACCCCACAGCTTCGATTCCCCCTGTTGCGCCGCTGGTTGCCGGTGCTTGCGCTGGCGTTGCTGGCCGGCTGCACGATCGCCAAGCCGCGCACCGACGATCCGCTGGAGAAGTACAACCGCAGCGCGTACAAATTCAACGACACGCTGGACAAGGCGGTGGTGCGCCCGGTCGCCATGGGCTACCGCAAGGTGACCAATCCGCCGGTGCGCCGTTCGTTCAGCGACTTCTTCACTAACATCCGCATGCCGATCACGGTTGCCAACGACCTGCTGCAGGCGCGGCCGAAGCAGGCGCTGCAGAGCACCGGCCGCTTCCTGGTCAACCTCACGCTCGGCATCGGCGGCTTCTTCGATCCGGCCAGCCAGCTCGGCCTGCCGCTGGAATCCAACGACTTCGGCATCACCCTGGCGCGCTGGGGTGCGCCGGAAGGCGATTACTTGGTGGTCCCGTTCCTGGGCCCGAGTACCGTGCGCGACATCTGGCAGGCCCCGGTCGACAGCTATTTCTTCGACCCGCTGACCCTGTACGCCCACAACCACCACTACAACGGCCTGCAGTACCTGCCGACGGCGATCTACCTGGTGACCCTGCGTTCGCGCGCGATCGATGCGGAAAGCTTCCTGCAATCCGCCTACGATCCTTACGTATTCATCCGCGACGCCTACCGGCAGCAGCGCCTGTACAAGATCTACGATGGCAACCCGCCGCTCGAAGTCATCCAGCAGATGCAGGGCCTGAACGATCAGAATTTCGACCCGGAGCAGCTGCTGGAACAGCAGCACCAGTGGGAAAACAAGCATCCGGGCCAGGCAACCAAGCAGCCCTAGGAGCATCCGGGGCACGGCCATGGATATGAAAAAGGGGCCTGTGGCCCCTTTTTCGTACCCGCCGTTGCCGCCCGCACGGGTCAGGCGATCAGGCGGTCGACCTCGCAGACCTGCGCCAGCGCCTGCATGCCGGCCGGCATGTGGACGACCTGCAAGGGCCGTCCGCGCCGGGCGGCCCCGGCCATGACCGCCAGGATGCAGGCGAGCCCCGCACTGTCGCTGCGGAGCACGCCGGCCAGGTCCAGCCGCGACGCCGAGCCGTCCGCCAGTGCGGACTGGATCGCCTGCAGCGCGGCGGCGGCCGTGTCGAAACTCAGCTCGCCGCCCACGCCCAAGGTGGCGGGCGTGGCGGTATCGAGCTGGAACCCCCGCGCGGCCTGGTCCGTCATGACGCGCTCTTGCTGTCCTTGTCCATCGTCTCCAGCGCCTTCGAGCCCTGGGTTTCCAGGTTCGTGATCAGCTTCTCGATGCCGGCCTTGCGGATTTCCGCGTCCACCTGGTTGCGGTAGTTGGTGACGTAGGAGATGCCCTCGATGATCACGTCGTAGGCCTTCCAGTCGCCGCTGCGGCTCTTGCGGAACGCGTAGTCGACCGATACCAGCTTGCCGTCGTCCAGCACCACCTGGGTGCGCACCACGGTGCGCTTGTCGTTGAGGTCGCCGTTGAACGGCAGCACCTTGACCCGGCCGCGGGTGTAGTTGAGCAGGCCCTCGGCATAGCGGTGGGTGATCGAGTTGTAGAACGCGTGGGCGAAGCGCTCGCGCTGCTCCGGGGTGGTTTCGCGGGCATGCTGGCCGAGCACCAGGATCGAGGCATAGTCGACGTCGAAGTGCGGCAGGAACGCCTCGTCGATCACGCTGATCAGTTTTTCCTGGTTTTTCTTCAGCTCGTCGCGATGCCCCTCGATCGCCGAAGCCAGCTGGTCGGCGATGCCTTGCACGACCTGCACCGGTGCCCGCGCGGCGGCGGGCGCCGCCGTGGCTGCCTGGGCAAGAACCGGGGCGGCGATGACGCTGCCGAACGCGATGGCGGTGGCAAGAGCCAGTCTGCGCAACATGGGTAACTCCTTCAGCGGAACCGGCTCGGCGAGCCGGTGGGGATGGCGGGCTATTTGCTGCCGTTGCCGGCGTCTTTCTTGTCGCTGGGCGAACCATTGACCAGGAACTTGCCGATCAGGTCCTCCAGTTGCATTGCGGACTGGGTGAGGATCATCTCGTCACCGTCCTTGAGCATCTCGGGGGAACCGCCCGGCTGGATCGCAACATACTGGCTGCCGATCAAACCGCTGGTGAACACCGCGGCGGACGAATCGTCGGGGATCGCGTTGTAGCGCTTGTCGATCGACAGCACCACCTGGGCGTTCAGCTTGACCGGATCGGCGTGTACCGACTGCACGCTGCCGATCACCACGCCGGCCATCTTCACCGGCGCACCGGCCGAGAGCGTGCCCACGTTGGAGAAGCCCGCCTTCACCGCGTAGCTGCCGCCGACATTGTCGACCACGCCGCCGGCGCCGAAGAACTTGCCCAGCATCTCCTCCAGCGGCTGCGTGGACTTGGTTCGCGCCAGCGTGCCGCCGGCGGCCACCGCTTGCTTCGAGCTGCCGTACTCGATGCCCACGTACTGGTCGCCGAGCAGGCCGCTGGTGAAGATCGTGGCCACCGAGTCGAGCGGGATGTGGTCGTAGCCCTTGTCGATCGACAGCTTCACGTCGGCCACGTCGTGATCCGCCCTCAGCGTGATCGACTGCACCTGGCCGACCCGTACGCCGGCGATCTTCACCGGTGCGCGCTCCTTCAGCTGGCCGATGTTGGTGAACTGCGCATCGACGACGTAGCTGTCGCCCTGGTGCACGTTCGCCACCGAGCTGGTCTGGGTGGCCAGGTAGGCCAGTGCGGCGAAGCCGAGCACGATGAACAGGCCGGTACCGACGGCGTAGGAACTTCTCGGTTGGCTCACGGCAGAATCCTCGGAAAACGATGGGTCATGGCGGTCACATCAGCACATTCACATGAGAAACGCGGTGAGGACGAAGTCCAGCGCCAGGATCGCGATCGACGAGGCGACCACGGTACGGGTGGTGGCGTAGGCCACGCCTTCGCTGGTCGGCGGCGTGGTGAAGCCCTGGAACACCGCGATCAGCGACACCACCGCGCCGAATGCCAGACTCTTCAACAGCACGCCGTTGACGATGTCGGTGTGCACGTCGACCTGCGCCGTCATGTTCGACCAGAACGTGCCGTTGTCCACGCCCAGCCAGGTCACGCCGACCAGGTGGCCGCCGAAGATCGCCATGGCGCAGAACACGCAGCACAGCAGCGGCATCGCGATCAGCCCGGCGAGGAAGCGTGGCGTGGCCACGTAGGCGATCGGGTCCACCGCCATCATCTCCATCGCGTCGATCTGGTCGGTGGCGCGCATCAGGCCGATCTCGGCGGTGACCGCGGTGCCGGCGCGGCCGGCAAACAGCAGCGCGGTGACCACCGGCCCCAGCTCGCGGTACACCGACAGCGCCACCACCATGCCGCTGGCCGAGGTGCCGCCGAAGATCGACAGCACGTGGTACAGCTGCAGCATCAGCACCATGCCGACGAACAGGCCGCAGACCATGATGATGGTGAGGCTCATCGCACCGACGAACCACAGCTGGCGGATCGTCTCGCGCACATAGCGGAAGCTGCGCGGGATCGCCGCCAGCAGGGTCAACAGGAACAGTCCGCAGTTGCCGATCTGCGCCAGCGACTGGCTCACCACGTTGTTGGGTTGCGGCGCGCGTACGTTCATTTCGCCGCTCCGGCAAAACCCAGTTCGGCGGCGTAGTCGCCGGCCGGATAGCGGAACGGGATCGGCCCGTCCGCCTCGCCGCCGAAGAACTGCCGCGTCCACGGCGAGCCGTCGTCGGCGATGGTCTTCGGATCGCCCTGCGCCACCACCTTGCCCTTGGCCAGCAGGATCACGTGGTCGGCGATCTGCTGCACCGCGGCCAGCTCGTGCGATACCAGCACGCTGGTGATGCCGAGCGTCTGGTTCAGCGTCAGGATCAGCTTCAACACCTGGTTCAGCGCCACCGGATCGAGCCCCACGAAGGGCTCGTCGTACAGGATCAGCTGCGGATCGAACACGATCGCCCGCGCCAGCGCCACCCGCCGCGCCATGCCGCCGGAAAGCTCGTTCGGCATCAGCCGCGCCGCGCCGCGCAGGCCCACCGCCTGTAGCTTCATCAGCACCAGGTCGCGGATCAGCACTTCCGGCAGCTTCGTGTGCTGGCGCAGCGGAAAGGCCACGTTCTCGAACACGTCGAAGTCGGTCAGCAGCGCGGAATTCTGGAACAGGTAACCCACGCCTTCGCGCAGCTTGTACAGCTGCTCGCGCGACAGGCCGGCGACATCCTGGCCGTCGACGTGGATGCTGCCGGCGTCGGCGCGCATCTGCCCGGTGATGTGCTTGAGGAGCGTGGTCTTGCCGGTGCCGCTGGGGCCCATGATCGAGGTGATCTTGCCGCGCGGGATGTCGAGATCCAGCGCGTCGAAGATGGTCTTGCCGCCGAGCACCGTGGTCAGCCCACGGACCCGCACCAGGGTGGCGTCGTCAGGCGTGGCGCGAACGGGTTGGGTCATGGGCGGCAGAAACGATGGGGAGGAGGACAAGGTAGCGGAAGCGCGGTTCGAAGACCATGTGACGGAGGGAACGGGCTCTCAGGCCCCGGCGGCCAGCAGCTCGGCGATGAGCGCCTCGTGTCGCCGCCACTGCAGCGCGCTGCGCAGGCGCACCGCCCGCACGATCGCCTGCAGCCCGGCCAGCGCCTCGTCGAACACGTCGTTGACCAGGATGTAGTCGAACTCGTGCGCGTGGGCGATCTCGCCGCGCGAATTGCGCAACCGGCGCTCGATCACCTCGGCGCTGTCCGAACCACGACCGCGCAGGCGCCGCTCGAGTTCCGCCCGCGACGGCGGCAGGATGAACACGCTGACACAGTCGGGCATGCTGCGGCGGATCTGCCGCGCGCCCTGCCAGTCGATCTCCAGCAGCACGTCGCGGCCCTGCCCAAGCAGTTCCTGCACCGTGGTGCGCGAGGTGCCATACAAATTGCCGTGCACCTCGGCATGTTCCAGAAAGATGCCCTCGGCGACCTCGCGCTCGAACTCCGCGCGCTCGAGGAAGTAGTAATGCCGCCCGTACTGCTCGCCCGGCCGCGGCGGCCGCGTGGTGTGCGACACCGACAGCGAGATCGTGCCGTCGCGCTCGAGCAGCGCGTTGACCAGGGTGGACTTGCCGGCACCGGAAGGCGCCGCGACCACGAACAGGGTGCCCGCTTCAATATTCATGATGATGCGCAGCGGGTTCGCTCCCTCTCCCCAACGGGGAGAGGGGTGGGGAGAGGGGCCGGGGCTCGCGTGGATTCCAGGTCATTCGATGTTCTGCACCTGCTCGCGCATCTGCTCGATCAGCACCTTCAGCTCGACCGCCGCGTTGGTGCTGCGCGCGTCGACCGACTTCGAGCCCAGCGTGTTCGCCTCGCGATTGAACTCCTGCATCAGGAAATCCAGCCGGCGGCCGACCGGCTCCGTCAGCCCCAGCACGCGGCGCGTCTCGCCGATGTGGGTGCTGAGCCGGTCCAGCTCCTCGTCCACGTCGGTACGGGTGATCTGCAGCACCAGCTCCTGTTCCAGCCGCCCCGGCTCGACGGGCTGCTTCAGCTCGGCCAGCCGCGTTTCCAGCCGGGTGCGCAGCGCGGCGCGGATCTCCGGCATCCAGCCGCGCACGTCGGCCACCACGCGTTCGATCGCATCCAGCTTGTCGCGCAGGATCCCACCCAGCTTCTCGCCCTCGCGCTCGCGGGTGGCGGTGAGCGCGTCCAGTGCGCGGTCGAGCACCTCGAACAGCGCGGCCTGCTGCGCTTCCGGGTCGGTCTCGGCCTGCTGCAGCACGCCGGGGAAGCGCAGCAACTCGGTGAACTCCACGCGCATCCTCGGGAAACGCGCTTCCATGTCCAGCGACAGCTCGGACAACCGCGACAAAAGCGCATTGTTGACCTGCAGCGTTTCGCTGCGCGAGTCGCTGCGGCGCACGGTCAGATCGAGCTTGCCGCGCGACAGCTTTGCCGCCACGCGCTCGCGCAACTGCGGCTCGAGGCTGCGCAACTCGTCCGGCAGCCGCGGGCTCAGTTCGAGATAGCGGTGGTTGACCGTACGCAGCTCGCAACTGAGCGTACCGGCGGGGCCGGTGGTTTCGGCACTGGCGTAAGCCGTCATGCTGCGGATCATCGGCGCCTTCCGGAGGTGGGGACAAGGGCGCAATGGTAAACTCTCCCGTCCCGCCTTGCCCAATCCGGCCAAGCGACCCCAGGACCCGCCCCATGAATTCCGTCACCCGCCCCAGTGGCCGCGCCAGCGACCAGCTGCGCAGCGTCAGCATCGAACGCCACTACACCCGCCACGCCGAGGGCTCGGTGCTGGTGAGCTTCGGCGACACCCGCGTGCTGTGCACCGCCAGCATCGAGGATCGCGCACCGGCCTGGCTGCGCGGCAAGGGCGAGGGCTGGGTCACCGCCGAATACGGCATGCTGCCGCGCGCCACCAACACGCGCACCCAGCGCGAGGCCACCCGCGGCGGCCAGGGCGGGCGCACCATGGAAATCCAGCGGCTGATCGGCCGCAGCCTGCGTGCCTGCGTCAACCGCCAGGCGCTGGGCGAGCGCGTGGTCACGTTGGACTGCGACGTGCTGCAGGCCGACGGCGGCACCCGCACCGCAGCGATCACCGGCGCCTACGTGGCCCTGGTCGACGCAGTGAACCTGCTGATGAAGCGCGAGAACCTCAAGCGCAACCCGGTGGTGGGTGCGGTCGCCGCGGTCTCCGTGGGCATCTACAAGGGCGTGCCGGTGCTCGACCTCGACTACGCCGAGGACTCCGACTGCGACACCGACATGAACGTGGTGATGAACGACGGCGGCGGCTTCATCGAGGTGCAGGGCACCGCCGAAGGCCACGCGTTCCGCCGCAACGAGATGGACGCGCTGCTGGCGCTGGCCGAGAAAGGCATCGGCGAGCTGGTTGCGGCGCAGCGCACGGCGCTGGCGCTGTAAGGCCGGGAATCGGGAATCGGCAGATGATGCAACGCGTAGTCCTGGCCAGCAGCAACCGCGGCAAGCTCGCGGAGTTCAACGCGCTGCTCGCCGACTGCGGATTCGAGGTAGTTGCGCAATCGAGCCTGGGCATCGCGGACGCCGAGGAAACCGGCCTCAGCTTCGTCGAGAACGCGCTGCTCAAGGCGCGCCACGCCGCCCGCGCCAGCGGCCTGCCCGCGCTGGCCGACGACTCCGGGCTGTGCGTGGAACACCTGCACGGCGCGCCCGGCCTGTATTCGGCGCGCTACGCCGGTGGTCACGGCGACAGCGCGGCGAACAACTTGAAATTGCTGCACACGCTGGACGGCGTGCCGGCGGCGCAGCGCGGCGCGTTCTTCATCTGCACGCTGGCGTTGCTGCAGGATGCCGACGACCCGGCCCCGCTGATCGCCGAAGGCCGCTGGCACGGCCGTGTGCTCGACGCGCCGCGCGGCGAGAAGGGTTTCGGCTACGACCCGCTGTTCCTGCCGCGCGGCCAGACGCTCAGCGCGGCCGAACTCGAACCGACGCTGAAGAATCGCCTCAGCCACCGCGGCCAGGCGCTGATGCAGCTGCACGCGAGGCTGGCCGAACGCCGCCCATGAGCCTGACCGCGCCGCCGCTGTCGCTGTACATCCACATGCCGTGGTGCGTGAAGAAGTGCCCGTACTGCGACTTCAACTCGCACGGCCTGCGCAGCGAGCCGCCGCCCTACGCCGCCTACATCGACCACCTGCTGGCCGACCTCGACGCCGACCGCGCCGATTTCGCCGCCGCGCTGGAAGGCCGCCCGGGGATCAGCCGGCCTGTAAGCAGCCGGCCCTTAATCAGCGTGTTCTTCGGTGGCGGCACGCCGAGCCTGTTCGCGCCGGAGCTGATCGCGCGCCTGCTCGACGGCGTGCGCGAGCGGCTGCCGCTGGCCGACGACGCCGAGATCACCCTGGAGACCAACCCCGGCACGGTCGAGCACGGCCGCTTCGACGGCTACCTGGCCGCCGGTGTCAACCGCATCTCGTTCGGCGTGCAGAGCTTCGACGACGACAAGCTGCGCCGGCTCGGCCGCATCCACTCGGCCGGCGAGGCCGAGGCGGCGGTGAAATCGGCGCAGGATGCCGGCTACGAAAACATCAACCTCGACCTGATGTACGCGCTGCCGCAGCAGAACCTGGACGGTGCGCTGGCCGACGTGGAGCGCGCCGTCGCGCTGGCGCCCACCCACATCTCGCACTACCAGCTGACGCTGGAGCCGAACACCGCGTTCGCCGCCAACCCGCCGCCGCTGCCCGACGACGACCATGCCTGGGCGATGCAGGAAGCCTGCGAGGCGCGCCTTGCCGCCGCCGGCTACGGCCAGTACGAGATTTCCGCGTACGCGCAACCGGGCCGGCGCTGCGTGCACAACCTCAACTACTGGCAGTTCGGCGACTACCTCGGCATCGGCGCCGGTGCGCACGGCAAGCTCAGCGACGCGGCCAGCGGCCAGGTGCACCGTCGCTGGAAGAGCCGCCACCCGCGCGCCTACCTGGAAGCGAACGGCGGCCCCGCCCGGATCGGCGGCGACCACGTGGTCGGCGCGGACGAATTGCCGTTCGAGTACATGCTCAACGCACTGCGCCTGGTCGATGGCGTGCCGATGGCCGCGTTTGCCGAACGTACCGGGCTGCCGCCGGAACGCATCGCCGCCGCGCTGGCGGCGGCGCGCCGCCGCGGCTGGCTGCACGACGATCCGCAACGCCTGCACACCACCGCGCTGGGCCAGCGATTCCTCAACGATGTGATCGGCGTTTTTCTGGACTGAAAGCCGCGTCCCGGCCACCCGGCACCCGGATGGCATAGCCACGGCAACCGGCATAGACTTGCCGCACCGGGGGAATTCACAGGTTGATGCATGGATGTCGGGCACGATCGGCGTCAATCGTCTGCGCCGCAGCAGGGCGGACGCATTGGGAACGCGCGCTGGCCGGCGCGGGCGCAGCGCCTGCTGGAAGCCAGCTACCGCCTCTGCATGGAGGGGTTGCAGGAGCCGCTGCGCCGTTGCCTGGGCGAATTCGAAAAGCAGCTTTTTGCGCTGGCCGAGCGAGCTCACCACGACGGCGAGCAACAGACTTGCTTTGCCAGCCGGCAACGCCTGCTGCAGGGCCGCACCACCTTCGTGCAGCGTTTCATGGAAAGCCTCGCCGGCGAGTTCAACGGGATCGACAGCGTCAGGACCGCGCCGGCCGCGGCCGCCACCGGCGTGAAACCGTGGCAGGCACTGGCCCTGGTCGACCCCGGCGAGCAGGAAGTGTCGATGACCCTGGAGCAACTGGGCGCCCGTGGCGAAGTGCGCCACAGCAGCGTGCTGTACGAACTGGGCCACCGGCTGGCGGTACTGGTCGGCGCGCCGCCGCTGGAAAGCCAGGCGCTGCCGCTGGGACCGCACGCGCTGGCGCAGGCCTGCAGCGAAGCCGGCGCCGAACTGGAACTGCCGCTGAAGCACCAGCTGCTGCTGCTGCAGCATTTCGACCAGTGGGTGATCCAGGCGCTGGCGCCGCTGTACGACACCATCAACGCCCACCTGCAGGGCGACGGCATCCTGCCGCAACTGCGCAGCATTCCGATCCCGCGGCACCTCGGCAAGCGGACGCGCCCGGTCGCCGGCCGCGCTGAGGCCGCCGGCGAGCCGGCAACCGGCAGTACCGGCACGGTGCCGGGCGCCGGTTCGGCCGGCAGCCACGGCGCCCCGATCGAGGTGCTGGAATCCCTGCGCGACCTGCTGGCGCGGCAACGCGCCGGCCAGAGCGGCGTCAGCGGCCCGGCGGCCGGCCGCGCCGCCAGCGAGCAGGAACTGCAATCCGCGCTGGGCGCGCTGCAGCAGCACCTGGCCCAGGTCACCGACCAGGCCGGCCGCGAACTGCGCAGCGCGGCGCGGCTGCGCGAGGAACTGCTGGCCCAGCTCAACTTCGGCAAACCCGGCGACGCGCCGCGCACCCGGTTGAGCGACGAGCAGGGCGACAAGGTGGAACTGGTCGCGCGGCTGTTCGAGCAGCTCGGCCAGCAACTGCAGCAGGGCGGCAATGCCCACCAATTGCTCGGCGACCTGCAACTGCCGGTGCTGCGCATGGCGGTGACCGACCGCGGCTTTTTCGAGCAACGCGAACATCCGGCGCGCCGGCTGCTCGACACCGTGACCGCCGCGGCGAACGACTGGCTCGACGGCAGCGACGACGAGAGCAACCGGCCGCTGGCGACCAAGCTCGAGCAACTGGTGGCCCGCGCCAGCCGGGAGCCGCCCAGCGCGGGCCTGTACACCACGCTGCTGGCCGACATCGAGCATCACCTGGCCCTGCTCACGCGCAAGGCACAGGCCGCCGAACGGCGCCACGTGGAGGCGGCGCAGGGGCGCGAGCGGCTGGACCAGGCTCGCCACCGCGCCGGCGAACTGATGGCCGAACGCTTCGCGCAGTCGCCGCCGCGCGGCCTGCTGCGCGCCCTGCTCGATCGCGCCTGGTCCGACGTGCTGGCGCTGACCCTGTTGCGGCACGGCGAGGACAGCGAGGCGTTTCGCGCACAACTGGCGATCACCGACCAGTTGCTCGGCCGCCTGCCGACGGGTGACCGCCTGCGGCTGCAGGTGGACGTGGAGTCCGGCCTGCAGCAGATCGGCATGCACGCCGAGGAAGCGGTCCAGGTGGCGCAGCGGCTGCTCGGCGCGGGCAAGCCCGACCCTACCGCGGAACTGCCCAGCGCCACGGATCTTGCGCTGCGCCTGAAGCAGCACCAGCGGCTGGGCGAGCAGCAAGCCGGGCATGAGCCGGTCGCCGCCGCCGCCGCGGGCGCAGCACCGGCGGCCGCGGCGGCCGACCCGCGCGAGCAGCGCATCGAACAGCACCTGCGCGAGCTGCCGTTCGGCAGCTGGTTCGAGTTCGTCGACCCGGTCACCGGGCAGATCGCCCGGCGCAAGCTGGCCTGGCATTCGCCGATGTCCGGGCGCTGCCTGCTGGTCAGCCGGCGCGGCCAGCGCGGCGAGGAGATGACCCTGGCCCAACTGGCCCATGAAGTGGCCAGCGGCCGCGCCTGCGAGGTGCCCGCGCAGTCGGAGAGCCTGCTCGACCGCGCCTGGCGCAGCCTCACCGGCAGCCTGCGCCAGCCGCCCGCCACCCGGCGCCCTCCTGCCCCGACGGAGCTCCCGCGCCGATGAACGACGCCTTCAACCAGCGCCGCGCCGAGCGCAAGCGCACCACCGTCAACGCCATCGTCACCGACGCGATCAGTGGCCTGCCGATCGGCCACCTGGGCAACCTCTCCAGCACCGGCATGCTGCTGATCGGCGCGCAGGCGCCGCGCAGCGAAGCGCTGTACCAGGTCAGCATGACGCTGCCCGGTTCGGAGCGGATGCTGGCCCAGTCGCAGCCGATCGAAGTCGGCATCCAGGAACAGTGGCACGAGTCCGCCGCCAGTTCAGGACAGGTCTGGGCCGGCTACCGCATCGTGGCGATCACCGACGCCGACGCCGCCCGGATCGAGAGCTGGCTGGCGCAGGACTGACCCCGCGCCGGCGCGCTGCCCGCTGGCGGCCGCCGCACGTACGCGCCATCATGGGCGCCTGCTTCCCCTTCCCCAGTTCACCACGGGCTGTACCGGCCCTGCGCGCATGCGGCCCCAGCGGCCGCGACAGGCGCATGCGACCCGGCAACAGGATGGCCCGCCGCCGAGGAGTCACCATGCACGACCAACCCGCCTCGCTGTACCCGCACCACCTGGCCATCCTGCGCGAACGCGCCGACAAGGCTCTGGCGCTGGGCGGTTTCGACCATCTGCTGGTCGCCGCCGGCGCGCCGCTGCGCAAGTTCCTCGACGACCAGGATTGCCCGTTCGTCGCAAGCCCGCACTTCAGGCACTGGCTGCCGCTGACCGACACGCCGGGCAGCTGGATCGCCTACACCCCGGGGGCGAAGCCGAAGCTGGTGTTCGTGCAGCCGCGCGACTACTGGCACGTGGTGCCGGAAGCGCCGCACGGCTACTGGGTCGAGCACTTCGACATCGTCATCGTGCGCAGCGCGGCGGAAGCCGTCGCGCAACTGCCGGGCGGCAAGCGAGCGGTAATCGCGCCAGCCTGCCCCGGCATCGACGGCGTGGAAATCAACAACCCGCAGCAGGTACTTGACTATCTGCATTGGTACCGCTCGTACAAGACCCCGTACGAACTGGCGCTGATGCGCGAAGCCAGCCGCATCGGCGCCCGCGCGCACCGCGCCGCCGAGGCCGCATTCCGCGCCGGCGAGAGCGAGCTCGGCATCCACCTGGCCTACCTCGCCGCGGCAAGGCAGATCGACGCCGAACTGCCCTACGCCAGCATCGTGGCCTTGAACGAGCACGGCGCGGTGCTGCACTACACGAACTTCGACCGCACGCCGCCGGCGAAGAGCCGCTCGTTCCTGATCGACGCCGGCGCCAGCGCCGCCGGCTACGCCAGCGACATCACCCGCACCCATGCATCGCCGCAGTCGCGCGAGTTTCAGGCCTTGATCGATAGCATGGAAACGGCGCAGCTCGGCTACGTGGCGAAGGTGCGTGCCGGGCAGAGCTACCCCGAGCTGCACATCCACGCCCACCACGTGCTGGCCGGCGTGCTGCGCGAGCACGGTTTCGTCCGCATGAGCGCGGAGAGCGCGGTGGCTTCCGGCGTTACCTCGGCGTTCTTCCCCCACGGCCTCGGCCACCCGATCGGCCTGCAGGTGCACGACGTCGCCGGCTTCCAGCAGAGCGAGCGCGGCGGCAGCATCGCGCGCCCGGACGGCCACCCCTACCTGCGCATGACCCGCGTGCTGGAACCGGGGATGGCGGTGACGATCGAGCCCGGCCTGTACTTCATCGACATGCTGCTGGCCGAACTGCGCGACAAGCCGGTCGCCGCCGACATCGACTGGGCAAAGGTCGACGCGTTCCGCCAGTACGGCGGCATCCGCATCGAGGACGACGTGGTGTGCACCGACGGCGCGCCGGAAAACCTCACGCGCGACGCGTTCGCGCTGACTTGAGCCGCACCGGAGCCGCACTCGGCAACTTTTGCGAGAGCGACTTCAGTCGCGATGCCCTTTTCGCTTCGTTGCTGGTACGGAGCGAAGAGCCATCGTGGCCGAGGCCGCCTCGCACGAACCCGGCGAGCCGCCGCTGCGACATTCGTCCACGCTGCGCCCACATCCGCACGGCGTATGCTGACGGGCAGGCAATGCACGGATCCGTCGCATGTCCGGCCCCGATATTTCCAGCGCTCCGCCCGAAACCCCCGCACCGCCGCCACGCCCGTTGCGGCGGCTGACGCTCGAACTGTTCAGCATCATCGCGCTGAAGATCGCGGCGCTCACCCTGATCTGGTGGGTGGTGTTCGCGCCGCAGGCGAAACCCGACACCAGCCCGGGCGCCATAGCGCAGCGGCTGGCCCCCGCCGTTCCCGCGTCGCCGGAAGCCCGCCCATGATCATCATCGACGCCGATGTCGTCACGCTGTCGCGCCTGCAGTTCGCGCTGACCGCGCTGTACCACTTCCTGTTCGTGCCGCTGACGCTGGGCCTGGTGTGGATCCTCGCCATCATGGAGAGCGTCTACGTGATGACCGGGCGCGAGGTGTGGAAGCGCATGGTGCAGTTCTGGGGCGTGCTGTTCGGCATCAACTTCGCGATGGGCGTGGCCACCGGGGTGACCATGGAATTCCAGTTCGGCATGAACTGGGCGTACTACTCGCACTACGTGGGCGACATCTTCGGCGCGCCGCTGGCGATCGAGGGGCTGATGGCGTTCTTCCTGGAGGCCACCCTGGTCGGCGTGTTCTTCATGGGCTGGGAGCGCATCTCGCGCATCAAGCACCTGCTGGTGACCTGGTTCCTGGCGCTGGGCACCAGCCTGTCGGCGCTGTGGATCCTGATCGCCAACGCGTGGATGCAGAACCCGGTCGGCGCCGCGTTCAACCCGCAGACCATGCGCATGGAGGTGACCTCGTTCTCCGCGGTGCTGTTCAACCCGGTGGCGCAGGACAAGTTCGTGCACACGGTGAGCGCCGGCTACGTGCTGGGCTCGATGTTCGTGCTGTCGATCAGCGCGTGGTACCTGCTGCGCGGGCGCAATATCGATTTCGCCCGGCGCTCGATGACGGTGGCGGCCAGCTTCGGGCTGGCGGCGGCGCTGTCGGTGGTGGTGCTGGGCGACGAGTCCGGCTACAGCGTGTCGCTGAACCAGAAGATGAAGATGGCCTCGATCGAGGCGATGTGGGAGACCGAGCCGGCGCCGGCCCCGTTCACCCTGTTCGGCCTGCCCGACGTGGCGCGGCGCACCACCCATTACGCGCTGAAGATCCCGTGGGTGATGGGGCTGATCGGCACCCGCTCGCTCGACCGGACGATGCCGGGCATCAACGAACTGGTGGACGATGCGAAGGGACGGATCGGCAACGGCATCCAGGCCTACGACGCGATGCTGATGCTGCGCCGGGACAAGGACGACGCGCAGGCGAAGGCCACCCTGGCCGCCCACGACCGGGACCTCGGCTACGCGCTGCTGCTGAAGCAGTACGTCGACGATCCGCGCCGGGCCACGCCGGCGGACATCCAGAAGGCCGCCGACAGCACCATCCCGAACGTGCCGGTGCTGTTCTGGGCGTTCCGCATCATGGTGGCCTGCGGTTTCTATTTCATCGCGCTGTTCGCGTTCTCGTTCTGGAAGGCCAGCACGCGCACGCTGGACAGCCAGCGCTGGTACCTGCGCCTGGCGCTGTGGAGCCTGCCGCTGCCGTGGCTCGCCATCGAACTGGGCTGGATCGTGGCCGAGTACGGCCGCCAGCCGTGGGCGATCGAGGGCGTGCTGCCCACCGCGCTGGGCGTGTCGGCGGTGAGCACGGGCCAGATCCTCACCTCGCTCGGCGGCTTCGTGCTGTTCTACACCGCGCTGGCGGTGGTCGACGTGGTGCTGATGCTGAAGTTCGCGCGCAAGGGGCCGGACGGGCTGGGCATCTGGCCGCCGGCGATCGCCGCCATCCCCTCCGACCGGCCCTGAGGAGACCACCATGCTCGACTACGCCACGCTGCGGGTGATCTGGTGGGCCCTGCTCGGCACGCTGCTGATCGGTTTCGCGATCATGGACGGCTTCGACTTCGGCGTCGCCGGCCTGTTGAAAGTGCTCGGCCGCGACAACGAGGAACGGCAGGTGCTGCTGGAAGGCATCGAGCCGACCTGGGAGGGCAACCAGGTGTGGTTCATCCTGGCGGCCGGCGCCACCTTCGCGGCATGGCCGATGCTCTACGCGGTGGCGTTCTCCGGCATGTACCTGGCGATCGCGCTGGTGCTGCTGGCGCTGATCCTGCGCCCGGTCGGCTTCAACTTCCGCGGCAAGATCCACGATCCGCGCTGGGCCTCGCTGTGGGACTGGGTGCTGACCGGCTCCGGGCTGGTGGTGATGCTGGTGGCCGGCGTCGCGTTCGGCAACCTGTTCCTGGGCCTGCCGTTCCGCTTCGACGACGACCTGCGCATGGGCTGGCACGGCGGCTTCCTCGACCTGCTGCACCCGTTCGCGCTGCTGTGCGGGCTGGTCTCGCTGGGCATGCTGCTGGCGCACGGCGCCTGCTTCGCCGCGCTGAAGGCCGATCACGCGATCGCCGCGCGCGCGGTGGCGATCGCGCGCTGGACGACGCTGGCGTTTGCCGTGCTGTACGTGCTGGCCGGCGTGTGGCTGGCCTGGGGCATCCCCGGCTACGCGATCAGCGGCCCGGCGGCAACCGCGGGCGTGTCCAATCCGCTGTACAAGCAGGTCGCGGTGGGCGGCAGCTGGTTTGCCGGCTACATGCAGTACCCGTGGTTCTGGGCCGCGCCGCTGCTGGCGCTGGCCGCGGCGGTCGGCGTGCAGGCGCTGGTCGGCCGGCGCAGCGTGGCCGGCTTCATCGCGAGCAGCCTGATGGTGGGCGGCACGATCGCCTCGGCCGGCTTCGCGCTGTTCCCGTTCCTGCTGCCGTCCAGCCTCGATCCGCGCTCCAGCCTCACCGTGTGGGACGCCTCGTCGAGCCACGGCACGCTGCGACTGATGCTGGTGGTCACCCTCGCGCTGCTGCCGGTCGTGATCCTCTACACCGGCTGGGTGTACCGGGTGATGCGCGGGCGGATCACGCTGGAGCAGGTGCGCAAGGCGCACGGCGGTTATTGAATGTTGTAGGAGCGCACCCCGTGCGCGATGCCCTGATGTTCATTGCGCGAAGAGCATCGCGCACAGGGTGCGTTCCTACGGGACACGCGGCGTTTTACGCGCATACGAGGTAAGCAGACATGTGGTATTTCTCATGGATCCTCGGGCTGGGCCTGGCCTGCGCCTTCGCGATCCTCAATGCGATGTGGTACGAGGTGCACGCCGCCGACGAGGCGAACCGACTGCGCGAGGATTCCGAACTGCCGGACGAACTGACCTAGCGCCGCTGACCTAGCGTCCGGCCAGCAACGCCTCGATCGCCTCGGCCTCCTTCGGCACGGCGGCGGTCAGCACCTCGTTGCCGTCGCGGGTCACCGCCACGTCGTCCTCGATGCGGATGCCGATGCCGCGCCAGCGCTCGGCCACCGAGCGGTCGTCCGGCGGCACGTACAGGCCCGGCTCCACCGTCAGCACCATGTCCGGCTCGAGCAGGCGCGATTCGCCGTCGACCCGGTAGTCGCCGACGTCGTGCACGTCCAGCCCCAGCCAGTGGCCGGTCTTGGCCGGGAAATAGCGCTGGTAGCTGCCGTCGGCGATCGCCGCGTCGGCCTTGCCCTTGAGCAGGCCCAGCTCGCACAGGCCTTCGGCCAGCACGCGCACCGCCGCCGTGTGCGCGGCGCCGAACGGCCGCCCCGGCCGCACCTCGTCGATCGCCGCCAGCTGGGCGGCCAGCACCACTTCGTACAACGCGCGCTGCTCGCGGCTGTAGCGGCCGTTGACCGGGAACGTGCGGCTGATGTCGGATGCGTAGCAGTCCAGTTCGGCGCCGGCATCGATCAGCAGCAGCTCGCCGTCGCGCAGCGCCGCGCGGTTGCTCTGATAATGCATCACGCAAGCGTTCGCGCCGCCGGCGACGATCGGCGGAAACGCCGGCACCGCGCCGCTGCCGCGCACCACCCGCAGCAGCTCGGCCTCCACCTCGTACTCGTGGCGGTCCGGCGTGGCGATCTGCATGGCGGCCAGGTGCGCGTCTGCCGCGATCGCGGCGGAGGCGCGCATCAGCTTCAGCTCGGCGCGCGACTTGTACAGGCGCAGGTCGTGCAGCAGGTGGCCGAGCGCCACGAATTCCTTCGGCACCACGCCGCCGCCGCGCAGCTGGCGCAGGCGGCGCATCCAGCCGAGCAGGCGCGCGTCGAAATCCGGCTCGCGGCCGAAATGGCAGTACACGCGGCCGCGGCCCTCGATCATGCCGGGCAGGATGTCGTCGATGTCCTCGATCGGGAACGCATCGTCCATGCCGTAGCCGGCCACCGCCTGTTCGGTGCCGATCGACGGGCCGTGCCAACGCTCGCGCGCCGGATCATGTTCGCGGCAGAACAGCACCGCCTCGCCATGGCGGCGCCCCGGCAGCAGCGCCAGCACCGCGTCGGATTCGGGAAAACCGGCCAGGTAATGGAAATCCGAATCCTGCCGGTACGGCCATGCAGCGTCGGCGTTGCGCATGCGCTCGGGGGCGGCGGCGACCAGCACCACGGCGTCCTCGCCGGCCATCTGCATCAGCTGGCGGCGGCGCCGCGCGAACTCGTCCGGCCCGATCGCCAGCGCGGCCAGCTTCGAGGCAAGGGGGATCAATGCACGCTGCCGCTGCCGGACGGGTCGGGCGCCGCGCATTCGGTGTACAGCAGCATCGCGGCGACGCGCACGAACTCCTGCACCTCGATCAGCGCATCCTCGTCCTCCGCCTCGTCGCCGAAATCGAACGACGAGCCGGCCACCGTGCCGAGGTCGCGCAGCACTTCCTGCGCCTCGTCCGACAGTTGCGCGTGCGCCGCGGTGCCGGCCAGGCCGAAACCGCCGAGGAAGCCGCGGCACCAGTCGACCATCGCCTCGACGCGTTCGGCCAGCGGACGGTCGTCCTCCGGCAGCAACGGCTCGAAGCCCAGCTCGGGATCGGCCAGCTCGGTTTCGCTCTGCCGCGCCAGCCGGTCCAGCAGGGCCAGGTCATCCGCGCTGGCGTCGGTCGCCTCGCCGTCGAGCTGCAACGCGGCCAGCACCGTGGTGCCGCGCAGCGAGCCGCCGCCGGCCAGGTAGCCGCACAGCGAGCCGTGCAATTCGCTGGCCGTGGTGCCCAGGCGCAGGCGCCCGGCCAGCGCGTCGATGTCGTCGTGGCCCACCAGCCCCGGTGCCGTCATGGCGTTGCTCCATCAGGAAATGGCCGCCAGTTTAATGCAGCACCGACCCCGTCACCGACCCGGCTGATTTCCGCTGGCGTCCTGTTATAGTTTTGGACATGAGCACGCCCGAGTCCGTCCAGACCGATCCGGTCCATCAAGAGTTGGCCGCCCTGGCGCAGCAGCTTGACCGGCTGCTCGACACGGTGCGTCGTCTCACCGAGGAAAATCGCAGCCTGCGCCAAAGCCAGGAACAGTTGTCCGGCGAACGCGCCGGCCTGCTGGCACGCAACGAACAGGCACGCAGCCGCGTCGAGGCGATGATCCAGCGGCTCAAATCGCTTGAAAGCAACGGCTGATAGAAACCATGTCCAGCAGTGAACCGGTCGCGCTGCGACTGATCGACCGAGAATTCCTGATCGCCTGCGCGCCGGAAGAGCGCGAGGGGCTGCTCGAGGCCGCCGGCTTCCTCGACCGCAAGATGCGCGAGCTGCGCGCGAACGCGAAGGCGCCGAGTTTCGAGCGGCTGGCGGTGCTCACCGCGATCAGCGTGGCGCACGAATTCCTCAGCCTGCGCAAGCAGCACGACAACCAGGAACGCCGCCTCAGCGACGGCCTCGCCGCGCTGCGAAGCAAACTTGATGCCGCGCTCGACGGCGAGCCGACCCGGCGCTGACCGCTGCGCCCGCATGAACCCGGCCGGCGTCGGCAGTGGCACATTCCGGAACAAGCGCCTAAAATCGTCCACGGCGTTTTCTGCGATGTGCGCCAGCACACTCTTACATTTGCCTTGTTCCTAAATACGGCCCCGGGTCGGCTTCACATCGGCTGTTGTGCATGTCCGCCGCGCGCGGAAAGCCTTGAGGCCATGTAGTCCTCCCACCTGATCCATCGTGGATCAAGGTCGTTCGGTGGGCAGCGGCATCGCGGTTGACGCCACCTCTTCCCGCCGCCCCGTTCGTCACGTGACGAACGGGGCGCACCACGACGGAGCTGCGCGAAACGTGGACGCCCTCGCCCGACGACGCGAGCTTCGCCAGCGCCTGGCCGATCAACGCCGCGCCCTGCCGCCGACCGAGCGCATCGCCGCCGCCCAGGGCCTGCGCCGCAGCCTCGAGCAGTTGCCCGAGTACCTCACCGACACGCGCGTGGCCGGCTACTGGGCCAGCCACGGCGAGCTGCCGCTGAACCTGGCGATCGCGCCGCTGGCTGGTCGCGGCCAGCAGTTCCTGCTGCCGGTGATCGGCCAGAACAAGCACCTGCGCTTCGCGCCCTGGCAGTCCGGCGACGCGGTGCAGCCGAACCGCTACGGCATCCCCGAGCCGGTCGCGCCGACCGAACTGCTGGAGCCGTTCCAGCTCGACCTGGTATTGGTGCCGCTGCTGGGCTTCGACCGCCGCGGCAACCGTCTCGGCCACGGCGGCGGCTACTACGACCGCAGCTTCGCCTTCCTCAACGAGCAGGTGCGCCCGACCGAACCGCTGCTGGTCGGCATCGGCTACGCGTTCCAGGAATTGCCCGAGGTTGACGAGGAGCACTGGGACGTCCCGCTCGACTTCATCGCCACCGAGCGCGAACTGATCGACTGCCACGCGCCCGCCCCCCATCCGGAGACCGCCGCGTGAACCACTGGCTGATGAAGTCCGAACCGGACGCGTTCTCGATCGACGACCTGAAGCGCAAGAAGCGGGAAGCCTGGGACGGCGTGCGCAACTACCAGGCGCGCAACTTCATGCGCGACGGCATGCGTCCTGGCGACAAGGTGTTCTTCTACCACTCCAACTGCGCCGTGCCCGGCATCGTCGGCATCGCCGAGGTGGCCACGGACGCCTACCCCGATCCCAGCCAGTTCGACCCGAAGAGCAAGTATTTCGACCCGGGCAGCTCGCGCGACAACCCGCGCTGGATGCTGGTCGACGTGAAGTTCGTGAAGAAACTCAAGCGCACGATCAGCCTGGACGAACTGAAGAACGATCCCGCGCTGGCCGAGATGCCGCTGCTGCGCAAGGGCAACCGGCTGTCGGTGATGCCGGTCGATGCCGCCCACTGGAAGTACATCCTGGCGCTGGAATGAGCGCCGCCCGACCACCCTCCACCGGAATCCACCGATGAGCAACGCAAACGAGAAGAAGCTGGCTGGCGAAGCCGCGATCCGCTACGTCGAGGACGGTGCCGTCGTCGGCGTCGGCACCGGCTCCACCGTGGCGTTCTTCATCGACGCGCTGGCCGACCTGAAGCAGCGCATCCAGGGCGCGGTGTCCAGCTCGGAACAGTCCACCGCGCAGCTGAAGAAGCTGGGCATCCCGGTGCTCGACCTCAACGCCACCGGCCCGTTGGCGCTCTACGTCGACGGCGCCGACGAATGCGACCCGTACAAGCGCCTGATCAAGGGCGGCGGCGCCGCGCTGACCCGCGAGAAGATCGTGGCAGCGGCCAGCGAGAAGTTCGTCTGCATCATCGATGCCAGCAAGCGGGTCGAGCTGCTCGGCAAGTTCCCGGTACCGATCGAGGTGATCCCGATGGCGCGTAGCCTGATCGGCCGCGAAATCGTCAAGCGCGGCGGCCACCCGGTGTGGCGCGACGGCGTGGTCACCGACAACGGCAACTGGATCATCGACGTGCACGGCTGGCAGATCGCCGATCCGGCCGCGCTGGAAAGCGAGCTGAACCAGCTGCCCGGCATCGTCACGGTCGGCCTGTTCGCGCGGCGGCCGGCCGACGTGGTGCTGGTCGGCGACAGGGAGATGTGATCCGCCGCGCCGTCGTCCATGAAAACGGCCCGCACGGGCCGTTTTTTGTTTCGGCGCCGGCCGCCTTATGGCGCCGGCCGCGGCTTCAGCCCGTCGCGAAAACGCAGGTACCGCGCGGAATGGCGCGCCTCGCGCAGGCGCCGTGCGTGCGCCGCGAGGATGTCGCCGCGGGTGATGATGCCGACCAGCTTGTGCGGGTCGTCCTTGCTCACCACCACCAGCCGGCCCACGCTCTCGGCGACCATGTGGTCGGCCGCCTCGCGCAGCGAATGGCTTTCGCTGACCGCGATCGGCGGCCGCGTGACGAGTTCGCTCAAGGTCAGCGTGTAGTGCCACTGCGGATCGAGCAGGCTGCGCCGGGTCAGCACGCCCTGCACGTGGCCGCGCTCGTCCACCACCGGATAACCCTGGTGCTGCGCCTGCGGCAACTCCTCGGCCAGCCAGCGGCGTACCTCGGCCAGCGTCTGGCTGGCCTTGAGGGTCACCACGTTGCGCGAACAGGCCTCGTCCACGCCGACCTGGTCGAGGTAATCGGCCACGTATTCAGACGGCACGCGCACGCCGCGGCGCACGATCTTCTCGGTCATGATGGTGTTGCGCATCATCAGCGCCGAGATCAGGTAGGCCGCGGTGCAGCCGCCCAGCAGCGGCAGCAGGCCGACCGGCTGGCCGGTGGTCTCGAACGCGAACACCACCGCGGTGAGCAGCGCGCGCGAGGCGCCGGCGAAGATCGCCGCCATGCCGACCAGCGCGGCGATGCGCGGATCCATGCCGATCTGCGGCGCCAGCGCGGCGATGCCGATGCCGATCGACGCGCCCAGCGCGCCGCCGATGGTGAACAGCGGCGCCAGCGTGCCACCGGAGGTGCCGCTGCCCAGCGCGATCGACCAGGACAGGAACTTCATCACGCACAGGAACGCCAGCGCGGCCAGGGTCAGCCGGCCGTTGAGGATGTTCTCGATGTTGGTATAGCCCACGCCCAGCGTCAGCGGCGCGAAGTAGCCCACCACGCCGACCACCACGCCGCCGAGCGCCGGCCACCACATCCAGTGGATCGGCAGCTTCTCGAACCAGTCCTCGATGCCGTACACGAGCCGCGTGGTCCACACGCTGACCACGCCGATCAGTGCGCCGATCAGCACGTACAGGAACAGCGCCATCGCGCCGGGCGCGGCCAGCACCGGCATCTGGAACACCGGGGTGGTGCCCTGCAGCAGGTAACGCATGCCGGTGGCCGCGACGCAGGCCAGCGCCACCGGGATCAGCGAGCGCGGGCGCAGTTCGAACAGCAGCAGTTCCACCGCCAGCACCACCGCCGCGATCGGCGCGGAGAACACCGCCGCCATGCCGGCCGCCGCGCCCGCCGCCAGCAGCACCTTGCGCTCGCTGCCGGTGACCTTGAGCACCTGGCCGATGAACGAGCCCAGCGCGCCGCCGGTGGCGATGATCGGGCCCTCGGCGCCGAACGGGCCGCCGGTGCCGATCGCGATCGCCGAGGAGATCGGCTTCAGGAACGTGATCCGCGGTGGGATCTTCGATTCGTTCAGCAGCACCTGCTCCATCGCCTCGGGAATGCCGTGGCCACGGATCGCGCGCGAGCCCCAGCGCGCCATCACGCCGACGATCAACCCGCCGGCCACCGGCACCAGCACCACCCACCAGCCCAGATGCGGCACCGCGTCGGCGGGCGACGAAAACGCGGTGGACCAGCGGCCGTAGAACGCCAGGTTCGTCACCACGCCGATCAGCGCGGTCAGCAATTTGGCGATCAGCGCCGCCAGCACGCCCAGCACGATCGACACCGCGGTGATCCGCAGGACGCGCCGGTCGACCAGGGTCGATCGGCGCGGCATCTTCGCCGCGTCCAGGCTCATGCCCATCGTCGGCGCAAGCGGCAGGGCGTCGGTGCTGCCTTCGGTTTGCACGGCCGGACGACCCGGCTCGTTTTCGCTTGCAGTCATGGATCAGCCCGCGGGGACAAAGCCGCAAATTTTACGCTGCGGCGGCGCAAAACCGAAGGGCGGAAGTCCATGAATTGACTCGTAATTTCATGCGCCATCCGCGACGACAGTGCCGGCCGCAGGCAACGAAAAAGCCCGCCATGAGGCGGGCTTTGGTGCCGAAGCGCCGCAGTTGCGGCGGCATCAGCGTCTGGATTGGCAGCCCCGGATGGATTCGAACCACCGAATGCCTGAGTCAGAGTCAGGTGCCTTACCGCTTGGCGACGGGGCTAGGAAGCTCAGTTTAGCGCTTCGAGAACTGCGTGGCGCGACGTGCCTTGTGCAGACCGACCTTCTTGCGCTCGACCTCGCGGGCGTCGCGGGTCACGAAGCCGGCCTTGCGCAGCGGCGACTTCAGGCTTTCGTCGTACTCGATCAGCGCGCGGGCGATGCCCAGGCGGATCGCGCCGGCCTGGCCGGTGATACCGCCGCCGGCGACCGTCACCTTGATGTCGAACTTGTCGGTGCTCTGGGTCAGTTCGAGCGGCTGGCGCACGATCATGCACGAGGTCTCGCGGCCGAAGAACTGCTCGAGCGACTTGCCGTTGACCACGATTTCGCCCTTGCCCTTGCGCAGGAACACGCGAGCGGCGGAGGTCTTGCGGCGGCCGGTGCCGTAATTCTGCTGGATCGTCATGAGGGTTCCTTAGATTTCCAGCGCCTGCGGCTGCTGTGCGGTATGCGGATGCTCGGCGCCACCATAGACCTTGAGCTTGCGGTACATCTCGCGGCCCAGCGGGTTCTTCGGCAGCATGCCCTTGACGGCGATCTCGATCACGCGCTCCGGGTAGGTCGCCAGCAGGTCCTTCAGGCTGGTGGTCTTCAGGTTGCCCACGTAGCCGGTGAAGCGGTGGTACATCTTGTCGTCCAGCTTGGCGCCGGTGACCGCCACCTTCTGCGCGTTGACCACCACGATATAATCGCCGGTGTCGCAGTGCGGGGTGTATTCCGGCTTGTGCTTGCCGCGCAGGCGACGGGCGATCTCGGTCGACAGGCGACCGAGCGTCTTGTTCGTGGCATCGACCACGAACCAGTCGCGCTTGACGTTGTCGGCATTGGCGCTAAACGTTTTCATTTCAGAATACCTGTCTGCCGCCGTGAGGCGGTACGCATGATTCAGGAAAGCATGCTTCGGTGGAACAAAGGCGCGAGATGATAGCGGAGCCGTCATCCATGGCGCAAGCCCACCGGCCGGCGAGCTGTTGAGTTGGCAATGATAGCATGACCGCCAGGCCGCTTGAAAAGCCCCCTGTACGTGGCGACAGGCGCGGCGAGCCGCCACGCTGGAACCGCAGGCGCGGTTGTCGTCCAATATCGGCTGCTGCCGGCATCGGCACGCCAGAGCTGACCTGGCCGACCCGGCGCCCTTTCTGCTGACCGAACAACTGCCACGGGAAACCCCATGAGCGTGCGTACGCTGAGCCCCCTCGACCGCCTGCTCGCCGGCTGCGAACGCGCGCTGGAAGCGATCGCCGGCACGCCCCCGGCGCACCGCCGCTCGCCCGCCGCCGGCGTCGCCGAGGCGGAGTTGGACGATGCCGAACGCCGCCACGCCGCCGGATTGATGCGCATCAACCACACCGGCGAGGTCTGCGCGCAGGCGCTGTACTTCGGCCAGGCCGCGTTGGCGCGCGACACCGACAACCGCCGGCACCTGCTGCATGCCGCGACCGAGGAAACCGACCACCTGGCCTGGTGCGCCGAGCGGCTGGGCCAGCTGGACAGCCGGCCCAGCCTGCTCAATCCGCTGTGGTACGCCGGCAGCTACGCGATCGGCGCCGCCGCCGCACTGGCCGGCGACCCGGTCAGCCTGGGCTTCGTAGTCGAGACCGAGCGCCAGGTGGAAGCGCACCTGGCCGAGCACCTGGAAAGGCTGCCCGTGCAGGACGGGCGCTCGCGCGCCGTGCTGGCGCAGATGCAGGCCGACGAGATCTGCCACGCACAGGCCGCGCAGCAGCGCGGCGGCATTGAACTGCCGTTCCCGCTGCCGCAACTAATGCGCCTGAGTTCGATGGTGATGAAGACAGTGGCGTACCGCGTGTAGGAGCGCACCCTCTGCGCGATCACCATTGCGGTGGCCCTTTCGCGAGCAGGGTGCGCTCCTACAAAAAACCCGCCTTCACGGCGGGTTTTTCGTCACATCAGGTTGCGGCCGTGGAACAGTTCCTCGATCTCGCGGCGCAGCAGCGATTCGATGCGCTGGCGTTCCTTGAACGAGAGGTCGTCGGCATGCGCCTCGAACAGGTAGGTGTCGAGGTCGAAGTCCTTGATGTGCATCTTCGTGTGGAACATGTTCTCCTGGTACACGTTGACGTCGAACATCTCGTACTTCTGGCGGATGTGCTTGGCCAGGTAGTCCTGCACCGAATTGATCTTGTGGTCGATGAAGTGCTTCTTGCCCTTCACGTCGCGGGTGAAACCGCGTACGCGGTAGTCCGCGATCACGATGTCGGACTCGAAGCTGTCGATCAGGTAGTTCAGGGCCTTCAGCGGCGAGATCACGCCGCAGGTGGCCACGTCGATGTCCGCTCGGAACGTGGCGATGCCGTTGTGCGGGTGCGTTTCCGGGTAGGTGTGGACGGTGATGTGGCTCTTGTCCATGTGCGCCACCACCGCGCCCGCGATCGAATCGCGGCCCAGCTTCTCGACCACCGGCTCCTCGGAGATCAGGATGGTCACCGAGGCGCCCTGCGGGTCGTAGTCCTGGCGGGCCACGTTGAGGATGTTCGCGCCGATGATCTCGGCCACGTCTGTGAGGATCTGGGTGAGCCGGTCGGCGTCGTACTGCTCGTCGATGTACTCGATGTAGCGCTGGCGCTGGTCTTCGGACACCGCATAGCAGATGTCGTAGATGTTGAAGCTCAGTGCCTTGGTCAGGTTGTTGAAACCTTGCAGGCGCAGACGGGGGAGTGGCTTGACCACAGGCGGCTCTCCATGACCGATATGTTCGGCCAGCAGCAGAGGCGGGTTAGCGACAAGGGTCCCCGCGGTATGGTGTGAAGTGCAGGCGCGCAGCCTGCACGACCCTTGTGTACCGCATGCGACAATCCTGCCGCATCCGGGAGACCGCGAAGTATGAGGCAAAAGAAAGAGAAATTGAACCTGCCGCAATTCTTCAGGTTTGCCATAATGCCATGCTTGCAGGGATGGTCCGCGGACAAGCAGTGCCGTGTGGCAATGACCGCCGCTGTGACTACAACCATCTGTGGGGGATAGACGTGGCGCAACTCAAGTACCAGCTCCAACAGGCTTTCGAACGCTCGCAGGCGCCACTCGGCTTTGCCCCCGACCCCGCCGCGATGGAGCGCTTCCTGGCGCTGTGCCACCGCCGGCGCTACCCGGGCAAGACCGCGATCATCCGCCCCGGCGACCCGGCCAACACGCTGTACTACGTGATCGACGGCTCGCTGGCCGTGTGCACCGAGGACGAGCAGGGGCGCGAGCTGATCCTGGCCTACATCAGCCGCGGCCAGTTCATCGGCGAGATGGGACTGTTCGTGGAGCAGGCCCAGCGCGAGTCGATGGTGCGCACGCGCACCGCCTGCGAGATGGCCGAGATCAGCTACGAACGGCTGTTCCAGCTGATGGAGGGCCCGCTGCGCGAGGAGTGCCCGAAGATCCTGTTCGCGATCGGCTCGCAGCTCACCAACCGCCTGCTGCGCACCTCGCGCCAGGTCAGCCGGATGGCGTTCATGGACGTCACCAACCGCATCTCGCGCACCCTGCTGGACCTGTGCCAGGAGCCGGACTCGATGACCCACCCGGACGGCACCCAGATTCGTATCTCGCGCCAGGAAGTGAGCCGGATCGTGGGCTGCTCGCGCGAGATGGTCGGCCGCGTGCTCAAGCAACTGGAGGAACAGCGGATGATCGACGTCTCCGGCAAGACCATCGTGGTGCGCGGCACGCGCTGACCGCGCGGAGCGCCCCTGGCCGGCTGCGGGCATTCGCCGCCACCGGTTGCGAGGCCGCGCTTGGATTGCGGACGGTTTTTCATCTTCGTCGGGCCGGCCTGCCCGCCCAACTGGCCGACGGCGCGCTGGGCATGGCCCATGGCCTGGTCTCCAACTCGATCCTGCTGGCGCTGGGCCTGCCGCCGGCGTGTCCGGCGCCTCGCATGCCTGGTTCGGCAACGTGCGCTGGCGGCTGTTCTGGCAGCTGGCGGTCCCCGGCGCGATCGCCGCGCCGTTCGTCGCTTGGCTGGTGCGGCACCTGCCCGAACGCGCCGTGATGGCGGCGGTGGGCAGCCTGATCGTGCTGATCGGCCTGGGTCAGCTGGCGCGCCAGTGGTGGCGATTCTCCGCGGGGCGGTCAGAACCACTCGACGCGGGTAATCGCCCGGCCCAGCGCCTTCTCCACTTTCTTGCACAGCGCGGGCGTGCCGTTGACCAGCACCGCCTCGGCGGCCAGCTTCAGCATCGCCGCGTCGTACATCGAATCGCCGTAGGCGACCTGCCAGGCGGCGATCCCGTGCTCGGCCAGCGACTGCACCTTGAGCTGACCCACGTTGTGTCGCAGCAGCCGCATGCCGAACCATCCCGGCCGCAGCTGCGAGGCCAGCACTTCCAGCCCGGTGAGGCCCAGTTGCTGCAGGATGCCGCTGGCCAGGGCGTGTTCGCAGCCGGTCACCACGAGCACGCGATCCCCCGCCAGCTGGTGCCGGCGAAGCGCCTGCAGGCCATCGCGGCAGAACTGCCTCGGCCGGCGCGCCAGCGTGGCGGCGAACGTGTTCGCCGCCGCCTGGTAGCGCCGCTCGCCCAGCCCCAGCAAGGCGATGCGCACCAGCGTGTACATCGGCCAGCGTCGCGAGAACGGACGCTGCAACAGCAGCAGCGGCGAACACAGCAAGGCCAGCGCGCAGCGCCACGGCGAGCGCCGATAGCGTTCCCGCATGAACTGGTAAAACGAGTCGCCGCGGATCAGCACACCGTCGAAATCGAACAGCACCACCCGCGGCGGCGCGGCCCCCGCCTCCCCTTCCGGCATGACGGTCACGGCAGGGCGAACAGCCGCTTGAGCTCGCTGCCCGGATCCTCGGCGCGCATGAACGCCTCGCCGACCAGGAACGCCTGGATGCCGCCCGCGCGCAGGTAGGCCACGTCTTCCGGCGTGTGGATGCCGGACTCGGCCACCAGGATGCGGTCGTACTCGATCAGCCCCTGCAGCACCAGCGAGGTCTCCAGCGAAGTCTCGAAGCTGCGCAGGTTGCGGTTGTTGACGCCGACCAGCGGCACTGGCAGCGCCATCGCGCGCTCCATCTCTTCCTCGTCGTGCACTTCGCACAGCACGTCCAGGTCGAGTTCGGCGGCCTGCAGCGACAGCTGCAGCAGCACGTCGTCGTCCAGCGCCGACACGATCAGCAGCACGCAGTCGGCGCCGATCGCCCGCGCCTCCTGCACCTGGTACGGGTCGATGATGAAATCCTTGCGCAGCACCGGCAGCGAGCACGCCTCGCGGGCCTGCTGCAGGAACGCCTCGCTGCCCTGGAAGAAATCGCTGTCGGTCAGCACCGACAGGCAGGCCGCGCCGGCGGCCTCGTAGCTGCGCGCGATCGCGGCCGGGTCGAAATCCGGCCGGATCACGCCCTTGCTGGGGCTGGCCTTCTTCACCTCGGCGATCACCGCCGGCAGGCCGGCGTCGATCTTCGCCTCGATCGCGGCGGCGAAGCCGCGGGTGGCGGGCAGGTCGGCGATGCGCGCGGCCAGCTCGGCCTCGGGCAGCCGGGCCCGGCGTTCGGCAATCTCTTCCGCCTTGCGGGCAAGAATGCGATTGAGGATGTCAGTCATGGCGTCTCACTGTTGCTGTAGCGCGATGGAACCATGGTGTGCCGGCCTACAGGTTTTTGCGCGAAGGGTGTGTGGTTTTCGCGCACAGGGTGCGCTCCTACGATTGGCCCGCAAGCCGGCGGGTCGCCGCCACGAACGACCGCATTTTCGCATGCGCCGCGCCGCTGGCAATCGTGGCGCGGGCCAGTTCGATGCCGTCGCCGATCGAGCCGACCACATCGGCCGTGTAAAGTGCCGCGCCGGCGTTCAGGCAGACGATGTCGTGCGGTATGCCCTGGCGGCCCTGCAGCGCTTCCAGCAGCATCGCCTTCGATTCTTCCGCATTTTCCACGCGCAGGTTGCGGCTGGACGCCATTGCCAGGCCGAAATCCTCCGGCTCCACTTCGTACTCGCGCACCACGCCATCGCGCAGTTCGCCGACCAGGGTGGCCGCACCCAGCGAGATCTCGTCCATGCTGTCGCGGCCCCACACCACCAGCGCGTGCCGCGCGCCGAGCTGCTGCAGCACGCGCACCTGGATGCCGACCAGGTCGGGATGGAACACGCCCATCAGGATGTTCGGCGCGCCGGCCGGATTGGTCAGCGGCCCGAGGATGTTGAACAGCGTGCGCACGCCCATTTCCTTGCGCACCGGCGCCACCACCTTCATCGCGGGATGGTGGTTCGGCGCGAACATGAAACCGATGCCGGTCTCGGCCATGCATTGCGCGACCTGCGCCGGCGGCAATTCGATCGCCGCGCCCAGCGCCTCCAGCACGTCGGCGCTGCCGGACTTCGACGACACGCTGCGCCCGCCGTGCTTGGCGATGCACGCACCGGCCGCCGCCGCCACGAACATCGCCGAGGTGGAGATGTTGAAGCTGGAGGCGCCGTCGCCGCCGGTGCCGACGATGTCGACGAAGTGCGGGTGCGGCGGCGCGTCCACCTTCGCCGACAGCTCGCGCATCACCCGCGCCGCGCCGGTGATCTCGCCCACGGTTTCCTTCTTCACGCGCAGGCCGGTGATGATCGCCGCGGTCATCAGCGGGCTCACCTCGCCGTTCATGATCTGGCGCATCAGCGCGATCATCTCGTCGTGGAAGATCTCGCGGTGCTCGATCGTGCGCTGCAGGGCCTCCTGCGGTGTGATGGTGATCGCGCGGGCGTGGCCGTTCATGCCGCCGCCCTCAGCGGCTGGCCCAGGAAATTGCGCAGCAGGTCGTGGCCGTGCTGGGTGAGGATCGACTCGGGGTGGAACTGCACGCCCTCGACCGCCAGCGTCCGGTGGCGCAGGCCCATGATCTCGTCGACCGAGCCGTCCGGGTTTTCCGTCCATGCGGTGACTTCCAGGCAGTCGGGCAGCGACGACTGCTCCACCACCAGCGAGTGGTAGCGCGTGGCCTCGAACGGATTCGGCAGCCCGGCAAACACGCCCTGCCCGCGATGGATCACCGGCGAAGTCTTCCCGTGCATGATCCGCTTCGCGCGGATCACCTTGCCGCCGAACGCCTGGCCGATCGCCTGGTGGCCCAGGCACACGCCGAACACCGGGATCTCGCCGGCCAGCTCGCGCAGCACGTCCAGCGACACGCCCGCATCGTCCGGCGTGCCCGGCCCCGGCGAGATCATAATGTGCGAGGGCTTGAGCGCGCGGATGCCGGCCACGTCCAGCGCATCGTTGCGCACCACCTGGACCGCCTGCCCCAGCTCGCCCAGGTACTGCACGAGGTTGTAGGTGAAGCTGTCGTAGTTGTCGATCATCAGGAGCATATGCAACCTATCTCTTTGTTTCCATTACGCGACACTGACGGCAGTCCGAAACAGCGCCAGCAGCGGCAACCACGATTTTCATCGCTGCAATCGATGCCTCACGCGTGGCCATACATTGTGCCTTATCCCGTACCACCCTTGCCCCATCCGCATC
>NZ_LVJR01000006.1 GCF_001617365.1 Rhodanobacter sp. FW104-R8
ACGTCAGCCACCTGAACCGGCTCGAACAGACCCGCCGCGATTTCGTCTCCAATGTCTCGCACGAATTGCGCACGCCGCTGACGGTGATCCACGGCTATCTGGAACTGCTCGACCCGGAAGACGTGCCCGAACTGGCGCCGGTGCTGGGCGAGATGCGCGCGCAGTCGAAGCGGATGGGCCAGATCGTCGAGGACCTGCTGACCCTGTCGCGGCTGGAGACGCAGCACGAGGTCGTCGACGAGCGGGTGCCGATGGAGGCGCTGCTGGCGACCGTGCGCAAGGAGGCCGAGGCGCTCAGCCAGGGCCGCCACCGCATCGTGCTGGAATCCACCGCCGGGGTCGACCTGCTCGGCTCGCCGAAGGACTTGCACAGCGCGCTGTCGAACCTGGCCAGCAACGCGGTGCGCTACACCCCGGCCGGCGGCAGCATCACCATCCACTGGCAGCGCGAACCGACCGGCGCGGCGTACTCGGTCAGCGACACCGGCTTCGGCATCCCGGCCTCGCACCTGGCCCGGCTCACCGAGCGCTTCTACCGGGTCTCCTCCAGCCGCTCGCGCGAGACCGGCGGCACCGGGCTGGGCCTGTCGATCGTGAAGCACGTGCTGAACCTGCACCAGGCCCAGCTGCGGATCCAGAGCGCGCCGGGAGTGGGCTCCACCTTCTCCTGCCACTTCGGCACGGCGCGGCTGCTGCCCCCCGGCGGCAACGACGAAACCTGAAGGCCTGCGGCGGCCGCGCATGCATTTGGCCCTCGCCATGCGCCAGAATGAGGCATGCACCCGCCCGCCCCCGTCCTGCCCGACGCCACCGACCTGACCGCGCCCGGGCTGTACCTCAGCCGCGAACTGGCGGCGCTGGAGTTCAATTTCCGCGTGCTGGCCATGGCCCGCGACGATACCGTGCCGCTGCTGGAGCGGTTGCGCTACCTGAGCATCGTGGCGAACAACCTCGACGAGTTCTTCGAGGTGCGGGTGGCGACGCTCAAGCGCCACCACGCCTACGGCTCGGCCGCGCCGGGACCGGACGGCCTGCCATCGGGCGAGCTGCTGGCGCGCATCCGCAGCCGTGCGCTGGACCTGGTCAGCGAACAGTACGCGGCGTGGCAGGAACAGCTCGCCCCGCAGTTGGACGCCGAGCAGATCCACATTCTCACCCGCAAGCAATGGAGCCCCCGCCAGCGCCGCTGGCTGCACGGCTACTTCGAGCACGAGGTGCTGCCGGTGCTGTCGCCGCTGGGGCTGGACCCGGCGCATCCGTTCCCGCGCATCCTCAACAAGACGCTGAACATCGCCGTGGTGCTGAAAGGCCGCGACGCGTTCGGCCACGAGGGCCACATGGCGCTGGTGCGGGCGCCGCGCTCGCTGCCGCGGATCATCCGCGTGCCGGCCGAGGTCAGCGGGCCCGGCGACCATTTCGTGTTCCTCGCCGAGCTGCTGCAGGCGTTCGCCGACCTGATGTTCCCCGGGCTCAAGGTGGTCGGCGCGTACCAGTTCCGGGTCACTCGCAACAGCGAGCTGATCGTCGAGGAGGCGGAGGTGGAGAACCTCGCCCTCGCACTCAGCGAAGAGCTGGTCGGCCGCGGTTACGCGCGGCCGGTGCGCCTGGAGATCGCCAACGATTGCCCGAAGGCGATCACCGCGATGCTGATCGAGAACTTCCAGTTGGAAGAGACCGACGTGTACCGCTGCGACGGCCCGGTCAACATCATCCGCGCCGGGCTGATCTACGACTGGCTGGACCGGCCGGAACTGAAGTTCCCCCGCTTCAACCCGCAATTGCCGGCCGTGCTCGAGAGCAGCCGCAACAAGTTCGAGCTGATCGGCCAGCACGACGTGCTGCTGCACCACCCGTACCAGAGCTTCGCCGCGGTGATCGACCTGCTGCGCCAGGCCGCCGCCGACCCGCAGGTACTGGCGATCAAGCAGACCCTGTACCGCGCCGGCGAGGACACTCCGCTGGTCGACCTGCTGGTGGAGGCCGCGCGCAACGGCAAGGACGTCACCGTGGTGATCGAGCTGCGCGCGCGCTTCGACGAGGAGGCCAACATCCGCCTCGCCACGCGGCTGCAGGAGGCCGGCGTGCAGGTGGTCTACGGCGTGGTCGGCTACAAGACCCACGCCAAGATGATGCTGATCGTGCGCCGCGAAGGCGAGACGCTGCGCCGCTACGTGCACCTCTCCACCGGCAACTACCACCAGGCCAACAGCCGGATGTACACCGACATCGGCCTGATGACGGCGAACCCCGAGATCGGCGAGGACCTGCACAAGGTCTTCCAGCAGCTGTCCGGCCTGGGCCCGATCATCGAGCTGAAGCGGCTGCTGCACTCGCCGTTCACGCTGTACCCCAGCGTGCTGGCGAAGATCGAGCGCGAGACCGCGCACGCGCAGGCCGGCCGCCCCGCCCGCATCGTGGCCAAGCTCAACGCGCTGAACGAGGCGCGCGTGATCGAGGCGCTGTACCGCGCCTCGCAGGCCGGCGTGGAGATCGACCTGATCGTGCGCGGCGCGTGCACCCTGCGTCCCGGCCTGCCGGGCATCTCCGAGCGCATCCGCGTGCGCTCGATCGTGGGGCGCTTCCTCGAGCACAGCCGGGTGTACTGGTTCGGCAACGACGGCGAGGCGGAAATCTACTGCGCCAGCGCGGACTGGATGGAGCGCAACCTGCGGCGGCGGATCGAGGTGGCGTTTCCGATCCTCGATGCCGAACTGGCCGCGCGGGTGTTCGAGGAAACCCTGGCCAACAGCCTGGCCGACAACACCCAGGCCTGGCTGCTCGGCGCCGACGGCCGCTACACCCGCGCCGAACCCGGCGGCGACCCGCCCTACAGCGCGCAGCAGGGCCTGATCGAGCGCTATTGCAAATGAGCGAGCCCGCATGAAACACCGTTTCGCCCATGGTACGTGCCCGTGCGAGAATCCGCGCTTGGCCGACGCGGGAGCCCGGGCGTGAGTCCAGCCGAACAGACACCGATCCGCGACGGCGAACTGCTCGCCGCCGTGGACATGGGCTCGAACAGCTTCCACCTGGTGGTGGCCCGCATGGAACACGGCGAGCCGCGCGTGATCGACCGCCTGCGCGACACCGTGCGGATGGCTGCCGGCCTGCGCGCCGACGGCACCCTGGATGCCGAACGGCGCGCCCGCGCGCTGGCCTGCCTGGCCCGTTTCGGCCAGCGCATCGCCGGCCTGCCGTCGATGCGGGTGCGCGCAGTGGCGACCAACACGGTGCGCCGGCTGGCCTCGCCGCAGACCTTCCTGACCGCCGCCGAGGCGGCCCTCGGCCATCCGATCGAGGTGGTCTCTGGCCGCGAGGAAGGCCG
This sequence comes from Rhodanobacter sp. FW104-R8, assembly GCF_001617365.1. GTDB lineage: Bacteria > Pseudomonadota > Gammaproteobacteria > Xanthomonadales > Rhodanobacteraceae > Rhodanobacter. Next base: position 3,326 of record NZ_LVJR01000006.1, read on the forward strand.
CCTGATCTTCCTCGGCGCGGCGCACGACCTACCCGCCACACGCGAACCGCGGCTGGTCATCGACGTCGGCGGCGGCAGCACCGAGTTCATCATCGGCCGCGGGCTGGCGCCGCTGCACACCGAGAGCGTGCAGGCCGGCTGCATCGCCTCGACCATGCGCTTCTTCCCCGGCGGCAAGATCAACCGCAAGCGCTGGCAACGCGCGCGCAGCGAGATCGGCGTGCTGCTGCAGCAGTTCGCCGAGGATTACCGCGAATCGGGCTGGCAGGATGCCTACGGCTCGTCCGGCACCGCCAAGTCGATCGGCGCGGTGGTGCAGGCGATGAAGTTCTCCGACGACGGGATCACCCCGGCCTCGCTCGCCGCGCTGCGCGACGTGCTGGTCGAGCACGGCCAGATCGGCACGCTCAAGCTGCCCGGGCTGGTCGAGGAGCGCGCGCCGGTGCTGGCCGGCGGCGTGGTGATCTTCGAGGCGGCATTCGCCGCGCTCGGCATCGAGCGGCTGCGCGTGTGCGAAAGCTCGATGCGCGAAGGCCTGCTGTGGGACCTGCTCGGCCGCGCCGGCGGCAGCGACCCGCGCACCGCCAGCATCGACGCCCTGGCCACCCGCTACGGCGTCGACCGCGCCCAGGCACGGCGGGTGGAGGCCACCGCACTGATGCTGTTCGACCAGGTCGCGCGTGCCTGGAAACTGGATGCCGACGCCCGCGAGTGGCTGTCGTGGGCCTCGCGCGTGCACGAGATCGGCCTGGCCATCGCGCACAGCCAGCACCACCACCACGGCGCCTACATCCTGCGTCACGCCGACCTGGCCGGCTTCTCCCGGCAGGAACAGCAGTTGCTGGCCGCGGTGGTCGAGATGCACCGGCGCAAGCCGGACAAGGTGGTGCTGGCCGCACTGCCGCAGCGCTACCGCCAGCTCGCCCGCTACACCACCGCGCTGCTGCGCCTGGCCGTGCTGTTCCGCCGTGCGCGCCGGGCCGAGTCGCTGCCGCAGATGAAGCTCGCCGCCACCAGCAAGTCGCTGCGCCTGACCCTGCCACTGTCCTGGTTCGAGCAGCATCCGCTGAGCGAGGCCGACCTGCAGCAGGAACAGTCGCCGATGACCGAACTGGGCGTGAAGCTGGATATCTCCAGCAACTGACCGCGGCGGCCCGGTCTCCGCCGCAGCCGCGTATCATGTCCGGACGCCCAGACCACCCCGATGCCCATGTCGAAATTCCTGCTCGCCACGCTGCTCCTGATCCTGCCGCCGACGCTGGCGGCGCAGGCCGCCAAACCGGCACCCGGCACCGGCGCCGCGCCACCGCCGCAGGTCGTGCTGAGCACCTCGCAGGGTGACATCACGCTGGAGCTGTACCCGGACAAGGCGCCGAAGAGCGTGGCCAACTTCCTGCAGTACGTCCGCGACGGCTTCTACGACGGCACCCTGTTGCACCGGGCCATCCCCGGTTACCTGGTGCAGGGCGGCCTGTACACCCGCGACCTGCAGCCCAAGCGCACCCGCTCGGCGGTGCCCAGCGAAGCGGACAACGGCCTGTCCAACCTGCGCGGCACGGTGGCGGTCGCCCGCGGCGCCGATCCGAACTCCGGCACCGCGCAATTCTTCTTCAACCTGGTCGACAACCGCCGGCTGGACTTTGCCGGCACGCAGAGCGGACTGACCTGGGGCTATACCGTGTTCGGCAAGGTGGCCAAGGGCATGGACGTGGTCGACAGGATCGCCGCCCTGCCCACGCGCGCGCTCGGCCCGTTCGCCGCCGACGTGCCGGACCCGCTGGTGCTGATCAAGAGCGCCCATGTCATCGGCGAGGAGTCTCCGCCGCCTGCCGCCAGCAACGCCGCCCCGGCAAAACCCGCACCGGCCGCACCGAAGCCGCGCGGGAAAAACGCCAAGCCCGGCAAGGGTTGACCGGCGCGATGGCCACGCTGTTCATCGCCGACCTGCACCTGGACCCTGCCCGCCCGCAGATCACCGCGCTGTTCGAACGCTATCTCGCCGGCGCCGAAGTCCGCGGCGCCGACGCGCTGTACATCCTCGGCGACCTGGTCGAGGCCTGGATCGGCGACGACGACGACGCCGAGCTGCCCACGCGCATCGCCGCCGCCACCCGCGCCGTGCGCAACGCCGGCGTACCGGTGTACTTCATGGCGGGCAACCGCGACTTCCTGCTCGGCCCGGCATTCGCCGGACGCGCCGGCCTGACCCTGCTCGACGACGGCACCGTGCACGACATCCACGGCCGCCGCACCCTGCTGATGCACGGCGACGTGCTGTGCACCGACGACCTCGCCTACCAGGCCGTGCGCCGACAGGTGCGCACGCCCGAATGGCAGGCGCAGATCCTGGCCATGCCGCTGGAGGCCCGCCGTGCCTTCGCCGCCAAGGCGCGCGCGGACAGCAAGGCGCACACCGGCAGCACCATGGAAAGCATCATGGACGTCAACACCGACACGGTGGCCGGCGCCATGCGCGAGGCCGGCGTCACGCGCCTGATCCACGGTCACACGCACCGGCCGGCCGTGCACTCGTTCGATCTTGACGGCAAGACTGCCGAACGGATCGTGCTGGGCGACTGGTACGAACACGGATCGGTGCTGCAGGTGGACGCAAACGGCACGAATCTTCGCGGATTGGCGGTCGACTGACCTGGCCTGCGGCGCTCCGTTTTCATCCCGGGTAGAGTTGCCGACTGCACAGGCGGGATGGTGCCGGAGCGGACAGCGGCACGGCGCTGAGCCTGAGAATGAAGCGCGGGACGCGCCGAGATTTCGTCCACACCTCATCTCTCCGCCAGATACGCAAAACGCCCCTCGCGGGGCGCGTCTATTGACGTCGCGTTGGCGTGTAGCCCGGGATGGTGAACCCCCATCCATGGGGTTCACCCCTGCGCGCTGGCGCGCTCCGGGGCCAGCCTGCGGCTGTCCAAATTCGTTCCAGACGAATTTGTCGAACCCGGGAGGGTTCGTCCACACCTCATCTCTCCGCCAGATACGCAAAACGCCCCTCGCGGGGCGCTTTGCGTATCTGGCGGAGAGAGAGGGATTCGAACCCTCGATAAGGCTTTTGACCCTATACTCCCTTAGCAGGGGAGCCCCTTCGGCCACTCGGGCATCTCTCCGGGGGTTTCTTCGCATCGCTGCGGAGCCGGCAAGGATACCGACCGGCATGGTCGAGGTAAAGACTTAAATTCGCGCGCTCCGCGCGATCAATGCCCGGCGGGCTCGTCTGATGCACCGCCCGTTTCGTTCTCGCCCTTGATCCGCTGGTAAATTTCCTCGCGGTGGACGGCCACTGTCTTCGGCGCGTTGATGCCGATGCGTACCTGATTGCCTTTCACGCCAAGAACGGTAACGGTCACCTCGTCGCCGATCATCAGGGTTTCACCGACCCTGCGGGTCAGAATCAACATGATTGCTACTCCATAATGCTGTTGGTCACAGGCTCGCGGCCTGGCGGTGCCTCACCCCTGAGCGTCCGCCAACCCGCAGTTCGACGATTGATCCGTCGAAGGCCCTACCGCCTTCCCGGCTCACAGCCAAAACACTCCTGAGCGTCCTGACTGGCGACGCCACCGTCCCCGGCAGCATCGACACCCGGCCGATAGTACTTGAGCCTGATTCGTAAGCGCAACGCGTCCGTACCCCGCCAAACGGCCCCCCGTTCATGCTCCGAACGGGCTACTGGGCCGCGATCCACCCGGGCAGGGCCGACAGGGCCGCCGGCAGGTTCGGCGCGTCGGTTCCGCCGCCCTGGGCCATGTCCGGGCGGCCGCCGCCCTTGCCGTCGATCTGCGCGGCGACGTGCGCCACCACGTCACCGGCCTTGATCCGGCCCAGCGCCTTGCCGTGTACCCCGGCAATCAGGGAAACCCGGCCATCGGCCGCGCCGGCCAGCAGGATCACGCAGTCGCCCAGTTGCTGCTTGAGCTGGTCCACGCTGTCGCGCAGCGATTTCGCATCCAGCCCCTCCAGCCGCGCCGCCACCACCCTGATGCCGTCGACGTCCTCCGCCGCCGCGGCCAGGTCGGCGGTGGCCGAACCGGCTGCCTTGCTGCGCAGCGATTCCAGCTCGCGTTCCAGCTTCTTCTGGCGGTCGAACAGCTGGCGCAACTTGTCCACCGCATCGTCGCCGCTGCTGGAGAGCAGTTGCGAGAACTCGGCCAGGCGGCGTTCCTCGTCGGCCACCCAGGCCAGTGCGCCGGCGCCCGTCACCGCCTCGATGCGGCGCACGCCCGAGGCCACGCCGGCCTCGCCGACGATCTTGAACAGGCCGATGTCGCCGGTACGGCCGACATGGGTGCCGCCGCACAGCTCGGTGGAGAACTCGCCCATCTTCAGCACGCGCACCTCGTCGCCATACTTCTCGCCGAACAGCGCCATCGCGCCGAAGGCGATGGCGTCGTCGTAGGCCATGTGGCGCACTTCGGCCACAGCGTTGCGGCGCACCTCGGCGTTGACCAGCACCTCGACCTCGGCCAGCTCGTCGCGGCTCATCGGCTTGTTGTGGGCAAAGTCGAAGCGCAGGCGATCAGGCGCCACCAGCGAGCCCTTCTGCGTGACGTGGATGCCCAGCACCTTGCGCAGCGCGGCGTGCAGCAGGTGGGTGGCGGAATGGTTGAGCACGATGGCCTGGCGCCGGGAGGCATCCACCTGCGCATCGAGCGCATCGCCGACATGCAGCGGCCGTGCGCCGCGCCAAGTGCCGGCATGGCCGAAGAACACGCCGCCCATCTTCAGCGTGTCGCCGACCTCGAAGCGGCCGGCCGCATTGGCCAGGGTGCCGGTGTCGCCGACCTGGCCACCCGACTCGGCATAGAACGGCGTGCGGTCGAGAATCAGCAGGCCTTCCTCGCCATCGGCGAGCTGGTCGACCTGGTTGCCGCCGCGCACGATGCCCAGTACCTTGCTGCCGGCGCCTTGCAATGCCTCGTAACCGAGGAACACCGTGGGTCGCAGCTGGCTTGCCAGCTCGGCCGGCATCTGGCCCTTGGCCTCGAACTTGCCCGCGGCGCGGGCGCGCTCGCGCTGTTCGTTCATCGCCTGCTCGAAGCCGGCCATGTCCACTTCCAACCCGCGCTCGCGCGCAATATCGGCGGTAAGGTCGACCGGGAAGCCGTAAGTGTCGTACAGGCGGAACGCGTCCACGCCCGGGATGACCCGGCCCGACTTCACCGCGACCTCGTCGAACAGGCGCATGCCGTGCTCCAGCGTCTCGCCGAAACGCTGCTCCTCGGTGCGCAGCGCGTCTTCGACGAACGCCCGCTTCGCCGGCAGCTCGGGATAGGCCTGGCCCATTTCCTCGACCAGCGGCTGCACCATCCTCCAGAAGAAGTCGCCGCGCACGCCGAGCATCCAGCCGTGCCGCAGCGCGCGGCGGATGATCCGGCGCAACACGTAGCCGCGGCCCTCGTTGGACGGCAGCACGCCGTCGACGATCAGGAACGCACAGGCGCGGATGTGGTCGGCGATCACGCGCAGCGATTTGCTGGAAAGATCCTTCGTCCCGGTGAGCTCGCCGGCGACGCGGATCAGGTGCTGGAACAGGTCGATCTCGTAGTTGGAATGCACGTGCTGCAGCACCGCGGCCAGGCGCTCCAGCCCCATGCCCGTGTCCACGCAGGGTGCGGGCAGCGGCGAGAGCGTACCGTCCGGCGCGCGGTCGAACTGCATGAACACCAGGTTCCAGATCTCGATGTAGCGGTCACCGTCCTCGTCCGGCGAACCGGGCGGGCCGCCGGCCACGCCGGGGCCGTGGTCGTAGAAAATCTCGGTGCACGGACCGCACGGGCCGGTATCGGCCATCTGCCAGAAATTGTCGGAGGCGTACGGCGCGCCCTTGTTGTCGCCGATGCGCACGATGCGCCCGGCCGGCACGCCGATCTCCTTGTGCCAGATGTCGTAGGCCTCGTCGTCGCTCTGGTAGACGGTGACCCACAGCTTTTCGGCGGGCAGCTTGAGCACGCCGGTGAGCAGCTCCCACGCGTAGGCGATCGCGTCGCGCTTGAAATAGTCGCCGAACGACCAGTTGCCCAGCATCTCGAAGAAGGTGTGGTGGCGCGCGGTATAGCCCACCTGGTCCAGATCGTTGTGCTTGCCGCCGGCGCGCAGGCAACGCTGCACGTCGGCCGCGCGCACGTAGGACAGTTTCTCGCTGCCCAGGAACACGTTCTTGAACGGCACCATGCCCGAGTTGGTGAACAGCAGGGTCGGGTCGCTGGCCGGCACCAGCGAGCTGGACGGCACGATGGTGTGGCCCTTGGAGCGGAAGTAGTCGAGGAAGGCGGAACGGATGTCGGAGGTTTTCATGCGGATCAAAAGTGGCAGGCGATAAAGGCCACGCCGCGGCCAGGCCGCCCGACCCGCCAACCCATCATCTGCGGATGGCGGATTTCAGGAAATATCGTCGGCTTCGTCCACATCGGCGTGGGTAACACTTCGTACTGTGGCGGCGGCAAAGCCGCGGCGCAAGAGGAATTGCGCCCGCCGGGTGCGCTCGGCGGGGTCCGCCGTGCCCGTACCACCATAGCGGCGACGCAGCTGGGCTGCGGCCGAAGCGGCCCAGTCAACCTCGGCCGCATCCAGCAGCTCGCGAATGCGCGCGTCGGCCACGCCATGGCTTTTCAGCTCCACGCGCAGGCGCAGCGGGCCGTAACCCTGGGCGATCCGGCTGCGCAGCAGCACCTCGGCGAAGCGGTCGTCGTCCTGGTAATGCTGCTCGCCGAGCCGGTCCAGCGCGGCGGCGGCTTCGTCGCCTTCGTAACCGCCCTGGCGCAGCTTGGTCTTCAGCTCCTTGCGCGAGTGCTCGCGGCGCGCCAGCAGGCCCAGCGCCTTGTCGTACGCGCTGCGCTTCGGCGTGGCCGGATCGTCCTTGCCGGGCGGGCGCTTCATGGCCACGCAAACGGACATGGCCCGGACAAGCCGGGCCATGTCTTCCGCTGGGGAACACCAACGATCACCGCTCAGACTTCCTCGAGCGCCTCTTCCGGCGCGGCGGGAGCCGGCTTGCCGACCGGTACCAGCAGGCGCTCGCGCAGCTGCTTGTCGATCTCGTTGGCGATCGCCGGGTTGTCGCGCAGGAACTGGCGCACGTTCTCCTTGCCCTGGCCGATGCGGTCGCCGTTGTAGCTGTACCAGGCGCCGGACTTGTCGATCAGGTTCTGCGCCACGCCCAGCTCGATGATCTCGCCCTCGCGCGAGGTGCCCTCGCCGTACAGGATCTCGAACTCGCACTGGCGGAACGGCGGCGCCACCTTGTTCTTGACCACCTTGACGCGGGTTTCCGAACCGATGATCTCCTCGCCCTTCTTCACCGCGCCGATGCGGCGGATATCCAGGCGCACCGAGGCGTAGAACTTCAGCGCGTTGCCGCCGGTGGTGGTCTCGGGGCTGCCGAACATCACGCCGATCTTCATGCGGATCTGGTTGATGAAGATCACCAGGCAGCCGGATTTCTTGATGTTGGCGGTGAGCTTGCGCAGCGCCTGGCTCATCAGGCGCGCGTGCAGGCCGACGTGGGAGTCGCCCATCTCGCCCTCGATTTCCGCCTTCGGGGTCAGTGCGGCGACCGAGTCGACCACCACCATGTCCACCGCGCCCGAGCGCACCAGCATGTCGGCGATTTCCAGCGCCTGCTCGCCGGTATCCGGCTGCGACACCAGCAGGTCGTCGACCTTGACGCCCAGCTTCTCCGCGTAGGTCGGGTCGAGCGCGTGCTCGGCGTCGATGAACGCGGCGGTGCCGCCGGCGCGCTGGCAACTGGCGATCGCCTGCAACGTCATGGTGGTCTTGCCGGAGGATTCCGGCCCGTAGATCTCGACCACGCGGCCGCGCGGCAGGCCGCCGACGCCGAGCGCGATGTCCAGTCCCAGCGAACCGGTGGAGACCGTCTCGATCGCCTCGTTGACCCGATCGCCCATGCGCATGACCGCGCCCTTGCCGAACTGCTTTTCGATCTGGCCGAGGGCGGAGGTGAGCGCCTTGCGCTTGTTGTCATCCATCGTCTTGTGTTCCGGTTGGGCTGTGATTGGGGGACATGATGCCCGGATCGGATCTCACCGGCTGCGATCAACGGGTGCGACACGGGGAATCGACGCTGGCGGCCAGTATCCCACACCGGTCAATCGGGTCTGGCGGCGGATCGCGCGTCACTCCGTCAGTGTTTTGCGCAGGCCGATGAGCGCCGCCGCCACGGTCTGCCGGCGCACGGCCTCGCGGTCGCCCGGAAAATGGAACTGCCGCGCATGGCCGTAGCCGCCGCGGCGCTTCCAGCCGATCCACACGGTGCCGACCGGCTTGTCCGGGGTACCGCCGGACGGCCCGGCGATGCCGGTCACCGCCACCGCCACGCCGGCGCCGAAGCGTGCCAGTGCGCCGGACACCATCTCCAGCGCGGTTTCCTCGCTGACGGCCCCGCTGTGCTCCAGCGTGCGCGGGTTGACCCCGAGCAGCGCTTCCTTCGCCTCGTAGCTGTAGGTCACCACGCCGGCATCGAACCAGGCCGAGCTGCCCGGCAGGTCGGTCAAGGTCTTGGCGATCCAGCCGCCGGTGCACGACTCGGCCGTCACCAGCATCAGCCGGCAACGTTGCACCTCGTCGGCCACCGCGCCGGCCAGCGCCAGCAACTCGGCATCGGTAGGAACGGACGACGACTCCATGCGAGACTCCCGGACTTGGACGAGACTTTGCGCCACGCGCAGGGGCACCGTTCTACCTGTTCCGCGCGACCACGCCAAGACTTGCATTGCATGAGCCAAGACGATCTCACCAAGCACACCCCGTTCATGCGCCAGAATGTCCGTATGGTGAACGGAGCTAGGCCCAGCAAGGCTTCCCAGCCCACTCGCTCCCCCAACCGACCCACTTGGACGGAACTTGGACGGACCTGCGGGGGTGTTTGACCCGGGTACAACCCCCGAAACGGGGTTGGACGTCACCCCTAACCCGCCGACGTTTGGACGTCCAAACGCCCGCACTCGAACGCACCCACAAGTCGACGGCATGGCCATCTCAAAGCGTGGATATCGCCCACCACTTGGCCGACTCCTAGAGCGAACCTCGGGTGCTTGGGATTGGCCCAACCCGAAGGACTTCCCGGACAAGTCGGCCGAGATGACGACCAGCGCTGGTCGCGACGACAACGGAGTGAACGGGTAACCCAATCCAGGACAGCCTGGGGCGCTGATAGCGCACCACCACACCGGGAACTAGGCCCACGGTGCGGTACGAATTGACTAGAAAAGGTTGGCCGGCCGGTGGATCGCTTGCCAGCGATAGCAATCCAAAACAGCCCAGCTCGGGCTAATCAGGACCTGGACGTCGTCCAGGCCCGGGTTTCACGCTGGTCGTGAGAGGAGAGACCTTCCAAACCCAATATCGTGATGTAAGCGGCGCGCAATGCCTCGGCATCTACTGCTGCGTGATGTCGGCGCGCCGCCCTCTCAGGCCTGCAGCCGAAATAGATCTCCAGTTCACCCAGGACGTCTTGGCGTGTGACGAGCACCGGCTCCCACGCCGGCACCTCACCGCTCCACGTTCCAAACCCCGTCAGCGCCCTCGCCAACTGTCTCTTATCGATCGCCCCGTCGAAGTGGATACGTGGATGGTCGAAGGACGCCACGAACACCCGTAATTGTTCACCGAAGTTCTCATCCGAGAGCGCTGCATCGCCACCGTCCAGGAGTGGGTAGACCACCTTGCTGACGAAGGATGACGGCGCTCCTGGTCGTGGGGCCCGCTCGGCATAGAAGCATTGGGTGGCATCCGCGTTGACCAAGGCCAAGCTGACCAGCTCGCGCACGGCATCGTTGTTCCACTCGGTGTCGAGAAAGAGAAGATCGGCCATGCAGGGCCCCGGTGTAATTGGGAATAACAACGGACAGCGATGTCGTCAGTACGCCCTGCGAAACGACTGTTCCACGTTGATCAGGCGATCCGATTCGATGCGAGTAGCAGCGTTTCGGCTGCGAGCATTCAGCGGGAGGTGCCATTGCGCAATCTCCAGCCTAACCACAACGCCACCGCCCCCACGAGTACGTCCACCAACATCCACAACGGCCGTCCCAAGGCGATTGGCTGGATCGGATTGAACAGCAGTGCGATCACCATGGCGACCACCGCAATCTTATCGCTGCGCCCATACCAATGCAGCGCTGCGGCAATGCTCGCGGCGCAAACCACCCAGCGCGTCAGCATGTACCAACCGTATGGCATCGGCAGCACCGCGACCAGGCAGATGACTCCAGCCGCTGACAGTGCGGGGGCCAGGAAAGATGGACTGAAGCTCATGGTGTGGACTCGCTTTGATTGCTGCGGGGAATCGGCTGCCATGGCGGCTGCACAGCGACCGCTTGACAAGCCTCGAATTAATAAACAGTATATACGACACTTAAGGTGTCTATATGAGATTGACCCTCTCTCAACTCAGCGAGCAGGCAGACGTCCCGGAACGGACGATCCGCTTTTATATCCAGAAAGGCCTGTTGCCGCGCCCCGAAGGTGAGAAGCGTGGCGCGTTCTACACCACCGAGCATCTTGCGCCGTTGCTGCGCATTCGTGGTTGGCAGCAAGCCGGGTTGTCGCTCGACGCCATTGCCGAGCTGCTCAGTGCCCGCAATGAGGCCCCGCTGAGCACAGCGCGGGTTGGCTCGATCGAAGTGCGCTCGCACTTGATCGTCGCCGATGGCCTAGAACTGGTGGTCGCCCCCGAGCGCGCCCGGTTGAGCCCCAGCCAGCTGCGTCTACTCTTCCAATCCGTCCAAGCCGCCTACGCTGACCTCGTGGCCACCGCCTCCGATGCCGACGCAGAAACCTGAAGGAGTTCGCCCATGACGTCGTTTCTGCCAAGCTCACGCGCCGCGCCATCCAGCGCGCCGCAGGTTCTCACCGATACGCAGATCAAGGTGCACATCCACGACCTGATCGCCGAGTACACGCTCACGCACCACTTCGAAAATAGTGAAGACCAGCCGATCGAAGCCGTGTTCACCTTTCCGATCCCACTGGATGCAGCGTTCCTCGGGTTGCAGGCTGAAATCGCTGGCGAACGGTTGCAGGCAAAGGTCGTCGCTGATACGCAGGCGGTACGTCGTTACGACGACGCCATCGCCGATGGTGATAGTGCCGTGCTGCTGCGCCAGCCGGAGCCCGGCGTACTCACGGCCTATCTGGGCCAACTGTTGCCGGGCAAAAAAGCCGAGGTCGAACTGCGTTTCACCAACGAGTTGCGCGCGGCGGGAGGCCAGGCGCGTTTTAGCCTGCCAACCATGCTGCGACCTCGCTATGGCGAATGGGACATGGAGGCGATCGAGGCGCCCGAGTACGACGTTGCCATCGAGCATCCGATGTCCGCCTGGGTCGAAGTCAGCGGCATGCTGGTCGATGTACCAGTGCACTGCGTCACACACGCGGCTCGCTTCGATCACGGTGACGGCGTGCTCCACCTCACGTTGGAAAGGCAGATGCTCGACCGCGACCTGGTCGTGTTGTTTGACCTGCCGGCGGATTTGTCACCCGTTGCACAGCAAGTTACCGATGGCGACGACAGCCGCATCCTGCTCAGCCTGCCGTTGCCCGCAAAAACATCGAGCCGGCCGCTTGATTTGTGGTTGCTGCTGGATGGCTCCGGCTCCATGGCAGGCGCAGCCATCGAGCAGTCACGTGAGGCCGTACGCGCCGTGGCATCACGACTTGGCGAAGACGACCGCATCCAGGTGCTGCGCTTTGGCTCTCAACTGGTGCCATTGTTTCGCCGCCCCATGAAGGCCACGGCGGCGGTGCGGTCGGCCTTGATGGAACTCGCAGAAAGCGTGGATGCCAACCTCGGCGGTACCGAGATGGGCGAGGCTTTGATCGACGCGATTGATGGTCTGTACGCCGCCAGGCGGGATGATGTGGAGCCTGTGGTCATCTTGGTCACCGATGGTGCCGTGCAGGCTCACGAGCTCGTCGCGGCACGTCAACGCGCATTCAGAGAGGGCGTGCGGATCTTCGCGGTGGCAGTTGGCGCCAGCGCCAGCGTCGAAGTGCTTGAGCCTATGGTCGAGGCCTGTGCCGGATGTATGGAACGGGCAGTTCCCGGTGAATCGGTGGATACCTGCGTCGTTCGGCATTTGGCGCGTGCCCGTTGTGGCCAGCCGGAAATCGTCAAACTGGCATGGCCGCCAAGAGCACAGGAGATAACCCCACTCGCCCCTGCATGGCCGGGCGATGTCGCCCGCTGGATCGCACGGCTGCCGAACGGTGGCGACGCCGGAACGATTCAAGTCAGCCTGTACGGCACTCCACTTTTAACGAACATCCCCATCATCCATGCCGCCGGTACCGAGCGGGACTCCCTGCGCGCCATCATCGGCCAGCACCGGCTTCGCCTAGCCGAATCTGCCGGCGAGGACATCGCGCCGATCGCCCTGCGCTACGGTCTGCTCAGCCGTAGCACATCCGCGATTCTGGTGAAGTTGCGCAAAGACGGCGAGAAGTCAGAAGAACTGCCACAGATTCGACGGGTCGTGTCAATGGCGTCGGCGGATATGTTGGGGAGTCGCATGAGTTCGGCGAACCATAGCGCGTCCGTTGACAGTTGCAGCTTTGACTACTTCGACATACAGGCTTCCGCACGACGCCAGAACGACGACGATGATGGTGCGGTTTGCAGCGCGAGCAAACGTGGGCGGGGGCTTACCGCACCAGATCCTGTGAAGGCGCGTGAGGCACTTCTGGCAATAGCGATGCTGTTACGCCAGAGCTTAGCGGCAGCACCTCATCACATTCTCCCACTATGTGATGCCATCGCTGCACTGGATGAAAGCCTAAGGTCCATCGCCGCGGAGGTACTACGCGACCTTCCCGACATTGAATTGACATCGGTGGCATCCAGCGAGCAGCTTTACGTGGTTCTGGTCGAAGTCTTTAAGCTTGATCTAGATGAGCGGGAGGAGATTGCGTATGCACGGTTACTGGCGAACTCCGCAAAGCTTGACTATCGTGAGCAGATATTCCTGCTTTCGGCGGTTATTGATGGCGGCCAATAACCTCGGCGTCTGGCACCATGTCTGATTCTATCTATCGGAAGCTCGTGCCAGTTTTTTGGGTGGTTTATATTCTAGTAGTCCCTATATCAACGGGAATTTTCAATTACCGTTATTTGCCGAATGAGTCATACGATGAAGGCAAGGATGTACTTTTAAAATCCCATACTGAAGAGACGAACGATTACGGTGGGTGGGTAGAAGTTCCGGATCAATGGCAAGATACACATTCCGGGATTATCTACACGGCTGCAGACTTTAGGAATCATCAGAAAATAGAAAAAAAACGTATTGCGCAAAATGCCTTCAATTATGGAATTATTGGCTGTTTGTTTTATGCGTGCGACAGGAAATTCTTTGCAAAAAGCGAATTCCTTCACGTTCTTAGAAAAGCAATTGTAATTAACTTTCTAATCGCTATTTTATTATATTGCATTACTTGATTTTTCATTCATTACATGGTGGCGTGGTCAACATGGGGATCGGGGTCTTCTGGGCACGCGAAGTGGGTCGTGAACCACCGGCAATGCCCTGGGGCACTTTCAGGCGTCACCGGAATCCGCACGTGGGAGTTTCTATCCATGAAATGTTGGATCTGCAGAACTGAGGACGCTGCCACGCGCGAGCACCTGGTCAAAGCCTCGGATCTCAAGGCACTCTTCGGCAAGCCCTCGCAAGCTAAACCCCTTTTCTTCAACGCGAGCAACCAGCGAAGTCCGTCTCGTTGCCGCAACGTGAAGGTCGGCAGCCTGAAGTCGGACACGCTGAAGTTCGCGCACCGCATCTGCCTGACCTGCAACAGCAAGCGAACCCAACCATATGACTATGCCTGGGAGCACGGCTCGCGGGAATTGCGCAGCGCTGTGTCGCGGCTGCTAGAAGAAGGATCGTTCCGCGCCAACTGGCTCTTTCCCTACGACACGCAGCGCCGCATGGTTCACATGCACCTGTACTTCACCAAGCTATTCGGCTGCCTCCTAGTCGAGGGCGACATCCCGATCGATGTTGCACCGTTTGCCAAGGCGTTGTCTGAGGGGCAGCCGCACCCGCACATCTACTTGGCTTTCGGCTATTTCCCTTTGCCGGTTGTGGCCGCCGGCGGTTCAGACGTGAACACCGACCAGCTCCAGCTCAACGGTCAGGTGGCTTTCGCCTCGTGGCTGTACCACGTGGGCGATTTAGCGGTGAAAGTGATGTATGCGCGGCCGGGCGAGCAGCGCGAGGGCTTGAAAGCAGCTTGGCACCCGCGCATCGGCGCCAAGCGCCTTAACTTCTCTCGCTTCGGCGACTGCCGTGTTGGCGCTCGTTGAAAATTGACCAGGGCAGGTAGGCCATGGGCTTCTCCCACCTGTCTCTTACCATCATGCCTCTCCGGGTCGTTTGGCCGAGCGCTCGCCCACGATCACCCCGAGGCCACCAGGTCGATCGAAATCCCCCGCGCACGGGCCAATCATCCGAATCATCCCTTGTTGCCCAACTTTTCCATGGTTCAATGACTCAAGCTTGGGTGCCAAACTCGAAAACTCGGCCGATTTAAGGTATCTCATTGATTTTTCATGAAAAAGAACTTGGACGTCTAGTAGGTTTTGAATCGAGGACTTGGTCGGTATTTGGACGTCATTTCGGACCCCTTCAGGCCCTTGGCACGCCATTAGCATATAAATTTGCCCAAACAGTACAAAAATACCAAGAGTCAAGATATTGAAATGATTGACAAAGACGATAAAGAGGCGCATGCTACTTGGTTGGCTGCTCATTCTCCATTCATGCGGCAGTACCTGTCGGCCAAGGCCGCGCACCCGGACGTGCTGCTGTTCTTCCGCATGGGCGATTTCTACGAGCTGTTCTACGACGACGCGCGCAAGGCGGCGCGGCTGCTCGACATCACCCTGACCCAGCGCGGGCAGTCCGGCGGCGTGCCGATCCCGATGGCCGGCGTGCCGTACCACGCGGCGGAAAACTATCTGGCGCGGCTGGTGCGCCTCGGCGAATCGGTGGCGATCTGCGAGCAGATGGGCGACCCGGCGCTGGCCAAGGGGATCGTCGAGCGCAAGGTGGTACGCGTCGTCACGCCGGGCACGGTGACCGACGCGGCGCTGCTGGAGGAACGCCGCGACAACCTGCTGCTGGCGATCGCCGCCGGTGCGCACGGCAGCTACGGCCTGGCCTGGGTCGACCTGTCCAGCGGCCGCTTCCTGCTCAGCGAGGTACCAAACGCCGAGGCGCTGGCCGCCGAGCTGGCGCGGCTGCAGCCGGCCGAGACCCTCATCCCGGAGGACGTGGCCTGGCCGAAGCTGGTCAGCGCCCTGCCCGGCCTGCGCAAGCGCCCGCCGTGGCATTTCGACGGCGACGCCGCCACGCGCGAGCTGAACCGCTTCTTCGGCACCCGCGACCTGGGCGGCTTCGGCGTGGACAAGCTGCCACTGGCAGTCGCCGCCGCCGGCTGCCTGCTCGGCTATGTCGAGGAAACCCAGAAAAGCGCGCTGCCCCACCTCACCGGCATGGCGGTGGAAAGCGCCAGCGAGACGATCGCGCTGGACGCTGCCACCCGCCGCAACCTGGAGCTGGACATCCACCCCAGCGGCCGCACCGAACACACCCTGCTCGGCGTGCTCGACGAGACCGTGACACCGATGGGCGCACGCCTGTTGCGCCGCTGGCTGACCCGGCCGCTGCGCTCGCGCGAACTGCTGCGCCAGCGCCATCAGGCGATCGGCACGCTGATCGACAGCCGCCGTTACGACAGTCTGCGCGAACAGCTGCGCGGCATCGGCGACCTCGAACGCATCCTCGCCCGCGTGGCGCTGCGCTCGGCGCGCCCGCGCGACCTGTCTACGCTCAGGGACGGCCTGCTGGCCGCCCCTGAGCTCACTCGTGCGCTCGTCCCCGATCGCGAAAATCAAGAAGCGGCCATCCATGGCCGCACTCTTCAACAAGAGCTTTCCCCTCTGCTCGGCTCTTTGGTCGAACGCATCGGCGATCACGTCGACAGCGCCGACCTGCTCGCCCGCGCTATCGTGGAACAGCCGCCGGTGCTGCAGCGCGACGGCGGCGTGATCGCCGACGGCTACGACGCGGAACTCGACGAACTGCGCCGGCTGTCCACCCACGCCGACCAGTACCTGGTCGAACTGGAAGAGCGCGAGAAGGCCGCCTCCGGCATCACGACGCTGAAGATCGGCTACAACCGCGTGCACGGCTACTACATCGAGATCACCCGCGCACAGTCGGACAAGGCACCCGCGCACTACACGCGCCGGCAGACCACGAAGAACGCCGAGCGCTACATCACCGAGGAACTGAAGGCGTTCGAGGACAAGGTGCTGTCGGCGAAGGAGCGCTCGCTGATGCGCGAGCGCGCGCTGTACGAGGCGCTGCTCGACACGCTGACCGAGAAACTCGAACCGCTGAAAACCGCCGCTGCCGCGATGGCCGAGCTGGACGTGCTGTCCACCCTGGCCGAGCGCGCCGAGGCGCTGGACTGGAGCGCGCCGCAGCTCACCGACGAGCCCGGCATCGCAATCGAGCGCGGCCGCCATCCGGTGGTCGAGAAGGTTCGCGACGAGCCGTTCGAGCCGAACGACCTGAAGCTCGACGACACCCGCCGCATGCTGGTGATCACCGGCCCGAACATGGGCGGCAAGTCCACCTACATGCGCCAGAACGCACTGATCGTGCTGCTGGCGCATATCGGCAGCTACGTGCCGGCGGCGAGCGCGGTGATCGGCCCGATCGACCGCATCTTCACTCGTATCGGCGCCGGCGACGACCTCTCGCGTGGCCAGTCCACCTTCATGGTGGAGATGAGCGAGACGGCGAACATCCTGCACAACGCCAGCGCGGACAGCCTGGTGTTGATGGACGAGGTCGGCCGCGGCACCAGCACCTACGACGGCCTCGCGCTGGCCCGCGCCGCCGCCGTGCACCTGGCGCGCCACAGCCGTGCCTACACCCTGTTCGCCACCCACTATTTCGAGCTGACCGAACTGGCCAGCGAATTCCCGGCGATCGCCAACGTGCACCTGGACGCCGTGGAGTTCCACGACCAGAAGCGGGGCGAGCAACTGGTGTTCATGCACGCGGTGAAGGAAGGCCCCGCCAACCGCAGCTTCGGCCTGCAGGTGGCCGCGCTGGCCGGCCTGCCGAAATCGGTGATCGCCGACGCGAAACGCACCCTGGCCGAACTCGAGCGCGGCATGCACCAGCACGCCGGCGCGTACGCGCCGGCCGCCGACACCTCGCCGCAACTGGGGCTGTTCACCCCGGCGCAGCCTTCCGCCGCCGAGCGGGCGCTGGAAGAGATCGACCCGGATGCGCTGACCCCGCGCGAAGCACTGGAAGTGCTGTACCGCCTGAAACGGCTGGACTGATCGCGCCCCGGCGGGCTATGTCGCCCGCCACCACCCTGCGCTCACGCCTCGTTGGCGATATTGGCCTGCCGTGGGTGCCCCGGCCATAGCCATAGGCTATTGCCGGCATCGGAACATTCGAATTCCGTTGATCGCCATGTCTGCGTAGATTGACCGGACACCCGAGTCACCTCCACAGGAGCCCGACATGAGCCAGAACCGCAAGACGCTGACCACCGACGCCGGTGCCCCCTTGGCCGACAACCAGAACAGCCTCACCGCCGGCCCGCGCGGCCCGCTGCTGGTGCAGGACGTGGCGCTGTTCGAAAAACACGCGCACTTCAACCGCGAGCGCATCCCCGAGCGCGTGGTGCATGCCAAGGCCTCCGCCGCGTTCGGCACGCTCACCATCACCCACGACATCACGAAGTACACCCGCGCCAAGGTGTTCAAGCCGGGCACGCAGACGCCGATGCTGGCACGCTTCTCCACCGTCGCCGGCGAGCGCGGCGCGGCGGATGCCGAGCGCGACGTGCGCGGCTTCGCGCTGAAGTTCTATACCGAGGAAGGCAACTGGGACCTGGTCGGCAACAACACGCCAGTGTTCTTCATCCGCGATCCGTACAAGTTTCCCGACTTCATCCACACCCAGAAGCGCGATCCGCGCAGCAACATGCGCAACCCGACCGCCATGTGGGATTACTGGTCGCTGTCGCCGGAGTCGCTGCACCAGGTCACCACCCTGATGAGCGACCGCGGCATCCCGGCCACGCTGCGCCACATGCACGGCTTCGGCAGCCACACCTACAGTTTCTGGAACGAGGCCGGCGAGCGTTACTGGGTGAAGTTCCACTTCAAGACGCAGCAGGGCATCAGGAACCTCACCAACACCGAGGCTGCCGGACTCATCGGCGAGGATCGCGAATCGCACCAGCGCGACCTGTACGAGTCGATCGAGCGCAAGGATTTCCCGAAGTGGACGCTGTATGTGCAGATCATGCCGGAGGCCGATGCCGGGAAGACCTGGTACAACCCGTTCGACCTGACCAAGGTGTGGCCGCACCGTGACTACCCGCTGGTCGAGGTCGGCGTGATGGAACTCAACCGCAACCCCGACAACTACTTCGCCCAGGTCGAGCAATCCAGCTTCTCGCCCGCGAACGTGGTGCCCGGCATCGGCTTCTCGCCGGACAAGGTGCTGCAGTTCCGCCTGTTTTCCTACGCCGACGCGGCGCGCTACCGGCTCGGCGCCAACCACGACCAGCTGCCGGTGAACCAGCCGCGCTGCCCGGTGCACAACTACGCCCGCGACGGGTCGATGCGCCACGGCGACAACGGCGGCGGCAGCGTGAACTACGAGCCGAACTCGTTCGGCGGCCCGGTCGAGGATCCATCAGTGAAGGAGCCGCCGCTGAAGATCTCCGGCGATGCCGACCGCTACGATCACCGCGCCGGCAACGACGACTACCGGCAACCCGGCGACCTGTTCCGGCTGATGAGCGAGCACCAGCAACGGCAGCTGTTCGACAATATCGCGGCGTCGATGCAGGGCGTACCGGAAGACATCGTGCGCCGCCAGCTCGGCCACTTCGCCAAGGCCGATCCGGCCTACGCGGCGGGCGTGGCCAGGGCGCTGGGGCTGGCGATCTGACGCGATGTGTCAGCCGATGCCGTGAACCACCTGCAAGGTGGCTTGCGGCATCGCGGCCGTGGCGGCCAAGCGCGGCGTGGCCTCCGCGTCGGGCATCGCGATATCGGGAATGTCGGCCAGCTCCTCGGGCGACAGCGCCTCCGCCGCCAGCATCGCGAGCGGCGTCTCGCTCGGCACCGGCGCCAGCGGCAGCCGCGCGGCCAGCCGCCCCGACTGCACCAGCTGGCCGATGCGCAGGTACACCTCGTTGCGGTCGAACGGCTTGCGCATGAAATCGTCGGCGCCGAAGCGCTGCACGTAGAACTGCTCGGTCGCCTGCGGGTTGCCGCTGATCATCACGATGGGGATGTGCCGGGTCCGCGGATCGTGGCGCAGCGCGCGCAGCACGGCGAAGCCGTTCATGCCCGGCATCACGATGTCGAGGAAGATCAGCGCCGGCTGCTCGCTGCAGGCCAGCCCGATCGCGTCCAGGCCGCTGGTGGCGTTGAGTACGGCGTAACCGTCCTGGCGCAGCATCTTGCCGAGCACGGCGCAGATCGTGGGCGAATCGTCGACCACCAGCATGCGCGCACCCAGCGCGGCCCGCGGCGCCTCACTCTCCTCGGCGGCCGTGTGGTTGCCGAGCAGGCGCTTGAAGAAGCCGATGCCATTGATCAGTGCGTGTCCGTCCAAGCAAGCCTCCCGGGCCGGTGGGATGGCGCGGCGGCGCCAACCCCGTGGATTTGCGAGGATATTCCCGCAGATCCGGCCCGCGTTCTGCGATGCACTGCTCAGCGCGTGTCCTTCAGCCGTCGCAATTCGCGCCGCGCCTGCTTGTCCGGGCGCTTCACCGGGCCGCTCGCACCGACCAGGCGATGCTGCTCGCGGGCCACCTCGCGCGCCAAGCGGCTGGCCGCGGTCTCGCGGTACAGCGCCTGCGCCGCGCCGGCCGGGCCACGCCGGTCGGACAGCGCCAGCACTTCGACCTCCAGCCGCTCCTCGCCGCAGCCGATCTTCAGCCTGTCGCCCACGCGCAACGTCTTCGCCGGCTTGCAGCCGGCATCGTTGACGTCGATGCGGCCGCCGTCGATCGCCTGCTTGGCGAGGCTGCGCGTCCTGAAGAAGCGTGCGGCCCACAGCCACACGTCGGCGCGCGTGTCGGTCGTTGCCGGCGCTGGCGGTTTGCTCATGGCGCGGATTATCGCGCCATCGCGGCTGCGCGTGGCTCAGTCCTGTCCGGCCGGCGGCACGGCCATGTCGTGCGGATCCGGCATCGCGATGTCCGGGATCGCGGCATGCTCGGCCTCGCTGGGCTCCGGTTCCGCCGGAACCGTCTCCTCCGGCGCGCGCTGGCACACCACCAGGCGGCCGCTGCGGGTGAGGTGTTCGATGCGGGCAAACACCTCGCTGCGGCCGAACGGCTTCTTCATGAAATCGTCGGCGCCGAAGCGCTGCACGTAGAACTGCTCGGTCGCCTGCAGGTTGCCGCTGATCATCACGATCGGGATGCCGCAGGTCAGCGGATCGTGGCGCAGCGCGCGCAACACGGCGAAGCCGCTCATGCCAGGCATCACGATGTCGAGGAAGATCAGGTCGGGGCGATCCCTGCGTGCGATCTCCAGCGCGCTCTCGCCATCGGCGGCCTTCAGCACCACGTGGCCGTTCTGCGCCAGCATCTTGCCGAGCACGGCGCGGATGGTGGGCGAGTCGTCCACCACCAGCACGCAGGCTTCCTTCGGCCCGCCGCTGCGTGGCGCCGTGCGGCGCTCGCCATGATCGCCGAACATGCGCTTGATCAGATCGAAACCTGCCATGACATGAGCCTCCCCCAGCCCATGGATTCCGGCCGCTAGTCTCGGCGCAGCACAGGTCGGGCGCAAGCCGCGCGCTACGCCCCGAGCAGCAGGTTGCCCAGCGGCACGGTGAGCAGCGACAGCACGATGCCGGCGCCCAGCACGGTGTTCGCCAGGGTCGGTTCCAGCTCGTACTCGTCGGCCAGGATCGCCGCCGACACCATCGGCGCCATTGCCGCCTGCAGCACGCCGACGGTGAGTACCAGTCCGCCCACGCCGGCCGCCTTGCCCATCGCCCAGCACGCCAGCGGCGCCAGCAGCAGCTTCCAGCCCAGGCCCCAGCCCGCCGCGCCGAGCTGGCGCTGGCCCGGATGGAACTTGAACTGCAGGCCCACCGAGAACAACGCCAGCGGCGTCAGCGTGGCGCCGACCGGCGCGAACACGCCTTCCAGCACGACCGGCCAGCCGCCGCACAAGCCTGCCACGATGCCTGCGAGCAGTGCGACGAAGGCGGGAAACGTGAGGATGCGGCGCACGATCGGGCCAAGCCGGGGCGTGCGCCCGGAATAGAGCGAGGCCACCACGATGCCGGCCGAGGCCAGCACCGGGAACGCGCCGATCTGGTCGGCCACCACCGCCAGCGCCAGGCCCGCCTTGCCATGCAGCGCCTGCACCATCGGATAGCCCATGTACGCCGTATTGCCCAGGCCGCAGACCAGAATCAGCGCGCCGGTGCGCTGCCGCGACCAGCCCAGCCGCGGCCCGAGCAGGCCGAACAGCAGCCAGGCGCCGCCGAAGGTGAGCCACATCGCCGCCACCGGAAACCACAGCTGCGGGTCGAACTTCACCTTCGGGATCAGTTCCAGCACTAGCGCCGGTAGCGCCACGTTCAACACCCACCAGTTGATGCCCGGCACGATCCCGGCCGGCGGCTTCGCGAAGCGCGCCACCAGGGTGCCGAGGATCAGGCAGACGAACAGCAGCAGCATCGCGCTCATGGGCGGCCATCGCAGGGAAGTCGCCCATTAAACGCGATGCCGCACCTGCGCGGAAGCCGGCGCCGCGGGCTTATCGGCGATAATCCTTCGTCCATCGTCCGCGCAAGCCCGCCGCCATGAACGACCCTCCCCATCTCGCGCACGGACTGGCCGGCGACAGCACGCCGCCGGACTGGCCGCCGCTGGCCCTGGACGAGGTCGCGGCGCTCCTGCGCGGCTATCCGGCGCCGGGCACGCCGCTCCGCATCGACTGGCACAGCCCGCGGCCGCTGTCGGCCGCCTGCCTGGTCGCCACCGACCGCGGCACGTTGTTCGTCAAGCGCCACCATCGCGACGTGCGATCGGTGGCCACGCTGGAGGAGGAGCACCGCTTCATCGCGCACCTGCGCGCGCACGGCATGCCGATCCCCGCCGTGCTGCCAGATGCGCGCGGGCGCACCGCGGTGGCGATCGGCGACTGGACCTACGAGGTGCACGGGCGCGCCGGCGGCATCGACCTGTACCGCGAGGCGATCTCGTGGGAGCCGTTGCCGAGCCGTACGCATGCGCTCACCGCCGGCCGCATGCTGGCCGCCCTGCACGATGCGGCCACGGGCTACCGTGCGCCGCAGCGCGACACCCACCTGCTGGTCGCGCGCAGCGAGCTGATCCGCGCCGCCGATCCGGTCGCCGCGCTGCGTGCGCAACTGCCGCAACGCCCCGGCCTGGCCGACTACCTGCGCGGCCGCGACTGGCCGGCGGATCTCGCCGAACTGCTCGCGCCCTGGCACGCCGCCGCGCAGCCGCGACTGGCGCGGCAGCCCTCGCTATGGACGCACGGCGACTGGCACGTCTCCAACCTGTGCTGGAGCGACGACGGCGCCGACGCACGGATCGGCGCCGTGCTCGACTTCGGCCTCGCCGACGCCAACTTCGCGCTGTTCGACCTCGCCACCGCGATCGAGCGCAACGCGATCGCCTGGCTGGCGCTCGACGCCGACGCCGACGCCGCCCGCCCCGATATCGCCTGCGCCCTGATCGACGGCTACCGCCGGCATCGCCCGCTCTCCAGCGCCGATCTCCACCTGCTGGCCGACCTGCTGCCACTGGTGCACGTGGACTTCGCGCTGTCCGAAGTCGAGTACTACCACGCCGTCACCCGCTCGCCCGCGAACGCCGACATCGCCTACGACACCTTCCTGCGCGGCCATCCGGCGTGGTTCCGCCTGCCGCCGGGGCAGGCCCTGCGGCAGGCGATCCGCGACCACGCCTGAGCCGGGAGGGCGCCCGCGTCGCGGCGGTCCGCGCCCAATCGTGGTTAAATGGGCGTTCTTGAAGCGGGGGTGCCCGGCATGGCCGGGCTGAGAGAGTCCCTTGGAACCTGATCCGGTCCGTACCGGCGTAGGGAGCTTGCAGATCCGGCACGTCCAGGCGACGGCCGGGTCGCCGTCGCTTCGTCCGCATCACCTGAAGACGACGATGGCCGCACTCCGCATTTTCCCCGCCCGCTCCCCCCTGATCCTCGCCCTGCTCGCCGTCATGGCCTCCGCCCATGCCGCCGACGACACCACCAGGCCGCAGGCCACGCCGCTGGCGCCGGTCCACGTCGAGGCCGACAGCGCGCACGGCTACCACGCCGACAACTCGCAACTGGACACCTTCGGCAGCTTCGGCAATGCGCCGCTGCAGGACACCCCCGCCGCGGTCAGCGTGATCACCCGCGACCAGATCGACGATCGCCAGCCACGCACGCTGAGCGAACTGGCGCGCGCCGACGCCGCGCTGGGCGACAACTACGCGCCGGTCGGCTACTACCAGGACATCGCCATCCGCGGCTTCGCGCTGGACCTCGCCACCGGCTATCGGCTCAACGAGATGAGCCTGGCCGGCGAGCAGCCGATCGCACTGGAAGACAAGCAGCGGGTGGAAATCCTCAAGGGCCTCGGCGGCCTCGAAGCGGGCGTGCTGGCGCCGGGCGGGCTGGTCAACTACGTCAGCAAGCGCCCGGCCGAGGTGCGCAGCGCCACCGTCGGCACCGACTCGCACGGCTCGCGCTACCTCGCCGTGGACGTCGGCGGCTGGCTCTCGCCCACGTTCGGCGTGCGGGTGAACGCGGCGCATGAAGGCATCCACTCCTGGGTCGACCACGCCGATGGCCGGCGCAACCTGCTGTCGCTGGCCGCCGACTGGAAGATCAGCGCGGACGCCACCCTGCAGCTGGACAGCGACTACCAGGCCAGCTCGCAGCGCTCCGTCTCCGGCTACCAGCTGCTCGGCGGCCGCACCCTGCCCGCCCGCCCCAGCCGCACCCGCATGCTCGGCTTCCAGCCGTGGCAGCAGCCGGTCGGCGTCGGCGCCAGCAACAGCACGCTGCGCTTCGACTACCGCCTCGGCAACGACTGGCACGCACAGCTCTCGGCCGGCCACAGCCGCGCCATGATCGACGACAACGTGGCGTTCGCCTACGGCTGCTTCTACTCGCCCGATTGCGCCAGCGGCGCCACCCCGGGCTGGTTCTTCGCGCCGAACGGCGACTACGACATCTACGACTACCGCAGCCCCGACGAGGTCCGCAGCAACGACGAGGCCCGCGCGGTGCTGAAGGGTTCGTTCGACACCGGCGCCATCGGCCACGAAGTCAGCCTCGGCGCCAGCGCGTTCCGCCGTACCATCGACCTGCGCCCCTACGTCTACGACTACGTGGGCACCGGCAACATCGACCAGGTCGACCCGCCGTACTTCGCGCCGTCGCCGAACCAGCCGGGTGCCTCGGCACGACGCCTCACCAGCTGGCAGCACTCGATCTTCGCGCTCGACCGCATCCACCTCGGCGCACACTGGCAGCTGCTGGCCGGCGGCCGCTACGTGCGCCTGCACGAGCGCGCCTACGACGACGCCGGCGCGCCGCAGCGCGACACCCGCCTCGGCAAGGCACTGCCGCAAGCCGCCGTGCTGTGGCAGCCGAGCAGCCGGCTGACTGCCTACGCCAGCTACAGCGAGAGCCTGTCGCTGGGCAACCAGGCGCCGTACTGGACCTCCAACGGCGGCACCACGCTGGCCCCGCTGCTGGCACGCCAGACCGAGGCCGGCGTGAAGTACGCCTGGAGCGACGCACTCGGCCTTTCGGCCGCGCTGTACCGCATCCGCCAGCCATACCAGTTCGCGCGGCCGGACGGCAGCGCCGCGGGCTTCACCTTCGTCCAGCAGGGCAACGAGGCGCATGCCGGGCTGGAACTCAACGCCGCCGGCCAGGTGAGCGACGCGCTGCGCCTCACCGCCAGCGTCAACCTGATCCGGGCCCGCGCGCAGGGTACCGGCGCGGCCGCCTACGAGGGCCACCAGGTGGTCAACGTACCGCGCCTGCGCACGGCCCTGTACGTGGATTACCGCCTGCCGTTCGCGGCCGACATCGGCCTGCTCGGCGGCTGGCGCTACGCCAGCCCGAACGTCGCTACGCCGGACGGCATGACGCGCGTGCCGGCGTACCACGTGTTCGATGCCGGCCTGCGCTACACCACCCGGTGGAACGACCATGCGCTGACCGTGCGGCTCAACGTCGACAACGTGTTCAACCACTTCTACTGGCGCGACACCGGCAACTCCGGCGGCGACAGCTACCTGTTCCCGGGCACGCCGCGGCTGGCGCGGCTTTCCGCGACCTTCGCGTTCTGACATGGGCTGGATCGAACTCGTCGCCGCGCTGCTTAGCGCCTGGGGCGTATGGCTCACCGCACGCCGGCGGCCGTGGTGCTGGCCGGTGGGCCTGGTGTCAGTGCTGGTTTACGCGTGGGTGTTCGTCGGGGCGAAGCTGTATTCCGACGCGCTGCTGCAACTGGCGTTCGCGGTGCTGATCGGCTACGGCTGGGCACGCTGGCTGCAGCACCTGGACGGCGACGGCCGCGTGCAGGTGGCCGCGCTGCCGCGCCGGCAGGCCATGGCGCACATCGCGCTGGGCGTGCTCGGCGCGCTGGCGCTGGGCGCATTCATGCACTACCGCACCAACGCCGCCCTGCCCTGGCTGGACGCCGCGCTCACCGCCTTCAGCCTGGTCGCGCAGTGGTGGCAGGCGCGCCGGCACATCGCCGCGTGGTGGCTGTGGATCGTGGTGGATGCGATCTACATCGGCGAGTACGCCTACAAGTCGCTGCTGATCACCGCGGCGCTGTACGCCGGCTTCATCGTGCTGGCGGCGATCGGACTGCGCGCGTGGCAGCGCGCCGGCAAGGCACCTGCCTCCGCCTGACGCCGGCGCGGAAGCCCGGCTCCGGCATGTTCAGCGAATCGTAACGCCGCTGCGACGACACTACGGCTGCACGCAACGTCAATGCCGGATGGACGCCAGGATGAATATCCCGCCGGGTGGAATGCAGCTGCTGTACGTCGCCGTCCTGCTGCTGGCCGCGGCGGGGCCGGCCGGCGCGCAGAACATCTACAAGTGCACCCAGGGCGGCCAGGTCGCCTATACCGACCACCCGTGCCCGAACGGCAGCGGCGAGCTGCTGCACCAGGCCGACGACACCGAAGTCATCGACCGCTACCTGCGCCTGGGCCAGGACGAGCTGGCGAAGCGCTATGCGGATTCACGCCACCTCGAAGCGCTCTACCAACAGCGCCTCGACGCGCGCCAGCAGGCGATGGACGAAAAGGCCCAGCGCGAAGCCGACGCGGCCTACGCAGCGCAGCAGCGTGACGAAGAAGCCCGGCAACAGGCGCTGGCCGACCAGGCAGCCGAGCGCGACCGGCTGCATGCCGAGAATGCGGCTTTGCGCCAGCAGAACGCGGATTACCAGAACCAGCTGAACCAGCCGGTCTACAACGCCCCGCCGGTCTACTGGGGCCCCCCGCCGTACCCACGCCGCCATCGCGACCATGATTACGACGGCGACCACCCGCCACCGGTATCGGACAAACCGATCTTCCACCCGTGCAAGCAGTTGGCCGGTGGTCGCACGCAGTGCTGAAGTGCTGTCTGCGGCGCACCCGGCCGAGCCGTTGAACCGGCAGCGTCACCCCGGCGGCAGCCATCCATTACGCGCACCGAAATCCTCCATGACCGCGCGGCAGCGCGTTGCGGGCCGTCCCTGCTTCCCGTTGACTGCGCAGTGGGGCGGGAGGAAAGTCGGGAGTGCCGAAGAAACGGGCGCCGTGCAGGATGCCCGCGACGGGTACCTGGCCATGCCAAGGAGGCCTTATGAAACGGTTCCACGTACTGATGCTTTCCGGAATGCTGTCGGCCGCCACCGGCGGCGCCATGGCCGATTCGGGCTCGCTCAACGCGTTCACGCCCAAGGTCCTGCCGGTCCTGGTGCGGGTGGATTCCCGGGGCAAGGTCACCGACGTCTCGCCGGCCTACGAACTCCCCCCGCGATTCAGCCGCTTGCTCGCCAGGAACCTGGGCGAAATGATCGCCAAGCCGGCGTTCGACCACGATCGCCCCGTGGCCAGCCAACTCGTGATCAACCTCGCTTTGCAGACCACCCCGCGCAAGGAGGGCGACTACGACGCCCACTTCGCCTATGTCTCGAGCCAGCCCGTGCCCATCGGGTCGTGGTACTGGGTCCATGAGGACGGCCACCGGCTGGCGCTCGCGAACAGGAACGACATCCGCCGCATCGAAAACCTTCGCTTCAACAGGCATCGGCCGGAGTACCTGCCGCAGCGTGCCTGGGACATCCAGTCCGCACCGGGTCCGGCCATTCGTAGCGCCACCAGCAACGTGACCAGCCCTCCGGCACCGCGCGACCCGGGGCATGGCCGGTGACCTGAACCGGCGGTCGCCGGCGGGCGAGGAACGCGTCACGCCGCCAGGATGTCCCGCAAGGAAAAGGCCCGTCGGATCCGACGGGCCTTTTCTTCTTTCCGGGATCGCCGTCGCGAAAGGCGTGATGCGGCTTATCCCAGCAACACCCGATTCATCCGCTGCACGAACGCCGACGGGTCCGGCAGCTGCGCACCGGCCGCAATCTCCGCCTGCTCCAGCAGCAGGGTGGCCAGGTCCTTCGCCTTCGCCTCGTCGGTTTCGGCCTCGACGCGCTTCAGCAGCGCGTGCTGCGGGTTGATCTCCAGCGTGGGTTTGTTCTCGGGCATGTCGTGGCCGGCTTCGCGCAGCAGGCGGGCCAGGTGCGGGGCCATCTCGTAGTCGCTGAGGGCGAGGCACGAAGGCGAGTCGGTGAGGCGGGCCGATACCTTCACCTCGCCCACGCGGTCGCCGAGCAGGTCCTTCAGCTTCTTCAGCAGCGGCTCGGCTTCTTTCGTCGCCTCTTCCTGCTTCTTCTTGTCGGCTTCGTCCAGCGGCACCTCGCCCTTGGCAACGCTCTTGAGCTTCTTGCCTTCGTACTCGCTCAAGCTGCCGATCATCCACTCGTCGATGCGGTCGGACATCAGCAGCACCTCGATGTCCTTGGCCTTGAACGCTTCCAGTTGCGGGCTGCCGAAGGCGGCGGCGTAACTGTCGGCGGTGATGTACCAGATGGCGTCCTGTCCGACGGCCATGCGGCCGATGTAATCGTCGAAGGAGACGGTCTGCGCGCTGCCTTCGCCCTTGGTGGAAGCGAAGCGCAGCAGCTTGGCGATGCGCTCGCGGTTGTTGGCGTCTTCGCTGATGCCTTCCTTGAGCGTGTTGCCGAACGCCTTGTAGAAGGTGGCGAATTTCTCCGGCTCGTCCTTGGCCAGCTTCTCGATCAGGTCGAGCACGCGCTTGACGCAGGCGGCCTTGATGCGCTCGAGCTGGCGGTTGTGCTGCAGGATTTCGCGGCTGACGTTGAGCGGCAGGTCGTCGGCGTCGACCACGCCGCGCACGAAGCGCAGGTAGTTCGGCAGCAGCTCCTCGGCGGCGTCCATGATGAAGACGCGCTTGATGTAGAGCTTCAAGCCCTTGCGCTCGTCGCGGCCGCCCATCATCAGGTCGAACGGCGGCTGCGAGGGGATGTACAGCAAGGTGGTGAAGCTCTGGCTGCCTTCGACGCGGTTGTGCGTCCACGCCAGCGCATCGTTGAAGTCGTGGCCGAGCGACTTGTAGAAGCTCTGGTAGTCCTCGTCGGAAATCTCGGCCTTGGGCTTGGTCCACAGCGCCGAGGCGGCGTTGACGGTCTCGAACTCGTCGGTGGGCTTGCCGTCCTTCTCGACCGGCATGCGGATCGGGAATGCCACGTGGTCGGAGTAGCGGGTGATCAGCGCGCGCAGCTGCCAGCGGCTGAGGAACTCGTCCTCGTCGGCCTTGAGATGCAGGATCACGGCGGTGCCGCGTTCGGCCAGTTCGACCGGCTCCAGCGAGTACTCGCCCTTGCCGTCGCTTTCCCACTTCACGCCCTCACCGGCCGGCGCGTCCGCGCGGCGGCTGAGCACGGTGACCTTGTCGGCGACCACGAAGGCGGAGTAGAAGCCCACGCCGAACTGGCCGATCAGGCGCGCGTCGGCCTTCTGTTCGCCCGACATCGCCTCCAGGAAACGGCGCGTGCCGGAGCTGGCGATGGTGCCGATGTTGGCCACCACCTCGTCGCGGCTCATGCCGATGCCGTTGTCGCGCACGGTGACGGTGCGCGCGTCGGGGTCCCAGCTGACGTCGATGTGCAGCTCGCTGTCGCCGGCGGAAAGTTCCGGCTTAGCGATCGATTCGAAGCGCAGCTTGTCGCAGGCGTCGGAAGCGTTGGAGATCAGCTCGCGCAGGAAGATCTCCTTGTGCGAGTACAGCGAATGGGTGACCAGGTGCAGCACCTGGGCGACTTCGGCTTCGAACTTGCGGGTTTCGGCGGGTGCGTTCATGCGTGGAGTTTCCGTTGTTGCGCTGACTATGGGAAATGGCCCCTCTCCATGCTAGCAAGCGGGAGGTTGGCGACCGAAGGGAGTCCTTCAGGTGAGGGGGTTCGCTCTTGATCCTGGATTGACCTTGCGGCGAAGAGCAACCCCTCCCCAGCCCTCCCCTGCTAGCAGGGGAGGGAGCAAAGCGGAGGTCAGGTGGGGTTCTGCAGCGCCGCGATGCGCTCCTCCAGCGGCGGATGGCTCATGAACAGGCGCTTGAAACCCTCGGCCAGCGGACCGGAGATGCCGAACGCGGCGATCGTGGTCGGCAGCGTATTCTCGCCGTGGTTGGCCTGCAGCCGCTGCAGCGCCGAGATCATCGCACCGCGGCCGGCGAACTGCGCGCCCGCCGCGTCGGCGCGGAACTCGCGCCAGCGCGAGAACGCGGCCACGATGATCGAGGCGAACAGGCCGAACACCAGCTGCAGCACCATCACCGTCACGAAATAGCCGATGCCGGTGCCGCCCTCGCGGTCGTCGCGGCCACCGGACAGCCAGCTGTCGACCAGCCGCCCCACGATGCGCGCGGCGAGGATCACCAGCGTGTTCAGCACGCCCTGGATCAGGGTCAGCGTGACCATGTCGCCGTTCGCCACGTGGCCGATCTCGTGGCCGAGCACGGCGCCGACCTGCTCGCGGTTCATCTGCTGCAGCAGGCCGGAACTCACCGCCACCAGCGAGCTGTTCTTCGTCATGCCTGTGGCGAACGCATTCATCTCTGGCGCGTCGTAGATCGCCACCTCGGGCATGCCGATGCCGGCGTTCTGCGCATGGCGGCGCACGGTGTCGACCAGCCAGCGCTCGGTCTCGTCCTGCGGCTGCTCGATCACCCGCGCGCCGGTGGACCACTTGGCGATCGTCTTGGACATCGCCAGCGAAATGAACGCGCCGCCCATGCCGAACACGGCCGCATAGGCCAGCAGGCCGCCCATGCCGCCGTAGCCGCGGGCGGCGGCCATCTGGTCGATGCCGAACAGGTGGCAGACGATGCTCAGCAGGAGCAGGACGGCAAGGTTGGTACCGATGAACAATGCGATGCGACGCATGGCTGTCTCTCTTTGGCAGTCATGAAGGAAACGGGAAAACCGCAGCTCAAGATTCGGGGCGCAAGTGGTGGCTTTCAAGGGTTGCCGGCAGCGACCGGTCACGCCCCGCTACCCTAGAATGCGCCGATGAGCTACCGCGGCCGCTTCGCCCCCTCGCCCACCGGACAGCTGCACTTCGGCTCGCTGGTCGCCGCGGTGGGCAGTTGGCTGTGCGCACGGCACGCCGGCGGCGAATGGCTGTTGCGGATGGAAGACATCGACCCGCCGCGCGAGGTTCCCGGCTCGGCCGCCGGCATCCTTGCCGCCTTGCCGGCGTTCGGGCTGGTCGCCGATGCGCCGTCGCTGTTCCAGTCGCGGCGCCTCGCCGCCTACGACGCCGCGTTCGAACGGTTGTGCGAGGCCGGCCAGGTGTTCCCCTGCTGGTGCAGCCGCAGCGAGCTGGCCGGCGCCGGCGGCATCCATCGCGACGGCCGCTGCGTCGCTGCGCCGCAGCCCGGCCAGGCATCAGCCTGGCGCCTGCTCGCACCGGATCTCGTGATCGAATTCGATGACGCACTGCAGGGTCCGCAACGACAGAACCTGCGCGACGAGGTGGGCGACTTCGTGATCCGCCGGGTCGAGGGTTTCTACTCCTACCAGCTCGCCTGCGTGGTGGACGACGCGCACCAGGGCATCACCGAGGTGGTGCGCGGTCTCGACCTGCTCGACTCCACCGCGCGGCAGATCTGGCTGCAGCGCTGCCTCGGGCTGGCCACGCCGGCTTATCGCCACCTGCCGCTGGTGCTGGACGGCGAGGGACGCAAGCTGTCGAAGTCCGGGCAGGCGTTTCCGGTCGACCCGGCCGATCCGTTGCCGGCGTTGCGGCGGGCGCTGGCATTCCTGCGGGTACCGGCGCCGGCCATGGCCGTGGATGCCAGCGACCTGCTGGCGCAGGCGCTGGCGAACTTCGACCCGGCGTATTTGCCGCATTGCAGCGGTCACTCTTTCGCCTGAAACGCTATAAATGCAGAGCGCACCGGCGTCCCGTGGCAACGGCTGAAACATGCCCTCGCCGCGATCCGGTGCGGCAGCCCTCCGCTTCACCTGCACAGGAGTTTCAAGGACATGACGCAGCGTACGGCATTGGTCACAGGCGGCACCGGCGGCATCGGCAGCGCGATCATTCGCTACCTCGCCGGGCAGGGGCATCGGGTTGCCACCAATTACCGTGACCCGGGCAAGGCCGAAGCCTGGCACAAGGCGATGGCCGCGGAAGGCATCGAGGTATGCATGGTATCCGGCGACGTCTCCGACCCCACCGCCAGCGAGGCGATGATCCAGGCGATCGAGGCGAAGTGCGGCCCGGTCGACATCCTGGTCAACAACGCCGGCATCACCCGCGATACCACCTTCCACAAGATGAGCTACCAGCAGTGGACGGACGTGATCAACACCAACCTCAACGCCTGCTTCAACGTCACCCGCCCGGTGATCGAGGGCATGCGCCACCGCAAGTGGGGCCGCATCGTGCAGATCAGCTCGATCAACGGCCAGAAAGGCCAGTACGGCCAGGCCAACTACGCCGCGGCGAAGGCCGGCATGCACGGCTTCACCATCTCGCTGGCGCAGGAGAACGCGAAATTTGGCATCACCGTCAACACCGTCTCGCCCGGCTACGTGGGCACCGACATGGTGATGGCGGTGCCCGAGGAAGTGCGCGAGAAGATCGTGGCGCAGATCCCGGTGGGCCGCCTCGGCCGCCCGGACGAGATCGCCCATGCGGTGGCGTTCTTCACCGGCGACCAGGCCAGCTGGATCACCGGCGCCAACCTGGCGATCAATGGCGGGCATTACATGGGGTGGTGAGCACCACTCCAACCATGTAGGAGCCCGCTTGCGGGCGATGCTCTGGTTCCAGGACCCGGGGGGTTCACAGCAAGAGCATCGCCCGCAAGCGGGCTCCTACGGGGAAGCCAGCAGTTTCTCCAGCACCTTCCCCACCGCCGCGAACGCGAACGCGCCGGTGACATGGGTGGCGGCGCCGAGGCCGCCGCCGCAGGCCAGGTTCAGCGCGTCGCCGCCGGGCGGGCGGGTGCCGCAGACGGTGCCGTCGGACTGCGGGTACTGCACGTTCTGCAGCGAGTAGACCGCGGACACGCCGAAGTAGCGGGCCGGGTTGCGCGGGAAGTTGAAGTCGGCGCGGAGCTTCTTGCGAATCAGGCTGAACATCGCGTCGTGCTCGGTGCGCGAAAGGTCGCGCACGCGGATCTGGGTGGGGTCGGTGCGTCCGCCGGCCGAGCCCACGCTGACGATCGGCAGCTTGCGCCGGCGGCACCAGGCGATGGTTTCCAGCTTCACGCGGAACGCGTCGCAGGCATCCAGCACCACGTCGTAGCCGCGATCGAGCAGTTCGTCCAGCGTGGACGGGGTGAGGAAGCGCTCGACCGCCTCCAGCCGGATCGTCGGGTTGATCGCGTGCGCACGCGCCGCCATCACGCCCACCTTGGACTTGCCATACTCGCCGTCCAGCGCGTGCAGCTGGCGGTTGGTGTTGGACACGCAGACCTCGTCGGCATCGATCAGGGTGAGCCGGCCCACGCCGCTGCGCGCCAGTGCCTCGACCGCCCACGAACCCACGCCGCCGATGCCGACCACGCAGACGTGCGTGCGCGCCAGCGTGGCCACGCTGCCGGTGCCGTACAGGCGCTCGACGCCGGCGAAGCGCTCGGCCGGGAAGGTCGTCCCGTTTGTGGCGCCGTCGAGCGGGTGCGTAGTCGTGTCTGTGGGGGTCACTGGCGGATCCTGCGGTACGAATGCGCCATTTTATCGTGCCTGCGTGGATGCCGTGCGCCAGTGCGGGTTATCCTGCGGACCTCCCCACCCGTGGAAACGTACCGATGCGCGTAGCCCTGATGATCCTGCTCGGCCTGGTGATCGGCGTGATCGGCACGGCCAACGTGATGAACGCGCTGGCCGCGCGCAACCCGATGCCGAAGGCCGTGATGGAGACGATGGGCTACCACGTGGGCGAACTGAAGAATGCGATCAAGGCGAAGCAGTGCGACCCGGTGAAGGTAAAGCACCACCTGGCCCGGCTGGAGTCCACCGCCAGCGACATCACGCCGGTGTTCGGCATCGACGAAAAGACCTTCACCGACGATGCCGCCAAGCTGCAGGAACACCTGCACCAGGCCGTGCAGGCCGCGCCGGCGAGCTGCGAGGCGCTGGCCGCCGCGATCAAGCCGGTCGGCGAGACCTGCAAGAGCTGCCACCAGCAGTACCGCTGAGGCGAAGAGCACCCCCACCCCGGCCCTCCCCTGCCAGCAGGGGAGGGAGAAAATCCGTCAGAAGCGGATCTTGCCGCGCAGCATCTGGCCGTACATCACCCAGTCGCCCCTCAGGCTGTACAGCGGGTGCTTGAAGGTGGCCGGGCGGTTCTTCTCGAAGCCGAAGTGGCCGATCCAGGCGAATCCGTAGCCGGCCACCGGCGCCAGCCACAACCAGCGTAGCTGGCCGCTCGCCAGGGCCAGCACGACCACCGCGATCACCAGCGTGCTGCCGATGAAATGCATCCGGCGGCAGCCGCGGTTGCCGTGTTCGCTGAGGTAGAACGGATAGAACTCGGCAAAGCTGCTGTAGCCGGACATGTTCCTGCTCCGCGAGGGGATGGTCCGATTCTGCCATGCAGACATGCCGCGCGCTCTGTAGGGCGGGCACTGCCCGCCGGGTTTTGCATGTTGATGAAGCGCAAGAGCGGCGGGCCGTGCCCGCCCTACGAAGCAAGACAATCCGCGCCGGCTAGTCCGGCAACGGGATGAATTCCTTGTCGTCACCGGGCACTTTCGGAAAGCGGCCTTCGCGCCAGTCGGCCTTGGCCTGCTCGATGCGCTCGCGCGTGCTGGCCACGAAGTTCCACCACAGGTGGCGTTCGCCATCCAGCGGCGCGCCGCCGAACAGCATCAGGCGGCTGGCCTCGTGCGCGCGCAGCGGCGGTGCGGCCGGGCCTGCCTGCACCGCCATCTGTTGCGCGCCGACCTCCAGCTCGCCCCAGCGGACCGCGCCCTCGACCACGTGCACGCCGCGCTCGGCGTGCTCCGGCGGCAGCGCCAGTTCGGCGCCGGCGGCCAGCCGCACTTCGAGGAAGAACATCGGCGCGAACACCTTCACTGGCGAACGCTCGCCGTAAGCCGTGCCCGCGATCAGCACCGCCTCGACGCCGGGCCGGCGGATCTTCGGCAGCGCCTCGCGGCCGTGATGGTGGAACTCCGGCGCCACCTCGGCGTCGGCCTGCGGCAGCGCCACCCAGACCTGGATGCCGTGCAGCAGCTGGCCGCCCTGGCGCGCCTCCGGCGGCGTGCGCTCGGAATGGGCGATACCGCGGCCGGCGGTCATCCAGTTCACCTCGCCAGAGCGGATGTCGGCCAGGTTGCCGATGCTGTCGCGGTGGCGGATCACGCCGTCGAACAGCCAGGTCACCGTGGCCAGGCCGATGTGCGGATGCGGCCGCACGTCCATGCCGTTGCCGGCGGCGAAGGTGGCCGGCCCCATGTGGTCGTAGAACACGAACGGGCCGACGTGCCGCGCCAACAGCACCGGCAGCATGCGCCGCACCATGAAGCCATCGCCGAGATCATGCAGGCGGGTACCTTCGACCAGGGTCGGCACGGCTTCCATCACGTTCTCCTCGACGATTCACCAGGCCCGCTGATATTGCACCGGCGCCTCGATCTTCGCACCCAGCAACTGCGCCGCGCGGCGCGGGAAGTACGGGTCGCGCAGGCTCTCGCGGGCGATCAGCACCACGTCGGCGGCGTCGGTGGCGACGATCTGCGCGGCCTGCTCGGCGCCGGTGATCAGGCCCACCGCGCCGGTGGCGACACCGGCCTCGCGCCGCAGCTGCGCCGCGAACGGCACCTGGTAGCCCGGCCCCAGCGGGATCTTCGCGTGCGGCACCAGGCCGCCGCTGGAGACGTCGAGCAGATCCACGCCCAGCGGCTGCACCTGCCGTGCCAGCTCCACGCTCTCCGCCGCCGTCCAGCCGCCGTCGGCCCAGTCGGTGGCGGAGATGCGCAGCCACAGCGGCAACTCGGCCGGCCACGCCTCGCGCACGGCGGCGACCACCTCGCGCACCAGCCGGGTGCGGTTCTCGAAGCTGCCGCCGTAACGGTCGTCGCGCCGGTTGCTCAGCGGCGACAGGAACTGGTGCAGCAGGTAGCCATGCGCCGCATGCACCTCGACCAGTTCGAAGCCGGCCGCCAAGGAACGTTGCGCGGCGGCGCGGAAATCCGCGATCACCGCCTGGATGCCGGCCTCGTCCAGCGCCTGCGGCACCTGCCAGCCGCTGTCGAACGGCAGCGCCGACGGCGCCACGATGGGCCAGTCGCCCTGCCCGGCCGGCACCGGACCGTGGCCCTCCCACGGCCGCAGCGTGCTGGCCTTGCGCCCGGCATGCGCCAGCTGCACGCCGGCGATCGCGCCATGCGCCCTGATGAAGCGGGTGATCGGCTGCCATGCCTCCACCTGGGCCTGGTTCCACAGGCCGGTGTCCTGCGGCGAGATGCGGCCCTGCGCGGAGACCGCCGTGGCCTCGGCGACCACCGCCCCTGCGCCGCCCACCGCGCGGCTGCCCAGGTGCACCATGTGCCAGTCGTTTGGCAGGCCGTCGGTGGCCGAGTACTCGCACATCGGCGACACCACCAGGCGATTGCGCAGGGTCAGGCTGCGCTGGGCGAACGGTTCGAACAGTTTCATCGGGACATCCGGATCAGGAGGGGAGTCCGACGACATGCAGACGGCCTCCGCCGGAATCAAGCTGCCGTATCGTCGCGTACGGCGACCGGCGGGACATGGGCCTCCATCCAGCGGGCCATGCGCGCGGCGAGCGCTGCCGGCGCCTTCATCCAGCCGAAATGGTCGGCGGGCAGGCCGCCCAGGTCCTGCGGCGTGACCGCCTCCACCATGCGTTCGGCCGGCCCCAGCTTGCCCAGCAGCCAGGCCAGCGAGGCCGTCGGTCCCAGCCAGTCGTCCTGCAGGCGCAGTGCCAGCAAGGGCAGTCGCAGGGCGGCCAGCCGCCGCTCGAAATCCTGCGCCATCCCGTCCGCGGCATAACGTCCGGTGCGCCCGCTGCGCGCCCAGTCCGCGATCACGCCGCGCGCCTCGTTGCCGCCGAAGCCGATCTGGCGCCCGGGCAGGTAGCCGACCAGGCCGGCCAGCAACGGTGCCAGCGCGTACGCCGCGCCGATCAGCCAGCCATACCGGAAGCGGCGCCAGTAAGGTGACCCGCTGGCCACCAGCAACAGGCCGGCGAACGCTTGCGGATGCAGGCTGGCATGGAGCGTGGCCAGTTGCCCGCCCAGGCTGTGCCCGCCCAGCCAGCACCCGGCCCGCGGCCAGCGCGTGCGCACCGCGGCCAGGCCCGCGGGCAGATCGTCCTGCAACAGCTCGCGATACCCCCAGTTGCAGCTGCGGCCGGCGCGCCGGTCGCTGGAACCGATGCCGCGCCACTCGTGCATCACCACCGCGATGCCCAGCGCCGCCAGCGCGCCGGCCAGCGGCAGGTAGTGCCGGGCCGGGATGCCCATGGCCGGCACCCAGTAAAGCAGCTGTCGCCAGTCGCCGCCCGGAAGGATCGCCAGCAGTTCGAAGCGGGCGCCATCGGCCGTCGTCACCGGGATCACCAGCGGTTCGGTCGCCGCGGCAGGTATGGGGGTCTGGCCGGAAGGGTGGTCGCTCATCCCCACAGGCTAGCGAATTGCCGCGGCGGCGACAAAAAAAAGAGGCCGGCTTGCGCCGGCCCCTCAAAGGAATTCCGCCACCGCGATCAGACGGGGGTGACGTCCTCGGCCTGCAGGCCCTTCTGGCCGTCGACGACCTTGAAGCTCACCTTCTGACCTTCCTGGAGGCTCTTGAAACCCGTGCCGGTGATGGCGCGGAAATGCACGAAAACGTCAGGGCCGTTATCGCGGCTGATGAAACCGAAACCCTTGGCGTCGTTGAACCACTTGACGGTACCTACTTCACGATCCGACATGACTCACTCCGATCCTATCCAGACGCTGAGACAAACCGGCCCCTACGGGCCGACGGTTTACTGAGCATGCAGGGTCCGGTGCAACAGTCGGATTCAGGAAATCCCTACCGGGCACGCACGTAGCCAAGCAGACGCAGCGGTTCAAGCATAACGGATTTTCTGGCCGCAAGTGATTTGTCAAGCCGGTTGTCGCGGACATAATCCGGGCAGGGAAAAACCGGGCATGGCTGCCCGGTTTCCCCTACATGAACCCGGGATCAGGCCGGGGTCACTTCCTCGGCCTGGAGGCCCTTCTGGCCCTGCACCACCTTGAAGGAGACCTGCTGGCCTTCCTGCAGGCTCTTGAAGCCGCTGCCGGTGATGGCGCGGAAATGCACGAAAACGTCCGGACCATTGTCGCGGGCGATGAAACCGAAGCCCTTGGCATCGTTGAACCACTTGACGGTACCGATCTGACGATCAGACATAGATTGACCACTCCACAGGTTTATGGGCTCGGCCCACTGCCATGGCAGTGGCCGACTCAACTGGTGTGCAAGGAAACAACCCTGGGGTGAACGATGTGGCAGATCGCGGATCGGCGGCATCGGGTCACAAACTCTGCTGACCCCGGCAAACACAGTGGGCGGATCATAACGGCACTGCAGGGCTGAACGGAATGGAGCAGAGCCATCGTTTTTTGGTCCACCCGGTGGCAAATTCAGGTTTTCTTGACCTGCGACACTGTCTAGTGGCGGCAAGTCACCCGATCTGCAACCGTTCCGGCGGCTTCGGCGCGCCGGCAACGGTCGCCCTGCCGAGGAGAGCCGACCATGTCCACCCTGTCCCGCCTGACCCTCGCCGCCATCATGGCCGGCGGCCTGCTGGCCGGCTGCGCCCAACACGAGGCCGCCAAGACGACCACGTCAACCACGACGACTGCGACCAGCGCCGCCACGACCACCAAGACCGGCACGAGCACTGCCGGCACGACGCACCGGAAACACGCCGCGGCCAGCGGGAGCCGCGCCGCCGAGGCCAAGCTGCCGGAACAGATCGGCATCCCCGCCTGCGACGACTACCTGTCCAGCTACCTGGCCTGCCATCGCGCGGCGGCGATCTATGCACCGGGCCAGCTGCAGTCCCGCTACGAGGCGATGCGCACCAGCCTGTTGCGCGATTCGCAGGATCCGGACATCCGCCCGCAGCTGGCCACGCGCTGCAATTCGCTGGCCAGCCAACTGCGCGAGGCGCTGCACGGCAAGTCGTGCGCGGAAAGTCCGGCACCGGCCAGCAGTACGCCGTAGCGGCCAGCGGGCCTCACGCGCGTTTCAGCGCGGCGCGCAACGGCCGGGCCAGTGCCGCCGGCTCGGTGCGGCCCAGCTGGATTTCCGGGGTACCGTGCCAGCGCGCGGTATCGGCGATCGCCTTGGCCACGGCCTGCACCAGCGAAGGCTCCGGCGCCACCCCCGCTTCCAGGAACAGGGCCTTGACCTCGAACACCCCCATGCCGCGATGGGCCTTCGCGTCGAGCCGCCCGACCAGGCGGCCGCGATGCAGGATCGGCAATACGTAGTAGCCGTAGCGGCGCTTCGGCGCCGGTGTGTAGCATTCGATGGTGTACTCGAAGCCGAACATCGCCAGTGCCCGCGCCCGGTCCCACACCAGCGGATCGAACGGCGACAACAGCGCGGTGTGCGTGGCGCGCAGGCGGCCGGCCAGCGCCTTGTCCAGCGCTTCGGCGTGGTCGCGGTGCACGTAGCCCGGAACATTCCAGCCCCGCACCGGCACCGCCAGCAGTTCGCCGCCGGCCACGAGCGGCGCCAGCTCGCGCTCGCTGACCTTCGGCCTCAGGCGGAAGTAGTCGGCGATCCAGCCGGCCTGGGTCACTCCCAGCGCGCGCACGCTATCGACGATGAAACGCCGGCGCAGTTCCGCCGCGGTGGGCGCCACGGCCGGGTCGAACGGCGGGTCGAGCCGGGCCAGCACGTTTCCGGCCAGGTCGTAGACACGCTGGAAATTCTCGCGCCGCGCCACCATCAGCTCGCCCAGCGCGAACCACGCCTCCAGCCAGCGCTTCTCCGGCTTCCACTCCCACCAGCCCGGCTTGGCGACGCCATCGTTGCGCACGAAATCCGCCGCGCGCACCGGACCGGAGGCACGGATGCCCTGCAGCAGCGCCTCCATGTCGGCGCGGTGCTCGCGGTGCATCCGCGCCGCGTTGCGGTACGCCCAATGGTGGCTGCGGTGGCCATGCGTGCCGCGATGCCAGGCGATGTCGGCGGCGCCGACGAAGCAGGCCTCGTGCGCCCAGCACTCGGCCAGCCGGCCCTGCGCCAGCGCCTCGTCCAGCCACGCCGCCGGGTAATCGCCCAGGCGCGAGTGCAGCACCAGGTAGGGGCTGCGCGCCACCACGTGGATGGTGTCGATCTGCAGCAGGCGCATGCGCTCGATCGCCGCCACCACGTCGCCGCGCCGCGGCCGCCGGCGCAACGGTTGCAATAGGCCCTGCGCCGACAGCTGCAACGCACGCGCCTGCCCCGGGCTCAGCACGCGCGGCTCACCTGAAGCGGCGCCGAACGAAACATCTTCTTCACGAATTCATGCCACCGATCTTGAGTCGGCATTTACAAAACCCCTGCTAGCGTGAACCTGGATCGGCCGCAACGGAAATCCGCTGCCATGCGGACATCCGCACGAGCCGCCGACATTCTGGCATGGAGTACTGATGATGAAATTCCGCAAGCCATTGTTGATCACGTTC
This sequence comes from Rhodanobacter sp. FW104-R8, assembly GCF_001617365.1. Taxonomy (GTDB): domain Bacteria; phylum Pseudomonadota; class Gammaproteobacteria; order Xanthomonadales; family Rhodanobacteraceae; genus Rhodanobacter. The sequence goes on from NZ_LVJR01000006.1 coordinate 43,695, forward strand.
GCCGCCGGTGCCCTGCTGTCCGCCGGCAGTCTGCTCGCCCAGCAGGCGCCGCCGCCCGCCGCCTCGGTATCGCCGCCGCCCGCCGGCACGACCAGCCCGCCGCCGAATGGCCATGCCGAAACGGCCACCATGAACACGCCGGCCGGCGAGCTGGTGGTGCATTCGAGCATGCCGCCGCCCCCGCCCGCGGGGCCTGCGCCGAGCTTCGAGCAATTGTCCGGCGGCGGCAAATACATCACCGAGCAACAGGCCGCGGCCTACCCGCTGCTGGTCAACGACTTCATCCACGCCGACCACAACCGCGACGGCCGCATCAGCAAGAGCGAATACGCGCGCTGGCTCTCGAACGAGTAGGTTCCTCCCCCGCGAAACGCCGGCTGCGGATGCGGCCGGCGTTTCACACGGCAATCACCGTCACCCCAAGCCGCTCCGCTAGACTGGCGTACCGCCCTGCCCGGAACGTTCTTGCATGATGCGATCGATTGCAGTCGTGGCCACGGTGCTGTGCATCGGTTCGACTAGTACCCTCCTGCACGCGCAGAATCCGGACCCCACCGACATCCGTGCCTGCACCGCGATCGAAAACGACGCGCAGCGACTGGCCTGCTACGACCATGCGACCGGGCGGGTCAACCTGCCGGTGGCGCAGAAGCGGGTGAACCCGGAAACCGCCACGCCGGGTATCTTCGCCCGCGACCGCGCGAAGGCCCCGGCCACCGCCGTGGAAACCAACAACGAGGTGGCCCGTCCGCTGTCGCTGCTCGACAGCCGCTGGGAGCTGTCGCCGGAAAGCAAGCTCGGCACCTTCAACATCCGCGGCTACAAGCCGGTGTACGTACTGCCGGTGTTCGCCACCAGCAACCAGAACAGCCGGCCGCACAGCCCGAACCCGGACAACACTGTGCCGGCGCCGGGTGAACAGCTGGACAACGCCGAGATGAAGTTCCAGCTCAGCCTGAAGACCAAGGTGTGGCAGGGCGTGTTCGGCGATGCCGGCGACCTGTGGGTGGGTTACACCCAGTCTTCGCGCTGGCAGGTCTACAACGCGAAGCTGTCGCGGCCGTTCCGCGAGACCAACTACGAACCCGAGGCCACGCTGGTCTTCGATACCCACTACCAGGTGCTCGGCTGGGACGGGCGCCTGCTCGGCATCGGCTTCAACCACCAGTCGAACGGCCGCAGCAATCCGCTGTCGCGCAGCTGGAACCGGGTGATCGCCAACGTGGGCTTCGAGCGCGACGACTGGACCGTGATGCTCAGCCCGTGGTGGCACGTCCCCGAATCGCGCCGCACCAACGACAACCCCGACATCAGCGATTACATGGGCCGCGGCGAGATGCAGATCGTGCGCGAATGGCGCGGCCAGGAGTTCGGCATGCTGCTGCGCCACTCCCTGCGCGGCGGCAGCCGCAGCCATGGCTCGGCGCGCTTCAGCTGGAGCTTCCCGGTGGCCGGCAACCTGCGTGGTTACATGGAGGTGTTCAAGGGCTACGGCGAAAGCCTGATCGACTACAACCACAACGCCAGCTACCTCGGCCTGGGCGTGTCGCTGCTCGACTGGTACTGAGCAGGCCGTAACGACGAAGGCCCGGTGCAGGCACCGGGCCTTCGCGCATCTGGCGCGGCGCGGCCGCGCCGGCGATCAGTGGTGATGGCCGCCGGCGCCGTGCACGTGGCCGTGCGCCAGCTCTTCCGCGGTGGCGTCGCGCACGCCGGTCACCTCGATGGCGAAGTGCAGGGTCTTGCCGGCCAGCGGGTGGTTGGCGTCGATGAACACCACGTCGTTCTCGACCTTGGTGACCGTGACGTTGATCTGCCCCTGCGGGCCGTTGCCCTGGAACTGCATGCCGGGCTGGATGTCCTCGACGCCCTGGAACGCCGCACGCGGCACCTCCTGCATCAGCTCGGCGTGATGCACGCCATAGCCTTCCTCCGGCGCCACGTCGGCGGTAAACCTGTCGCCGGCGGAACGGCCTTCCATCTGCTTCTCCAGGCCCGGCACGATGTGGCCGCTGCCGTGCAGGTAGGTCAGCGGTTCGCGGCCCTCGGAGCTGTCGATGACCTGGCCTTCGTCGTCGGTCAGCGTGTAATGGAAGGCGGCAACGGAGTTCTGGGCAATCTGCATGGCGTTCTCGCGAAGGGGGTCTGGTCCGCCGGCCTGGCGCCGACAAGGGCGGGCAAGGGTAGCAGAACTGCGCCGATGCGCCGGAACATGGCCGGCCCGCCTCCCGCCCGCCGTGCCGCCTTCAGCCGCCCAACCGGGCCAGCGTGTCCCGGCCGATCTTCTCCGGCGTGTCGGTGGAGGCGTAGCGCTTCACCACCTGGCCGTCCGCGTCGACCAGGAACTTGGTGAAGTTCCACTTGATCGACTCGCTGCCGAGGATGCCCTTGCCCTCGCTCTTCAGCCACTTGTACAGCGGATCGGCGTGCTCGCCGTTCACCTCGATCTTGGCGAACAGCGGGAAGGTCACGTCGTACTGGGTGCTGCAGAAGGTCCTGATCTCGGCCTCGTCGCCGGGCTCCTGGTGGCCGAACTGGTCGCACGGGAAGCCCAGCACCACCAGGCCCCGGTCGCGCTGGTCCTGCCACAGCGCCTCCAGCCCCCGGTATTGCGGAGTGAAGCCGCACTTGGAGGCGACGTTGACGATCAGCAGGGTCTTGCCGCGCCATTCGGCGAGCGAGCGCGGGTTGCCGTCGATATCGCGGACGGTGAAGTCATACACGCTGGACATGGGAAGGCTCCGTCTCGACAGGTTCATCCGGCAGCATACGCCATCGCCGCCACGGCACGTGGCATAGAATGGCCCACCCACCCGCAGGCCAGGCCCGCCGTGATCCGCTTCGTCGATGTCCACAAGTCCTACCGCGTCGACGGCAGGGACATCCCCGCGCTGCAGCCGTTCAGCCTCGACGTCGCCGACGGCGAGGTGTTCGGCATCATCGGCCTCTCCGGGGCCGGCAAGTCGACGCTGATACGGTTGATCAACCTGCTCGAACGCCCCAGCGGCGGGCGCATCTTCGTGGGCGACACCGAGATGACCGCGCTGGCCGAACCGGCGCTGCGCGCGCAGCGGCGACGGATCGGCATGATCTTCCAGCATTTCAACCTGCTCTCCTCGCAGACGGTGGCGGACAACGTGGCGTTTCCGCTGCGGCTGGCCGGCGAACGCGACGCCGGCGCATTGCGCGCACGCGTCGACGAACTGCTGGCGCGGGTGGGGTTGAGCGCGCACGCCGACAAGTACCCGTCGCAGCTTTCCGGCGGCCAGAAGCAGCGCGTCGGCATCGCCCGCGCGCTGGCCAACCGGCCCACGATCCTGTTGTGCGACGAGGCCACCAGCGCGCTCGACCCGCAGACCACCGCCTCGGTGCTGGAACTGCTGGCCGAGATCAACCGCGAGCTGAAACTCACCATCGTGCTGATCACCCACGAGATGGACGTGGTGCGCCGCGTATGCGATCGGGTGGCGGTGCTCGACGCGGGCGCGATCGTGGAGCGTGGCGCGGTCGCCGACGTGTTCCTGCATCCGCAGCACCCCACCACCAAACGCTTCGTCAACGAGGCGCTGCCCGAGGAGGCGGCCAGCGAGCTGGCGCCGTTCGCCCGGGTGCCCGGGCGCCTCCTGCGGCTGAGCTTCCGCGGCGACGCCACGCTGACGCCGGCCCTGGGCCGCGTGACGCGCGAGACCGGCGTGGAATTCAACCTCCTCGCCGGACGCATCGACCGCATCAAGGACCTGCCCTACGGCCAGCTCACCCTGGCGATGCAGGGCGAACGGGTGGACGCCGCGCTGGCCGCGCTGCGCGAGGCCGGCATCGAGATCGAGGAGCTGCACCGATGAACCCGCTGCAGAAACTCTTCCCGAACATCGACGACTGGGGCGAGATCGGCCGCGCCTGCATCGACACCCTGCTGATGCTGGGCGGCTCGCTGGCCCTCACCGTGCTGATCGGCCTGCCGCTGGGCGTGCTGCTGTACCTCACCGGCAAGGGCCAGTTGCGCCCGATGCCGAAGCTCTACGCCGTGACCTCGCTGCTGGTGAACATCCTGCGCTCGGTGCCGTTCATCATCCTGATGATCGTGCTGATGCCGGTCACCTATGCCCTGGTCGGCACCAAGCTGGGCATCCGCGGCGCGATCCCGCCGCTGGTGATCGGCGCCGCGCCGTTCTTCGCGCGACTGGTGGAGACCGCGCTGCGCGAGGTGCAGCAGGGCGTGATCGAGGCCAGCCAGGCGATGGGCGCCAGCCTGTGGCAGATCGTGCGCCACGTGCTGCTGCCGGAGGCCCGCAGCGGCCTGCTCGCCGGCATCACGGTCACCGCGATCGCCCTGGTCGGCTACACCGCGATGGGCGGCGCGATCGGCTCCGGCGGGCTCGGCGACCTGGCCTACCGCTACGGCTACCTCAGCTACAAGTCCGACTACATGCTGGTCACCGTGCTGCTGCTGATCGCGCTGGTGCAGGCGCTGCAGATGATCGGCGACCGCATCGTGGCGCGTTATAAGCGACGCTGATTTGGTCATTTGCGCCCGGCGGCGCGGGCGGCCTACCTTCGTTGGCCGCCCATGAGAATCAACGCCATGAGATTGCTGCTCGCCGCCATCGCTGCCATCCTGGCCCTGCTCCTGCTGGCCGGCTATGCCGCGCCGAAATCGTGACGCGCTGCAAGCCGTACCTGTCCCAGGTTTGCGTTTGGCCGTATAGACGGCCTATCATTGTGCGCCGCACAAGTGGATATGCCATGAGACTGCTGCTTGCCTCCCTCGCCCTGACCCTGCTGATGCTTGCCGGCTGTTCCGGTTCCGGCAAGCAGGGCGACAACGTGCTCACCGTGGCCGCTACCGCGGTGCCGCACGCGGAAATCCTCAAACAGGTGAAGCCCATCCTGGCGAAGGAAGGCGTGGAGCTTCAGGTCAAGGTGTTCGCCGACTACGTGCAACCGAACACCCAGGTGGCCGAGAAGGCCATCGACCTGAACTACTTCCAGACCAAGCCCTACCTGGACGCGTTCAACCGCGAGCGCGGCACCCGCCTCGTCATCGTCACCGGCGTGCACATCGAGCCGTTCGGCGCGTACTCGAAGAAATACAAGAACATCGACCAGCTGCCCGACGGCGCCAGCGTGACGCTGCCGAACGACCCAAGCAACAACAGCCGCGCGCTGTTGCTGCTGGCGAAGCACGGCCTGATCACGCTGAAGGACCCGACCGACCAGATGTCCACGCTGAAGGACATCACCGCGAACCCGAAACACCTGAAGTTCCGCGAGCTGGAGGCGGCGATGCTGCCGCGCACGCTGGACGAGGTGGACCTGTCCCTGATCAACACCAACTACGCCCTGGCCGCCGGCCTGAATCCGACCAGGGATGCGTTGCTGATCGAGGACAAGGACTCGCCGTACGTGAACTACCTGGTCGGCCGCCCCGACAACCAGGACGACCCGCGCGTGCAGAAGCTGGCCAAGGCGCTGACCAGCCCAGCGATCAAGGCGTTCATCGAGCAGAACTACCACGGCGCCGTGCTGCCAGCGTTCTGACGGCACGTCGTGCTCCCTCCCCTGCAGCGCAGGGGGGCAAAAGCCGCCTCACCCCTGCGTCGCGGGAATCTGGAACACCTGCCGCAGATACGCCACGTAAGCCTCGTCCTCGCACATGTTCTTGCCCGGCGAGTCGCTCAGCTTGGCCACCGGCTGGCCGTTGCAGCGGATCATCTTGATCACGATGTTGAGGGGCGCCGGCCCCATGTCGTTGGTGAGGTTGGTGCCCACGCCGAACGCCAGCTGGCAACGGCCGCGGAAGTACGCATACAGCTGCATCACCCTGGGGATGTCCAGCCCGTCGCTGAACACCAGCACCTTGCTGCGCGGATCGACCCGGTTCGCGCCGTAGTGCGCCAGCACCTTCTCGCCCCAGGCGAACGGATCGCCGGAGTCGTGGCGGGTGCCGTCGAACAGCTTGCAGAAGTACATGTCGAAGTCGCGCAGGAACGCGTCGAGCCCGTAGACGTCCGACAGCGCGATGCCGAGGTCGCCGCGGTATTCCTTCGCCCACGCCTCCAGCGCCGCCACCTGCGAATCGCGCAGGCGCGGACCCAGCGCCTGGTGCGCCTGCAGGTACTCGTGCGCCAGCGTACCCAGCGGCGTCAGCCCCAGCTTGCACGCCAGCCACACGTTGCTGGTGCCGGCCAGTTGCTCGCCCAGGCCATCGCGCAGGGTGGTCACCACCTCCTCCTGCCACACCCGGGAGTAGCGCCGGCGCGTGCCGTAGTCGGCCACCTTGCAGTCGGCATAGCCGGGCGTGTCGCGCAGCATCCCGATCTTCGCCTGCAGCCGCCGGCGCCCCTCGGCAAGGTCGAGGCCGCCACTGGTACGGCGGAAGTACACCTCGTTGACGATCGCCAGCAGCGGCACCTCGAACAGGATCGTGTGCAGCCACGGCCCGCGGATGCGGATCTCGATCTCGCCGTTGTCGGCCTCGGCCGGCGCGATCTCCACGTACTTCTCGTTGAGCTGGAACAGCCCGAGGAAATCGACGAAATCGCTCTTGATGAAGCGCCAGCCGCGCAGGTAGTCCAGTTCGTCCGCCGCGAAACGCAACCGGCACAGCGCCTTCAGCTCGGCACGGATCTCGTCGAGGCACGGCACCAGGTCGATATCCGGAGTGCGGCACTTGAAGCGGTACTCGACCTGGGCAGCGGGATACTGGTGCAGCACCACCTGCATCATCGAGAACTTGTACAGGTCGGTGTCGAGCAGCGAATCGATGATCATCAGTCGCCCAGGCGCGAACGGAAGTGGGCCATTATCCACGTCCGGGCGCGTTCCACGCGAGCTGCGCCGCCGGCTTCGCGCAAAAAGAAACCCCATCAGCCAGGGGAGGACTGATGGGGTTTGTCAGGTGGCATCCAGGGGAGGAAATGCCGACCCCTCAGTGATGCGATGGTCTGCACCACTTCTTGTCGCCGTCACGGCGATACGCGTACTTAGTGTGGCCACCCGGGCGTGAGTTCAACGCGCATGCGGGGACTTGTTCAGCTTTCCGACAGGCTTGCCTGGACGCCCCGCTGCGGGCATCGTCACGTGCCATCTCGCCACCTCCTGCCGGAACCTGCCATGAAGCTGATCGTCCTGTGCCTGATCGCGCTGTGCCTGGCCCGGCCCGCGGCGGCGGCCGAGCTGAGGATCGACCTCGGCCACGGCGTCGCGACCTATCGGACCGGGACCTTGCTCAGGCGAGGCGACGCACGCACGATCGACGTGCCGGCGGATGTCGCGTTCCACCACCCGATGCGCTACCGCGCCGTGCCGCTGGCCGCCCTGCTCGAAGGCATCGCGGCAGGCGACCACCTGCAGTTCGTCGCCGCCGACGGCTTTGCCGCCGAGATACCTGCCGCGCTGCTGTTGAACAAGCTGGGCAGCGAGGCGTGGCTGGCGATCGAGGACCCGGCCCGGCCGTGGCCCGCCTTGCCCGGACACGGCAGCGCCGGGCCGTTCTACGTGGTGTGGACGCGGCCGCAGGCCGCACACGTCGGTCCGGAACAATGGCCGTACCAGCTGGCGAGCATCCGCCGGCTGGCCGGCGTGGCCGAACGCTTCCCAGCGATGCTGCCCGATCCCTCGCTGCCGCCGGGCAGCGAGGTACGGCACGGCTTCGCCGTATTCCAGCGCACCTGCCTTGCATGCCACACGCTCAACGGCCAAGGCGACGCGAAGCTCGGCCCGGACCTGAACCTACCGTACAACCCCACCGAGTACCTGCGCGCCGACCTGCTGCGCGCGTTCATCCGCGATCCGCAGTCCCTGCGGCAATGGCCGCAGGCGAAGATGCCGGGCTTCGACGCGCAGGCGCTGTCCGAGGCCGACCTCGACGCCGTGCTGGCCTACCTGCGGCACATGGCGGGGCGGAAGCCGGGGCGCTGATGCACGGGTTCAGCTGCGGCCGTCGGCCCTTCAGTTCCCGTCGGAACAGTTGCCCGCACACCATTGCCGCAACGCCTGTTCGCGCTGCGCCTGCGGCTTCCGCGCCAGCTCGCGCACGCTGGCGTAGAACGCCGGCCAACGGCGCCCGGCATCGCGGAACATCGCGGCGAACGCCGGCGTCCAGCGGTCGTACAGGCCGAACGGCAGCAGCCGCGCGTTGTTGATGGGCCGGGCGACCCAGGCGTCGTAGCGGTGTTCGCCTGGCCAGTCCCGATCGCGCCACTGGGCATAGCGGACGCGGAATGCCGCTATCTCGCGCTGCTTGCCGGCCTCCATCGACGCTGCGTCCGCGCCGCCGGCGTACAGGGTTTTCAGGCGCGCGCGCAGGTCCAGCACCAGCCGGGTGAAGCCGTCGCCCATCGCCAGTGCCTTGCCGTCGCCCGGCGGCAGGCCGCGCGACTGGCGCCATTCGCGCAGGCCCTCGGTCTGCACGAAGGTCGCAAAGGACTCGTTGAACGCGGTGTCGCCCTTCACATAGACCAGCTGGTGCGCCAGCTCGTGGAAGATCGTGCCGTCCAGCTCGTCGTCGTCCCAGCGCAGCATGCTCGACAGGATCGGGTCGGCGAACCAGCCCAGCGTGGAATACGCCGGCACGCCGCCGATCCACACGTCATCGCCGCGCGCCTGCAGCCGCGCCGCATCGGCCTTCGCATCGGCTTCCCCGAACCAGCCGCGATAGGCCACGCAGCCGGCAACCGGAAAGCACTGCGGCACCGCCTCCACCGAATAGCGCGGTGCCGCGAACACGTTCCACACCACGTACGGCCGGTCCAGCACCACGTAGCCGGTATAGCTGCGGTTGTCCGGCAAGCCGAGCTGTTGCGAGGCGAACCGGCGCGCCAGCTGCGCACGTTGCAGGCGCGCGGCTAGCTGTGGATCGGTGGCCGGATCGCGCAGCAACGTCCTGACCGCGCGCCGATGGACGATCAGCTCGCCCTGCCCGCGCACGGCCTGTGCGTAGTAGCGCAGGCTGCCGCAGGCGCACAGCAAAAGACCCATCGCCACGATGACGATGAGCCTCGGGAAGCGGCGGTGCGCCGGCCATCGGAACCGGGGCATCCCCCCGCGGTGCCTCATGCCTCAGCGCTGATCATCGCGGTCGCGGTCGTGCCCGCGGTGGTTGTTGCGGTCATCGTCGTGGTCGTCGCGGTCCTGGTAGCCGCCATCGCGGCGGCCCTGCCACTGGCCGGCGTGACCGCGATAATCGCGGTCGCCGTCGCGGTAGCCATCGTGGCGATAGCGCGAGCCGCCGTACCACACGCTGCTGACACCCACGCTGACGCCGGGTGCGTAGCAGCAGCCGTAATAGCCGTTGCCGTAGTAACCGCCGTAATAGTCGTTATCGTAGTATCCCGGCGCCACGACATAGGCGCTTCCGCCGTCGCCATAGTAGGCGTCGCCGACATAGCCGGAGCCGCGCACATAGCTGTAACCCGGGTCGTAATAGCAGCCCGAGAGCGCCGCGGTGGCGGCGATCAGGGCAAGACTGGCCAGCAGGCGTTTCATGATCTGCCTCCCTCTGAGGAGTGACGATGCCACGTTAGGGCGCGCAGCTTGAACGCGTACTGAGTTTGCGGCGCCGGGCCGGGCGGCATTTACCCGCCAGCCATGTCCCGCCGGGCGGGCGATCCGGGAAAGCCGCCCATCAGCCCTTGCGCTTGCCCTGCTCGCCGCGCTGGGCTGCCAGCACGCGTCCATCGGTGCCACCGGCTTCCGTCGACAGCGGCGGGTGCAGGTCGGCGCCGCCGGAAACCGGCAGCGGCGGATTCGCGCCCGGCCAGCCCGACCCCTGCCTGACACGTTCCTGCTTGGCCTCCAGCAACGCCTGGATCTTCGCTACCGCATCCTCCTGGCTGATGTACTGGAGCGGTGCCTCCTGCGGCACGGGCTCGGGCGCAACCGGCCTCCTCGCCACGATCGCCGGCTTGGCGGCGGGCTTTGCCATGGACTTCTTCGCTGCCTTTGCCGCGGCCGGCTTGCGCACCTGTGGACTGGCGACGGCTTTCCGAGCCGCCGGTTTGCGGACGGCCGCCTTTCTCGCAACGACCTTCTTCGCGGCCGCTTTTCGGCCCGCGGCCTTTTTCGCCGCAAGCTTTTTCGCTGCGGTCTTCCTTGGCGCGCCCTTCTTCACCGCCTGCTTCTTCGCCGCAGGCTTCTTCGCCGCGACCTTCTTCGTTGCCGCCTTGCGTGGTGCGGTCTTCCTCGCCGTCTTTTTTGCGGTGGACGCTTTCTTTGCCACGGACTGCTTCGCGGCCGACTTGCGGGTCATAGCCATGCGCTCATTCTCCTGCGGTGATCGATGCAACCATCCCCAGTATGCGCGCCCCGGCTACGACGGGCATGGCGCAGCGCGGTAACCGTTCATCCGCGGAAGCCGGGATGTGCCAGCGCATCGAGGAAATGCGGCAGCACCCGCGGCTCCGCCAACAGGGTGAATACCACGCCGTACGCCGCACCCCACAGGTGCGCGCTGTGGTTGACGTTGCCCTGGCCGCGCCGGTCCATGTAGATCGAGTAGCCGGTGTACAGCACCGCGTAGACGATCGCCGGCATCGGGATCACCAGCACGATGATGCGCGACCACGGCGCCAGCAGGATGAAGGCGAACAGCACCGCCGACACCGCGCCCGAGGCGCCGAGGCTGCGGTAGTTCGGGTTGCCGCGGTTCTTCAGGTAGGTCGGCAGGATCGAGACCACCAGGCCGCCGATGTAGAACAGCGCGAAGCCGAGCGTGCCCAGCCGCGCAGTGAAGAAGCCTTCCATCACCCGGCCGAAGAAGAACAGCGTGACCATGTTGAACAGCAGGTGCCCGAAATCCGCGTGCACCACGCCATAGGTCACCAGGCGATGGTATTCACGCTGGCGGGCAATCGCCGGCGGCCACAGGATCAGGTCGTTCATCAGGCGGCTGTTGTTGAACGCCATGAACGAGACGATGCAGGTGATGGCGATGATGACCAGGGTGATCGGCATGGGCAGTTCCGCGGCGGGCAGCAAAGGCCGGCATCTTGGCGTTACCGCCGCGGCTTGTCGACTTCCCGGTGCAGCCGCTCATGCCCGCGCGGCCGCATGGATATGACGAAAAATCACTGCCGCGGGCGGCGGCAGGCGGCTATCATGCGCCGTTTCATGCGGCCGCCGGCCGCCCGACGGATCCCATGGCCTCGCTTCGCTACCTGCATCTGGACGTCTTTGCCGCCACCCCGGGCGGCGGCAACCACTTGGGCGTGGTGATCGGCGCCGACGGCTGGAGCACCGCGGCGATGCAGCGCTTCGCGCGCTGGACGGCGCTGGTCGAGACCACCTTCCTGCTGCCGCCGGCCGATCCGCGGGCCAGCTACCGCGTGCGCATCTTCACCCCGCACAAGGAGATCCCGTTCGCCGGCCACCCCAGCATCGGCAGCGCGCACGCCGCGCTCGAATGCGGCCTGGCCGCGCCACGCGACGGCCTGCTGTGGCAGGAATGCGGCGCCGGCGTGCTGCCGATCCGCATCGTGGGCAGCGGCGCCGACCGCGAACTGCTGCTGCAGTCGCCGGGCGAGCGCGTACTGGACACCGGCCGCGACGCCCATCCGCTGCTGGCGGCCACGCTGGCCGGCATCCAGCTGGGCGCGCTGCCGCCGGCACTGGTCGACGGCGGCCGCCGCTGGTGGCTGGCCGAGGTGGCGGACGAAGCCGGCTTGCGCGCGTGGCAACCCGACCACGCGGCCATCGCCGCGCTGGCGCAGGCCAGCGACAGCATGGGTCTGTGCGCGTTCGCGCGAAGCGGCCACCCCGACTACCAGCTGGTGGTGCGCGCGTTCCCGGCGGGCGTGGGCATCGTCGAGGATCCCGCCTCCGGCGCCGCCAACGGCCTGATCGCCGCCTACATCGCCCACGCCGAACCGCACGGCACGCTGGCCCGTGGCTACAAGGTCAGCCAGGGCCGCGAGATCGGCCACGACGCGCAACTGATCGTGCACATCGACGGCGACGCGATCTGGGTCGGCGGGCGCAGCCACGCGGTGATCGACGGCGCGCTGGACTGGCAGCCTTAACGCCAGTCGCCGTGGTAGGGCGGGCACCGCCCGCCGGCTTCTGTTCTGTGCCTTGCGGCAGGGAGCGGCGGGCCGTGCCCGCCCTACGAAGCCACGTGCCACGGACGCGGAGTCATCCGCGCTCGTCCAGGTGCGCCCGGCGCGCGGCGACCAGCGCCAGCGCCGACCAGTCCATCTCGGCATCGCCGGCCGCCAGAGCCTCCAGCATGGCGTCGCGCAACACCCCGGCGAACGGCAGCGGCACCCGCCCGGCCTCGCCGGCCGCCAGCGCCAGCCCCACATCCTTGAAACCCAGCGGCAAGGCGAACCCGGCCGGCTTGAAGCGCTGCTCGGCGATCAATTTCCCGTAGCCCTGGTAGGCCGGCGCGGCGAACAGGGTGTTCGTCATCACGTCGAGAAACTCCGCGGCACCGACGCCGTAGGCCCGGGTCAAGGCGCTCGCTTCCGCCATGCTCTCGATCGCGCTGGCCAGCATGAAATTGCCCGCGATCTTCACTACGTTGGCGCGCTCCGGCGCCTCGCCCAGCGGCCACAGCCGGCTGCCCATCGCCTCCAGCAAGGAGCGCACCCGCTCGACCGCGGCCGGCTTGCCGGCCACGACGATATTCAACTTCGCCGCGGCCGCCACGTCCGGGCGGCCGAATACCGGCGCGGCGACGTATTCCAGCCCACGCTTCTCGTGCTCCGCGGCCAGCTCCTGCGCCAGCGCCACCGAGATCGTGGCGTGGTTGACGTGCACGGTGCCGCGATCCATCGCATCGAGCAGGCCGCCGTCGAGGAACACCTCGCGCACCGCCTGGTCGTTCGCCAGCATGCTGCACAGCACCTCGCCCTGCGCGGCGCGGTCGGCGCTGCGCGCCACCCTGGCCCCCAGCGAGGCCAGCGGCTCGGTGGCCGCGACGGAACGATTCCACACCGTCAACGTGTGGCCGGCCGCCAGCAGGTTGCTGGCCATCGCGCCGCCCATCGCGCCGAGACCGATGAATCCGACTTTCATGCGGGTGTCCTCGTGCCGAAGCCGGCGCACAGTGAAGCACGCGGGATATTCAATCCGCGCGAAATCCGCCGTGCGCGGGCGGCCTCACACCGCCTGCCCGGCCGCTTGCCCCGAGGCCCACGCCCACTGGAAGTTGTAGCCGCCCAGCCAGCCGGTGACGTCGACCACCTCGCCGATGAAGTACAGCCCCGGCACCAGCTTCGATTGCATCGTGCTGGAGGACAGCCCGTCGGTATCGACGCCGCCCAGGGTGACTTCGGCGGTGCGATAGCCTTCGGTGCCGCTGGCGGTGATCGGCCACGCGTTGAGCCGCGTGCCGATCTGCCCGAGTTCGGCGTCGCGGTACTGGCGCATCGGGCGGCTCTCGAGCCATTGCTCGCACAGGCGCTGCGCCAGCCGTTTCGGCAACACATCGCCGAGCACGGTCTTCAGTTCCGCCAGCGGCCGCGCCGCGCGCTGTTCGACCAGATGCGCGCCGGCGTCCAGGTCCGGCAGCAGGTCGATGCGCAAGTCATCCCCGGGTTGCCAGTACGAGGAAATCTGCAGGATCGCCGGACCGCTGATGCCGCGGTGGGTGAACAGCAGGCCAGCGCGGAAATTCTGCTTCCCGACACGCGCCTCCACCGCGGGCAACGCCACGCCGGCGAGGCCCTGGTAATGCTCCTGGTGCTTGCCGCTCAGGGTCAGCGGCACCAGCCCGGCGCGCGTGGGCAGCACGGCGTGGCCGAACTGGCGCGCCAGTTCGTAGCCGAAGCCGCTGGCGCCCATGCTGGGGATCGACAAGCCGCCGGAGGCGACCACCAGCGACTCGGCGTGCACCTCGCCGCGCGCGGTGTGCACGCCGAAGCCTTCCGGCGTCTTGCGCACGCGCTGCACGCCGCAGCCCGCTTCCACCGCGACGCCGGCGGCGGCGCATTCGTCCAGCAGCATGCGCACGATCTGCTTGGCCGAGTCGTCGCAGAACAGCTGGCCCAGTTCCTTCTCGTGATAGGCGATGCGGTGCTTCTCCACCAGCGCGACGAAATCCCGCGGCGTGTAGCGCGCCAGCGCGGACTTGGCGAAATGCGGGTTGGCCGACAGGTAGTTCGCCGGCGTGGCGCCCATGTTGGTGAAATTGCAGCGGCCGCCGCCGGACATCAGGATCTTCTTGCCGACCTTGTTGGCATGGTCGACCACCAGCGCGCGGCGGCCGCGCTGGCCTGCGGCGATCGCGCACATCAGGCCGGCGGCGCCGGCGCCGATGATCAACACGTCCACTTTCACGAACCGGCATCCTCGCGCCGCCACAGGTCGCGCATTATCGCCCAGCCGCATGGCTTACACTTTGTGCCTGTTTCCCGCGAGCCGCCGCCATGCCTTCCTTTGACGTGATCTCCGAAGTCGACAAGCACGAACTGACCAATGCGATCGACCAGGCCAACCGCGAACTGACCACGCGCTTCGACTTCAAGGGCGTGGACGCGAAGTACGTGCTGGACGACGGCGCGATCACCCAGAGCGCGCCCAGCGAATTCCAGCTGCAGCAAATGCTGGACATCCTGCGCGGCCGGCTGACCGCGCGGAAGATCGACATCCGCGCGCTCGACGTGGGCGAGCCCGAAACCAACCTGGGCGGCTCGCGCCAGAAGATCACCGTGAAGCAGGGCATCGAGCAGCCGGTCGCGAAGAAGCTGGTGGCCGAGCTGAAGGCGGCCAAGCTCAAGGTCGAGGCGCAGATCAACGGAGACAAGCTGCGCGTCAGCGGCAAGAAGCGCGACGACCTGCAGGCGGCGATGGCGGTGCTGCGCAAGTCGGACGTCGAGCTGCCGCTGCAGTTCGACAACTTCCGCGACTGAGCTTCCGCATCGCTCCGTAGGGCGGGCACCGCCCGCCGCCTTCCATGACGGCGCAAGACAAGAGCAGAAGCCGGTGGGCACTGCCTGCCCTACAACAGCCGCACTGCCTCAAGCTTTTGACAGCAGCCGGCCGCCCATCGCCGCGTTGACCGCCACTACCACGATCACCGCCAACGCATGCGTCAGCAGGTCGGTGGCGGCGGAATCAAACGCGTGACAGATCTCCAGCAGGCTGGCCGAAGCGGCCGCGCTGGCCAGGCCGATCAGCACGGCGGTGAGCACCGGCCGCAGCGGGCAGGCGCGGCGCAGCAGCACGATCAGCAGTGCGGACAGCGGCACTGAGAAGCCGATGATGAAGAGCAGGCAATCGGCGCTCTGGTGCATGCCGGCGATCTCGGTGCCCGGCGCGATCCACATGCGCAGGCAGCCCAGGCCGCTGGCGCCGATCCACAGCAAGGCACCGGGCAGCGGCAGCCACGCCCACGCCGCACGCCGCCCCGGCACGCCCAGCGCGAACGCGGCCCACGCGGCGGTAACCGCGGTGACCGCCGCACCGATGCCGGCCCAGGCCAGGTCGGGCGTGGCGGCCCAGCGCCGCAGCATCGGGTCCGCGCCGTAGTGCGCCAGCAACCCGGTCGCGAGCGCCAGCACCAGCAGCAGCCAGCCGGCGGTGCGCAGCCATGGCGGCGGCAGCCGCCGCACCGGCACCAGCCCGGTGCCGAGGCGGCCGATCAGTGCCTCATGGGAGGACGGGTCGGGCATCACGTCAGGGTTCTCCATGGAAACGTTCGCGCAGCGCCTTCAGTGCGCGGTGCAGGTTCACTTTCAGCGCGCCGGCGTTGCGCCCGGTCAGCTCGGCCGCCTCGCTCAGCGAGCGCTCGCGCAGGCCCAGCTGTTCCACCGCCTCGCGCTGGCCCGGCGGCAGTTCGGCGATCGCCTCGTGCAGGCGCTGCGCGCGCTGGCCGCTCTCGGCAGCGGCGCTGGCGTCGTCGACATCCGGATGCTGGTCGAGCGCGAAGTCGTCGTGCAGTTCGCGGCTGTCGCGACGGCCGCGGCTGCGCAGCGCGTCGATCGCGCGACGGCTGGCGATCGCGGTCAGCCACGCGTCGTACGAACGGGCCGGGTCGTAGGTGTGGCGCACCCGGTGCACGGTGATCAGGGTTTCCTGCACCACGTCGTCCAGGCCATCCGGCGCCACGCCCTGGCGCCGCGCGGTGGCCCGGATCAGCGCCACCGAATCGCCCAGCAGCTTCTCGTAGGCACGCCGGTCGCCGGCCTGCGCAGCCGCCATCCACGCCGCCCGGCGCTGGTCGGGCGATTCGCTGCCGTTCACCATGGCGACATCGGCTGGCATGGTCTGGTCGAGACTCGCCCGCAGGGAAAGTCCACTATCTAGACCCATGCAGGCGGTGGCGGTCAAGGCTTGCGGCATGCGGGCTCCAACGGCGGAATGCCTGTGGGGTATTCGCTGCATCCGGCCCCGGCGTTACTCCGTACCTGCAGGTAACCGCCGTCGACGCGCCGGCGAATAACCAGCAACCTCCCGCGGATGCCTCCCATGCTCGTGTTGATCCTCGCCTACCTCGGCGGCGTACTGACCATCCTCAGCCCGTGCATCCTGCCGGTGCTGCCGTTCGTGTTCGCCCGCTCCGACCGTCCGTTCATGCGCAACGGCCTGCCGATGCTGCTGGGCATGGCGATCACCTTTGCCGTGGTCGCCACGCTGGCCGCATTGGGCGGCGGCTGGGCGGTGCATGCGAACCAGTACGGCCGCTACGTGGCGATGCTGGTGCTGGCCTTCCTCGGCCTGACCCTGTTGTCGACCCGGCTAGCCGAATGGATCACCCGCCCGTTCGTGGCGATGGGCAACCGGCTGTCGCAGCGCTCGGCCGGCGGTGGCGATTCGGTCTGGGGCGCGGCCGGCCTCGGCGTGGCCACCGGCCTGCTGTGGGCACCCTGCGCGGGGCCGATCCTGGGCCTGCTGCTGACCGGCGCGGCACTGAACGGCGCCAGCGTGCAGACCACCCTGCTGCTGCTCACCTACGCCGCCGGCGCAGCCACCTCGCTGGGCCTGGCGCTGCTGATCGGCGGCAAGGTGTTCGCGCTGATGAAACGCTCGCTCGGCGCCGGCGAGTGGGTGCGCCGCGCGCTCGGCGCACTGGTGCTGTGCGGCGTGGCCGCGATCGCACTGGGGCTGGATACCGGCCTGCTCACCCGCGTCTCGCTGGCCAGCACCGGCGGCATCGAGCAGAAGCTGATCAACGCCGTGCGCCCGGCACCGGCGCCGCAACCGGCGCCGAAGGCCGGCGAGCCGCTGCCGGTGGAAGGCACGTTCCCGTCGCTGGCCGGTGCCACGCAATGGCTGAACAGTCCGCCGCTGACCACCGAAGCGCTGCGCGGCAAGGTGGTGCTGGTCGATTTCTGGACCTACTCCTGCATCAACTGCCTCCGCTCGCTGCCCTACGTGCGCGGCTGGGCCGACAAGTACAAGGATCACGGCCTGGTGGTGATCGGCGTGCACGCGCCGGAGTTCGCGTTCGAGAAGGATCCGGCCAACGTGGCCAAGGCCGTGAAGGACCTGGGCGTCGACTACCCGGTCGCGCTGGACAACGACTACGCGATCTGGAAAGGCTTCAACAACGAGTACTGGCCGGCGCACTACTTCATCGACGCGCAAGGGCAGATCCGCCATCATCATTTCGGCGAAGGCGAGTACCGGGAAAGCGAGGACGTGATCCGCCAGCTGCTGGCCGACACCGGCCAGAAGAACCTGCCCGGCGGCTACGTCAGCGACGACCACCGCGGCGTCGAGGCGGCCGCGTCGAACGATCCCACCCGTTCGCCGGAAACCTACGTCGGCTACGCCCGTGCGATGAACTTCGTCGGCGGCCGGGTGGCGCACGACGAGGCGCGGGATTATCACGCACCCGCCTCGCTCGCTGCCGACCAGTGGTCGC
>NZ_LVJR01000007.1 GCF_001617365.1 Rhodanobacter sp. FW104-R8
ATTCGTGCGAGACATTGGAGACGAAATCGCGGCGGGTCTGTTCGAGCCGGTTCAGGTGGCTGACGTCGTGCGCCAGCAACAATTGCTCGTGGTCGCCGAGCGGCAGCAGGCTGAGGTTGATCTGGCTGTCCGCCTGTCCTGGCGCGCTGGCGTCGTTGAGTGGCGCGCGCGCGCCGTCGCGCAGCCAGTCGGCGAGCTCCGAGCCGGCCAGCCGCTGGGGGAGCGATACCCCGCGGTCCTGCGGGCGGCGCAGCCCGAGCAGGTTCTCGGCGGCGTGGTTGAACCAGCGGACCTGCTGCTGTTCGTCGAGCAGCACCACCGCATCGGGCAACTTGCTGACGGCGTTGCGCAGATCGCGCAGATTCGAGGCGAGGCGGCGGGATCGCGTCATGAAACGGTCATGCTGGAGGGATGTGGCGGTCGCGGATGCGTCCATCATGGTCTGATCTTGATGACGGATCCGCGTCAGCAGCAAGACGACTTCGGCGACGGCGGCCAGGGCGATTCCGGCCGCCAGGTGACCCCCGGCCAGCCAGCCCAGCAGCGCACCGCCGCCCAGGCCGGCGGCGAGCGCAGCGGGCAGTTTCCAGGCGGCAGGCGTGGCGGACGGGCTCATGCGGCGCAAGGACTCGGGGCGGCGGAGGCCCAGCATCGGCAAAAGCCGCCGCCGCCGCAAGCTGGCCCGCGCCGGCTCAGATGCTGGTCGAGAAACGGTAGCCGGTGCCGCGCACGGTCTGCACCAGTTCGTCCAGCTTCCACGGCTCCAACGTCTTGCGCAGGCGGCGGATGTGCACGTCGACGGTGCGTTCCTCCACGTACACGCTGCCGCCCCAGACGTGGTCGAGCAGCTGCGTGCGCGAGTAGACGCGCTCGGGATGGGTCATGAAGAAGTACAGCAGGCGGTATTCGGTGGGGCCGATCGGCACCGGCTCGTCGCCGGCGAAGACCCGGTGCGCCGGGCCGTCGATGCGCAGGCCGCCGAGTTCGACCACGCCGGAGCCGTCGTCGCCCTGGCTGCGCCGCAGCACGGCCTTGATCCGCGCGACCAGTTCGCGGGTCGAGAACGGCTTGACCACGTAATCGTCGACACCGGCCTCCAGCCCGTTGACGCGATCCATCTCCTCGCCGCGCGCGGTGAGCATGATGATCGGAACCTCGCGGCTCAGCTCCTCCTTGCGCAGGCGCCGGGCCAGTTCCAGGCCGCTGGTGCCGGGCAGCATCCAGTCGAGCAGGATCAGGTCGGGCACCTGTTCGGCGATCGCCATCTGGGCGGCGCGCGCGTCAGCCGCCTGCATCGCGTCCATGCCGGCCTTGCGCAGGGCAAAGGCGATCATTTCGCGGATCGAGGTCTCGTCTTCGACGATCAGGATGCGTTTGTGCACGCCGGGGTCCGCATATGTCTTGTGACCATGATATTGCAATGGATGAATGTTACGCGTCGATGACATGGGTCCGGCGTGCAGGGATCCGGGTCACCCCGGCGGCCGCACGGCGCCGTCCGGGTGGGCGCCGAGGCTGAAGCACAGCCGGCTGTCGCAGCCGCCGTCGGGCCGCAACTGCTGCTGCCGCCCGTCCGGGTTGTCTTCGGTCTTGATCTTGCGCTTGTGCAGCTCCAGCACCAGCGGGGTCAGCTCGCTGATGCGCGCCTGGATGCGCGCCCGCGCGTAGTAGTCCAGGTCGTCGCGCTTGAGCAGCCGCTTGAGCTGTTCCATCGCGTCGAACGGGCGGCCGGAGTAGTAGCTGGCATCGGCGAACGCCTCGCCCGCGCGCACGCTGTCGCCGGCCTTGTCGCTGGCGCGGGCATAGGCACTGTAGACCTCGGGCTCGCTGGCATCGTCCAGCAGCGGACGCAGCAGGTTTGCGGCGAGGCTGGCCTGCGCCTGGTCGCCGCCGGCGGTAAGCGCCTTGGCGTAGGCGAGCGCGACGGCGCGGTTGCGCGGCGACTGGGTATTGAGCTCGGTATACATCGCCAGCGCCGCGGCGTGCTGCCCGGCTTGCAGGCGGGCATCGGCCAGCGCCAGCTTCAGGATCAGGTTGTCCGGGTGGGATTGCAGCAGCGGCTGCAATTGCTCGGTCGCGGCGCCGCCGCGTCCGCCGCGGGTGAGTGCCAGGGCGTAGCCGTAGCGGTTCGCCGGCGTGTCGAAGTCGGGGCGGGACTGCAGGCTGGCGCCGTAGTAGGTGGCCAGCTTGGTCGCGTCGCCGGCCAGCACGCGCACGCGCTCGCGCATCAGGGCGTAGGTGTCGAGGCCGCCGCGCACCGACGGCCGCAGCAGGGTGGCGGGATCCTTCACGAACGCGATCGGCGCGGTGCTTTTCTCCCACTGCAGCTTGTCCATGACGGTGCCGGGCGGACGCAGCTTCTGCGCCGCGACCAGCGCGCCGGCGCGCGCCTTGGCGTCGCTGATGCGCATCGTCGTCACCGGGTGCGTCTGCAGCAGGGCCGGCACGTCCTCGCCGCCGGCGCCGGCGCTCATCACGTCCTGCATGCGCTGGAAGAAGCCGGCCATGGCGTTCGGGTCGAAGCCGGCCCTGGCCAGCGTCTGGATGCCGACGCGGTCGGCTTCGATCTCGTCCTTGCGGGTGAAGTTGATCGACTTCTGCGCGATCAGCCCCTGGCCGCCGGCCAGCACCGCCATCGGCGCGTCGCCACCATGGCCGCCGGCGCCGGCGGCGATCGCGCCCAGCAGCACCAGCGCCATCAGCGGGGCGTCCTTCTTGGAATCCTCGAACGCGCGCTGCAGGTGGTTCTGGGTGATGTGGCCGATCTCGTGGGCGATCACGCCGGCCAGCTCGCTCTCGTCGCGGGTGATCGTCATCAGCCCGGCGTTCACCGCGATGTAGCCGCCGGGCGCGGCGAACGCGTTGATCTCCTGGTCCTTGACGACGAAGAACGTGAAGTGCTCCTTCGGCTTGTCGCTGCTGGCGGCCAGCCGGTAGCCGAGGTCGTTGATGTAGTCGTCCAGCAGCGGGTCGTCCACCACCATGTCCAGGGCACGCATCTGGCGCAGCATCGAGGCGCCGTAGTCCTGCGCCTCCTGCGGCGAGATCAGCGCATTGGCCGAGCTGCCCAGGTCGGGCAGGCGCACGTTGTCCTGGGCGCCGGCGGCGCAGGCCAGCGCGGCGGTGATCAGCGCCGTCAACAGGCGCGGGATGGGGCGTCGTGGTGCCATGGTCATAGGTTGGGCGACAATAGCACTGTGACCGCGGTTCGCCGTATCGGTTCAGCCAGGGTCCGGCTGCTTGAGCCGGCAGCGGCGCGGCCCCATATCCTGGTGGTCTTTTCCCATTCAGCGGAGTGTCGTGATGTCCAAGATCGAGGTCTATTCCACCGCGGTATGCCCGTACTGCGTGGCGGCCAAGAACCTGCTCAAGTCCAAGGGGCTGGAGTGGACCGAAGTGCGCGTGGATACCGACCCGGCGCAGCGCGACGCGATGCTGGCACGCAGCGGCGGCCGCCGCACGGTGCCGCAGATCTTCATCAACGACCGGCACGTGGGCGGCTACGACGACCTGGTGGCGGCCGACCGCAGCGGCAAGCTGGGCGAACTGCTGGGGCAGGCCGCATGAGCGACCGTCTCGCCGAATTCACCGCGTTCCGCCAGCGCATGAACGAGCGCATCCTGGCCGAGGACAACCAGGTCGTGCGGCGCTTCTTCGCGCTGGACACGCAGACCTACAAGGCCGGCGCGCTGGACGTGAAGACCAAGGAGATGCTGGGCCTGGTCGCCTCGCTGGTGCTGCGCTGCGACGACTGCATCAGCTACCACGTGGCCCAGTGCAAGGACGCCGGCGTGCAGCGCGACGAATTCTTCGAGGTGTTCAGCGTGGGGCTGGTGGTGGGCGGCTCGATCGTGATCCCGCACCTGCGCCGCGCGGTGGACCTGCTCGACCAACTGGAGGCGGGCGCCGCGGGCGATGCGGCGGCCTGCGCCGACCACGCTCCCGCATAGTCGTCGCGCCAGCGCCCGGCGCGACGGCCTGCGTTTTTTTGCAATGCTGCGTGCGAGTATTTTCAACGCCTTGCGGCATGCGCGCCCTGTTCGCACCGGGGCCGATCGGCGATAATCGTCCGGTTTCGGCGCGTGCACATCCCCATGCGCACGCGCTGCCCGCAGCATTCCGTTCCAAGGAGTTCCCCCCCATGAGCAAGACGATTGCCGTGATCCCCGGCGATGGCATCGGCCCGGAGATCATGACTGCCACGCTGCGCGTGCTCGACGCGCTGGACTGCGGCCTCACCTACGATTTCGTCGATGCCGGCATGGTCGCGCTGGACAAGCACGGCGACCTGCTGCCCAAGGCCACGCTGGACAAGATCGCCGAGCACAAGGTCGCGCTGAAGGGCCCGCTGACCACGCCGATCGGCGGCGGCTTCACCTCGGTCAACGTGACCTTGCGCCGCCACTTCGACCTGTACGCGAACGTGCGCCCGGCGGTGAGTTTCCCCGGCACCAAGTCGCGTTACGAGAACATCGACATCATCACCGTGCGCGAGAACACCGAGGGCGCCTACCGCTCCGAGGGACAGACCCTGTCCGCCGACGGCGAGGTCGCCGAGTCGGTTGCCCGCAACACGCGCAAGGGCAGCAGCCGCATCGTGCGCTATGCGTTCGATCTGGCGGTGAAGAAGGGCCGCAAGAAGGTCACCGCGGTGCACAAGGCGAACATCCTGAAGACCAGCTCGGGCCTGTTCCTCAACGTGGCGCGCGAGATCGCCAGGGAATACCCGCAGATCGAGTTCAACGAGATGATCGTGGACAACACCTGCATGCAGCTGGTGATGAATCCGTACCAGTTCGACGTGATCGTCACCACCAACCTGTTCGGCGACATCCTGTCGGACCTGTGCGCCGGCCTGGTCGGCGGCCTCGGCCTGGCGCCGGGCGACAACATCGGCGAGGGCGCGGCGATCTTCGAGGCGGTGCACGGCTCGGCGCCGGACATCGCGGGCAAGGGCATCGCCAACCCGTGCGCGTTGCTGCTGGCCGCGGCCGATATGCTCGACCACCTGGACATGGTGGCCAAGGGTGACCGGTTGCGCCAGGCGATCCGCGACACCATGACCAACGACCGCGACAGCGTGACGCCGGACCTCGGCGGCAAGGGCAGCACCGCGAGTTTTGCCGACGCCATCGTCAAGCGCGTCAGCGCCTGATACCTCATCCCGGGGTTGCGCCAGAGCCGCGGTGGCGTTGCCCCGCGGCTTTCGTGTTTCTGCTGCGCCGTCGCCGCGGTCCCTGTGGAGCGGCCGTGCCCGCCGATGCCGCCTCACTACGCTCCGTGGCTTGGCGGATCAGCGAGATCCACCGGCGAGATGCCGGTGGAATCCTCGAAGCTGCCGAAGCCGGTCCAGCCGGCGGTGCAGGCGGGCGAAGCGGGCGCATCGGCCCGGTGGAATGGTGATAGAGGCGGCTGGTCGGTACGGCAGCAGTCAGCCGTGCTGGCCGACCTTGTAGCTGCCGCCGATGGTGCGCGCGGCGATGTTGAGCCGGTTGAAGCTGTTGATCACGCCGGTCAGCAAGGTCAGGTCGACCAGTGCATCTTCGTCGAAGTGCTGACGGGCCTGCGCGTAAAGCGCGTCGGAGACCGCCTCGTGCGAGGTCAGCTCGGTCAGTTCCTCGGCCCAGGCCAGGGCGATGCGCTCGCGCTCGCTGTACAGGGCGGTTTCGCGCCAGGCCGGCAGCACGAACAGGCGCTGCTCGGTCTCGCCGGCGGCGCGGGCGTCCTTGCTGTGCATGTCCATGCAGTAGGCACAGCCGTTGATCTGCGAGACGCGCATCAGCACCAGTTCGATCAGGGCCGGTTCCAGCCGGTTGGCGGCGCGGATGTTCTTGCCGAGGGCGACCAGCGGCTGCATGGTCTGATAGTGGCGTTCAAAGGCAAAACGGGACATAGGGGCTCCTTTGCGAAGACGGCCGGAAGTGGCCGTTCAATGCAAGGACGCCGGTCCCGCCGATTTCGTGACGGCCAGCAGGCGCGCCAGCTTGCCGGGGTGGCGCAACCCGTGCATCGCCGTGATGCGTTCGCCATCGCATTCGACCCAGATGACCGAGCTCAGCGTGCCGCCGGCCCACATCAACAACGCCGGTGCGCCGTTGAGGGTGACCAATTCGTAGCGCGGTTCATAGAGGTGGATATTGTTGGCGATCTGCAGGTACAGGCGGGCCAGCCGTTCCGCGCCGTATAGCGGTCGCAGGGTGGCGCGGACCACGCCGCCGCCGTCGCTGATCTGGATCGCATCCTCGGCGAACAGCGCACGCAGCGCCTCCATGCTGGGCTGCGCCATGGCGGCCACGAAGCGCTCGAGCATGCGCCGTTGTGCCATGGCATCCACGCTGAAGCGCGGGCGTCCTTCGCGCAGGCGCGCCTTGGCCCGGTGCACGCGCTGGCGGCAAGCATTCTCGGCAATGCCCAGGATCGCGGCGGCCTCGGCGTGGCTGTAGTCGAATACCTCGTGCAGCAGGAAGGCGGCGCGTTCCTCCGCACTCAGCCGCTCCAGCAACAGCAGGAAGGAGAGGGTAAGGCTTTCGGCGCGTTCCAGTTGCGTCCCGGGTTGGTCCGCGTCCCCGGCCAGCGGCTCGGGCAGCCATGGACCGGGGTAGTGCGCGCGTTCGGTCCTGGCGCGGCGCAAGCGGTCCAGGGCGATGCGCGTGGTCACCGTGACCAGCCACGCCTCCGGATCGTCCAGCGCGTCGGTGTCCTGTGCGTGCCAGCGCAGCCAGGCATCGTGCAGCACGTCCTCGGCGTCGCCGGGCGTGCCGAGCATGCGGTAGGCCAGACCGAACAGGCGCTGGCGGTGTTGCTGGAACAGGGCGGTTTGCGGGTCCATGGAACGCTCCGGGGGGATGGCCCAGCCAGGACGCGTTGCTGCCGCGAAACGTGACCGCTCAGCGGAAGATCGGCCAGGGCGCCAGGAAGACCAGCCAGATCAGCAGCAGGATGCCGGCGTACTTTCCGGCCTTGTACAGCTTCTTGTGCCGGCTCTTGAACGCGGCCTTCCACGCATGCGCGGCGCCCTTGCGGCGCTGGCTGAGCGCGTACAGGCGGTTCACGAAACCGGTCTTCTCCGTTTCGCCTTCGGTGTTCGGCGAGGCGGTGATGCGCCCCATGAACGCGCCGACCCGGTGGTTGATCGCGCTCATCCAGCGCGTGCGCAGCGGGCGCTCGACGTCGGCGAACAGGATCACCCGGGTCTGTTCGGTGGTGTTCTCGGCCCAGTGCACGTAGGTCTCGTCGAACACCACGTCCTTGCCGTCGCCCCAGGCATGCTCCTCGCCGTCGACGAAGATGCGGCAGCCCCGCGAGTTCGGCGTGATCAGGCCCAGGTGGTAGCGCAGCGAGCCGGCGAACGGGTCGCGGTGCGGGTTGAGCTTGCTGCCCGGCGGCAGCAGCGCGAACATCGCCGCCTTCACGCTGGGAATCGAATTCAGCAGGGCTACCGTCTGCGGGCACAGCGCCTCCGCCGAGGCCAGCGGCTCGCCGTACCACTTCAGGTAGAAGCGCTTCCAGCCCTGCTTGAAGAAGCTGTTGAAGCTGGCGTCGTTGTTCTTCGCGGCGGCGCGGATGTAGCCCTCGTCGAACAGGTGCGTCGCCTCGTCGCGGATCGCCTGCCAGTTCGCCTGCAGCAGGTCCAGCTGCGGGAAGCCGCGGCGGTCGAGGATGGGCCGGGCCGGTACCGCCGAGAACGCGTACATCAGCAGGTTGTACGGCGCGAACACCGCCGAGTGGTCGACCAGCTGGCGGTCGAAGCGCAGCCGCACGCGGCCGCGCAGGTGCACCAGCAGCACGCACAGCGCGAAGAAGGCGAACAGGGCCAGCAGGACGAGGCGCGGGGTGAGGATCATGATCGGTGCGGGCAACCGTGGAATGACTGTCGGTCAGGCATTCTACTCGCTTGGCCGCCGCCGCTATCGCGCCGCGGCCGCGGCCTTCACCTGCTGTTGCCGGGTCAGCTCGACGTGCCGCTGCGGGCTGACCGGTTCGAACACGGGCATGGTCACCGTGCCCTTGTGGCGCAGCACGGCGATCATGTTGGCGGCGGGGTAGCGGCCGGTGGCGAGGGCGGCCGAATCCAGCGCCTGCAGGCGGTCGATCCAGTCGCGGTCGCCGGCCTGCTGCGGGTCGAAGTTGAAGCCGATCCGCCGCTCGACGAACGGCATGATGGCGCCGCCGAAACTGAAGAACAGCTCGAAATCGAACTCCGCCAGCAGGCAGCCCACGATGTCCTGCGCACGCACGCCCTCGTTCGAATAGGCGGCGTGGTTGATCGGGCGGTAACGCTCCGATGCCGTATTGAAATGGCGGTCGTGGCGCCGGCCGGGCGGCAGGGTCGCCCACGCTTCCTGCACCACGCGTTCCACGTCCGGCCACAGCTGGTGGCCGTTGCGTCCGACGATGTCGGAGCTGAGCAGCACGCCCTGCGCCGCCAGCGAGCGGCGCAGCGAGCGGCAGAACGTCTCCAGCTCGGTGACGTGGTGGAAGAACTGGTTGACGATGATCGCGTCCTGCCCGGGCAGGTCGAACGGCAAGTTGCAGTCGCGCACCTCGAACGCCATCGCCGCGGCGACGCCGCGTTCCTGCGCCATGGCCTCGGCCCGGCGCAACAGGGCGCGGTTGAAGTCGAGGCAGATGATCCGCGCCGCGATGCCGTCGGCCTGCAGCCGGGCGGCCAGCTCGATCTCCATGCCGCAGGCGCCGGTGCCCACGCTGAGCACGCGCACGGGCCGGCGCTCGCCGGCCGCGCGGCGGCGCACGTGGTCGAGGAAGAAGCCCTCCGGCGAACCGATGCCGAGCCGCTGCGCATCAGGCGCCAGGAAGCGCCTCGACCAGTAGTCGAAGATCGGCGGCAGCGTTTCGCCCTGGTATTGCGGGGTGGCGCTGAACGCGATGCGTTCGGCCAGGGCGAGCAACCGGCGGCGGGCCGGCGCCGGTAGCGAGCGCGCCAGCAGGGCGATGGTGCGCTTGGCCGGCAGCCGGTGGCGGTAGGCAAAGTCTTTCAGCTGACGGGATAGCATCGTCGGGGGTAGCTCGGGTGGCGGAGCAGGCGGAGGGTTCAGTGCCGCAGCACGTGGACGCCGCCGCCCCCGGGCTGGTAGCTGCGCCGCAAGGCACGATCCACGTAGGCTACCGCACGACGCACGGCCGAGCGTGGCGGACGGCCCTGCGCGAGTTCGGCAGCGATCGCCGCGGCCAGCGTGCAGCCGGTGCCGTGGCCCTCCAGCGGCAGCCGCGGGTGACGCAGTTCCAGCACGCCGCGCACGTCGTAGTAGCGGTCCACCACCTCGTCGCCGCCTGCATGGCCGCCCTTGAGCAGCACGCTGGCGGCACCGAGCCCGAGCAGGGCCGCGCCGGCGGCATCGCACTCGGCCGGGGTCCGGATCGGGCGGCCGAGCAGCGCCTCGGCCTCGGGCAGGTTTGGGGTGAGCACGTCGGCCAGCGGGATCAGTTCGCCGGCCAGGATGTCGACGGCCTGCTCGTCCAGCAGGCGGACGCCGCTGGTGGCGATCATTACCGGGTCGACCACCAGCCACGCCGGCTTGCGTGCGGCCATCTCGCGCGCCACCAGCCGGGCGACCGCAGCGCTGCCCAGCATGCCGGTCTTCACGGCGGCAACCGGAAAATCGTCGAACACGGCGGCGAGCTGGCTGCGCACGTGGGCCAGCGGCACCGCATGTACGGCGTCGACGCCGCGGGTGTTCTGCGAGGTGATCGCGGTGATCACGGAAAGCCCGTGCACGCCATGGGCATGGAAGGTTTTCAGATCCGCCTGGATGCCCGCGCCACCGCCGGAGTCGGAGCCGGCGATGGTGAGGGCGCAGGGCACGGGCGCCGGTTCGGCGCCTTTCCGCGTTCCGGTCAAAGCGCCTCCGCCGCGAAATCCGCCAGTCGCGAACGTTCGCCGCGACGCAGGGTGACGTGCGCCGAATGCTCCCAGTTCTTGAAGCGGTCGACCGCGTAGGTGAGGCCCGAAGTGGTCTCGGTGAGGTAGGGCGTGTCGATCTGCTCGACGTTGCCGAGGCAGACGATCTTGGTGCCGGGGCCGGCGCGGGTGATCAGCGTCTTCATCTGCTTCGGGGTGAGGTTCTGCGCCTCATCGATGATCAGGTAGCGGTTCAGGAAGGTGCGCCCGCGCATGAAGTTGAGCGAGCGGATCTTGATGCGCGAGGCGAGCAGGTCGTTGGTGGCCTGGCGGCCCCAGCTGCCGCCGTCCTCGGGGTTGGCGAGCACCTCGAGGTTGTCGGTGAGGGCGCCCATCCAGGGCGTCATCTTCTCTTCCTCGGTGCCGGGCAGGAAGCCGATGTCCTCGCCGACGGAGACGGTGGCGCGGGTCATGATGATCTCGCGGTAGCGCTGCTGGTCCATCACCTGGGCCAGGCCGGCGGCCAGCGCGAGCAGGGTCTTGCCGGTGCCGGCGTTGCCGAGCAGGGTGACGAAGTCGATGTCCGGATCCATCAGCGCGTTGAGCGCGAAGTTCTGCTCGCGGTTGCGCGCGCCGATGCCCCACACGTGGTGGTTGGCGTGCGAGTGGTCGTCCAGCAGCACCAGCGTGGCGCTGACTTCGTCGAGGTGCAGCACGCGCAGCTCGATCGCGTTCTCGCCGGGCAGGTACAGGCATTCGTTCGGGTACCAGGTTTCCTCGCCGCGCCGCTTCACCTCGTAGAACGTGCGGCCGCGCTCGGTCCACGAACGCACCTCCGGATGCAGCTCCCAGAAATCCTCCGGCAAGGCGGTCGAGCCGGTGTAGAGCAGGGAGAAATCGTCCAGCGCGCGGTCGTTCTCGTAATCCTCGGCGACCAGCCCGTTGATGCTGGCCTTGATCCTGAGGTTGATGTCCTTGGTGACCAGGATGACGTCGCGGCCGGGACTCTGGTCGCGCAGCTCGATCACCGCCGCCAGGATCTGGTTGTCCGCCTTGGCATGGCCGTTGCTGCTGGTGCGGTGCTGGAAATACAGCCGGCCGACCGAGGTGCCGCGCTTGAGCTTGACGCCCTGCGGGTTGCTCAGTTCCAGGCCGTCGGCGAGGTCGTGCTGCTTGCCGCGCTCGATCAGTTCGTTGAGGAAGCGGCTGGCCTGGCGGCCGTTGCGCGAGACCTCCGAGGCACCTTTCTTCTTTTCGTCCAGCTCCTCCAGTACGGTCATCGGGATAAAGACGTCGTGTTCCTCGAAGCGGAACAGCGAGGTCGGGTCATGCAGCAGGACGTTGGTGTCGAGAGCGTAGATGCGCTTGCTTCCGGTCATGCGGAAGTGTCCTCGCTGGTGGGTGGAGGGAGCATGCAGGCGGTTGCCATGGATGGGGTGACGGTCAACGGGCGGGAATGGCGTCGAGCACGGCCTGGGCGTGTCCGGGCACCTTCACGCCGCGCCATTCGCGCGCCAGCTTGCCGTCGGGGTCGATCAGGAAGGTGCTGCGCACGATGCCCATGTGGCGCTTGCCGTACAGCACCTTCTCGTGGATCACGTCGAACGCGCGGCACCAGGTCTCGTCGGGATCGGATACCAGCGGGAACGGCAGTTCCTGCTTCGCGGCGAAGTTGGCGTGCGATTTCCGCGAATCGCGCGACACGCCGACGATCTGCGCGTGGCGCTTGCGGAAGGCGGGGTAGAGATCGCGGAAATCCTTCGCCTCGCTGGTGCAACCGGGGGTGCTGTCCTTCGGGTAGAAATACACCACGATCCACTGGCCCTTGAGGCTGGCGAGCCCGAGTTCGCCGTCGTCGCCGGTGGCGCCCGTCAGCGGGGGCAGTTTCTTGCCGATATCAGGCATGGAGAGTCCTGCACGGCGATGCCGTGCCGCGATGGAAGATGGAAAGGGAGCTGAGCGGGGCGTCCCGGGCCGGAGAAGCGACGGCGAGGCCGGCGAAGCGCCTTGATGCGCCCGTGGCGATCGGCGTGAATCGACGCGCTGGTTGCAATGCAACGTCCCTCTGGCGGTACTCGGCTACAGACTAGCGCGGGCGAGGCGGCGCAGGACAGTCCTTGTCAGGAACGCGCGATCGCGCGATGCTCGAAAGACTGCTGCGCTCAGAACTTGACCGGGTCCATGATCGCGTCGAGGTTCAGCCCGTCGCACAGTTCCAGGAAGTCGTCGCGCAGCGCGGCGATGTGGATTTCCGCCGGAATGCCGATGGTGAACTGGGCCTGGAACATGTCCGCCCCGGTCTGCATCGCCTGGTAGCGGGTCGAGTTCAGCTGTTCCACGCTGATGCCGTGCTGGCTGAAGAATTCCACGATGCGTGCCACGATGCCGGGCCGGTCGGCGGCCACCACTTCCACCAGGTAGGGCAGCAGGTGCGAACTGTTCGCGCGCGGACTGGTGCGGTAATGCACCAGCCGCAGGCTCTCGTCCCGGGCCAGCTTGGTCAGCGCGGTTTCCAGCTTGGCCAGCGCGTCCCAGGCGCCGCTGGCCAGCAGCATCAGCGAGGTCTCGGTGCCGATCGTGGATACGCGCGATTCGGAAAGGTTGCAGCCGGCGTCGGCGATCCGCTTGGCCAGCGCCAGCAGTGGCGACTTGCCTGCCGTGGTAAGCGCCTGGATCAGCAACTGGTTGTCGTTGCCCGAGCGCGGTGGGACGGTGGAGGATTTCAAGAGGGCAGGCCTGTGGGCGACGGTCGTCCGCACGATGCGGAAGCGTGAGACTACACCGGTCGAGCTTACTTGCCCGCCTCGCGAGGCGGCAAGTAACATGCGAGTCTTGCCTTGTAGCGGAATCGAGTCTTGAACATTCGCGGAAGCATCTGCGCGCTGGCCACCCCGTTCGCGGCCGACGGCGCGCTCGACCTGGCCGCGTTCGGCCGGCTGCTCGACCATCAGCTGGCCGGCGGCACGCAGGCGCTGGTGGTGGCCGGCTCCACCGGCGAAGCGCACATGCTGGAGCATGACGAGTTCGACCGGCTGCTGGCGTTCGCGCTCGAGCATGTGGCCGGACGGGTGCCGGTGATCGCCGGCACCGGCGAGGCGGGCACCGCCAAGACGGTCGCGCTGACCCGCCGCGCGCAGGCGCTGGGCGCCGACGCGGCGCTGGTGGTGACGCCGTACTACGTGCGCCCCACCCAGGAAGGCCTGCGCCGGCATTTCCTCGAGGTGGCCGAGCACGGTGGCCTGCCGGTGCTGCTCTACAACGTGCCGACCCGCACCGGCTGCGACCTGCTGCCGGAAACCGTGGCCGGCCTGCGCGACCATCCGGCGATCGCGGGAATCAAGGAGGCGCGCGCCGATCGCGAGCGGATTTCGGCGCTGGCGGAACTTGTGCGCGAGGATTTCGTCTATCTGTCCGGCGACGACGGCAGCGCCGGCGAGGCGATGCTGGCCGGGGCGGCCGGCACCATCTCGGTGGCGGCGAACCTGGTGCCGCGGGCATTCCGCGCCCTGTGCGACGCGGCGGCCGCCGGCGACCGGGCGGCGACGGCACGCTGCCATGGCGCGCTCGAGCCGCTGCTGCAGGCATTGAACTGCGCTCCGAACCCGATCGCGGTGAAGGCGGGCCTGCCGGCGCTGGGGCTGGGGCTGGCCCTGCCGAGGTTGCCGCTGGTGGAACTGAACGACGGCCCGGAACGCGCCCGATTGCACCAAGCGCTGTCCAGTCTGGCATCCTAGGCGACTGCGGCCGGTTGACGGTTGCCTGCCTTACTCACGGAATCTGACTACATGAAGAAAAGCTCGCTCCTCGTGGCCCTGCCGGCCCTGGCCCTCAGCGGCCTGCTGCTTTCCGGCTGCGGTGCGTTCCGCTCGCACAAGGCCTGGGACACCGCCCTGCAGGAATCGCCGCTGGAGATCCCGCCGGGCCTCGACCGGCCGTCGACCACCGAGGCGCTGTCGATCCCGCCGCCGGGTGCGAACGTGCCGACCGCCAACGGCGCCACGGCGCGCGTGGGCTCGGCCGGTGGCCAGATCTCCGACGGCTTCGTGCTGGCCGACAACGTCGACAACGCCTATCGCCGGGTCGGCCAGGCGCTGGAAGGGGGCAACCTGGGGCAGCTGGTCGGTCACGACGATGCCGCGCACAGCTACACGCTGAACGTTTCCGATGCAGTGGCACAGCAGAAGAAGAAGGGATTCTTCGGCCGCATGTTCGGTCGCGACAAGGGCGGTGCCGCCCCGGCGCCGGGTGCCGGTTCGCACCAGGTGGTGGTCAGTGTCGGCAGCAGCGGCGAGAAGGCCAGCGAAGTGCGCGCCGAAGGCAACGCCGCGGCGGTAGCCAAGGTGATCGATACGTTGAAGTCGCGCCTGGGCGGCTGATCCCCGCACTCGGCACGACGAAAAACGCCGCCCCGGAGGGCGGCGTTTTTGCTTGCGGGGCGGGCTCAGCGCTGCAGCAGCCCGAGCTTGTCCGGCTTGCCTTCCCACTCCTTGGCATCGGGCAGGGCGTCCTTGCGCTCGGTGATCACCGGCCAGCTCTTGGCCAGCTCGGCGTTCAGCGCCACAAACTCCTCCTGGCCGGCCGGCACGTCGTCTTCCGGATAGATCGCGTTGATCGGGCACTCCGGTTCGCACAGCGTGCAGTCGATGCACTCGTCCGGATCGATCGCCAGGAAGTTCGGACCCTCATGGAACGCGTCGACCGGGCAGACCTCGACGCAATCGGTGTACTTGCACTTGATGCAGTTGTCGATGACGACAAAGGTCATGGAGGCAATTCGGCTGTAAGAGATGCGGTCGGAGGGCTCTTGTGAAGAGTGCGGCCATGGATGGCCGCCTTTAGTCTAGCCAACGGCCAGCACCGTGGGTTGTAGAGTCTCTTCCGGATAGCGGCAATCATGCACGATTGCACAAACAAATGGCGCTCCCTACGAGGTTCGAACTCGTGTTCCCGCCTTGAGAGGGCGGTGTCCTAGGCCACTAGACGAAGGGAGCGTTATGTCGCGAGGCGCGCTAGTATAGCGGAATTGTTTCACCCGGCAATGCTTGGCATGCATCGTCCTGCGCCGGTCGGAAACACGCCCTGCCGGCGCCAGCGCCCCGCGCCCCGGGACGATTCGCGGCGCTGCGCACCGCGATATATTGCAACCGAAGGGGCAGCCGCCCTGCCAGGATCCCGACCGCTTGAATCCCGAATCAAGGACCGACCCCACGCTGGCGCTGCGGATCATTCCGCGCGACCAGCATGTCATCTCGCGCAAGAACATCAGCAAGGCGGCGCTGCGTGTGCTGTACCGCCTGAATGAAGCCGGCTACGCGGCCTATCTGGTCGGCGGCGCGGTGCGCGACCTGCTGCTGGGGCTGCGGCCGAAGGACTTCGATGTCGCCACCGACGCCACCCCGGACGAGGTGAAGAAGCTGTTCCGCAACTGCCGCCTGATCGGCCGCCGCTTCCGGCTGGCGCACGTGGTGTTCGGCCCGGAGATCATCGAGGTGGCCACCTTCCGCGGTACCGGCGAGGAGGGCGGCGAGGGCGACCGCCACATCGTCGACGGCCGCATCGTGCGCGACAACATCTGGGGCAGCATCGAGGAGGACGCGGTGCGCCGCGACTTCCGCGTCAACGCGATGTACTACGACATCAGCGATTTCTCGGTACGCGACTACGTCGGCGGCATGCGCGACCTCGAGGACCGTGTACTGCGCCTGATCGGCGATCCCGACACCCGCTACCACGAGGACCCGGTGCGCATGCTGCGCGCCGCGCGGCTGGCGGCCAAGCTCGGCATGAGCATCGATGCCGCCGCGATGGCGCCGTTCGAGACGCTCGGGCCGTTGCTGGCCGACGCCGCGCCGGCGCGGCTGTTCGACGAGTCGCTGAAGATGTTCCTGGCCGGCAACGGCCTGAAGAGTTTCCGCATGCTGGAACAGAGCGGCCTGCTGAAATTCCTGTTCCCGGCCACCGCGCGCGCGCTCCGGCGCGGCGACGAGGCGCTGCGCTCGCTGATCGAGCAGGGCCTGGCGAACACCGACGCGCGGATCGCCGAAGGCAAGTCGGTGACCCCGGCATTCCTGTTCGCGGTGCTGCTGTGGGGCGAGGTGCGCGACGTGGCGCAACAGCTGATCGGCCGCGGCGTCGAAGGCAACGAGGCGTGGTCGCGCGCCGCCGCGCAGGTGGTCGGCGAGCAGTGCCAGCGAGTGGCGATCCCGCGCCGGTTCACCTTCACCATGGAAGAGATCTGGTCGCTGCAGCCGCGCTTCGAGCAGGTCCAGCGCAAGCGCGTGTTCCGCCTGATGGCGCACCCGCGCTTCCGCGCCGCGTTCGACTTCCTGCTGCTGCGCGCGGATGAATCGCCGGCGCTGCGCGAACTGGGGCGGTGGTGGGCGCATGCGCAGCAATTGCCGCCGGACGTGCTGGCGGCGGCGCTGCCGGCCGGCGGCGGGGCCGTCGAGCACCATGCCGTGGTACCGGCAGTTACCAAGCCGCCGCGCCGGCGCCGACGCCGGTCGGGCAACAAGTCGGGCTCCGCGTGACCCTGGCCTACGTCGCCCTGGGCAGCAACCTCGGCAACCCGCGGCAGCAATTGCTCGATGCGCTGGACGAGCTGGCGCGGCTGCCGCAAACCCGCCTGCTGCAGCACTCGCGCCTGTACCTCACGCCGCCGTGGGGCGTGACGGAGCAGCCGCCGTTCATCAATGCGGCGGCGGAGCTGGATACCGCGTTGTCGCCGCACGCCCTGCTGGATGCCCTGCTGGCGATCGAGCAGCGCGCCGGCCGCGTGCGCGCCGAGCGCAACGGGCCGCGCACGCTGGACCTGGACCTGCTGCACGTCGATGGCGTGCAGCTGCATGACGCGCGGCTGAGCCTGCCGCACCCGCGCATGGCCGAACGCGCGTTCGTGCTGTTGCCGCTGCACGATATTGCGTCCACGCTGCACCTGCCCGGGCAGGGCATGGTGGCCGAGCTGCTGTCACGGCTCGACCAGACAGGCTGCGAACGAGTGGCTTGAGCCCTTGCGTTGCCGCGCCGGATAATCGGCGGTCTCCCCACTTTCAGGAATTGCCGTGTACGTGCAGAACGCCAGTGCTCCCGAGCGCAAGCCAGTGACCGTACCCGCTTTGCGCTCGATGAAGGCGCAGGGACAGCGCATCGTCATGCTCACCGCCTACGACGCCAGCTTCGCCTGGCAGCTGGAGGCGGCCGGCGTCGACATCGCACTGGTCGGCGATTCGCTGGGCATGGTGGTGCAGGGGCACGGCAGCACGCTGCCGGTGACGCTGGAACATATGGTCTACCACACCGCCGCGGTGGCGCGCGGGCTGTCGGCCACCTTGCTGGTGACGGACCTGCCGTTCATGGCCGACCGCGACGTGGCGCACGCACTGGAAGCGGGCGCGCGGCTGGTCGGCGAGGCCGGCGCGGCGATGGTGAAGATCGAGGGCGCCGCGCCGCACATCCTGGAGGCGATCGCCGCGCTCACCGCCCGCGCGATCCCGGTCTGCGCGCACCTGGGCCTCACCCCGCAGTCGGTGCACAAGTTCGGCGGCTTCAAGATCCAGGGCCGCGAGCAGGAGGCTGCCGACCGCGTGCTGGCCGAGGCGCTGGCGGTGCAGGCGGCCGGCGCCGACCTGCTGGTGATGGAGGGCGTGCCGGTGGAACTGGGCCGGCGGGTGACCGCGGCGCTGCAGATCCCGGTGATCGGCATCGGCGCCGGCCCGCATTGCGACGGCCAGGTGCTGGTGATCCACGACCTGCTCGGCATCACCCCGGGCAAGCGGCCGAAGTTCAGCAAGGATTTCCTGGCCGGGCGCGATTCTGTCGCCGCGGCGATCGCCGCGTATGCCGCAGACGTGCGCAGCGGCGCGTTTCCGGCCCCCGAGCACTGCTTCAACTGACCAGCGAGCCCGCCGCATGCAGACCGTACAAGACGCCCCCTCCCTGCGCGCCGCGATCCGCGGCTGGCGCGAGAAGGGCCAGACGGTGGGCTTCGTGCCGACCATGGGCAACCTGCACGCCGGCCACCAGTCGCTGATCCGGCTGGCGCGGGCGCGCACCGAGCGGGTGGTCGCCAGCGTGTTCGTCAACCCCACCCAGTTCGGCCCGAACGAGGATTACGACCGCTATCCGCGCACCCTGCCGCAGGACCAGGCGGCGCTGGCGGAGCAGGATTGCGACCTGCTGTTCGCGCCGGACGTGGCCACGATGTATCCGTTCGGCCCCGAACACAGCGTCAGCGTGCGCGTGCCGCAGATCACCGACACGCTGGAGGGTGCGCATCGGCCCGGGCATTTCGACGGCATGGCCACGGTGGTGTGCAAGCTGTTCAACCTGGTGCAGCCGGACGTGGCGGTGTTCGGCCAGAAGGATTTCCAGCAGCTCAAGGTGGTCGAGCGGATGGTGCGCGACCTCGGGTTGCCGGTGAAGGTGGTGGCGGCGCCGATCCTGCGCGCCGCCGACGGCCTGGCGCTGAGCTCGCGCAACCAGTACCTGAGCGCCGAGGAGCGCGCGCGCGCTCCGCTGATCCACGATACCCTGCAGAAGATGCGCGGGCTGCTGGCGCAGGGCCACCCGTGGCAGGCGGTCGAGCAGACCGCCGCGGCGCGTCTGGCGCGGGCGGGTTTCGTGCCCGACTATGTGGCGATCCGCCGCGTCGAGGACCTGGCCGAACCGGCCGACGGCGAGCGCGAGGGGCTGGTGGCGCTGGTCGCGGCGCGCCTTGGCGGCACCCGCCTGATCGACAACTTGCTGTTCGACTGAGCCGCCCGCATATCGGGGCGTGGTACCGTCGATGTTGCGGTGCAATGTCATCGGTTCGATAATCGCCGACTTTGCAGGCTGTCCCTGCCGGAAAGTAACGTCATGCACCTGAACATGCTCAAGGCCAAGATCCACCGCGCCACGGTGACCCACGCCGAGCTGCACTACGAAGGCTCGATCGCGATCGACGGTCTGCTGCTGGATGCCTCGGGCATCCGCGAGTACGAGCAGATCCACGCCTGGAACGTCAACAGCGGCCAGCGCTTCGTCACCTACGCGCTGCGCGCCGAGGAAGGTTCCGGCATCATCTCGGTCAACGGCAGCGCCGCGCGCAGCGCGCAGGCGGGCGACATTGTCATCATTGCCGCGTTCGTGCAGCTGAGCGAGGCGGAGCTGGAGCAGTACCAGCCCACCTGTGTCTACATCGCACCGGGTCCGGGCAACCGCATCAGCCACACCAACCATTCCATCCCGAAGCAGATGGCCGCGGCCTGAGGCCTTCTAACGGACTCTCAGCCGCGCTGCTTCGCCAGCGCCCACGCGACGTGCTCGCGCACGACCGCCGAAGGGTGGTCGGCGCGGGCGTTGAGCGCCCCGATCGCCGCCGCCGACCTCGGCGCATTGCCCAGCGCCACCGCGATGTTGCGCAGCCAGCCCGCGTAGCCGGTGCGGCGGATCGCCATGCCCTCGGTGCGCCTGAGGAATTCTTCCTCGCTCCAGCCGAACAGCTCGACCAGCTTCGCCCCGTCCAGGCTGTGCCGCGGTGCGAAATCCGGCTCGGCGGTAACCTGCGCGAACTTGTTCCACGGGCATACCAGCTGGCAATCGTCGCAGCCGAAGATGCGGTTGCCCATCGGCGTGCGCAGCTCTTCGGGAATGCTGCCCTTCAGCTCGATCGTGAGGTAGGAAATGCAGCGCTTGGCGTCGAGCCGGTACGGCCCTAGGATCGCCTGGGTCGGGCACACCTCGATGCAGCGCGTGCAGCTGCCGCAGTGCGCCGTGGCGGGCGCATCCACCGGCAGCGGCAGGTCGGTGTACAGCTCGCCGAGGAAGAAGTACGAGCCGGCATGGCGGTTGATCAGCACGGTGTGCTTGCCGATCCAGCCCAGCCCGGCGTTGCGCGCCAGCGCCTTCTCCAGCACCGGCGCGGAGTCCACGTAGGCGCGGTAGCCGAAGTCGCCGACCACGCCGTGGATGCGCTCGGCCAGCTTCTGCAGGCGGCCGCGCATCAGCTTGTGGTAGTCGCGCCCCAGCGCGTAGCGCGACACGTAGCCGGCCTCGGCGTCGCCGAGTACCTCCCAGGCGTTCGCGGTACCGGGCGGGATGTAGTCCATGCGCACCGAGATCACCCGCTGCGTGCCCGGCTCCAGCTCGGCCGGGCGGCTGCGCCGGGTGCCGTGGCGGGCCATGTATTCCATCTCGCCGTGATGACCGTGCTCGAGCCAGCGCAGCAGGTGCTGTTCGTCCTCGCCCAGTCCGGTGCCGCTGATGCCGGCCTCGGCGAAGCCCAGCTCGATCGCCCAGCGCTTGATGTCACGGGCGAGGGTGGCGTAATCGGGAGGGTGGATCTCGGTGCTGGACATCGGCCTATTGTAGGCGTGGCGCATGCCTATAATCCGCGCATGCCAGTCCACCCGTACAGCCGCCATCTTCATACCGTCGGGCAGTTGCGCGCGATGGAGCGCGCCGCGCTGGCGGTGCTGGGCATTTCCGGCCCCGAGCTGATGCGCCGCGCCGCCCTTGCCGCCCTGAACAGCCTGCGCCGGCGCTGGCCGCAAGTGCGGCAGGTCTGCATCCACGGCGGCCCCGGCAACAACGGCGGCGACGGTTTCCTGCTTGGCGTGCTGGCGCGCGAGGCGGGCCTGCAGGTCGAGCTGGTGGCGCTGACCGGCGCCTCGCACGGCGATGCCGCCGCGGCGCGCGCGGCGTGGGAAGCGGGCGGCGGCCGGATACGCTTGTGGGACGCGCAAAGTGTGTTGCCCGAAGCCGAGCTGCACGTGGACGCGCTATACGGCATCGGCCTCAACCGTGCTCCCGAACCGGCGGCGGCGCAGCTGATCGAGGCGATCAACGGCAGCGGCCGTCCGGTGCTGGCGCTGGACGTGCCCAGCGGGCTGGATACGGACAGCGGCAGCTGCCCCGGCGCGGCGATCCGCGCGGATGCCACCGTCACCTTCATCGCCGGCAAGCGCGGGCTGTACACCGGCCGCGCGGTCGACCAGGCCGGCGCGGTCGAGCTGGCCACGCTGGGCGTGCCCGACAGCGTCTACGCCGGCGCGTCGCCTGACGCGCAACTGCTGGCCGCCGAGGCGTTGCCGCCGCGCGCCCGCTATGCGAACAAGGGCAACTACGGCCACGTGCTGGTGATCGGCGGCGAGCACGGCATGGCCGGCGCGGTGCGCCTGGCCGGCGAGTCGGCGCTGCGCGCCGGTGCCGGCCTGGTCAGCGTGGCGACGCGCGCCGCGCATGTGTTTGCGCTGAATGCGGCGCGGCCGGAACTGATGGCGCATGAGGTGGACGGGCCGCAGTCGCTGGCCCCGCTGCTCGAACGCGCCAGCGTTCTGGCGCTAGGGCCGGGCCTGGGGCAGGCCGCCTGGGGCCATGCGCTGTGGCTCACCGCACTGGATGCGGGCAAGCCGTTGGTGCTCGACGCGGACGGCCTGAACCTGCTCGCCCGCGAGCCGCGCCGATTCGGCGCGCCGACCGTGCTGACGCCGCACCCGGGCGAGGCGGCGCGGCTGCTCGGGGTGGCCACCGCCGTCGTGGAGCAGGATCGTTTCGCCGCGGCACGCGAACTGGCGCGCAGGCATGGCGCGGTCGTCGTGCTGAAGGGCGCCGGCAGCCTGATCGCCGATCCGGATGGACGTCTGGACGTCTGTCCGTGGGGCAACCCCGGCATGGCCTCGGGCGGCATGGGCGACCTGCTCACCGGCGTCGTGGCCGCCTTGCTGGCGCAGGGTTGCAGCGCATGGCAGGCTGCCTGCCTCGGCGTGGGCCTGCACGCGCGCGCCGGCGATTGCGCCGCGCGGCAAGGCGAACGCGGCATGCTGGCCGGCGACCTGCTGGCCCCGCTGCGGGCCTTGGGCAATGGCTTGGCGGAAAGCGGGTTCGGGCATGACTGAGCAAGCCGAGGGACCGTGGCCGCTGCCCGACGAGGCCGCCACCGCCGCGCTGGCCGCGCGTCTGGCACAGGCGCTGGACGCTGGCCTGGTGCTCTACCTGCACGGCCCGCTGGGTGCCGGCAAGACCAGCTTCGCCCGCGCCCTGCTGACGGCCATGGGGGTGGGCGAGCGGGTCAAGAGCCCGACCTACAGCCTGATCGAGGGCTATGCGACGCGCGACCGGCCGGCCTGGCACCTGGACCTGTACCGGATCGCCGATCCCGGCGAACTGGAGTGGCTGGGCCTGGATGCGTTGGCCGACCCGGCCGCGCTGGTGCTGGTGGAGTGGCCCGAGCGCGGTGCGGGCGCGCTGCCGGCGGCGGATCTCGAACTGCGGCTCGACTATGTCGGTGCGGGCCGGCAGGCCGCCTGGCAGGCGTTCACCGGCCGTGG
This sequence comes from Rhodanobacter sp. FW104-R8, assembly GCF_001617365.1. Lineage (GTDB taxonomy): Bacteria > Pseudomonadota > Gammaproteobacteria > Xanthomonadales > Rhodanobacteraceae > Rhodanobacter. The sequence continues at coordinate 22,168 of NZ_LVJR01000007.1, forward strand.
CGAGCGCTTGCTGGCGCGCCTGGCTAAGTGCTGATTTTCTTTGGAAATTGTCGATCCGGCGGTGCCGGCGAGGAACTGCCGGAAAGATGCGGCTGGCCACCCGTAACTTGATACGACCTGACAAATAGCTTGCAGGTCATGGATATTCAAGGGAAAACCCTCTTGCATTCCATGCAGGGCTGCGTTTCAATGCGGCCCATGAGGGGCTGCCTGAACAACTGGGGTGGGGTTGTCGCTGTCGCGATCATGGCGGCGCTGCCACTGTGCGCGTTGCGCGCCGCCGACGTGAAAGGTGCCCGGGTCTGGGCCGGCCCCGAATACACCCGCGTGGTACTCGATGCCACCGGCCCGCTCCGCTACACGGTCGACCGGAAGGATGGCCAGGTGGTGGTCGACCTGCCCGGCAGCCGTGCTGCCCGTGATTTCTCCAGTCCGGCCGCGCGGGGCCTGTTCCGCGGCATGAGCCATGCCCGCATCGGCGACAGCCTGCAGCTGACCGCGCAGGTCGCCCCCGCCAGCAAGCTGAAAAGTTTCGTGCTGAAGCCGGCCAGCGGTTCGGACTACCGGCTGGTGCTGGATCTGTACCCCGGCAACGACGGCGCCATGGCTTCTGTTGCGGAGGTCGCGCCCAAGGCTGCCGACAAGGCTGCGCCCCCGCCGGTGGCGGCCGTTCCCGCGGCCGCCACGGCACCGGTTCCGCAGTACAGCAACCCGACGCACAGCCGTCGCGTGGCGGCCGAGCAGGCGGCGGCGATGCTCAACGGCCAGCGCCAGGTGGTGGTGGCGATCGATGCCGGCCACGGCGGCAAGGACCAGGGCGCGCACGGCCCCGGCGGCACCCTCGAGAAGAACGTCACGCTGTCGGTGGCCCGCAACCTGGCGGCGGAGATCAATCGCCAGCCCGGCATGAAGGCGGTGCTGACCCGCGACAGCGACTACTTCATTCCGCTGAAACGGCGCTACCAGATCGCCCGCGAGCACAACGCCGACCTGTTCGTGTCGATCCACGCCGACTCCTTCGTCAACGACGACGCCCGCGGCTCGTCGGTCTGGGTGCTGTCGCCGCGCGGCAAGACCAGCGAGGCCGCGCGCTGGCTGGCCGACCGCGAGAACCGCGCCGACCTGATCGGCGGCACCACGCTGGACGACAAGGACGACAGCTTGGCCAAGGTGCTGCTGGACCTGCAGCAGGGCTGGGCGATGCAGGCCAGCGACGTGGTCGCCGGCAACGTGCTCAAGGCGCTGGGCCAGCTGGGGCCGACCCACCGCGGCTATGTCGAGCGCGCGAACTTCGTGGTGCTGCGCTCGCCCGACGTGCCGTCGATCCTGGTCGAGACCGCGTTCATCAGTAATCCGGCCGAGGAGCGCAAGCTACGCGATCCGACGCACCAGAAGAAGCTGGCCGAGGCGGTGATGGACGGCGTGAAGAACTACTTCGAATCCACCCCGCCGCCGGGTACCTGGTTTGCCGCCGAGGCTGCCCGCCGCAGCGGCGTCCGGCTGGCGTCCCGCGACGATGCGGGCGCTGCGGAGGATGTCGCGCAGCGCGTCGGGCCGCCCGCGCGCGACGTGCACAAGGTCGGCCGCGGCGAAAGCCTGGGCAGCATCGCGCGGCAGTATGGCGTCAGCGTCAGCGCGCTGAAGAGCGCGAACCAGATCAACAGCAACACGGTCCGCGCCGGCACCACGCTGACCATCCCCGCCGGCTGACCGCCGCCCGCGGCATGGCCCGCGTTCGCTGCTAAAGTTGGCGGATGGCAGTCATCCGTCCGCTTTCCCCCGAGCTCATCAACCAGATCGCCGCCGGCGAAGTCATCGACCGGCCGTCCTCGGTGGTCAAGGAACTGGTCGAGAACAGCCTCGATGCCGGCGCCACGCGCATCGAGGTGGACATCGAGGCCGGCGGGGCGCGGCTGATCCGCGTGCGCGACGACGGCGGCGGCATCCATGCCGACGAGTTGCCGCTGGCGGTGGCCGCGCACGCCACCAGCAAGATCGGCAGCTTCGACGACCTGGAGCATGTCGCCAGCATGGGTTTCCGCGGCGAGGCGCTGGCCTCGATGTCGTCGGTGTCGCGCTTCGCGCTCGTCTCGCGCGTGCGCGGCGAGGATGGCGCGTTCCGCATCGAGGTCGATGGCGGCCGGCTGCACGCGGCGCGCCCGGCGCAGCATCCGCCGGGCAGCAGCGTCGAGGTGCGCGACCTGTTCTACAACGTGCCGGCGCGCAAGAAGTTCATGCGCGCCGAGCGCACCGAGTTCGCGCACATCGACGACTTGCTGAAGTCGCTGGCGCTGGCGCGCAGCTCGGTGGAGTTCCGGCTCGGCCACAACGGCAAGCCGGTGCGCGTCTGGAAGGCCGCGCGGGACGAGCAGGCGCAGTTGCAGCGGGTGGCCGAGGTGCTCGGCGAGGATTTCCCGGCGCAGAGCCTGCGCATCGACCACGCGGCGGCCGGGCTGCACCTGTCCGGCTGGGTCGGCCTGCCGACGGCGTCGCGGGCACAGGCCGACGCGCAGTACTTCTACGTCAACGGCCGGCTGGTGCGCGATCGCATCGTCGCGCACGCCGTGCGCCAGGCGTACGCCGACGTGCTGTTCCATGGCCGCCATCCGGCCTTCGTGCTGTACCTGGAGCTCGACCCGGCCGGCGTCGACGTGAACGTGCATCCGGCCAAGCACGAGGTGCGCTTTCGCGAGCAGCGGCTAGTGCACGACTTCCTGTTCCGCACCCTGCACGAGGCGCTGGCGCAGACGCGCGCGGGGCTGGGCACGCCGCCGGCGCCGGAAACCTCGCCGGCTGCCGGTCATGCGTACGCGTCGTCCGCTCCGGCGAGCTGGCCCGGCCAGTTCAGCCAGAGCAGGCTCAGCCTGGGCACGCGCGAGAGCCCGATGGCCGAATACGCCGCGCTGCTCGGCGCGCCGTCGCCGCCCGTCGCTGTCGCGCCGATGCCGGCCGCGGAGGAGGGCGAGGCGCCGCCGCTGGGCTACGCGATCGCGCAGCTCAAGAGCATCTACGTGCTGGCCGAGAATGCGCACGGCCTGGTGCTGGTGGACATGCACGCGGCGCACGAGCGGATCACCTACGAGAAGCTGAAGTCCGGCCGCGCCTGCAGCAACCTGCGCTCGCAGATGCTGCTGGTGCCGCTCTCCATCGCGGTCAGCGCGAAGGAGGCGGCGGCCGCCGAGGAACATGCCGAGGCGCTGGCCGAATGGGGCCTGGAACTGTCGCGCAGCGGTCCGGCGACGATCGTGGTGCGGCGCATCCCGGCGCTGCTGGAAGGCGCCGACGTGGGCCAGCTCAGCCGCGACGTGTTGTCCGAACTGGCCCAGCACGGCAGCTCGCGCCGCCTGCAGGAGCTGGAGAACGAATTGCTCTCCACCATGGCCTGCCACGGTTCCGTGCGCGCGGGGCGCCGCCTGACCCTTCCCGAGATGAATGCACTGCTGCGCGAGATGGAGGCGACCGAACGCTCCGGGCAATGCAATCATGGGCGTCCGACCTGGGTCCAGCTCGGCCTTGCCGAGCTGGACAGGTTGTTCATGCGCGGCCGTTGACGCGCCTTCGGAAAGTTCTGCTGGAGATATCGATGATACGTACCAGCCTGTTTGTCGTCGCCGCCATTTTGGGAGTCGCTACCGTGCAAGCCGCCAACCTCGACAACTACAGGCAAAGTGTGGAGCAGTGGCGTGCCGGCCGGCTCGAGCGGCTCACCGCGGCGGACGGCTGGCTCAGCCTGATCGGCCTGGAGTGGCTGCAGCCGGGTGCGAACCGCATCGGCAGCGCGGCCGACAACGACATCGTGCTGGGCGCCGGTCCTGCGCACCTGGGCACGGTGACGCTTGCCGCCGACGGCGGCCTGCACATCACGTTGGACAAGGACAGCGGCGCCACCATCGACGGCAAGGCCATCGCCGAAGCGGCGCTGGTGGACGACGCGCACGCCGCCGCCGGTGCCGCGCCGACCAGGGTGGCCTTCGGCAGCGCGAGCTTCTACGTGATCGACCGCGACGGCCGCAAGGGGCTGCGGGTAAAGGATGCGGAAGCGCCGACGCGCAAGCATTTCCTCGGCATCGACGCGTTCCCGGTCGACCCGTCGTGGCGGATCGAGGCGAGCTGGGTGCCGGCGCAGCCGGGCGAGACGCTGGAGATGGGCACGGTGATCGGCACCATCGACAAGTACCCGGTGCCGGGCAAGCTGGAATTCACCCGCGACGGCAAGCGCTTCGAGGTCCTGCCGGTGATCGAGGTGCCGGGCGATGCGCAGTACTTCGTCGTGTTCGCCGACCGCACCAGCGGCAAGGAAACCTACGGTGCCGCGCGCTTCCTGTACGTCGACCCGCCGCAGGACGGCAAGGTGGTGCTGGACTTCAACAAGGCCTACAACCCGCCGTGCGCATTCACCCCGTTCGCCACCTGCCCGCTGGCGCCGCCGGAGAACCGGCTGGACTTGCGCGTCACCGCCGGCGAGAAGAACTATCGTGGCTCGCATCGCTGAGTGGGGCGCGCTCGCCGCGCTGGGCCTGCTGGCCGCGTTTTCTGTCGCGGCCGCCGCGCCGGAGGACTACGCCACCTCGGTGGAACAGGCGCGCATCGAGCGCGTCGAGCAGCTGAGGCAGGCGGATGGCTATCTCGCGCTCACCGCATCGGGCTGGCTGCTGCCCGGCGCGAACAGCGTGGGCAGCGCCGCCGACAACCGCTTCACCGTCCCCGATGCGCCCGCGTACCTGGGCACCCTGGAGCTGGCGACGGACGGGCAGGTCAGCCTGCGGCTGCCCGACACCCGCGGCATCACCGTCGACGGCCGGCCGGCGGCCTCTGTCAACGTGCTGCACGCCCAGGGCCACGAAGGCAGTCGGCCGCCGACCCGGGTGGGTTTCGGCAGCAGCTACCTGTACGTGATCGAGAACGGCGCGCAACGCGGCCTGCGGGTGAAGGACAACGCTGCGCCGCTGCGCACGCATTTCCCCGGCTTCGACTATTTCCCGATCGATCCCTCGTGGCGGATCGAGGCGGACTGGGTGCCGTTCGCGCAACCGCACGCGCTGAAGATCGCCTACGTCACCGGCACCGAGAGCGATACGCCGGTCGTCGGCAAGGCGGTGTTCCGGCGGGGCGGCCATACCTACGAACTGTTGCCGATCGACGAGGACGGCCGGCTGTTCTTCGTGTTCAGCGACCGCACGGCCGGCAAGCTGACCTACGGCGGCGCGCGCTTCCTGTACGCCGCGGCGCCGAAGGACGGCAAGGTGCTGCTTGACTTCAACCTGGCCGAGAACCCGCCGTGCGCGATCACCCCGCACGTGGTCTGTCCGCTGGCGCCGCCGGAAAACCGCCTGAAACTGCCGGTGACCGCGGGCGAAATGAAGTTCCGCGGGCCCGACAACGAGTAGCACGTAGGAGCCCGCTGGCGGGCGATGCCTTCCGACATGCCGAAGAGCATCGCCCGCCAGCGGGCTCCTACGCGGTCAGGCGCCCTTGAACACCGCCTTGCGCTTCTCCAGGAATGCCGTGGTGCCTTCGCGCATGTCCTCGGTGGAGAACGCCAGCGCGAAACCCTGCGTCTCGAATTCCAGGCCTTGGTCGAGGCCGGTCTCGCCGCCTTGCAGCACCGCGTCGAGGATGCCGGCGGCGGCCAGCGGCGCGGCGGCGGCGAGCTGGTCGGCCAGCGCGTTCACCGCCTCGTCGAGCGCTTCGGGCGCCACCACGCGGTTGACGATGCCCAGCTCGTACGCACGCGCCGCGCCGATCGGCGTGCCGGTCAGGCACAGCTCCAGCGCGGCGCCGCGGCCGGCCAGGCGCAGCAAGCGCTGGGTGCCGCCGAAGCCGGGGATCAGGCCGAGGTTGATTTCCGGCTGGCCGAACCTCGCCTTCTCGCTGGCCACGCGCAGGTGGCAGGCCATCGCCAGCTCCATGCCGCCGCCCAGCGCGAAGCCCTGGATGCGCGCGATCACCGGCTTGCCCAGCCGCTCGATCGACGTCATCAGGCGCTGGCCGGCGCGCGAGAAGCCCTGCGCCTGCGCCGGCGTGTAGCCGTTCATCTCGGCGATGTCGGCGCCGGCCACGAAGGCCTTCTCGCCGGCGCCGGCCAGCACCACCACGCGCACGGCATCATCCTGCGCGGCCTGGGCGAAGGCGATGGTCAGCTCGTTGAGGGTGTCGCGGTTGAGCGCGTTGAGCTTGTCGGGGCGGTTGACGACGATCGTGCGCACCGCGCCGCGATTGCCGATTTCCAGGTTGCGATAGGCCATGAGCGGCTCCCGATGGATGCGAAGCCGCGATGGTAGCAGCGGGAACCTTTGTTGCCGCCGGGTTTCTCAAGCCGAGACGCCGTCGCTGCACGAAGCCGGCGAACCGCTTAGGATGGCCCGGCGGGATCGAGACGGTCGCGATAGGGAAGGCATTGGTGGAGAAAGGCATGACACATCTGCGTGGCGGGCTGTTCGGCATGCTGCTGGTGCTGGGCGGTGCGGCGCATGCGCAGAGCGGCGCCAGGGCGGCAGCTGCGCCGCTGAAGCCCGACAAGGCCAAGCTGTCGTACGCGATCGGCTACCAGATCGGCAGCCAGTTCGCCGATGGCCGGCCGGACGTGGAGATTCCCGTGCTGGTGCGGGCGATCCAGGATGCGTACGCCAAGCGCCATCCCAGCGTCCCGATGCAGGAAATGCACCTGCAGCTGCAGCGCCTCGACCAGCAGATGCACGCCGAGGCGCTGGCCGAGTTCAAGCGGATCGCCGTCACCAACGCGCGCAAGAGCGCCGAGTACATGGCGCGCAACCGCAAGCAGCCCGGCGTGGTGCAGCTGCCGTCGGGCATCCAGTACGCGGTGTTGAGCCAGGGCGACGGCAAGGTCAATCCCACGGTCAGCAGCCTCGTCACCGTGAACTACCGCGGCATGCTGGTCGACGGTACCGAGTTCGACAGCACCTGGGCGCATGGCGCGCCGGTCAGCTTCAGCGTCGACAAGGTGATCCGCGGCTGGCAGGACGTGATCCCGCGCATGCACGTGGGCGATCGCTGGAAAGTGGTGATCCCGCCGCAGCTGGCCTACGGCGAGACCGGCGCCCTGCCGCGGATCGGTCCGAACGAGGCGCTGGTGTTCGAGATCGAGCTGCTCGCGATCAAGCCGGAGGCAGGCAAGCCCTGAGCGTCGCGGTGGTAGCATGGCGTGGCATGTCGAGCGTTCCGAACCCCACCGAAACCCCGCCCCTGACTCCCTGCATCGGCATCTGCCGGCTGGACGCGCGCGGCTGCTGCATCGGCTGCCTGCGCACCGGCGAGGAGATCGGCCGCTGGCGCGCGATGAGCGACGCCGAGCGGCTGCGGGTGATGCGCGAGGTCCTGCCGCTGCGCAGGGTTCCATGATCGACGACGTGGTCAATGCGCTGCGGCCGTTGTCGACGCCGCCGACCGGCCCGGGCTGGAACCATGCCGACATGACCGAATTGCTCGGCAGCAGCGGGCGCCAGCCCGCCGCGGTACTGGTCGGTTTTCGCGAAGGCGTGCAGCCGCGGCTGGTACTGACCGTGCGCACCGACCACCTGCAGGCGCATGCCGGCCAGGTGGCGTTTCCCGGCGGGCGCAGCGAACCGGGTGACGACGACGCGCTTGCCACCGCGCTGCGCGAGAGCGAGGAGGAGATCGGCCTTGACCGCAAGCTGGTGACGCCGCTGGGCTACCTCGACCGCTTCGAGACGATCAGCGGCTACTGCATCACGCCGGTGGTGGCGCAGATCGCCGCCGAGGCCCGGCTGTATCCGGCGCCGGACGAGGTGGCCGAAGTGTTCGAGGTGCCGTTGGCGTTCCTGCTCGAACCGGCGAACCTGCGCCGTTACGTGATGGAGTTCCGCGGCCATCGCCGGCCGATGGTGGAATTCGTCCACGGCGGCCATCGCATCTGGGGCGCCACCGCCGCCATGCTGTACAACCTGCTTGAGAGGATGGGACGGACATGACGCTGAAGACCACCCTGATCGATGTCGCCGCGCTGGCCGCGTTGCCGGCGGGCGAGGCGCTCATCGTCGACTGCCGCGTCGACCTGGCCGATCGCACGCAGGGCGAGCGCAGCTATCTGGCCGGGCATGTTCCCGGCGCCGTGTTCGCCGATCTCGAGCGTGACCTTTCCGACATGTCGCGCGTAGCCGAAGGGCTGGGCCGGCACCCGCTGCCCTCGGCGGTGGCGTTCGGCGCCTTGCTCGGCCGCTGGGGCTGGGTGCCGGGCCGGCAGGTGGTGAGCTATGACGCCGGGCCGGGCGCGTTGGCGGCGGCGCGGCTGTGGTGGCTGCTGCGGCTGGCTGGCATACGCGAAGCGGCCGTGCTCGATGGCGGCTTCGCCGCCTGGCAGGCCGCCGGGCAGCCGGTGGAAAACGCGGTCCGCCCGCGCGTGCCCACCGAGGTGGCGCTGGCCTACGACGCGCGGCAGGTGATCGTCGACCACACGGCGCTGCACGCCACGCCGGCGCCGCTGCTGGTCGACGCCCGCGCCGCCGTGCGCTACCGCGGCGAAGTCGAGCCGCTGGACCGTGCCGCGGGCCACGTGCCCGGTGCGCGCAACCGGCCGTACCTCGACAACCTGCTCGTCGATGGTCGCTTCAAGCCGCCGGCGCAGCTGCGCGAGGAATTCGCCGCGGTGCTGGGCGGCGCGACGCCCGACCAGGTCGTGCACATGTGCGGCTCCGGCGTCACCGCCTGCTACAACCTGCTGGCGATGGAACACGCCGGTCTGCACGGTTCACGGCTGTACGCGCCGTCGTGGAGCGGCTGGGTCAGCGACCCGGCGCGGCCCGTGGCGAAAGATTGATTGTGTAGGAGCGCACCCTGTGCGCGATGCTCTTGGTTCAAGTCGACATCAGAGCCATCGCGTACAGGGTGCGCTCCTACAGTCCGCTCATTTCTTACCTTTCAGCCGCGCGACCAACTGCTGCAGCACCGCCTGCGTCTCGGGATGGAAGAATGCGTCGACGAACTCGTCCAGCGGCAGCGCGTCCGGGTCGGCGTAGGCGGCGGCGAGGTCGGCGCGGGCCAGCGTGCGGGTGGCCAGCATCGCGTGCGACGGCAGGGCCAGCAACCCGCCCAGCCAGTGCAGGGCGCGCGTGGCGACCTGGTCGACGCCGGTGAGCTCGTCGACGAAGCCGCAGGCCAGCGCCTCGGACGACTCGATCATCGCGCCGGCGACCAGCAGCCGCTCGGCGCGATAGGTGCCGACCACGCGGCGCAGCGCCAGCTGGATCGCCTCGGGCACGATCAGCCCGACCTGCACTTCGTTGAGGCCGATCCGGTACGGGCCTTCGGCCATCACCCGGTAGTCGCAGAACAGCGCCAGCACCGCGCCGCCGGCCGGGCTGTGGCCGGTGATCGCCGCCGCCAGCGGGATCGGCGCCCGCGCCAGGGTGGCGCACAGCGCGAAGAACTCGCGCCAGTATTCGCGCACGCCGGCGCGGTCGCGGCCGATCAGGGCCGGCACGTCGACGCCGGCCGAGAACAGCCCCTGCGCGCCGGACAGCACGATGCCGCGCATGCCGTCGTGCACGGCGTCGTCGATGGCGGCGTGCAGCGCGCGCAGCAGCTCCAGGTTCAGCGCGTTGACCGGCGGCCGGGCAAGCTGGATCTCGCGGATGCCGTCGTCGTGGTTGGTGAGGTCGAGCATGGGGAACTCCGGTCGGAATTACTGTGGTTGTTCGTCGGCGGTCCAGCTGTAGCGCACCGCATAGTCCAGCACGGCCTTGCCGTTGGCCGGCACCTCGACGCGGAACTCCAGCGTATCCGTCGTCTGCCGGCTGGGCTTGCTGCCGGACGACACCAGCGTCCACTGGCGCCAGCGGCCGGGGTGCTCGCGCACGGTCACGGTGCGCGCGCTGTCGCCGGCGTTGTCGAGGCTGATGCGGAACGCCTCGTCCAGCGTGCGGCCGCCCTTGTCGACGTGGAAGGCAGTGCGCTCACGCGTTGCGCGCAGGTCGAAAACGGTGCCCAGGGTGATGCTGGCGTCGCCACCCTTCGGCGTGTCGTCGATGCGGCCCTCGCCGACGAACTGCGGCGTGCCGTGGCGGTCGGCGGCGAGCACGCGCAGGTAGCCGGCCGGCAGGCTGTCGAACGCCTTCAACTTCAACGTGCTGATGATGGCGCTGCCGCCGCCCGGGTTGTAATCGCGCTCCAGGATCGGTCGCGGCGGCTGGAAGATGCTGCCGTTCTCGTACAGCGCGGTGCGTTCGCAGTCCAGCGTGCGGCTGGCGTACAGCGGTACCTGGCTGACGCTGCCGTCGGACAGTTCGACCGCGCCGGGCAGGGTGTAGCTGCGGTAGTCGCCGAGGCTGTCCTGCTGCGGCAGGTCGGCGCTTTCGGCCTTGGCGCTGAAGCCGCGTGCCATCGACGCCATCGGCCGCGGCGCCGTGGCCCTGGCCATGTTCGGCTGGCCGGCGACCAGGGTGACCTGCGCGTCGTGCCAGTCGCGGCCGCTGCGGTTGGCGATGCTGGCGCGCGATTCGAACTGCACGCGGCAACCCGCGCCGGGCTGCAGCGTGGCCACGTAGGCGGCGCGCCAGCCGAGGCCGGAGGTGGGATAGCTGAGCACGGCGCGGGTCGGGCCGGCGCGGGCGGCGTCCACCCGCAGGCGCAGGCTGGAACCGCTGGGAAAGTCCGCGCCGGTGGCGCGGACCGCGGCATAGTGCGTGACCAGGGTGCTGCGGCCGGATGCGTCGCGCACCAGCAGGCCGTCGCCCGCGCGCAGCAGGCTGCCGCTGGCCAGCGGCTCGCCATTGCCGCCGAGCACGGCCACGTCGCGCCCGACCAGGCCGGTCAGCGCGGCGTTCGCGCCTTGCGCCAGCAGCAGGCGTTGCGAGAGCACCTTCGCTCCGCCGTCGGGGAAGCCCAGCGCCAGCGCCTCGGCGTCGAGCGAATCCGGCAGGTCGCCAACCACCACGTCGTGCGTGCCGGCCGCAAGATCCAGCAGGCGCTGTTCGCGCACCACCGCGTAGCCGTCGCCCACGCTGCCGCCGCTGCCGGCGTACAGCGCGGGGCTGTCGCTGCGATACAGGCTAAGTGCCGTGGTGTCGGCGGCCTGGGCCGTCGACGCGCCGGCCAGGGCGGCGATGCAGGCGAGGGCCAGGGCCAGGGCGGGGCGATGTGCTGTCGTCATGAGGCGCATTCCATCGTGGGGACCGGACCGCCATCATAGCGACGGCACGTGCACCCCGTGCGCCGACCGCATCACCGCGTGCCAGGCGATGCCGCCATCCGTGCCGGTTCCGCGCGCCGCCGGTCAGGATTGTCCAAGCGCCGGCGGCATGGGTTCGCTATCGTGATGCGGCCGTTTCCCGCGGTGACCGGACATGTCTGCATCCTCGACCATCGATATCGCACCTGCCCGCCTGACGGACGACATCGAGACCGTGCGTGGCTTGTTCGCGGAGTACATCGACGGCCTCGGCGTATCGTGTGGGCCGGGAGTTGCGATGTTGTTCATGGCGGGCGGCACGAAGCGCGAGCTGAAGGCCAAGCTGCTGCCGTCCACCGGTTCGAAACGATGGAGCACGCCTGCCGGCACCACGACGGTATCGCCGGCGACGACCGCGCGGCAGGCATCGGGAAAGCGCAGCCGCGCCCGCCCAGCCAGCACCCGCACGATCTCGTCGCCGGCATGGAAATGCGGCCGGAAGCGCCAGGCATGGCGCGCACCGGCGATCGTCTCGATCCGGTCGGCGCCGGTTGCGCTGACCGTGAAGGACGTGCGTGCGGCCGCGGCGCGCATGGACCGCTACCCGACGGCGTTGCGGATCGCTTCGGGCAGCGGCACCGGCTTGCCGCTGGCCGGGTCCATCCACACCATCACCACGTGGCCGTCGCAGTACGGCCGGTCGGGGTGTTCGGCATCGATCACGCGGTGCGCGATCGTCATCGAGCTATTGCCCACGCGCTCGCAGTACAGCTGCACCTGCAACTGCGCGGGCCAGGCGATGGGGCGGCGGTAGTTGACCTGGCTGGCGGCCATCACCGGCATCGCGTGGTCGTCGAACCACGGCCCGGGCACGTGGCTCAGCCACTGCAGCCGTGCCTCTTCGAGGTAGGTGAGGTAGTTGGAGTTGTTGACGTGGTTGAACGCGTCGAGGTCGCGCCAGCGCACGCCGATCGAGGCGACGTACAGCGGCTTGCCGTTTTCGGTTTCCGGCGCGGTCGCGTTGGCGGCATCGGCCGCCCTGGTGGACTTGCGTGGACTCATGAAGTTTTCTTCTTCTTCCCGCGCATCGGCTTGTACTTGTCGGCCGAGGCGATGTGCTTGGTGGCGGCCTTGACGCGCTTGGCGGCGTCCGGCCGGGCGGGCCTGGCCGGTTTCAGGTGCGGCGCGAGGAAGTGGCCGGTATGCGAGCCGGGCGTGGCCGCCACCGTCTCCGGCGTGCCGGAAACCAGGATGCGGCCGCCGCCGGCGCCGCCCTCGGGGCCGAGGTCGACGATCCAGTCGGCGGTCTTGATCACGTCGAGGTTGTGCTCGATCACCACCACGGTGTTGCCCTGGTCGACCAGCTGGTGCAGCACGTCGAGCAGCTGCTCGATGTCGTGGAAGTGCAGGCCGGTGGTGGGCTCGTCGAGGATGTACAGGGTGTTGCCGGTGTCGCGCTTGGACAATTCCTTGGACAGCTTCACGCGCTGCGCCTCGCCGCCGGACAGCGTGGTCGCGCTCTGGCCGAGCTTGATGTAGTCGAGACCCACTGCACGCAAGGTGTCGAGCTTGCGCGCGATGGTCGGCACGTTCTCGAACAGCTTCAGCGCATCCTCCACCGTCATGTCGAGCACGTCGGCGATGGTGTGGCCCTTGTACAGGATCTCCAGCGTCTCGCGGTTGTAGCGCTTGCCGTGGCAGACGTCGCAGGGCACGTAGACGTCGGGCAGGAAATGCATCTCCACCTTCAGCATGCCGTCGCCCTCGCAGGCCTCGCAGCGGCCGCCGCGCACGTTGAAGCTGAAGCGGCCCGCGGTATAGCCGCGCGAACGCGCTTCCGGCACCTGCGCGAACATCTCGCGCAGCGGGGTGAACAGGCCGGTGTAGGTGGCGGGGTTGGAGCGCGGCGTGCGGCCGATCGGCGACTGGTCGATGTCGACCACCTTGTCGAACAGCTGCAGGCCTTCCGCCGCGGCGTACGGCGCCGGCTGCGCGCTGGCGCCGTTGAGTTCGACGGCGGCGAGGCGGAACAGCGTGTCGTTGACCAGGGTCGACTTGCCCGAGCCGGAGACGCCGGTGACGCAGGTGAACAGGCCGGCCGGGATCGCCAGGTCGACGTGCTTGAGGTTGTTGCCGCTGGCGCCTTTCAGGTGCAGCCACGAATCGTCGTCGATCGGCTGGCGGCGTTCCTTCGGCACCTCGATCGCGCGCACGCCGGACAGGAACTGGCCGGTGACCGAGCGCGGCGAGTCGAGCATGTCCTGCACGGTGCCCTGCGCCACCACCTCGCCGCCGTGCACGCCGGCGCCGGGGCCGATGTCGAGCACGTGGTCGGCCATGCGGATCGCGTCCTCGTCGTGCTCGACCACGATCACCGTGTTGCCGAGGTCGCGCAGGCGGGTCAGCGTGCCGAGCAGGCGCTCGTTGTCGCGCTGGTGCAGGCCGATCGATGGCTCGTCCAGCACGTACATCACGCCGACCAGGCCGGCGCCGATCTGCGAGGCGAGCCGGATGCGCTGCGCCTCGCCGCCGGAGAGCGAGTCGGCCTGGCGGTCCAGGGTGAGATAGTTCAGGCCCACGTCGTTGAGGAAGCTCAGCCGCTCGCGGATCTCCTTGACGATCTTCACCGCGATCTCGCCGCGCCAGCCGGTGAGTTTCAGCCCGTCGAAGAACGCCAGCGCGTCGTCGATCGAGCGGTGGGTGAGCGCGGGCAGCGCGTGGTCGGCGACGAACACGTTGCGCGCCGAGCGGTTCAGCCGCTGGCCTTCGCAGGCGGGGCAGGGCTGGTCGCTGATGTACTTGGCCAGCTCCTCGCGCACGGCGACCGATTCGGTTTCCTTGTAGCGCCGTTCCAGGTTCGGCAGGATGCCCTCGAACGGGTGCTCGCGGGTGACCTTGCCGCCGCGTTCGGTGATGTAGCGGAACGCGATCTGCTCCTTGCCGCTGCCGTACAGGATGGCCTTCTGCACGGCTGCGGGCAGCTTGTTCCACGGGGCGTCCACGTCGAAGCCGTAGTGCGCCGCCAGCGACAGGATCAGCTGGAAGTAGTGCGCGTTGCGCCGGTCCCAGCCGCGCACCGCGCCGCTGGCCAGCGACAGCTCCGGATGGCTGACCACGCGCGCCGGGTCGAACACCTGGGTCACGCCCAGGCCGTCGCAGGTGGGGCAGGCGCCCACCGGCGAGTTGAACGAGAACAGCCGCGGTTCCAGTTCCGGCAGCGAGTAGTCGCACACCGGGCAGGAGTAGCGCGAGGACAGCAGCTGCTCGGGCGCCTCCGGCGCGGCCGCTCCCGCGTTTCCGTGCGCGGCATCCATGTCGGCCAGGATCACCAGCCCGTCGCCGAGCCGCAGCGCGGTCTCGAACGACTCGGCCAGGCGCTGCTTGATGTCCTCGCGCGGGCGGAAGCGGTCGATCACCACCTCGATGGTGTGCTTCTGGCGCAGGGACAGCGGCGGCACCGCGTCCAGGTCGAACACGGTGCCGTCGACGCGTGCGCGCACGAAGCCCTGCGCACGCAACTGCTCGAACACCTGCACGTGCTCACCCTTGCGTTCGCGGACCACCGGCGCCAGCAGCATGTAGCGCCGCTCCGGGTCCAGCGCGAGGGTGGCGTCCACCATCTGGCTCACCGTCTGCGCCTCCAGCGGAATGCCGTGGTCGGGGCAGCGCGGCGTGCCGACGCGGGCGTACAGCAGGCGCAGGTAGTCGTACACCTCGGTGATCGTGCCGACGGTGGAGCGCGGGTTGTGCGAGGTGGATTTCTGCTCGATCGAGATCGCCGGCGACAGGCCCTCGATGTGGTCGACGTCGGGCTTCTCCATCATCGACAGGAACTGTCGCGCGTAGGACGACAGCGATTCCACGTAGCGCCGCTGGCCTTCGGCGTAGATGGTGTCGAACGCCAGCGAGGATTTGCCCGAGCCGGACAGGCCGGTGATCACGATCAGCCGGTCGCGGGGAAGGTCGATGTCGATGTTCTTGAGGTTGTGCGTGCGCGCGCCGCGGATGCGAATGGTGTCCATGGACGCCGGATATGGGGGGGAACGTGCACTATACCAACCTGGGCAGGTCAGTTATTGCCGCTTCAGCCGGAAAGTTCCGATCGGCGGCAACGTATGGCCTAATGCACGGTTCCCCGGCCGCGAGGCCGCTTCGTCGGAGATCACCCCCCATGCGTAGCCGGATCCGGATCGGCGCCCTGCTGTGGTTGCTCGCTTTCTGCGGGTCGGCCGCGGCCGTCGTGGCGCCCAGCGAGCAGCAGGTACGCGACCTGTTCAAGGTGATGCGGGTGGAACAGACCCTCGGCCAGATGAACACGCAGATGGCCGCGCAGATGCGGCAGAAGCTTCCCTGCGTGCCGGCGGAATACTGGCAGGGGTTCATCGACGGCGACGGCACCAACGCCGTGGTGCAGCGCATGGTCCCGGTGTTCCAGCGCCATTTCAGCGGCGAGGAGATCGACGGGCTGCTCAAGTTCTACCGCTCGCCGCTGGGCCAGAAGGTGCTGACCGAAATGCCGGCGGCCATGGCCGAGGCGACCCAGGCCGGCCAGCAGTGGGGGCAGGAGCGCGCCCGCACGATGTTGCAGGAGCTGCAGAAGAAGGGCAGCCTCGATGCGCAGGGCCGCTGCCCGGCGGTGCCGGAGGCGGCTGACGAGGGCGAGGCCAGACCCGCGACCCGGCCGGCGAAGAAGCACGTCCGGCACAAGCCGGTGCACCATCACAAGCCGGCAGCCAAGCCCGAGCCCAAGTCGGCGGCACCGGTTCCGGCAAAGTCCGCGGCGCCGGCTGCAGCCCAGTCCTGACCGGCTGGTCAGGAATTGACCAGCGGTCCATGGCCTCGCTATACTTCTGCGTTCGTTCCGGCCGGTTCGGGGCGAAACACCCAAGAGAATAACGACAGAAGGGCATTTCCATGAGTTATGCAGTCATCAAGACCGGTGGCAAGCAGTACCGTGTGCAGCAGGGCGACGTGCTGCGCGTGGAGCTGTTGACCGCCGATGAAGGCGCCACCGTGAGCTTCGACCAGGTGCTGCTGGTCGGTTCCGGCGAGTCGGTCACCGTCGGTGCGCCGGTCGTCGCGGGCGCCACCGTCAGCGCCACCGTCCGCAAGCACGGACGCGCCGACAAGATCCGCATCATCAAGTTCCGCCGCCGCAAGCACTACAAGCGCCAGCAGGGCCATCGGCAGCATTTCACCGAA
The DNA here is from genome assembly GCF_001617365.1 of Rhodanobacter sp. FW104-R8. GTDB lineage: Bacteria > Pseudomonadota > Gammaproteobacteria > Xanthomonadales > Rhodanobacteraceae > Rhodanobacter. The sequence continues at coordinate 38,513 of NZ_LVJR01000007.1, forward strand.
ATCGAGATCACGGGCATCAACGCCTGAGCAACTGGAGCATTGAGTCATGGCACATAAAAAAGGCGTAGGTTCCAGCCGCAACGGTCGCGATTCGAACCCGAAGTACCTCGGCGTCAAGGTCTACGGTGGCCAGGCCATCGAGGCCGGCAACATCATCGTGCGCCAGCGCGGCACCCAGTTCCATCCGGGTACCGGCGTGGGCCTCGGCCGTGACCACACGCTGTTCGCGCTGGTCGACGGCAAGGTCGAGTTCAAGGTCGGCGGTGCCAAGAACCGCCGTTTCGTCAGCGTCGTGCAGGCATAAGCCTTCCGCGGTGCGGCAGCGAAGGCCCCGCTTCGGCGGGGCTTTTCGTTTGCGGCAGGGAATCGGGAATGGGGGAGCCGGGAATGGTAAAAAGCGGGGTTTCCGCAAGTCCCGTACCCTATCCTGATTGCCCGCTCTTCCTGTTCCCGATCCCCCATTCCCCACTCCCGGTCCTCTCATGAAATTCGTCGACGAAGCCCAAATCCGTGTCCAGGCCGGTGACGGCGGCAATGGCTGCATCAGCTTCCGCCGCGAGAAGTTCATCCCGTTCGGCGGTCCCGACGGCGGCGACGGCGGCTTCGGCGGCTCGGTCTGGCTGGTGGCCGACGAGGGCCTCAACACCTTGATCGACTTCCGCCACCAGCGCAGCTTCAAGGCGCAGCGCGGCGAGAACGGCATGGGCAGCCAGATGTACGGCAAGGGCGGCGAGGACACCACGATCCGGGTGCCGGTGGGGACCATGGTCACCAACGTCGACACCGACGAGGTGATCGGCGACCTCACCGCCCACGGCCAGCGCATGCTGGTGGCGCAGGGCGGCAAGGGCGGACTGGGCAACATCCACTTCAAGAGTTCGGTGAACCGCGCGCCGCGCAAGGCCACGCCGGGCACGCCGGGCGAGGTGCGCGAGCTGAAGCTCGAACTGCGCCTGCTGGCCGACGTCGGCCTGCTCGGTTTCCCCAATGCCGGCAAGTCCACTTTCATCCGCGCGGTGTCGGCGGCGACGCCGCGGGTGGCCGACTACCCGTTCACCACGCTGCATCCGAACCTGGGCGTGGTCAGCCTGGGCACCGACCAGAGCTTCGTGATCGCCGACATCCCCGGCTTGATCGAAGGCGCTTCCGAAGGCGCCGGGCTGGGCATCCAGTTCCTGCGCCATGTGGCGCGCACCAGCCTGCTGCTGCATATCGTCGACATCGCGCCGATCGACGGCTCCGACGTGGCCGGCCAGGTGCGCGCGATCGAGCAGGAACTGGAGAAGTTCAACCCGGAACTGCTGGAGCGCCCGCGCTGGCTGGTGCTGAACAAGGCCGACATGCTGGCCGGGGACGAGCGCCAGGCCGTGGCGGAAAAGATCGTCGCCGAGCTGGGCTGGACCCGGCCGTGGTTCCTGGTTTCGGCGATCGCGCGCGAGGGCACCATGGCCGTGTGCCAGCAGGTGCAGCGCTTCTTCGAGTCGCAGCGCCAGGCCAGCGCGGAGCGCACCGGCATGCCGCCGAACGATGTGCGCCTGCGCGGCGAGGAACCGCAGGACTAGCCTGCTGTCCCGGCGCCGGCCGGCAATGGCCGCCGGCGCTGATCCCGGTCATGGGGCGGGTGGCCGGCGGCTGCCAGAATGGCCCCGCGGCATGTTGCCGGGCGATCGGCGGCATGCGCCGCCAGTGGGGCGGCTTGCCTTCCATATATGAGAATGACTATTATTCAGTAACGAGTCACCGGATCGGCCCATGAAACACCTGCTGCTTGCCCTCGCCATGCTGCTGCCGTTGCTGGCGAGCGCGACCGACGCGCCCAGCTACACCTTGACCCTGAAGGATCATCGCTACCAGCCCAGCGAGCTGCGCGTGCCTGCGGGAACCCGGGTCAAGCTGGAGCTGGTCAACCGGGATTCCTCGCCGGAGGAGTTCGAGAGCGACGACTTCCCGGCCGAGAAGATCGTGATGCCGAACAGTTCGACCAGCCTGTTCATCGGTCCGTTCAAGCCGGGGCGCTACCGCTTCTACGGTGATTTCCATCAGCCCACGGCGCAGGGCGTGTTGATCGTGGAGTAGGCGTATGTGGGCAGTGGCCTTGCTGGTGTTCAGGGAAGTGCTGGAGGCGGCGCTGATCGTCAGCGTGGTGGCGGCGGCCACCCGCGGCGTGTCGCGGCGCGGCTGGTTCGTGGGCGGCGGGATCACGCTGGGGGTTTGCGGCGCGCTGCTGGTGGCGCTGTCGGCCGACCTGCTGGCTGCGGCCTTCAGCGGCGCCGGGCAGGAACTGTTCAATGCCGCCGTGCTGCTGGCCGCGGTGCTGATGATCGGCTGGCACGTGCTGTGGATGTCGAGCCACGGCCGCGAACTGAGCCGGCAGATGCGCGAGCTGGGCAGTGCGGTGCACAGCGGCGCCAGCTCGCTGGGGTTGCTGCTGGCGGTGGTGGCGCTGGCGGTGCTGCGCGAGGGCTCGGAGGTGGTGCTGTTCCTGTACGGCATGCGCGCCGGCGGTGCGGAACACCTGGTGGCGGGCCTGGCGATCGGCGTGGTGGCCGGCGCGGCGTTGGGCTTCGCGCTGTACGCGGGCCTGCTGCGCATCCCGATGCGGCATTTCTTCGGCGTCACCAACGCCATGCTGGTGCTGCTTGCCGCGGGGCTGGCCTCGACGGCCGCGCGCTACCTGATCCAGGCCGACCTGCTGCCGGCGTGGGGCAACCAGCTGTGGGACAGCTCGTGGCTGCTCGGCAACCGCTCGCTGCTGGGGCAGACCGCGCACGTGCTGGTCGGCTACGACGCGCAGCCGGCGGGCATGCAGATGGTGTTCTACGCGCTGACCCTGCTGGCGCTGTGGGCCGGCGCGCGGCTGGGCACCGGCAGGGCGCGCTGAACTACATGCGGAACACGCCGTAGCGCTGCGGCTCGATCGGGGCGTTGAGCGAGGCGGAGATCGCCAGGCCGAGCACGCGGCGGGTATCCACCGGGTCGATGATGCCGTCGTCCCACAGCCGCGCGCTGGCGTAGTACGGATGGCCCTGGCGCTCGTACTGCTCGCGGATCGGCGCCTTGAAGGCTTCCTCGTCCTCCGCGCTCCATGATTTGCCGGCGGCCTCGATGCCGTCGCGCTTCACCGTGGCCAGCACTGACGCGGCCTGCTCGCCGCCCATCACGCTGATGCGCGCGTTCGGCCACATCCACAGGAAGCGCGCGCCATAGGCACGGCCGCACATCGCGTAGTTGCCGGCGCCGAAACTGCCGCCGATCACCACGGTGAACTTCGGCACGTGCGAGCAGGCCACCGCGGTGACCATCTTGGCACCGTCTTTGGCGATGCCGGCCTGCTCGTACTTCTTGCCGACCATGAAGCCGGTGATGTTCTGCAGGAACACCAGCGGCACGTTGCGCTGGTTGCACAGCTCGATGAAGTGCGCGCCCTTGAGCGCGCTTTCGGCGAACAGGATGCCGTTGTTGGCGACGATGCCCACCGGGTAGCCGTGGATGTGCGCGAAGCCGCAGACCAGGGTCTTGCCGTAGCGCGCCTTGAATTCGTGAAATTCCGAGCCGTCGACGATGCGCGCGATCACCTCGCGGATGTCGAACGGGCGGCGGGTATCCGGCGGGATCACGCCGTAGAGCTCCTCGGCAGGGTACTTCGGCTCGACCGGCGCGCGCAGCGCCAGCGGCATGTCCTTGCGGCGATTGAGGCTGGCCACGATGTCGCGGGCGATCGACAGCGCGTGCGCGTCGTTCTCGGCGTAGTGGTCGGCCACGCCGGAGATCGACGTGTGCACGTCCGCGCCGCCCAGCGTCTCGGCGTCCACCACCTCGCCGGTGGCGGCCTTCACCAGCGGCGGGCCGCCGAGGAAAATCGTGCCCTGTTCGCGCACGATGATGGTCTCGTCGCTCATTGCGGGCACGTAGGCGCCGCCGGCGGTGCACGAGCCCATCACCACCGCGATCTGCGGGATGTTGAGCGATGACATCCGTGCCTGGTTGTAGAAGATGCGGCCGAAATGCTCCTTGTCCGGAAACACCTCGTCCTGCAACGGCAGGAAAGCACCCCCGGAGTCGACCAGGTAGATGCAGGGCAGGCGGTTTTCCAGCGCCACTTCCTGGGCGCGCAGGTGCTTCTTCACCGTGATCGGGAAATAGGTGCCGCCCTTGACCGTGGCGTCGTTGGCAACCACCACCACCTCGGCGCCGTTGACCCGGCCGATGCCGGTGATCAGGCCGGCGGCGGGCGCGGCGCCGTCGTACATGCCATGGGCGGCGAGCGGCGACAGCTCCAGGAACGGCGAGCCGGGATCGAGCAGGGCACGGATGCGCTCGCGCGGCAGAAGTTTGCCGCGGGCAACATGTTTCTCGCGGGCCTTCGCGCCGCCGCCCTCCGCGCTGCGCGCCAGTTCGCGCTGCAGATCGTCCACCACGGCGCGCAGCTGGTGGCTGCCGGCCTGGAATTCGGCGGAACGCGGATCGATCTGCGATGCAATGACGCTCATGGATGCGGGCTCACGGATAGGCTGCCATCAAGGCCGAGCCACGGATGATAGCGGGCGTCGGCCGGCGGCCAAAATCAGCGGACGAAACGGCGATATGTGGGCGAAAAAAAACGGCCGCGCGAGGCGGCCGTTTTTTCTGGAAGCCAGCAGGGAATCAATGCCCCTTCATGGCGTCCTTGGCTTTGTCAGCCGCGTCCTTGGCAGCACCGGCGGCGTCCTTGGCAGCACCGGCAGCGTCCTTGGCAGCGTCGGCGGCCTTGGCGGCTGCGTCGACTGCGGCTGCCGGAGCGGCAGCGGTGGAGGCCGGAGCCGCCGCCGGAGCGGTGGAGGCCGGAGCCGCAGCCGGAGCGGCAGCGGTGGAAGCCGGAGCTGCCGCCGGAGCCGGAGCCGCCGCAGCCTTCTGCGCCGTATCGGCAGCCTGCTGGGCGGTATCGGCCGACTTCTGTGCGTCTTGCGCGGAATCCTGCGCGCCGTTGCTGCATGCCGCCAACAGCGCGACGAGCGCGGCGGCGAGTAGGGTACGCGTAAACTTCATGGTGGATCTCCTTTGCCGTGGAATGCCGTTTGGCCGTGTATTAATAGCGCTTTCGCGGAAATTGCGCCACATCTTTATGACGACGTTTCAGGACACATTAAAAACTGATTTATCCGGCCGTCATCTGAATATCATGCGCCGGTCATGCCGGCGCCGTGCGCATCAGTCGATGCGCTCCACCGCGATCGCCGTCGCCTCGCCGCCGCCGATGCACAGGGAGGCCACGCCGCGCTTGAGGCCGCGCGTCTTCAGGGCGTTGAGCAGGGTCACCACCAGGCGCGCGCCGCTGGCGCCGATCGGGTGGCCGAGCGCGCAGGCGCCGCCGTTGACGTTGAGCTTGTCGTGCGGGATGCCGAGTTCCTTCATCGGCGCCATCGCCACTACCGCGAACGCCTCGTTGACCTCGAACAGGTCGACGTCGGCGACCTTCCAGCCGGCCTTGTCCAGCACCTTCTGGATGGCGCTGACCGGCGCGGTGGTGAACCACTCCGGCTCCTGCGAGTGGGTGGCGTGCGCCACGATGCGCGCCAGCGGCTTCAGGCCGCGCTTGGCCGCGTCGTCGGCCGACAGCAGCACCACGGCAGCGGCACCGTCGGAGATGCTGGACGAACTGGCCGCGGTGATCGTGCCGTTCTCCTTGCGGAAGGCCGGCTTCAACGAGGGCACCTTGGCGATGTCGGAGCGGCCGGGCTGCTCGTCGGTGTCGACCACCACGTCGCCCTTGCGGCCGCTCACCGTGACCGGAACGATCTCGCCGGCGAAGGCGCCGTTCTGCTGCGCCGCCTGGGCGCGCTTGACCGACTCGATCGCGAACGCGTCCTGCTGTTCGCGGGTGAAGTGGTACTTGTCGGCGCACAGTTCGCCGAACACGCCCATCGCCTTGCCGTCGTACGGGTTGGTCAGGCCGTCCCAGGCCATGTGGTCGACCAGCTGGCCGTCGCCGTAGCGGATACCGGTACGCGCCTGCACCATGTGCGGCGCATTGGTCATCGACTCCATCCCGCCGGCGACCACCACGGCCGCCGAGCCGGCCTTGATCAGGTCATGGCCCAGCATGATCGCCTTCATGCCCGAGCCGCACACCTTGTTGATCGTGGTGCAGCCGGTGCTGGCCGGCAGCCCGGCGCCGAGCGAGGCCTGACGCGCCGGCGCCTGGCCCAGGTTGGCGGGCAACACGCAGCCCATGATCACCTCGCCGACGTCGGCGGGAGCCACGCCCGACTGTTCCAGCACCGCGCGGATCGCGGCGGCACCGAGCTTCGGGGTGGGCACGCCGGTGAACTGGCCGAGAAAGGAGCCGATGGCGGTGCGCTTGGCACCGACGATGACGACACTGACATCCGACATGGATAACTCCGCTTGCAAGACTTGAGGGGCGCGAACGCCTGGCAGGAAACCTTCGGATTATCGCAGCCCGCCGCGAGGCTCGGCAAACCGCGGCAATATCCTTTCCACGTAGCAACTTGCGTGCTGTTTCATTGGGATTTCGTTGTGCCAAGATGACAAGGGGGACCGGTCGCCGCGCATTGGCCGCGCCGGCGAGACAAGTGTGGAGAGGGGGTGGGGAGCATGATGAAAACGTTCGATCGGGGTTGGCGGCGCCGCGAGCTGGCGTGGCTGGTGGCCGTGGCGCTGGGCCTGAGTGCCTGCGGAGGTGGCGGCGGCAGCAAGCCCACGCCGCCCCCGGCCACGCCCGCGGCGCCCCCGCCCCCGCCCACGACCCCCCAGCCGCCGCTGGACGCCCAGCTCGCGCTCACCAGCACCTACGCCGCGCATGCCCAGGGCTATACCGGCGCCGGCGTGACCATCGGCGTGGTCGACAGCGGCATCATGCGCAGCAATCCCACGGTGGCCGGGCGGGTCACCCACGAACTGATCTACGTCGATCCCACGATCAACAACACGGCGATCGACGACGTGGTCGGCCACGGCACCTGGGTTGCGGGGATTGCCGCCGGCCAGCCGTTCGCGAAGTTCCCCGGCGGCATCGCGCCCAGTGCCAGCCTGGTGTCGGCGCGCATCATCAGCGACGTCGCGCCGAAGGACGACGGCTCGGGCAAAGGCAATCCGGTCACGGCTGCCGACGCGACGTTCTTCGCCCAGACCCTCAATCCCGCCCTGATCAACGCCGGCGTGCAGGTGATGAACAATTCCTGGGGCGGCATCTACTGGGATACCACCAACGCCTCGATCAACCAGGCGTTCGCCGCCGCCTACGATCCGTTCGTGCTGCAGCGTGGCGGCCTGGTCGTGTTCGCGGCCGGCAACGATTCGAAGACCGCTCCCAGCAACATCGCGGCGCTGCCCAGTCTGGCGCCGGAACTGGAGAAAGGCTGGCTGGTCGCGGTTGCGGTCAACAGCAACAGCCCGACCCAGCTGGAAGGCTATTCCAACCAGTGCGGTGTCGCGATGAACTACTGCCTGGCCGCGCCGGGCGACGTGATCGTGCTGGACAAGAGCGCCACCGCCAGCACCACCAGCCCAAGCTATTACATCGTGGAGGGCACCTCGTTTGCCGCGCCGCAGGTATCGGGTGCGGCGGCGCTGGTGTGGCAGGCCTATCCGTATTTCAGCAACGACCTGGTGCGTCAGACGCTGCTGGGCACCGCCGACCCGCTCGGCGGCCCGCAACCGAACCCGACCTTCGGTTACGGCGAGCTGGATGTCGGCAGGGCGGTCAACGGGCCCATGCAATTCAACTGGGGCGACGTCACGGTCAGCTTCAGCGGCAGCTCCAGCTGGAACAACCCGATTTCCGGTGCCGGCGGCCTGATCAAGCAGGGCGCCGGCACGCTCAACCTGACGCAGCCGTCGAGCTACACCGGCCTGACCCAGGTGCAGGGCGGCACGCTGACCGCGAAATCGCTGGCGTCCAGCATCAGCATCAGCGCCGGCGCCACGGTGAGCGGCACCCAGGCCATCGGCGGCAGCGTGACCAATGCCGGCGTGCTCGGCGTCGGCGGCAGCAATGTCACGGTGGGCGGCAACTACACGCAGCAGGGCAACGGCCGGCTGGCGGTGTCGCTGGGTTCGGCGCTGAATGTCGCCGGCACGGCCCACCTGGGCGGCGGCGACCTGTTCGTGACGGGCACGAACCCGGGCTACGTGGTCAGTTCGCACACGAACGTGCTCAGCGCCGGCGGCGGCCTGAGCGGCACCTTCAGCGCCTTGAACACGGCCCCCAATGTCCTGCTCGCCGCATCGCTCGGCTATGACGCGAACAACGCCTGGCTCAATGTGCAGCAGGTGCAGGTCACCGCGGTGCAGGGGATGGCGTACAACGCCGCCTCGTTCGGCGCCGCGCAGCGTGTGCAGGGCGCGTTCGGGCTGATCGACACCCAGCTCGCGCCAAGCGGGCCGTCGGGCACGACCGCTCCGGTCAGTGCCGGTTTCATCCAAAGTGCGGCCAGCCTGCAGCAGTCGGCCAGCGTCGCTGCCTTGAGCCGTTCGCTGGAAAGCCTGTCCGGCCAGCTGCATGCGGCCAGCGCGGCGATGACGTTCGAGGCGATCGACGCCGGCACGCGCGCGCTGTCCGGACGCTTCGACCAGCTGATCGACGCGCCGCAGGCCGGCAGCTGGGCGCAGAACCTCGGCTACCACGGCGACATGTCGCGCCAGGGCTACGGCGACATCGGCTACGACCTCGGCGGCACCCTGGTCGGCGCGGACCGGCGCGTCGGCGGCAGCGGTTTCGTCGGCTACGCGCTGAGCCAGAGCCAAAGCCTGGGACGGCTGGCCGAGAGCGCGGACCAGGGCCGCAGCCACGCGCTGGAAGGCATGCTGTACGGCGGTGTGGTGCGCGGCGCGTGGTACGGCATGGGCCGCTTCGGCCTCGGCCGCTACCGCGAGTTGATGCGCCGCCAGCTGTTGCTGGGCAGCGAGGCCAGCAACGTGGGGAGCAGCGACGACGGCCGCTATGGCGTGGCCTACGGCGAGAGCGGCTATCGCCTCGACCTCGGCAGCACCCGACTCACGCCGTACGTGAACGTGCAGTACGCGCAGATCCGCCGCGACGGCTTCGTCGAGCGGGGCGGCTACGGTTTCGGCCTGAAGTCCGCCGCGCAGATCACTGCCCGCTGGCAGGCCGGCGCGGGCCTGCGCGCCAGCCGTGACTGGACGCTGGCCGGCGGCAGCCATCTTGCGCTGCAGGCGCACGCGCTGTGGCAGCGCTCGTTCGGCCTGCGTGGCGAGGTGGTGGATGCCAGCTTCAGCGGTCTCGACCAGTATGCGCCGGTGGGCGGCATCGGCCTGTCGCGCTACGGTGGCGTGCTCGGCGGCACGCTGGACTGGCAGCTCACGCCGCGCGCCGGCATGCAGTTCGGCTACGACCGCTACCTCGGCCAACGCGGCCAGGCGCAGACGGCCACGGCAAACTTCAGCTGGGCGTTCTGAACCCTCGCCCGGGCGGGAAGAACGTCAGACCAGCACGACCTGCACGCCGGCAGCGCGCAGCGCCTCGACGGTCTCGGCCGGGGCGCTGCTGTCGCTGATCACGATGTCGAGGTTCTGCACCGGCGTGATCACCGACAGGCTGCGCTGGCCCAGCTTGCTGGCGTCGAGCACGGCAATGGTCTGGCGCGAGACGCGGATCATCAGTGCATTCAGCGCCGCCTCCAGCGGGTCGGGCGTGGTCACGCCCACCTCGGGATCGAGTCCGTCCACGCCGAGGAACAACCGGTCGGCGGAGAGCTTCGCCAGCGCCTGTTCGGCATCTGGGCCGACCAGCGAGTACGACGTCTGCCACAGCAGGCCGCCCAGCATCATCACGCGGATCTGCGGCAATCCCGACAATTCCATCGCGATGTTCATGCTCGACGGCCAGCCACTGCAGATCCGCAGCGGCGAGATGCATCCGGCGCGGATCCCGGCTGAGTACTGGCTGCATCGCATCCGCATGGCGAAGGCGATGGGCCTCAACACGATCTCCATCTACCTGATGTGGAACCATCTGGAACGCGAGCCGGGTGAATTCGACTTGCGCACCGGCAACCGGGATTTCGTTCGCTTCATTCGCCTATGCCAGAGCGAGGGCATGTGGGCCTATCTGCGGCCCGGCCCGTATATCTGCGGCGAATGGGATTACGGCGGTCTACCGCCGTACCTGCTGCGCAAGCCGGATATCCGCGTGCGGGACAAGGATGACATCGACTACATGGCGGCCGTGCGCCGCTACATCGGCACGATTGCGTCGCAGATCGCCCCGTTGATGGCATGCAACGGCGGCCCGGTGCTGATGCTGCAAGTGGAGAACGAATACGCCTCGTTTGGCCACGACCTGGGTTATCTGAAGCAGTTGCGGGCGCTGTGGGAGGCGCATGGCATCCATGGTCCGTTCACGATTTCGGATGGCCTCGCGCAGATCAAACAACAGCAAACCTATCTGCCCGGTGCGGCGCTGGGCCTGGATGGCGATACGGATTTCGCCGCGGCGCAGTCGATCGCCGGCGATGCGCCGGTGTGGGTGGGCGAGGGTTATCCGGGCTGGCTCACGCACTGGGGTGACAAGGATTTCCAGCGCGGCGATTACGCCGCGACGCTGCGCGGGCTGATGCAGCAGGGGCATTCGTTCAATCTGTATGTCGTGCACGGCGGTACCAACTTCGGGTTCACCGCTGGCGCCAATGCGAAGGGCGACTACTCGCAATTCGAGCCAGTGATCACCAGCTACGACTACGGCGCGCCGATCAACGAGCGCGGCGAGGCCACACCCGACTATCACGTCTTCCGCAAGCTGTTTGCCACGCACGCGCAGCGACCATTGCCGGACGTGCCGGCATCACAGCCGGCGATCCGTTTTGCGCCGGTGATGCCGCTGGCGCACGCCTCACTATGGGACAACCTGCCGCCAGCCACGGCGGTGCGGACGCCGCAAGCCAACGAGTTGCTGTTTGCACAGGATCACGGCCTGGTGCTGTACCGCCGGGAGATCCATGGCGGCAGTGGCGCCCTGACGATCGACGGCGTGCGCGATTACGCCACGGTGTTCAGCGATGGCATCTACATCGATGCGGTGTCGCGCGTGGAGCACCCGCGGCTGCGTAAAGGCAATCGGGTCGCTCTTCCATCGGGTGTTGCTGCCAATCCTGCCTTGATCGACATCCTTGTCGACAGTTTTGGCTACGTCGGCTACGGCCAGGCGATGGCCGACCGCAAGGGGATCGTCGGCAGTATTCGCCTCGACGGAGAGGTGCTGGAAAACTGGGATGTCTGCAGCTTGCCGCTGGATGGCGCCTTCATCCGTCAGCTGAAGCCGGTGGTGAACACGCCGTCGCGCGCGGGAATATTCTTCAAGGCCATTGTCCGCCTCAACCGGCTCGGCGACAGTTATATCGACATGACTGGGTGGACCAAGGGCTATCTGTGGGTCAATGGTCAACTGCTCGGTCGCTACTGGAACCTTGGTCCGCAGCAACGCTTGTACTGTCCTGCTTCATGGTTCCGGCACGGCGACAACGAGTTGCCGATCTTCGATCTGCATCAGACCGTCGCCGCGCCGATTCATGGCGCGACGACGCTGCATGCGTAGCTTGGAGTCAGGCCTTGCCGTGGAACAGCTCGCGGCCGATCAGCATGCGGCGGATCTCGTTGGTGCCGGCGCCGATCTCGTACAGCTTGGCGTCGCGCAGCAGCCGACCGGCGGGGAATTCGTTGATGTAGCCGTTGCCGCCCAGCGACTGGATCGCCTCCAGCGCCACCTGCACCGCGTTGACCGAGGCGTTGAGCAGGCAGGCGGCCGGGTCGATGCGCGACTTCACCCCGGCATCGAACTGCTGCGCCACCATGTAGGCGAAGCCGCGCGAACTCTGCAGCGCGGTGTACATGTCGGCGACCTTGGCCTGCATGATCTCGAACGTGCCGATCGGCGCGTTGAACTGCTTGCGCTCGCGCACGTAGGGCAGCGTGATGTCGAGCGCCGCCTGCATCAGGCCGATCGGCCCGCCGGACAGCACCAGCCGTTCGGTGTCCAGCCCGTTCATCAGCACGCGCACGCCCTCGTTCACCTCGCCGACAATGTTCTCGGCCGGGATTTCGCAGTTGTCGAACACCAGCTCGCAGGTGTTCGAGCCGCGCATGCCGAGCTTGTCCAGCTTCTGCGCCGTGCTGAAACCCTTCATGCCCTTCTCGACGATGAACGCGGTCATGCAGCGGCTGCCGGCGGTGCGCGGCGCGGTGCGCATGTAGACCAGCAGCACGTCGGCGTCGGGGCCGTTGGTGATCCACATCTTATTGCCGTTGGCGACCCACACGTCGCCGCGCAGCTCGGCTTTGCACCTCATCGAGCCGACCACGTCGGAACCGGCGCCCGGCTCGCTCATCGCTAGCGCGCCGACGTGCTCGCCGCTGCACAGCTTCGGCAGGTATTTCCGGCGCTGCGCCTCGTTGCCGTTGTGGTGGATGTTGTTGAGGCACAGGTTGGAGTGCGCGCCGTAGGACAGGCCGACCGAGCCGGACGCGCGCGAGATCTCCTCCATCGCCACCATGTGCGCCAGGAAGCCCATCCCGGAGCCGCCGTATTCGGCCGGAATGGTCACGCCGAGCAGGCCCATCTCGCCGAACTTGCGCCACAGGTCGGCGGGGAACAGGTTGTCGCGGTCGATGCGGTCGGCGCGCGGGGCGATCTCCTTTTCCGCGAACGCATGCACGGACTCGCGCAGCAGGTCGATGTCTTCTCCGAGCGGGAACGGGCGCATCGCGGACTCCTTGGGTGTGCAGGGTGACGATTTTAGCCTACGGCTGCCGGCCTGCGGCGAACGCCTGGCAAAAGAAAAGCCGCCGATGGACTGGCGGCTTTCCGTGGGCTGGCGCGTCGCTTACTGGCCGCGCATGCGGCCCTGGAAGCGGGTGCCGCCGTTGCCCATGTGCGACAGCTTCAGCTTGCCGATCGCGCTGATGCGCTCCTCGGCCAGGCGGTCGGCCGCCTTGTAGGTCGGGATGTTCTCGGTCTTGGAGATCTCGAAGATGCGGCCCAGGTTGTAGTAGATCGTGCGCATCATGCGCATCGCGCGCTCGCGGTTGTAGCCGTCGATCTCCAGCGACACGTTCATCACGCCGCCGGCGTTCACCGCGTAGTCCGGCGCGTACAGCACGCCGCGGCGGTTCAGCTCGTCGCCGATCGCGTCGGTGGCCAGCTGGTTGTTGGCCGGGCCGCAGATGATCTTCGCCTTGATGCGGTCGATGGTCTGCTCGTTCAGCGTGCCGCCCAGTGCGCACGGCGAGTACACGTCGGCGTCGACGTCGTAGATCTCGTCCAGGCCCACCGCCTCGCAGCCCAGCTCGTCCACGCAGCGCTGCACCGCTTCCTTGTTGATGTCGGTGACGAACACCTTGGCGCCCTGTTCGCGCAGCAGCTTGATGAACTCGCCGCCGACGTGGCCGCAGCCCTGCACGGCGTAGCTGTACTTGCCCACGTCCTCGTTGCCGTGCTTGAACTGCAGCGCGGCCATCAGGCCCTGCAGCGAGCCGTAGGCGGTGAACGGCGACGGGTCGCCCGAGCCGCCGTGCACCTGGTGCACGCCGGTGACGTACTCGGTCTCGCGGAACACGTATTCCATGTCGTTGACGTCGATGCCGACGTCCTCGGCTGTGATGTAGCGGCCGTTCAACGAGTTGACGAAGCGGCCGAACGCGCGGAACAGCGCCTCGGACTTGTCCTTGCTCGGATCGCCGATGATCACTGCCTTGCCGCCGCCCAGGTTCAGGCCGGCCACGGCGTTCTTGAACGTCATGCCGCGCGACAGGCGCAGCACGTCGTTCACCGCCTCCTGCTCGGTCTTGTACGGCCACATGCGCAGACCGCCGAGCGCAGGGCCCAGCACCGTGTTGTGGATCGCGATGATGGCCTTCAGGCCGGCGTCCTTGTTGTGGCAGAAGACGACTTCTTCGTGACCCGTGTTGGCGATGGTTTCAAAGATCATTGGAACGGTGACTCCATGATTTACGGTGCCGGTGGGCATCTACAGAGGGTGGCGGAAAAGGCCGCGGGAATCCGCCGGAGGGTGATGAAAACGCCTGAAACTCATCGCCCCGACGGGAGCCGGGGCGATGAATCAAAGCGTCAAGTTTAGTACGTCGCCCCGGGCGGTCGTGACGCGGCGCAGCAAGCCGCAGGCGCATGGCGCACGGCCGGCGGCGGCGCGATCCGCTCAGCGGCGCCAGTAGCCGTCACGGAAGCGCCAGCCGTCGCGGCCGTGGACCCAACGCGCCGGCACGTAGCGATAACCACGATGGACGCGTACCCAATGCCCGCCGGCCCAGAGGTGGCGATGCCCGTCCCAGCGCCAGTAGCCGGGTGCCCAGACGTAGCCGCGTCGCGGCGGCGGCATGCGCTCGAAGCGCGGCGGCGGCGGCCCGACGCGCACGGCCACGCCCACGGAAACCTGCGCCGCGGCAGGTGGCGCATAGGCCATGCCGACCAAGGTCAGGCCGATCCCGGCGAACAGGGCCAGCTTGGGGAGCAGGGTATTTCTCATGGAGGTCTCCGTCTGCGCCGCGGCATGCGGCAGGCAGGACCGGAAACGACGGGCCGCGGGCCGGGCGGACGCTCACAGGCGGCAGTTCGGCGCGTGGCCGCTGGCGCGCGCCTGCTGGTACACCGGCATCAGCTGCTGCGCCTGCTTGTCCAGCGCCTGCGCACGGTTGCCGGAAGACGGGTGGGTGGACAGGAACGCCGGCGGCTTGCTGCCGCCCTGCGCGCCCATCTTGTCCCACAGCGTCACCGCTGCGCGCGGGTTGAAACCGGCCTGCGCCATGTAGCGCTGGCCCAGCGTGTCGGCCTCGCTCTCCTGGGTGCGCGAGAACGGCAGCAGGATGCCCACCTCCGCGCCCACGCCGAGCAGGGCCGCGGCGTTGCCGGCGTCGGTGCCGCGCGAACCGGCGTAGATCGTGCCGGCAGCCACCGCCGCCTGCGCCGCCATGTTGTCGGATACGCGCTCGGCGCCATGGCGCGACACCACGTGCGACAGCTCGTGGCCCAGCACCACGGCCAGCTGGTCCTGGTCGGTGGCGACCTTGAACATGCCCCGGTTCACGCCGATCCGGCCGCCGGGCAGGGCGAACGCGTTGGCCGTGTCGTCGCCGATGATCTGCACCTCCCACTGCTGGGTGTTCCACGGCGGCGGCAGCACCGCGATCAGCGCGTTGGACACGCAGGTGGCATAGGCGCGCTCGCGCGGCGCGTCGACGAACTTGCCCTGCTTGCGCATGTCGTTGAACGCGCTCAGGCCCATCTGGCTCATCTGGCTGTCCGACACCATCATCAACTGCGAGCGGCCGGTCGGCGAGGTGACGCAGGCGGCCAGCAGGGCGGTGGCGAGCGGGATGGTCAGGTTGCGGATTTTCATGCGGGGGATCCTCCTTGGCTGGCAGCGGCAAAGCATACCCGCAGGGTTTGCCTAGGCCGCGTGATCTTCCGCTTGATATAGAACGAACGATCGTGCTATTTTCGCCACCATGACGATCGCCACCCATCCCGGCAAGCGCGCGGCCACCCGCGACACCATCCTCGACCACGCCTACGCGCTGGCCTGCAACGACGGGCTGGAAGGCCTGTCGATCGGCACCCTGGCAGCCGACGTGGGCATGTCCAAGAGCGGCGTGTTCGCCCACTTCGGCTCGCGCGAGGAACTGCAGCTGGCCGTGCTCGAGGCGGGTGCGGCCCGTTTCATGGCCGGCGTGCTGTTGCCCGCGCTGAAGCAGCCGCGCGGCCTGCCGCGCCTGCGCGCGATCGTGGCGAACTGGTTCGACTGGGCGCAGCGCTTCCAGAGCGGCTGCGTGCTGCTCTCCGCCACCAGCGAGTACGACGGCCGCGACGGCGCGCTGCACGACGCCGTGGTGGCGCAGCAGGCCGGCTGGCGCCGTGAATTGCAAAAGGCGGTCACGCAGGCGGTGGGCGAGGGCCACCTGCGTGCCGACACCGATGCCGGCCAGCTCGCCTTCGAGATCTACGCCTTGCTGCTCGGCCTGCACCACGATGGCGGGCTGTTCGGCTACCCCGAAGCCCAGCGCCATGCCGCCGCCGCGTTCGAGCGCCTGTGGCGCAGCTGGCAACCCTGACCCCACTTGAGATCCGAGGAGCATCCCATGTCCCTGCATGCCGCTTCCGTTTCCACCCGCCTGCGCCTCGGCGCGCTGCGCGCCAGCTTCGTGCTGGGTGGCCGGCTGGCGCCCAAACACACCGCCGACCGCGCCGCGCGCCTGTTCGCCACGCCGTTCGCCAGCAGCCGCAGCCGTGCGCTGGCGGCGCCGGACGACACGGCGATGCAGCGCGGCGAACTGCGCATCGGCGGCGAGACCATCGCCACCTACGTCTGGGGCGATCCCGCCAGCCAGCCCTACGCGCTGCTGGCGCACGGCTGGTCCAGCTTCGGCCTGCGCTTCCTGCCGTGGGTGGAAGGCCTGTGCGCGCTGGGCTACGCGGTGGTGACGTTCGATCAGCCCGGCCACGGCCGCAGCAGCGGCCGGTTGTGCACGCTGCCCGAATTCACCGCCACCCTCCGTGCGGTGGGCCGCCATTACGGCGAGGCCGCGCTGGCGGTGGGGCATTCGCTGGGCGGCGCCGCGCTGACGCTGGCACAGGACGAGGACTGGCATGCGCGACGCCTGGTGCTGGTGGCGCCCGCCGCCGACATGGCCGACGCGGCCGGCCGCTACTTCCGCCTCGTGCGCCTGGGCGAACACCTGCGCGAGACCTTCTACGACTGGCTGCTGCGACGCACCGGCGTCTCGGTCGAGCAGTTGCAGGTGCATCGTCACCTGCCGGCGCTGGGCCTGCCCGCGCTGATCGTGCACGATCTCGACGACGAGGATGTACCGTGGGGCGAGGGCGAGCGCTACGCCCGCTGCTGGCCCGGTGCGCGGCTGTACACCACGCAGGGGCTGGGCCATCGCCGCGTGCTCGACGCGCCCGAGGTGATCGACGCCGCGCTTGCCTTCGCGCGCGGCGGGCCGGTGGGCGAGCGGGTGGTGGGTTCGCCCAACCTGCCGTACGGCGTGGCCTGAGGCGGCGCGCAAAGGCCGCGCGCGGACATTCATGCCCGTATGTCGCGGCGCACCAGCGTTTGTGCACTGCATCGCACTAGAATTGGCGGGTTCAAGCACACGATGTCCGGAGTCGCCATGAGTTCCCCCGCCAAGCACGTCCCCGCCAGCGCCCCGCAGACGGAAACCACCCCACTGCGTTTCGTCACCGCGGCCAGCCTGTTCGACGGCCACGACGCGGCGATCAACATCATGCGGCGGATCATCCAGTCGCAGGGCGCGGAGGTGATCCACCTCGGCCACAACCGCTCGGTCGAGGACGTGGTGCGCGCCGCGCTGCAGGAAGACGCCGACGCGATCGCGCTGTCGTCCTACCAGGGCGGCCACGTGGAGTACTTCAAGTACATGGTCGACATGCTGCGCGAGCGCGGCGCCGGCCACGTGCGCGTGTTCGGCGGCGGCGGCGGCACCATCACGCCGGAAGAAATCCGCGAGCTGCAGGCCTACGGCGTCGAGCGCATCTACCATCCGAACGACGGCATGAAGCTCGGCCTGGTCGAGATGATCGAGGACGTGATGCAGCGCGCCGGCAACGCCGCCGCGAAGCGCGCCGAGTCCGAAACCAACGCGCTGCCCAAGGTCGACATCGACGACGAGATCTCGATCGGCCACATGCTCTCGGCGATCGAGGAAGGCAAGCTCAGCGACGGCGAACTCGAGCACCAGCGCAAGCAGTGGAAGCTGGCCGGCAAGCACACCCCGGTGCTCGGCCTCACCGGCACCGGCGGCGCCGGCAAGTCGTCGGTGGTGGACGAGCTGCTGCTGCGCTTCCTGCATGCCTTCCCCGCCATGCGCATCGCCGTGCTCGCGGTCGATCCCACTCGCCGCCGCTCCGGCGGCGCGCTGCTGGGCGACCGTATCCGCATGAACTCGTTGAGGTCCCACCGCGTCTACATGCGCTCGATGGCCACCCGCCGCCAGCACGCCGCCACCAGCGTGGTGCTGCACGACTGCATCGACTTCCTGAAGAGCCAGCCCTACGACCTGGTGATCGTCGAGACCGCCGGCATCGGCCAGAGCGATTCGGAGATCGTCGACCTGGTCGACTTCCCGGTCTACGTGATGACCAGCGACTACGGTGCCGCCAGCCAGCTGGAGAAGATCGACATGATCGACTTCGCCGACCTGGTGGTGCTCAACAAGTTCGACAAGCGCGGCGCCGAGGACGCGCTGCGCGACGTGCGCAAGCAGTGGAAGCGCAATCACACCGCGTTCAAGGTGGCCGACGAGGACGTGCCGGTCTACCCGACCATCGCCAGCCAGTTCAACGACCCGGGCGTGACCTGGATGTTCACCAACCTGTGCCGGCTGATGCGCGAGAAACTGCACCTTGAACCCTCCCTTTCAAGGGGAGGGCAGGGTGGGGTCGCTCTTGCCGTGCCTTGCGACTGGAAACCCCAGCTCGACACCACCCTGAAGGAGCCGCGGGCCACCGTGCTGATCCCCGGCAGCCGCGTGCGCTACCTCGCCGAGATCGCCGAACAGGGCCGCGCCATCAACAGCGCCATCGCGCGCCAGGCCGAGTTCGCCAGCAAGGCGCAGCACTACTACGAAGCGCTGAAGGAGCTGGGCGATCCGAAACTGCCGCGTCCGCTGGATTTGTACGGCAGCGCCGACTTGCACGCCTCCTCACCCGATCACGCTGAGCGTAGCCCGCAGGGCGCAGTCGAAGCGCCGCACCACGTCGACCGCTCCATCCTCCTGCTGCGCCAGCGCTACAACGCCGCGCTCAAGGAGCTCAGCCACGAGGCGATCCACCAGCTGCGCGAATGGCCGGCGCTGTACCAATCCGTCACCGCCGACGTCAACGAATACAAGGTGCGCGACAAGGTTATCCGCGTCGAGAACTATCGCGAATCGCTGAGCCACCAGAAGGTGCCCAAGGTGGCGCCGCCGAAGTCGAAGGACTGGGGCGAACTGGTCAGCTTCCTCGGTCGCGAGAACCTGCCGGGCCACTACCCGTACACCGGCGGCGTGTATCCGTACCGTCGCAGCGGCGAAGACCCCACCCGCATGTTCGCCGGCGAGGGCACGCCCGAGCGCACCAACCGCCGCTTCCACTACCTCAGCCAGGGCGGCGCCGCCACGCGCCTGTCCACCGCGTTCGACTCGGTCACGCTGTACGGCGAAGACCCCGCGCCGCGCCCGGACATCTACGGCAAGATCGGCAACTCCGGCGTCAACATCGCCACCCTGGACGACATGAAGAAGCTGTACTCCGGCTTCGACCTCAGCGCGCCCAGCACCTCGGTCTCCATGACCATCAACGGCCCCGCGCCGATGATCCTGGCGATGTTCATGAACACCGCCATCGACCAGAACGTCGAGAAGTACCTCAAGGAAGACGACAAGCGCTGGGCCGCCGCGCAGCAGTACATCGACAAGCTCTACAAGAACGTGCCGCGCCCGCAGTACCACGGCGAGCTGCCCAAGGGTAACGACGGCCTGGGCCTGGGCCTGCTCGGCGTCTGCGGCGACGAACTGATCGACGCCGAAACCTATGCCCGCATCAAGGCCGACACGCTCACCAAGGTGCGCGGCACCGTGCAGGCCGACATCCTGAAGGAAGACCAGGCACAGAACACCTGCATCTTCAGCACCGAATTCGCGCTGCGCATGATGGGCGACATCCAGCAGTACTTCGTCGACCACAAGGTGCGCAACTTCTACTCGGTGTCGATCAGCGGTTACCACATCGCCGAGGCCGGCGCGAACCCGATCAGCCAGCTCGCCTTCACGCTGAGCAATGGCTTCACCATCGTCGAGTACTACCTCGCGCGCGGCATGAAGGTGGACGACTTCGCGCCCAACCTCAGCTTCTTCTTCTCCAACGGCATGGATCCGGAATACACCGTGATCGGTCGCGTCGCCCGCCGCATCTGGGCCCGCGCCATGCGCGAGCGCTACGGCGCCAGCAGCCGCAGCCAGATGATGAAGTACCACATCCAGACCTCGGGCCGCTCGCTGCACGCGCAGGAAATCCAGTTCAACGACATCCGCACCACGCTGCAGGCGATGTACGCGCTGTTCGACAACTGCAACAGCCTGCACACCAACGCCTACGACGAAGCGATCACCACGCCCACCGAGGAAAGCGTGCGCCGCGCGGTGGCGATCCAGATGATCATCAACAAGGAACTCGGCCTCAACTTCAACGAGAACCCGTGGCAGGGCAGCTACGTCGTCGACACCCTCACCGACCTGGTCGAGGAAGCCGTGTACAAGGAGTTCGAGGCGATCAGCGAGCGCGGCGGCGTGCTCGGCGCGATGGACACCATGTACCAGCGCGGCAAGATCCAGGAAGAGTCGATGTATTACGAGCACAAGAAGCACGATGGGTCGTTGCCGCTGATCGGGGTCAATACGTTCCTGCCCAAAGAGCACGCTGGCGAAGTTGCCACCAAGATCGAGCTGATCCGCTCCACGCCGGAGGAGAAGGGGCAGCAGATCGACAACGTGAAGCGCTACGGGGAGGCGCGCAATGCGTTGGCGTCAGATAGTTTGAAGGTGTTGCAGACGACGGCGCGCGATCGGCGGAATGTGTTCGAGCAATTGATTGAGGCAGTGAAGACCAACTCGCTGGGGCAGATCAGTCATGCGTTGTATGAGGTCGGCGGCGAATACCGCAGGAACATGTAAGCCATGCCGATCATCTCCAGCTTCTTCGGTATCTATGTCCGCATGTACTTCGCCGATCACGCGCCGCCGCATGTACACGTGGAATACAGGGGCACGAGGCGTTGGTTGCCATCGAAGATGGCATCATCGTGCAAGGCGAGCTGCCCAAGCGTGCGCTTGCCCTGGTGAAACAGTGGTGCCTCGACCATCACGAAGAGCTGGAGCAGAATTGGATGCGCGCACAGGCGCTGCAGCCACTCAGCCGCATTCCGGGAGCCGACAATGATTAAATTGATCGCGGTCGAACCAAGAGAGGGGTATCAGCTGTTGCTGCGTTTCTCCGACCGTGCTTCGGGTGTGTTCGATTTTTCCAGGTTCGTTGAAATGGACACGGAGATGACGGTGCCACTGCGTGATCCGGCGTTCTTTGCACGCCACTTCATTGAGCTTGGTGCACTGGCTTGGCCGAACGGCCTGGATTTCAGTGCGGGGTCGTTGTATCAGCGGTTGCAGGATGAGGGAAGGCTGGTGCGCGGCAAGAAGGTGGCTTGAGTAGTAGCCGAAGTGCAGGAGTACTTCGCGCTGTTCGATTGCAAGGAGGTGCTGGATGAATTATTCGCCGAAATCGCCAACGACAAAGCGTGAAGGTATCCGCGAGCCGCTGGTCGACAGCGACGTGCTGGATGTCGTGCAGGCAGGCAGGGGTGATCTGTCGGATTGGGTGGAGTTGATGGATGCGGTGGAGGCGTTGTGTCCGGTATGGCCGAAGATGGGTGTGACGAGGGCGGGGACTTATAGGCTTTGATCGTTTGACACAGGCGGAAGTGAACCTGACCCCGTTTCCGTGTACAAGCCGCCCGATTCCTGTCCTAGCGTTGGGCTGCATAACGACGATTAATTAGATAATGCATGCTATATAAATAGCGGTCCAATACGGAGGGACGCGATGTCACTTACTGTCCTCATGGATTTCGATAACATTGATCGAGCTTTGATCGGGTCGGGACCAATAGCCATGGCTCGAGCAATCGCCTTATCCATCCCAGCATCAGTCACCAGAAACTACGAAACAATAACAGCGCGCTTATATGGTGGATGGCGTAGCAATGGCCTATTAACGAACGCGGCTCAGCGGCTAATTCCCAATATCCGAAGCGACTCGCCTTCAAGTTTGGCAGTTGCGGGTGCCGAAGATCGAACGTCGGTTCGTCTCAATGTTGAACTGGCTGAAAGGCCGTTGGGTTCGACTCGCATGTTGACGGAGACCTTCGTTAAAGACCGTGGTCTTCGCAATTTTAGATCCCGGACACATCCATGGAATCGTTGCGAATGCCAGTCAGACTGCGGTATGAAGTCGTTCGCCGGCCTTAATCACAAAGGGAATTGTCCAAAGTTGGATTGCTCAGTTTCGCTAGGAGACGTGCTGGTTCGCGATGAACAGAAAATGGTCGATACGATGATGGTCGCTGACCTCGCTTATATTTCTCTCGTCGAAAGAGCCAAAAACGTTGTCGTCGTTTCCTCCGATACCGACATGTGGCCGGGCGTGATGTTGGCGCTCAGGGCGGGTTGTTATGTGCTCCAAATCCATACGAAAGCTGGCTGGAGAACTCAGACGCACCTGATTAACACACTCGATGCTCTGACAGCTCGCTTCTACGAGCAAACATCAATATAGGTTCTAGTTATGGATATTTCTGATTTTAAACGCGTTCTGAGTTCGTTCGCTGATGAGCCGACTGATGTCGATATCAGGCTCGGTAGAGTGGTGGCACAACTCAGGGATGACATCATCGATGCCACAATATCTTTTGATCCGCAAGATAACGGGCGCCTGATCGTCCATGAGGATGATCAAAGATATGATGCCAGATTATGGCTAGTGAACAGAGTTGCAAAATTACCTCAACTAGCAGATCGAATCTTATCAAACGTTCCATCGGAGCCGTCACCCAACTCTCCATTTGTCGTTCCATCAGGTGACCTTTCTGCGGACATCTCCTCCGCAAAGATCGACGATGTACCTGTTGCGGACGTTGTGGAATCTATGCGTGCATCTGCATCCAACCCCGTTCCTGGCGCTACTACAGTCTTGTACATCACTTCGGACGCAGGTGAGGGCAAGACCACGGTTATAAATAGAGCTGCTCTTGAGCAAGCTAAGAAGTTTAAGTTGAAGGAGGTGTCGTCTCTTATTGTTCCCATTCCGCTGAGTGGGCGAGCGTTTCTTACGTTCGATGATGCGGTAATTGCTGCTCTAGTAAATAAGCTGCGATTTAACTATTGGTACTATGACGCCTTCTTGAATTTGGTAAAAATGGGTCTGATAGTTCCAGCTTTTGATGGCTATGAGGAAATGCTTGTCGAGGGTTCGAAGGGCGAAGCGGTTTCAGCGCTGGGAAATCTCGTCCAGACATTGGACTCGGCGGGTACGATATTCATCGCCGCTCGCAAGGCATTTTTCGAGTATTTGAGTTTCAAGACGCAGGCGAGGCTTCTGGATGCCATCGGTGATAGGTCGGCGTCTTTTGCAAGGCTCGAACTGCGTCGCTGGGATGAGGGTCAGTTTCTCGAGTACGGAAGGCTTCGCGGTGTCGCGGATGCTAAGGGAATTTACGATACGGTCGCAGCACGTCTTAGCTGCGAGCATCCGCTACTAACGAGAGCGGTTTTGGTTCGTAGGCTCTTTGATGTCGCGTCAGAAGCTTCGGATAGGTCGGACCTATTGACACTTCTTGGCCATAATCCAAGCGACTATTTTCATACATTTGTCGATGCAATAGTAAAACGGGAGGCCACAGAGAAGTGGCTTGCAAGAGTTTCTGGCGAGATTATGGAGCCTTTGCTGGAGACAGTTGAGCACCATATGCTGCTATCGCAAATAGCACTAGAAATGTGGCAGTTGTCGGTAAATTGTTTGCGGTACGACGTGCTGGATGTTGTGGTTGAAATATTTGCAGAGAGTCGTAAGAAGAGTGCGAGAGTTATTCGGCAGATCAAGGAGCGCATAAGACAACATTCATTGCTCTCGGCTGACTCTGCAAAGGGAAATTCAGTTTGCTTTGATCACGAAGATTTTCAGAACTTCTATCTCGGTGAAGGGCTTGGGCACCTCGTGGCTCGACGCGTTCGCTCAGAATTGAGTGCGTTCCTTTCAATAAATGTCGTGCCCCCTGCGACTGTAGAACAGGCTGTGCAATATCTAATACGTGATGGTTCGGATCTGGCGCTATCCTTACAATGTGTCCAGGAAATTAATGATTTCGAGTCGAGTTTTTCTTTCTGTAAAGAGAATTGTGGAATGCTCGGGCTGCGGTTGGCGGAATGTCTTGCGTCGCCGGCTCAAGACGTCTTTTTGAGGAATATGTTTTTTTCTTCCGGAGCGCTTGCTGGAAGGAAGTTGCAGAGGGTTACTTTTGAAGGTTGTCATTTCCAGTCTACGACAACTCAAAACGCCAGTTTTGAGCAGGTTCGTTTCATTGAGTGTGAATTCGAGCAGCTTGAAGGTGCTAGTAATGGTGGTTTCGGTGGCTGGACCTTTGAGAATTGCAAGATCGACTGCCTGTTACTGACACCTGAGGATCAGCAGTCTTTTGACCCATCTGTAATTTCTGCGTTACTTGAGAGGTCGGGAGGAAATATGGGAATGGATTCTGCTGCGAGCCAGTTGCTATTCCCCGAGGACGATCGGCTTCGAGTTCTGGAGAAATTTCTCAGGATCTTTTTACGCTGTACCTATGTTGATGAATCATTTATCAAGGTTCGTCTTGGCAAGGTTCATGCACCCATTTTTTTTGATTCGCTTTTGAGTGAGCTTTTGAGCGTGGGAGTCCTCGAAGAGATTCCTTGGAAAGGCCAAGGTGTTCAGCGTAGATATAAGCTCGGTGTTTCGATGTCTGATGTGAATCGATCTCTTGAACGGTCGCGCGGTTCCTTTGACGCTTTCTTGAGAGAAATTGGTCCGTCATAGAAAAACCGGAAAAAAGGCGAAACCGGGACCGAGGCTGAGGTTTCCCCACGAATCTTCTCGTTCAATCAACGCGTTGCATGCGGATTGAAGGAACAGTGCGCGCATGATG
>NZ_LVJR01000008.1 GCF_001617365.1 Rhodanobacter sp. FW104-R8
AATCCGGATGCTCCGCTGTCTTACGCAGGGACTTTCCCCTGAAACGTGTCCGCCGCTCTCGATGCCGAACGCTTAATAGACCCCACTTCGGGGCATATGCACTCGATGTTCAGCTTTCGACCATCGGTCGTCAAGCGGGCAAATCCCGCGGGTGGACAAGGGCTTGCCGGATGGTTGTCGTGATGCGGAGGGGCGAGGAGGGCCTTTGCATATCTCACGGATCGAGGCGCTATGCCTTATCCCCCACCATCGTCGGTGATAACGGTCGCTGGTTCGGGTGTGTCTGCGCCACGTCTTCCGGACGAGGTTTGATGATGTTTGCGGCCTGAAGACGGCAGCTTGCGCATCGGGACTATCTGCGGGGATGGATACGCCGGTTCATCCTGGCGGATGAACCGGCGTTCGCGTGGAATGGGTGCCCTGGAGGTGGAGGACTTTCCGGCGACGCCGGCCGTGCCTGGCGGCGCGGTCAGCGTTCCGGGTGCCCGCGTTCTTCCATCAGTCGGGTGAGTTCGGCGACCAGATCGGGGCGGGTGGCCGTGGCATCCAGCAGCCAGACCTGCACGTCGTGCGCGGCGACGCTGGTGCGCAGGTGGCCGTCTTCAGGCACGTCGATCGCGCTGCCGCCGAGCGCCGGCATCCAGCGGCCTGCCTGCAGGTAGTCGCTAATGTCGAACGGTGCGGCAGTGTCGCCCTTGTTGAGCAGCACCAGCGCGATCTGGTGCGCGTCGCCTTTCTGGTAGACGCGATAGAACGCGGCCTGGTTGCCGGCGAAGCGCAGCGGCAGCATCAGGCCGCGTTGCAGGGCGGGGGTGCGTTCGCGCAGTTGGGCGATGCGCTTGAGCTGCCGGTAGATCGGGCTTTTCGGTGCCGCGTCGATGCGCTGCTGGCCGTAGTAGTTGCGGTTGCCCTGGTGTTCGGCCTTGCCGCGCTCGAAGCCGGTTTCGGAGCCGTAGTAGATGGCAGGGATGCCGCGGGCGGTGAACAGGAAGTTGTTGGCGTCGATGAAGCCGGCGTCGGTGGCGTTCAGGCGCGCCATGTCGTGGTTGTCGTAGAACGTGACCAGCTCGTACGGGTTCTGGTACGGCCCGTTGGTGAGGTAGAGGCGGTCGAGCAGGTGGGCGTAGTCGCTGTCCGGGTGTTCGAACACGTCGCCGAGGCGGCCGCGCAGCGGGAAGTCGAGCACGCTGATGCCGCCGTTCTGCGGCCAGGTGTACTGGCCGATGTTGTCGGGGCTGTAGTCGAACGCCTCGCCGAACATGAAGAAGCCGGGGTGCTTCGCGCGGATGCGCGCGCTGAACTGCTTCCAGAACGCGGTAGACATGTGGCTGATGGTGTCGATGCGGAAGGCATCGGCGCCCTCGCCGATCCACTGGTCGTAGGCGCCCACGAAGTAGTCGAGCACGGCCGGGCTCTGGTCGTCGTTGTTGGACAGTTGCACCAGGTCGTCGTAGGCGTGGTAGAAGCGGTGCAGCGGGTTGCGCACCGGATCGAGCCGGTACGGCGGCAGGTTCTGCTGGTCGGCGACCAGCCTGCCGTCCTTGTCGAAGATCTGGCCGTACTGCGGCTGCCGCACTGGCATGCTGAAGGCGGGCGAGCCGTGGTTGACCACGATGTCCTGCACCACCTTCAGCCCGGCCTGGTGCATCGCCGCGGTGAACTGGCGGAAGTCGAGGCCCTTGCTGGGCAGGTGTTCGTCGAGCTTGTAGAAGTTGACGCCCCAGTAGCCGTGGTAGCCGGTCTTGCCGCGGTCGGTGAACTTCGAGCCCCACGTCACCGGATCCCCGCCAGTGAACGCCTCGTCGGGGTTGTCCACGATCGGGGTGATCCACACCGCGCCGAAGCCCATGCCGCGGATGTAGCCGGCGTTGTCCAGCACGCCCTTGAAGTCGCCGCCGAGGTAGCCGATGTTTGCGCTTTCGCCCTTGGGCGCGCCGGGCACCGGGATGTCGAAGGTGCGGTGCGCGCTGCCCTGGTCGCGGTGGTCGTTCGACGGGTCGCCGTTGACGAAGCGGTCGGTCATCACGAAGTAGATCGCGTTCGAAGCCATCGGCGCGTTGGTGCCGACGAAGTCGGGCGGTGTGGCGGCGTGAGCCAGGCCCGCGACCAGGGCCAGTGCCAATGCGGCAGCCATGTTCTTCATCATCGTGTTTCCCTCGACCTGACGCGTCCGGATTTTGGTAGGAGCCCGCTCGCGGGCGATGCTTTTCACGTTCCCTGTTTCCCGAAAAAGAGCATCGCCCGCGAGCGGGCTCCTACGGGGGTGGGGTGGTGGCGGGTTCGGGCACGCGCAGCGTGCACAGGCCGGCGACGAGCAGGCTCACGCCGCCCAGGCCCAGCGCCCAGATCGGCTGGTTGTGGAAGAACAGCTTCAGCAGCACGCCCAGCACGCTGGCGGCGAGCAGTTGCGGGATCACGATGAAGAAATTGAAGATGCCCATGTAGATGCCCATCTTCGCCGCGGGCAGGTTGTCCGACAGCATCGCGTAGGGCAGCGAGAGGATCGACGCCCAGGCGAAGCCCACGCCCACCATCGACGCGATCAGCCAGCGCGGGTCGTGGATCAGCAGGAACGAGAGCAGGCCCAGCCCGCCCAGCCACAGGTTGACCAGGTGGCTCAGGCGCAGCCCGCAGGCGCGCACCAGCAGCGGGATCGCGATGGCGGCGAGTACGCCCACGCCGTTGTAGGTGCCCATCAGCACGCCGGCCCAGTTGGCGCCCTCGTTGTAGGCGACCGAGGTGGTGTCGCTGGAGCCGTAGAAGGTCTGTGACACCGCCGCGGTGGTGTTGATCCACATGGCGAACATCGCGAACCAGGAGAAGAACTGCACCCAGTTGAGCCGGCGCATCGGCAGCGGCATGCCGTGCAGGTCGCCCATGATGTGGCGCAGCGCGCCGTCGCTGCGGCTGCGGCTGAGCCACACGAACAGCGCGCCGAAGCCGGCTAGCCCGCCGGCCAGCAGGTATAGCTCCTTCTCCAGCGCGAAACGCCGGATCAGGCCCAGCAGCACCAGCCCCAGCACCAGCATCAGCATGCCGATCTTCCACGCGCCGGCCACGCTGCCGGGCGCTTCCTCGACGCGGTTGTCGGAGAACGACTCCAGCTGCTCCGGCGGGTACTCGCGGGTGCCGAGGATGGTCCACAGCATCGCGCCCAGCAGCACCGCCGCGCCGGCGTAGAAGGCGTACTTCACCGAGTGCGGCACCTCGCCGGCCGGCGCCGTGTTGGCCACGCCGAGGTGGGTGAGCACGTAGGGCAGGAACGAGGCGACCACCGCGCCCACGCCGATGAAGACGCTCTGCATCGCGTAGCCCAGCGGCCGCTGCGACGGCGGCAGCTGGTCGCCGACGAAGGCGCGGAATGGCTCCATCGACACGTTGAACGAGGCATCCATGATCCACAGCAGTCCGGCCGCGATCCACAGCGTGGGCGAGTTGGGCATCGCCAGCAGCGCGAGCGTGGCCAGCACCGCGCCGGCGAAGAAGTACGGCCGGCGCCGGCCGAAGCGGTTCCAGGTGCGGTCGGAGAAGTAGCCGATGACCGGCTGCACGATCAATCCGGTGAACGGCGCGGCGATCCACAGCACCGGGATCTGGTCCACGTTCGCGCCCAGCGTCTGGAAGATGCGGCTGACGTTGGCGTTCTGCAGCGCGAAGCCGAACTGGATGCCGAGGAAGCCGAAGCACATGTGCCAGATCTGCCAGAACGACAGCTCGGGTTTGGCCTTGCTCATGGCGTGGTGCCCCTGGCGGTGCTGGCGCCCAGCGGCGCGATGACGAGGCCGCGCACGTCGGCGGCGTTGAGCGGGCCGTCGCTGCCGCCGACGCCGCCGGTGTAGTGGGCAAAGTGGCCGAGGTAGCTCATGTTGAAGCCGTCCTCCAGCGTAAAGCGGCAACGGGCGCCGGCCCGGGCGGCGAACTCGCCCCAGGTCGAGCGCTGCTGGCGCACGCCGTGCGGCATCACGATGGGCAGGCGCTGTTCGGCGCTGCCGTCGCAGGCGACGGCCAGCATCTTCACCGCGGCGGTGATGCCGGTGTTGATCGGGCCGTGGTCGTTCACGTAGTCCAGCGACACCCGATAGCGGCCGTCGGCCGGCGCCGCCCACGTGCGCGGCCACGCGCCGGTGAGCGGGGCGTACTCGCCGGCGCAGGTTGCGGGGCTGTGCAGCGATTCGAGGCCGTCCGCCGACACGCGCGTGGCGCTGACGCAGGCGAGCGCGCCGTTCTTCGGCAGCGTGCCGCTGCCGTCGATCGCCTGCGCGCGCCGGCCGTTCACGTACAGCTGCACCTTGCCGTCCGCCCGCACCTTCCAGTGGTCGCCGTCGGCGGTGAGCGTGGGCGCGGGCGGCGCCTCGGCGGCGTACAGCGGCGCGTCGATGCGCAGCGGGGCGTCTTCCACGGTGACCGCCTTCAGCGTCACGGTGGTCGCCGCGCCCCGGGTCGCCACGCGGTCGGCGACCAGCAGGTTGCCGTGGCGCTGCTTCGGCAGCTCCAGCGTGATGGAGCGGTCGGGCAGGGTGAGCGAGATGGCGGTGCGGTCGCCGAACAGCATCGGCACCAGCGACGTCGGCAGCTTCGGCTGCACGGTGCCGTCCTCGTTCAGGCCGAACACGCCCTCGGTGACCACGGCGAGGTACGCGGCGACCGACCACAGCTGGCGCGGCGAATTCACCACCGGCCCGCTGAGCTTGCCCTCGTCCACGTGCTGGCCCTGGGTGAGCAGCTCGTAGTTCTCCATGTTGGAGCCGTACAGCGCGGCGCCGCGCATCACCGACGCGATCTCGTGGGCGATGCGCGCGGGCTGCTCCACCTCGCGCGCGGCGCGCAGCGCGTAGGCGCTGACGAACGGCCAGATGGCGCGGTTGTGGTAGATCGGCTGGTCCCTGCGCTCGGGCCACATCACCGGGCTGCCGGCGGGCCAGGTCGGGTAGTTCGCCAGCGTTGCGGAGGCGCGCGCGCCGTCCGCCACGCCGCTGGTGACCGCCAGCGCGATGCCGAGCAGGTCGTAGGTGTCGTTGGGCGTGCCGTCGCCGCCGAGGAAGCTCATGTACATGCCGCGGTCGGCGCGCCAGAAGTGTGCGTTGATGGCGGCCTTGAGCGCCTTCGCCTGCGCTGCATAGTTGCCGGCGGCCCCGGCGTCACCGTGCTGGCGGGCCATCGTCGCGGCCATCGCCAGCGCCTGGTAGTGCAGCACGTTGGTGGACAGGGCGAACGACTGGCCGATGAAGGTGACCTCGTCGAAGGTCCAGGCCGGATAGCTCTGCTCGCGCCAGTCCATGAAGGAGGTTTCGCCGCGGTACAGGCCGAACGCCGGATCGAAGGCGTACTGGCGGTCCTGCGCCAGCGTGTCGCCCAGCGCGGCGTACACGTCGGCGGCGAATGCCCGGTCGCCCAGCAGGTGCTGCGCGCCGAGGAACCACACCACGCGGTCGGTGCTGATCGGCCAGCTGCCGCCGGAGCCGGTGTCCTGCATCACGTACTTGCCCTGCGGCGCGGCGCGCACGCGCACGTCGGACAGCTTGAACGCCAGGCCGTTGCGCGCGCGCGCGGCGTCGAAGCGCCACAGGCCGAGGTCGATCGCGTACGAGAGGTCGCGCGTCCACACGTACGGCCACTTCAGGCCGGTCTCGAAGCAGTGGCAGGGAATCGGCTGGCCATGGTCGAAGGCGCCGTCGCGGATCGCGCTGACCGAATCCTGCGCGAGGTCGTCCTGCGCCATCGCGAACAGGCCGTCGAACAGCGTGCTGGCGGTTTCCGTGCGCAGCGGCTGCGCCGCGATCACGCGCTGGCCGTAGGGCCACGCCAGCGTGTAGCGCTGCTGTGCATCGCGGCTGATGGCGACGTGCACGCCGTGCCAGTCCACTCCGTCGCGCCAGGCCGGCGCCGCCGTGGCGGAGGCCAGGGCGGCCGTCAGCAGCACGCTCAGCATGAACGCACCGCGCGTCGCACGGCGTGGATGGTGTGTTTCATCGGCCTGATCCTCCAGCTGTCGGGTGCCCCGGACAAGCCCGGGCGGGCAGGGCACATCCGGGCTCGTCGCGCCATGGTGCTCCCCGCGCGCCGCCGCGGCGACCGCGATGGTGCAGGCCGACGGCGTGCCTCCCGTTGCATGGTAGGCAGCGTCGCGCTGCAGCAACCATACCCTTGCATACGTATTCATGCGCCGCGCGGAGGGGCGGCGAGTGCGGGAGCGCGGCGGCCGGGCCGCGCTCCCGGGCGTCCCGCGGACCTCAGCGCAGCTCGATCACCACCAGCCCTTGCGGCGGCACGTCGAGTTCGAGCCTGCCGTCGCGCAGGTCCATCGTCTCCGGCGCGGCCAGCGCGCCGGCCGCGCGCAACTGCGCGATCTGCGCGCGGCTGGGGGAATCGGGGCGGCCCATGCGGTCGAACGCGGCGACGGCATTGCCGTGGGTTTCGTCCACGCGCCAGACGGTGGCGCGGGCGGCGGCGGGCAGGTGTCTGACGGCGATATCGAAGCGTTTCGGCGCGCCGGCCGGCTTGCCCGGCGTGTAGCTGGCGGTGTCGCCGACGGGCGGCGCGTAGTTCCACAGTGCGATGACGACGGTGCCGTCGGCGCGGCGGGTGACCAGGGCGGAGTCCGTGTCCGCCGCGAGCCGCTGGTCGCCGAGCTTGTGCAGCACCGCGAACGCGTTGAACGCGGGCTTGGCGATGCGGTTGGCGGCGATCAGGCCGAAGCCGCCATAGAACGGGTTGCGCACGATGCCCTGTTCCTCGAACACGTCGGAGAACGACCAGTAGCTCATCGCCTCGACCTTGCCGGCGCACTCGCGGATGGTGTTGGCGAGCCACGGGCCCATGAACACGGTGTCGGTGACGTTGGGCAGGTTGGCGTAGCTGGCGTTGTACTCGCTGAAGATCAGCGGCAGGTGCGGGTACGGCGAGGCGGCGATCTCCTTGTGCACCTTGTCGACCGAGCGGCAGACCATGTCCGCGCGCGGGATCTTCTCGCTGGTGTGGAACACGTTGTCGGCGGTGTCGTCGCCGTAGACGTGCGTGCTGACGAAGTCGACCGGCACGTTGTTCTTGTGCGTGTGCGCGAGGAAGTCGGTGGCCCACGCGGCCTGCGCGGTGGACGGGCCGCCCACGCGGAGGCGCGGGCTGACCGCCTTGAGCGCGCGCGCGGTGTGGTCGTACAGGGTGAAATAGGTGGCCTGGGCAGGCCTGCCGGCCCAGAAGCCGATGTTCGGCTCGTTCCATACCTCGAAGTACCAGCTGGCCACCTCGTCGATGCCGTAGCGCTCGACCAGGTGCCTGGCCAGCGCGCCGATCATCGCGTCCCACTCGGCATAGTCCTTCGGCGGCGCGACGTTCGGGTGGTACCAGAACTCCTGCAGCGCGGCCGGATCGGAGGTGAGTTCCGGCGGCATGAAGCCGAGTTCCACGAACGGCTTGAAGCCGTGTTCGAGCAGGCCGTCGTAGATCTGGTCGATATAGGAGAAGTTGTAGGAGATCTTCCCCTGAGCATCGCGCTGCACCAGGCCCACGTCGTGGTCGAGGATACCGTGGAAGCGGATGTAGCCGACGCCGGTGGCCTGGTGCACGGTATCCAGGTTCTTGCGGTAGTCGTCGCGCAGGGCCAGCGAGGCGCGGCCGGAGCCCAGCATCTGTTCCCAGAAATGCGGGAAGGCCGTGCCCTTGGCATTGGCATCGACCTGCAGCCGGGTGGCGGCCGCCGCGGGCGGCGCGGCGCTGGCCGCGCCGGTGAGCAGCAGGGCGGCGGCGCAGACGCCCAGGGCCAGGTTTCGTAACTGTGCGGAAAGAGTCATGGCGGGGTCCTGTTCGGCGCGTGGAGTGGCGCGGGGAGCGGGCCGGGCGAGGCCGGCGGTGGCCAGGATGTAAACGTTTACATCGAGGCGCAGTTTCCTACACGCCGCAGGCCGAGTCCAGCGGTTTGCCGATGGTGTCCACGGGTTCCAGCGCGGGCGGCGGCGGCAGGGCATGCTCGCCCCGCCGTCGCCGCGGAACCGGCTTATTGCGCCAGGATCGCCCCGTAGTGGCCGTTCACCGTCACGCTGACCTGGCCGTTCTGCACGGTGTACTTCGTGCCGGAGACCAGTTCGGTGAGCGTGCTGCCGTTGGTCACGCTCAACTGCCACACCGGCACGCTGACGGTATGCGCCACGCTGTCGTTGTTCAGCGCCACGGCGATGCGGTTGGTCGCGTCGAAGCGGCCGTAGGCAAACAGCTTGTTGGTGTCGTCGGTCAGCAGGGTCATGAACGAGCCGGTGCGCAGCGCCGGATAGCCGTTGCGGATGGCGACCAGCTGCTGGGTCAGCGCCACCGCGCTGTTGGTCGGCGTGCCGACGGTCCAGTCGAAGGTGCGCCGGTTGTCCGGGTCGGCGCCGCCCTGCATGCCGTACTCGTCGCCGTAGTAGATCGTGGGCGTGCCCACGTAGGTCATCTGGAAGAACAGCGCCAGGTAGGTCTTCCAGATGTCGCCGCCGGCGCGGTTGCCGAAGCGGGTGACGTCGTGGCTGCCCAGCCCGTTGCTCATGACCTGCTGCACGTTGGTCGGGTAGTTGGCCCGGGTGCCGTGCAGCCAGCTGTCGAACTGGCTGGAGGGGATCGAGGCGGCGTTGCCGTTGTAGTCCTTGCCGGTGATCCACTCCGACACCGGCTGCATGAAGCCGTCGTAGTTCATCGCGCCGTCCCACTGGTCGCCGCCGCCGGTCCATGGGCCGGCGTTGCCCCAGAACTCGCCGAGGATGTCGGCGTTGGGGTTGACCGATTTCACCGCGTTGCGCAGTTCGGCCATGATCTGGTGGTTGGTGGTGTCGCTGCCGTTGTTGCCGCCGGCGTCCAGGTATTGCGCCGCGTCGAGGCGCCAGCCGTCGATGTTGTAGGGCGGTTTCAGGTAGGTCTGCACCACCGAGGTGCCGCTGCCGTAGATCGCGTTGCGCACCGCCGAGCCGCTGGCGCCGTAGTCCAACTTGGGCATGCTGGGGATGCCGAAGAAGGCGGAGTAGGCGTTGGGCCAGGTCTGGAAGGTGTAGTAGCCGTACCACGGGCTGCCGGTGGACTCGTAGGCGCCGGTGGTGGTCCACCAGTTGTACTTGTCGAACCACTGGTGGGTGTCGCCGGTGTGGTTGAACACGCCGTCGAGGACCAGGTAGCCCTTCGGCCCGTTGGCGGTGCCGTGGATGTCGGCGGCCAGCGTCTGCAGCAGCGTGTTGCTGCCGAACGCGGGATCGACCGTGGCGTAGTCCTCGGTGTCGTACTTGTGGTTGGTCGGGGAACGGAAGACCGGGTTGAGATAGACGATGTCGGCGCCGATCGTGTTCTTGATGTAGCCGAGCTTCTGGTCGATGCCGGCCAGGTCGCCGCCGAAGAACACCGTGCTGTTGCAGCCGCTCGCGTTGGAGAACACGCTGCTGCCCCAGGCATGCTTCTCGGTGGCGCAGCCGGCATAGGTGTACTGGCCGTTGGTCACGTCGTTGCTGCCGTCGCCGTTGTAGAAGCGGTCGGGGAAGATCTGGTACATCACGCCGTTCTTCATCCAGGCCGGCGTCTTGAAGCCGGGGATGATGTAGAAGTCGCCCGAGGACGGCTCGGATGAGGAGATGCCCGCCGCGTTGTACCAGGCGGTGGCGGTGCCGTCGTTGATCTGCAGCCGGTAGTACTTCTCCGACGCGCTGGCCGGCACCGTGCCCTGCCAGAGGTCGAAGGTGCCGGTGGCGTCGTTGGCGGTCCAGTGCATGGCCACCCAGTGGTACGCGCCGTCGGCGCTGTCGTAGTACTTGATGTTGGCGCTGGTGATGTCGCTCTTGAAGGTGCGCAGGGTGAGCGTGACGGCCTGGGTCGCGGTCGGCTCGGGGTTGCTGTCGTACAGCGGGCCCTGGTCGTGGAACAGGCCGTTCCATTCCACGTTGTTGTCGTTGCTGGCGGCCCGCGCCTGCTCGTGGATGGCCGGCAGTGCATAGAGCCCCAATGCGACGGCGAGTGCGCACGCCAGGGTGGGTCGCGAACCGTGTTTCGTGTTGCCTTGATTGCCCATCGAACATTCCTCCGCGGTTGGGTGGATCCGGCATGCCGCGCGGGCATGCCGGGGTTCTTGCGCCTTCAGGAAACTCTGGAACGGGCCGGTCGGGCCTAGCGGGTGAGCGTGATCTGCGCGGCGCGCGCCGCGGCCACGCGCACCCAGGTGACGTCGCCGTAGCGGTCGTGGCCGCGGGCCCAGCCTTCGCCGCCGCTGCGCTGGAGGGCGTCGAGGCTGTCGAACGCCGGCAGCTTGCCGCTGGCGCCGGTGGCCGCGCTGCCGTGGAT
Source organism: Rhodanobacter sp. FW104-R8 (assembly GCF_001617365.1). GTDB lineage: Bacteria > Pseudomonadota > Gammaproteobacteria > Xanthomonadales > Rhodanobacteraceae > Rhodanobacter. Next base: position 10,285 of record NZ_LVJR01000008.1, read on the forward strand.
CTTCAGCAGGTAGAAGCGCAGCGCCGGCTTGAAGCTGCCGGTCGCGGCGCCGAGTTCCAGCTGCACGGTGTCGCCATGGCGCTGCGCCGACAGCGGTTGCAGGAAGTACGCGCCGTGCTCGTAGCCGTAGGTGGTGCCGTCGTCGTCGTAATAGTCGAACGTGCTGCGCTGCGCGGCGGGGAACACGTCGACGTCGAGCTGGGTCAGCGGCCGCTCGCCGACGTAGTCCATCGGCGGCTGCATGGGGATGATCGCGCCGTCGCGGATGAACAGCGGGATGTCGCCCCAGCCCTTGCCGTCGATCGCCAGGCGCACGGTGCGGCCGCCCTCCCAGGCCTTGCCGCTGGACCAGTCGATCCAGCGCCCGGCGGGCAGGTAGACGTCCTTCGCGGTCTGGCCCTGCACGACCACCGGCGACACCAGCAGCCAGTCGCCGAACAGCCAGCTGTCGACGTCGTTGCGCACGTTCGGGTCGTGCGGCCAGTCGAACAGCAGCGGGCGCACCAGGCCCACGCCGGTGGCGCGGCGCGTGTGTTCGTAGCTGTAGATGTACGGGATCAGCGCCTGGCGCAGGCGGATCGCGTCGGTGGCGGCCTTCTCGGCGACCGGGCCGTATACCCACGGCTGGCGCTTCTGGCCCAGCTCGCCGTGCACGCGGAAGATCGGCGTGAACGCGCCGAACTCGACCCAGCGCGCGTAGTTCTCCGGCGTCGGCGTGCCGTTTTTGAAGCCACCGCCGTCCATGCCCCACTGCATCGCGCCCACGTTGACCGCGCTGAGCATGCGCGCGCGCTGGCCGGCCATGCTGGCGAAGCCGGTGGGGATGTCGCCGGACCACAGGCCGTAGGCGTAGCGCTGCGAGCCCAGCCAGAAGTTGCGGTTGATCGACCACACGCGCAGGTTGGAGATGGCGCGCTGGCCGTCGTACAGCGTGCGTTGCATGTTGAGGAACTGCGTGTCGCTGGGCGTGTTGTCGGCCTCGTCGTTCCACCAGCCGACGATGCCGGTGGCGAACGAGTGCTTCAGCGCGTCGTTGAAGAACCACGCGCGCGCCGCCGGCTTGTCGAAGTCGATGTCCTTCGCCGGCTTGTGCGAGAAGTAGTCCGGCGCGGCCTTCTCGTCGGGGCGCCACAGGTCGCGGGCGGTGGCCTGGCGTCCCTCCACGGTGTCGAGGTGCACGCGTGGCTTCATGATGCCGGTGAGGTGGACGCCGCGTGCGTCGAGCATCGCCTTGAGCTTGCCGTCGGGTCCGTCCGGGAACTTGCTGGCGTTCCAGCGGAACTCGCCGTAGTCGTCCTCGCCCCAGGCCTTCCAATCGAAGTCGAGGGTGAAGTTGTCCAGCGGGATGTGCTTCGCGCGGTAGGTGTCGACGATCTGCAGCAGTTCTTTCTCGTCGATGCCCCACTGGCTGTTGGTGAAGCCCATCGCCCACTTCGGGAACAGCGGCGTGCGGCCGCTGAGTTCGGCCAGCGCGCCGAAGATCCGGGCGGGCGTGCCGAGCAGGATATAGACGTCCATATCCTGGCGCGGGCCGCTGGCGTCGATCGCGCCGGGTCGCAGGGTGAACGTGGCGCCGTCGCTGTCCAGCAGCACGCCGTAGCCGGCGGTACTCCACACGAACGGCGCGCCGGCATGGCCCTGCTCGCCGGCGGTGGCCACCTGCCGGCCGCTGCGCAGCAGGCCGGTGGAGGCATCTTGCGTCGCGTTGTAGCCGCCGATGCCGTACAGCGCATCGCCCGCGTCGTGTCGTGCCTGCAGCTTGCCGTGGCGCAGAGCGTCGGCATCGATGCCGAGCAGCGTGCGCTGCCGCGCGTCGTCGATCCGCAGCAGGTGGCGCTGGCGATCCCAGTGGACCGAGGCGGCGGCGGAGGCGAGGCTCGCGCCATCGGCGGCCTGCGTGCCCTGCGCTTCGGCGAAGGGCGGCGGCGTGCGCGCGGGGTCGAGTACCAGCGCGGACTCGCCGGACTGGCCATGGCGCATGGAGCGGATGCGCACGACGCCCGGTGCGACGAAGCGGACCTCCCAGCGGTCGGCGCCGAAGTCGATCGTGATGGCGTGGTCGGCCGGTTGTGCCATGCGGGGTGCCTGTGCAGTTTGCGCGGGGGCGGTCGCGGCGATGCCGCCGGCCGGGGCGAAGGCGAGGCCGAGCCATAGCCAGGCGGCCAGGCTCGGGCCGGGTTTTGCGGTGCGGGCGGACGGAATGGTCACGGCGGGCTCCTTGTGGGTCACGGCTTCAATCCAGGATGGCGCTGGCGTACGGCGGCAGCGAGAGGCGTCCGCGTTGCAGCACGGTGCCGGGGCGGCTGTACCGCAGCAGCTGGCGGTAGCGCGCGTCGCCCAGCGGCAGCTGCTGCGGCTGGCCCGACAGGTTGTGCAGCACCAGCACGTGGCTGCCGGCGTCGTCGAGCTGCCAGGCGGCGATGTGCGGATTGGCCAGCGGGTGCGCGGTGAGCGTGCCGTCGCGCAGCGCGCCGATCTCGCGGCGCCAGCCGATCAGCATGGTGTAGTAGTGCAGCAGCGAGCCGTCCGCCTGCTGCTCGGCTTCCACCGAGACGGCGGGGCCGTCGCCGGCGCTGAAGGCTTTCCAGCGCGTCTCGCCCTCACCGTGCGGGTCGCGGTGCCAGCGCATCGGCTCGCGCAGGTCGGGGTCGGGCTTCTTGCCGCGCATGCCCAGCTCCTCGCCGTAGTAGACGAACGGGTGGCCGGGCAGGGTGAGCAGCATCGCGGCGGCCATCCGCATGTGCTGCGGGTTGCCGTCGAGCTGGCTCATCACGCGCTCCTGGTCGTGGTTGGACAGGAACGGCGCGTCCACGCCGGATTTGCCGGCGACCTTGCGGTAGGCGGCATCGGTGTGCGCGAGCAGCGCGCCGAGATCGCCGGCGCGCTCGTGCCTCGCGCTGTCGATCAGCCGCGTCGCCAGCGGGAAGTCGAACGCCGCGTCGAGCGGCTTGAAGTACGGCGCCAGTTCGTCGGCGGAGTCGCGGGTCACCTCGCCGACGACATAGGCCCCGGGGGCGACCGCATCCAGGCCCCGGCGGAATTCGGACCACCAGGCGAGGTTCTTCTTGAGCGTGAGCGGGTTGTTCGCGTCCGCCTTGAAGTCGTAGTAGATGTGCTGGGCGGCGTCGAGGCGGAAGCCGTCGACGCCTTTCTTCAGCCAGTACTGGCCGACCTTGACCATCTCCCGGCGCACCGCCGGCGTGTCGTAGTCGAGGTCCGGCATGTTGCTGGAGAAGTCGCCCAGGTAATGTGCCGTGCCGAGCGCGTGCCAGGCCTGCGGGCCGGCGGCGTCCTCGGCCTGCAGGTCAGTGTGCGGGCCGGCCCAGCTGTACCAGTCGTGATGCGGATCGGCGGGATCGCGGGCAGCCTGGAACCAGGGGTGCCGGTCGCTGGTGTGGTTGATCACCAGGTCGATGATCACCTTGATGCCGCGCTGGTGCGCCTCGCGCAGCAGGCGCTCGAAGTCGGCCATCGTGCCGTATTGCGGGTTGATGGCGTAGTAGTCGGTGATGTCGTAGCCGTGGTAGCTCGGCGAGGGGTTGATCGGCATCAGCCAGATGCCGCTGACGCCGAGCGACTGGAGGTAGTCGAGCTTCGCGCTGACGCCGTTCAGGTCGCCGGTGCCGTCGCCGTCGGTGTCGTACCAGCTGCGCACGAAGATCTCGTACCACACGCCGGAGGGGGCCGATGTCGCGGCGGCGGCGGGCGCGGTGGCGGCCGGCGCGGGGCTGCCCAGCGCGGGCTGCGCGGCGAGCAGGGCGAACAGCAGGGACGAGGCGAGGCATCGGATCATGGCTGGCTCCGGCCACGGCGAAACGCCGCGGCGTTCATGTGACGAGGCTGCCGGCCGCGCGCGCCACGAATGCGTGGTGCGGCGGCAGCGTGTTCTTGGCGCGGCCGACCAGGGTGCGGATGTCGGCGAGGAAACCCTCCAGCTGCGCGTCGCTCAACGCGTCGGCCAGCGGGTGGTGGTGTTCCGGTTCGATGCGCTGGCCCAGCAGCACCTGTACCCAGCCGGTCTCGGCGAACAGCTCCTCGCCTTCGCGGAAGACCATGCCGGTGCGGCGGAACAGCTCGATGCGGCGTGCCAGCGACGGCGGGATCTCCATCGCGCCGCACTGCCGCCAGAACGGCGTGTCGGTGCGCTCGGTGGCCTTGTAGTGCAGGATCAGGAAGTCGCGCACGTGCTCGTACTCGAAGCGCGTCTGGCGGTTGTACTCATCCACCAGCGCGCTGTCGCAATGGCGGTCGGGGAACATCGCCAGCAGGCGGCTGATGCCGGACTGCACCAGGTGGATGCTGGTCGATTCCAGCGGCTCCATGAAGCCGGCGGCCAGGCCCAGCGCGAGGCAGTTGCGGTTCCACGCCAGCCGGCGCATGCCGGTGACGAAGCGCAGCGGGCGCGGGTCGCCCAGCGGCTCGGTTTCCAGGTTTGCCAGCAGCTGGGCGGCGGCTTCGTCGTCGCTGATGAAGCGGCTGCAGTACACGTGGCCGTTGCCCGTGCGATGGCGCAGCGGGATGCGCCACTGCCAGCCGGCCGTGCGCGCGCTGGCCTGGGTGTACGGTCGCATCGGGCCACCCGGGGCGCTGGCCACCGCCAGCGCGCGGTCGCAGGGCAGCCAGTGCTGCCAGTTCTCGTAGCCGGTGTTCAGCGCGCCCTCGATCAGCAGGCCGCGGAAGCCGGAGCAGTCGATGAAGAAGTCGCCCTCGACGATCTCGCCGCTGTCCAGCCGCAGCGATTCGATGAAGCCGTCGCCCTCGCGCAGGCGTACTTCCGTCACCTTGCCCTCGATGCGCTGCACCGCGCCCGGCGCGATGCGCTCGCGCAGGTACTGGGCGTAGCGCGTGGCGTCGAAGTGGTAGGCGTAGCGCAGGCCGCCGAGCGGGCTGTCCGGGATCTTCTCCAGCGGCGCGAAGCGGTTTTCCGCGGCGGCCGCGGCGTTGAGCGAATACGCCCACAGGTCCGGCGCGTCCGCGCGGCCGGCCGCTCCTGCGCATTCGGCAATTGCTCCCGGCATTGCTCTATCTCCGGCATCCCTGCCGTCGCCTGCGCTCGCGGCACTGGTGCGTCCCTGCACGGCGCGCAGCCAGTAATGGTGGAACGGCGTCAGCCCCAGCGGCAGGCCGAGGTCGCCGAAGGCATGCAGGTAGGAATCGCCGAGGCGGGTGAAGCCGTTGAGCTGCACGCCCAGCTTGTAGGTGCCGTGGACGAAGCGCAGCAACTCGTCCTCGTCGATGCCGAGGAAGCGGTTGATGTGGCGGATCTGCGGAATGGTGGCCTCGCCCACGCCGACGGTGCCGATCTCGGCCGATTCGACCAGGCGCATGGCAACGCCCGCTCCGAGAGCCTGGGCGAGCAGCGCCGCGGCCATCCAGCCGGCGGTGCCGCCGCCGACGATCACCACCTGGCGGATGCGGGAGTCGTTCATGTCATCGTTCCTCGGCACCCTGTCGATGCTGCCGCGCCGCCGTCGCTGCAGCCGCACGCATCATGAAAAAAAAGCCCCGCTGGAAAAAACACAGCGGGGCACCATGGGGAGGTAATGTCGATACGGCTTACTGGAACTTGTACGAGACGCCGATATCGTAGCGGCGGCCGTAACGCTCCCACGTCAGCACCTGGCGGGGGTCGTTGTTCTGGTAAGTGGTAAAGATCTTGTTGGACAGGTTGGAGCCCTGCACGATGAAGGTCAGGCCCTTCAGGCTGCCGCTGTCGAACGTGTAGCTGACCTGGGCGTCATAGGTGCTGCCGCCCTTGATGGTCTGTTCGATGCGCGAGGCGCTGATGCCCGACACCTCGCCCAGGAAGCTCGAACGGTAGCTGTCGCTGATGCGGGCCTCGAAGCCGTTGTGCTGGTAGTACAGCGTGCCGTTGGCGACCCACTTCGACAGGCCCGGCACGGTGAGCGGGTTGCTGTTGCCGGCGTAGACCAGCGAGCTCTTGGTGCGGTTGCCGGTGAGGATCATGCCGAAGCCGTCGAGCGTCGGCGTGACCAGGTTGAACGGCAGGTTCAAGGTCACCTGGGCGCCCTTCACGTAGCCGTGGCCGTCGTTGGTCGGACCGGAGACGATGCCCTTGGTGGTGCCCAGCTGCGCCAGCTGCGCCGGGGTCAGGCCGAACGGCAGGAACGAGCTGAAGTCGTACAGGTAGGCCGCGTTCGGGTTGATGTAGTCACGCAGCTCGAGGAAGTAGCCCGATACCGCGACGTAGCCGGCGCCGCTGCGGCACAGGTCCGAGGTCTTCGAGTCGTTGGCGTTGCACTGGTAGCCCGACCCGCCCGAGAAGTAGTGCTCGTAGCTGATGTTGTAGTTGTCGGCCATGGTCGGCAGCAGCTTGGCGTTGCCGCCCGAGGCGCTGAAGTACGCCTGGTTCGGGTCGGTGTTCGGCAGGTGCGTGATGTTGCCGCTCACCCCGAGGCTGGCGTTCATCTGGTCCATGCGCGGACGGGCCATGGTGCGTGCGGCGCTGACGCGCAGGTCGTCGTTGTCGGTGAAGCCGAAGATCAGGTTGGCGCTGGGCAGGTAGCGGGTGAAGCTGGTGCTGCCGGTCACCGGGAGCAGCGTGATCGCGTTGCCGGTGATCGCGCTTCCCGGCGCCACGCGCTCGCCCACCGCGCGCTGCGAGGTGTGCGCCGCCTGGACGCCGAAGTTGCCGCGCAGGCTGACGTCACCCAGGTGGGTGTCGAGGTTGAACTGCAGGTACGGGGTGAGGTTGTTCTCGCGCACCTTCCAGTTCGGCGGCATCGAGAGCGACGAGCCGAAGGTCGGCACCTGCTGCAGGGTGCCGTTGCCGATCAGGTCGAACGGGTTGTAGCAAAGTTGCGAAGCCACCCCCATCCACGACAGCGGGTCGCAGCTGCTGCCGGTGAACGCGGCGGTCTTCACCGCGTTGCCGCCGCTGATGGTGCCGCCGCCCAGGGTCAGGAAGCTCTGGTCGATGTGGTAGGTCTTGTTGCGCACGCCGCGTTCCACGCCGAACTCCATGCTGGAGAACGGGCCGCTGGTGAAGTCGCGCTGTATGCTCAGGCGCAGGTTGGCGAGATAGTCGATGGTACGGGGCGCGTTGATGAAGCCGGCCTGCACCACGTCGTTGCCGCCGCCCCAGCCCTGCGGGTCGGTCAGCACGACGCCGTTGGTGTAGTTCAGCGACGGGTTGAGGTAGAGCAGGCCGTTGCTGCGCTCGACGAAGCCGAGGGTGTCGGTGGCGCCGGTCGAGCCGTAGCCGGTGCCGGAGTAGCTCTCGAGGTTGATGTCGCGGCGGGTGGCGCGCGAGTAGTTCGCGTCGAGGTTGGCCGTCCAGTTCTCGTTGATCGTGAACTTGTTCTCCCAGTTGAAGTTATAGACCCGGGCGCTGGTGCGGTTGTAGTCGTTGCGGATGACCGGCTTGACGTTGCCGTAGGTGCCGCTCTGCACGAAGCCGTTCTGGGCGACGGCGCCCGGCAGCAGCTTCGCGGAGCTCCACCACAGCGGGAACTCCATGCCCTTCGCCTGCTGCACTTCCTTGAAGTTGTCGTAGGTGAGGTCGATGGTGCCGGTGTAGTGCTCGTTCGGCTGCCACTGCACGGTGGCCAGCACGCCGTTGCGCTTCATCGAGTCGGAGATGCCGAAGTTCTTCGCGCCGCCGATCACCGCGTCGCCGCTGTTGTCGCTCGGGTAGCCCCACGGCTGCTGGTGCTGGATCTGCGAGGGATTGGACTCCAGGTCCACGCCCAGGGTGACGCCCAGGGTGTGGTCGGCGAACTGGTTCACCCACACGCCGTTGAGGTTGTAGCCCTTGTCGCTGACGCCGTGGCCGCTCGACAGCTGGGACATGTCGTTCCAGATGTAGTGGGCGTTCACCGCGGCTTCGGGGCCGCTCTTCTCCAGCGGACGGATGGTGTGCATGTCGACGGTGCCGGCCAGGCCCTGGCCGATCAGGTTGGCCGACGGGCTCAGGTGCACCACCACGTTGTCGAACCAGCTCGACGGGTACTGGTCGAACTGCACGTCGCGGTTGTTGGACGTGCTGACCTGCTGGCCGCCGTTGACCAGCGCGGTGGAGAAGTCCGGGCCCAGGCCGTGGATGGTCAGCACCTGTGGCCGGCCGCTCACGGTCTGCACGGCGAGGCCGGGCAGGCGGCCGAGGGTGTCGGCGATGCTCACGCCGGGCAGCTTGCCGACCTGCTCGGCCGATACGGCCTCGACGATGGTGCTGGCGTTGCGCTTGAGCGCGGTGGAGTTCTCGATGCTGCTGATGAAGCCGTTGACCTCGACCGCCTGCATCTGCGTCTTGCGCTTGCCGTCGGTGTCCTTGCTGTCCTTGCCGGCCTTGTCGGTCGACGACGGCTGGGCCTGCTGCTGCGTGTCCTGCGGCTGGCTGGCCGAGGGCGCGGTACCGGCGTAGGCCGTGGCGCACATGCCCAGGCACACCGATGCGATCGCCATCGCCAGCACGTTATGTTTCAGAACCATGTAATCCCCTCCCACAAAGGTGTGTCGCCGTCGATCTCGGTCGATGGGTTCCCCGCGCTTCCGTCGGCGACGACCGTCGGCAGGTGCGCCGCCGAGGTTTTCGGCGACGTGCATGCATGGTAGGCCGGGGTTTCCGCAGCGAAGCATTTCCTGCATACGTATTCATGCCAGGTGCCATCCAGCGTTTATGGCACTGCAACATGGCGGGTGTACGGAGAAGGTCCTGGCGGCGCGAACCGTGGTGCAACTTGACATGCGCCCGTGACGTATGCACTGCGGCCGATCGCTCCGCATGCGCAACATGTCGCACCTGCAGCACGAATGAATACGTATGCACATCCGTGCAGGTCGCAACGGGGCTGCGGCTAAGCTGATCCGCATTCAACGACGGGCGATGGAACGCGCCCGCATCATGTCGTGGGGACACGCTCAAATGACCGATGCACCCTGGTGGCGCGGCGCCGTCACCTATCAGATCTATCCGCGCAGTTTCCTGGATACCAACGGCGATGGCGTGGGCGACCTGCCGGGCATCATCGAGCGGCTCGACTACGTGGCCAGCCTCGGCGTGGACGCGATCTGGATCGCCCCGTTCTTCCGCTCGCCGATGGCCGACTTCGGCTACGACATCGCCGACTATCGCGACGTCGATCCGCTGTTCGGCACGCTGGCCGACTTCGACCGGCTGCTGGCGAAGGCGCACGCGCTGGGCCTGAAAGTGATGATCGACCAGGTGCTCAGCCACACCTCCGCCGAGCACGCATGGTTCCGGGAGAGTCGCGAGAGCCGCGACAACCCGAAGGCCGACTGGTACGTGTGGGCCGACGCGAAGGATGACGGCAGCGCGCCCAACAACTGGCTGTCGCTGTTCGGCGGCTCGGCCTGGCAATGGGAGCCGCGTCGCGGCCAGTACTACCTGCACAACTTCCTGACCTCGCAGCCGGACCTGAACTTCCACAACCCGCAGGTGCGCGCGGCGATCCTCGACAGCGTGCGCTTCTGGCTGGACAAGGGCGTGGACGGCTTCCGCCTGGACGCGATCAACTTCTGCTTCCACGACCGCGAGCTGCGCGACAACCCGCCCAAGCCGAAGGACAAGCGCGTCGGCCGCGGCTTCAGCCCGGACAATCCCTACGCGTTCCAGTACCACTACTACAACAACACGCGGCCGGAGAACCTGGCCTTCCTCGGCGAGCTGCGCGCACTGACGGACCGCTACCACGACGCGGCCACGCTGGGCGAGATCTCCTCGGAGGATTCGCTGGCGACGATGGCCGACTACACCCGTCCCGGCCGCCTGCACATGGGCTACAGCTTCGAGCTGCTGACCGACGATTTCAGCGTGGCGCACATCCGCGGCACGGTGCAGGCGCTGGAAGCGCAGATGACCGACGGCTGGCCGTGCTGGGCGATCTCCAACCACGACGTCGAGCGCGTGCTGACCCGCTGGGGCAGGGGCCGGCCGTCGGCGCAACTGGCCAACCTGCTCACCGCGATGGTGTGTTCGCTGCGCGGCTCGGTGTGCGTCTACCAGGGCGAGGAGCTGGGCCTGACCGAGGCCGAACTGCCCTACGAAGCGCTGCAGGATCCCTACGGCATCGCGTTCTGGCCGCAGTTCAAGGGCCGTGACGGTTGCCGCACGCCGATGCCGTGGAGCGACGCCGATGCGCAGGCCGGCTTCAGCCGCGGCATGCCGTGGCTGCCGGTGCCCGCGGAACATCGCGCGCTGGCGGTGAGCCGGCAGGAGGCCGACCCTCATTCGGTGCTGAACGGCTTCCGCAGCTTCATGCACTGGCGCAAGTCGCAGCCGGCGCTGCGCTGTGGCGACATCGCCTTCGTCGATACCGCCGAGCCGGTGCTGGCGTTCACCCGCCGCCTGGCCGGGCAGACCGTGCTGGTGGCGTTCAACCTGGCCGACGCCGACGTCGCGATCGACTTGCCCGCGGCGCTCGGCAAGCCGCAGCCGCTGGAAGGCCACGGCCTGGTGGCCGGGCGGCTCGACGGCCACCGCCTGCATCTGCCCGGCCACGGCGCGTGGTTTGCCAGCGTGGCGTGACGGTGCTTCGCCTCGTCGCCCTGCCGTGGCTGCTGCTCTGTGGGTTGCTGGTCGCCGGTAGCGCGTCCGCGGCGGATGCTCCCGCCGCCGATGACGCACCGGTGCAACTGCAGCTCGACGCGCCGGCGTTCGCGCCGGAGCGGATCAAGGTGGCGGTCTACCTGCCGCCCGGCTACGCGGGCGCGTCCGGCCGCCGCTACCCGGTGCTGTACGCGAACGACGGCCAGGACATGGCCGCGGTGGGACTGCAGCCGACGCTGGCGCGACTGTACCGCGAGCGGGCGATCGAGCCGGTCATCGTGGTGGCGATCCGCATGCTCGACGACCGCGCCAGCGGCTACGGCCTGTCCGATCGCGCCGGCGCACGCAGCCTCGTCGGCGGTTCGCGGATCGGCCCGATCGGCACGTGCGCGCAGGACTATTCCGCCTGGGTCGCCACCGTGCTGGTGCCGTATGTCGACGCGCACTACCGCACGCACCGCACCGCGCGCGGGCGCACGGTGCTGGGCTGGTCGCTCGGCGCGCTGAACGCGTTCAACCTCGGCTGGCAGTACCCGGAGGTGTTCGGCCGGGTCGGCGCCTTCTCGCCCTCGTTCTGGCTGGCTGCAGACCGCAGCAGCGCCACTGCGATCCAGCACACGCGGCTGGCGCAGGCGATGGTCGATCATGGGCCCGGGCGCGCGGGCCTGAAATTCTGGTTCGCGGCGGGTACGACGGAGGAAACCGCGGACCGCGACGGCGACGGCATCAACGATACGATCGATGACGTGCAGGACCTGCTCGAAGGCTATCGCGGCGCCGACGGCTTTCGCGCGCGTGGCCTGAAGCAGCTCGGCTATTCGATCAACCTGGACTACGCGGGACATCCGTCGCGCAGGGCGGATGCCTCGCTGTTCCTGTTGCCTGGCGGCCAGCACAACCAGGCGTCATGGAAACGGATGCTGCCGCTGTTCCTGCGCTGGGCCTACGCCCGGCCCCGGCAAAAACCGTTGTAGGAGCCCGCTGGCGGGCGATGCTTCTGCTCCGGAGATTCAGAGCAAGAGCATCGCCCGCCAGCGGGCTCCTACATGCAGATGACAGACCGCGAACCTATTTCCGCTCGGCGGCGCTGGCGTCGCGGATGCCGCGGAATTCGGAGTCCTTGCTCCAGTCCGGCCACTGGCCGGAATTCGCCAGCTGGCTGCCCACGGCGTAGAGCAGCTGCAGGTCGCGCGCCATGCCGGTGAACGACCAGCTGGCCTGCCATTCGTCGGACGGCTGGTGGTAGTGCTTGACGACGTATTCGTCCTCGGCCGCCTTGCCGGCCTTCAGGCCGCCGTTGACCCAGTCGTTGCCGGAGCCGAACGAGATCGCCGGCACGCCGCGCTTGGCGAACGAGAAGTGATCGGAGCGGAAGAAGTGGCCGGCCTCCGGCTTCGGGTCGGCGGTGTAGCTCATGCCGTACTGCTTCGCGTCGGCGATCAGGTCGTCCAGCAGGCCCAGCTTGGCGCTGCCGGAAATGGTGAAGTTGCGCGCGGGGCCGTGCGGGTCGAGCGCGTCCATGTTGAGCACGCCGGCGGTGGTGGCCAGCGGGTACAGCGGGTTGGCGGCGTAGTACTCGGAGCCGAGCAGGCCCTTCTCCTCGGCGGTGACGTTGAGGAACACCACCGAGCGCTCGGGCCGCGGTGCGTGTGCAAATGCGCGGCCCAGCTCGATCAGTGCCGCGGTGCCGGTGGCGTTGTCGACCGCGCCGTTGTAGATGCGGTCGCCCTTCGCGTCGGGCTGGCCGACGCCGAGGTGATCCCAGTGCGCGCTGTAGATCACCGTCTGCTCCGGGTGCTTGCTGCCCTCGATGCGGCCGACGATGTTGTGCGAGGTGATCACGCTCTTGTCGACCTTGAAGCTGGCCGACAGGCTCTCACCCTTCAGCGTCACCGGCTTGAACGCCCGCGTCTGCGCCTGCTTCTTCAGCGCGTCGAAGTCCAGCCCGGCGTGCTTGAACATCGCGACCGCCAAGTCGCGCTGGATCCACGCTTCCAGCTGCGGATGCATGGCCGAGGGCTGGTCGCGCACGATATCGAACATCGTGTTGGTGTTGGAATTCTTCACCGTGGCCCAGCCGTACGAGGCCGGCGCGGTCTCGTGCACGATCAGCACGCCCAGCGCGCCCTTGCGCGCGGCTTCCTCGTACTTGTAGGTCCAGCGGCCGTAGTAGGTCATCGCCTTGCCGCCGAAGTCGCCCACGCCGGTCTCGAAATCCGGGTCGTTGATCAGCACCACCGCGATCTTGCCGTGCAGGTCGACGCCCTTGAAATCGTCCCAGTGCCGCTCCGGCGCCTCGACGCCGTAGCCGACGAACACCAGTGGCGCGTCGGCGATCGCCACCGAGGTGGAGCCGTCCATCGGCGCGCGCACCGCGATCTGCTCGCCCTGGGTCAGCGCTTCGTGCTTGTCGCCGAGGGCGAGCGTGAGCTTCGGCGCGCCGACGATCTCGCTGCGCAGCAGCGGCACCGCCTGGGTCCAGCTGCGCTTGCCGTCCTTGAGGTCGCCGCCGGGCTGCAGGCCGGCGGCCTTCATCTGCGCCACCACGTAGTCGATGGTCTTCGTCTCGGCCGGCGTGGCCGGGCCGCGGCCCTCGAACGCATCCGAGGAGAGTGTCTTCACGTCGGCCGACAGGCGCTCGGGGCTGAAGGTCGGGGCATCGGTCGCCTGCGCGGCGGCGCAGGCAGACATGATCAGGGCGCAGAGGAGCAGTCGCTTCACGGGCGGTCACCAGTCGGGGATGAAGGGTCCGCCGATAGTAGTCAGTCCGCTCGTGCCGGTCCATTCGCGAATCGGCGACGGCGCCGTGCGGCGGGTCCGCCCGGCACCCGGACGGGCGCCGGGCGCGCCGTCAATCGCTGTCCTTGCCCTCGACGGAGTTTTCCAGGAGCTTGCCGGTCACTGCATCGATGCCGACCTCATGGGTGGCCTTGCCGTTCGCGATGTCGAACGAATAGCGCAGGCCGCTGCCGCCCTGCTCCTTTTCCAATTCTTCCTTGACGATCTTTCCCGGAAAGGCCTTGAGCGCGATTTCGCGCGCCTGCGGCAACTTGACCCTGGCTTGCGCCTCCGTCGTGGTGGCGGGCGTGGCGCCGGCGGCGAAGGCGCCCGCGGCCAGGCCGGCGGAGGCAAGCATGCAGAGGAGCTTCTTCATGTCGATTCCCGTAGGAGGAGCGGCGGACATCGCCGCACGACCTTTTTACCGCAGTCCGCTTAGCGTGGGCTTATGGACCGATGGCCGGCATTCAGGCGTGCGGTGCCGGGACTTCCCGAAGCCGCCGCCGGCCGGCGCATCTTAGGGCTGGCTAAGCGAATCCGGCTACTATGGCGTCATCCCCCCATCGGGGGCCTGGTATGCCCGAATGGTTCCGTCCGCCGCGCTTCCGCAAGATGCTGCACCTGCTCCCCCGCATATCGCCACGCGGTGGCGGGATGCCTTTCGGCGCCGGGTCGTTTCGTTGTTTCTGGGGCGCCTGTTCGCGGCTGTCGAGCGCCAGCTGTGCGAGCCGGGCAAGTTGCCGGCGCGGGGGATCCACCGCATCCTGATCTGCCGGCCCAACCATCGGCTTGGCAATGCGATCCTGGTGAGCCCGCTGCTTGCGGAGGTCGAGGCGCTTTATCCGGGTGCCGAAATCGACCTGGTCGTCGGCGGCGAGGCGGCCAGCAGCCTGTTCGCGAACCGCTTCCAGGTCCGCCGGATATTCAGCCTGCCGCGGAAGATCGCGCAGCACCTCTGGCGGACGAGGGCATTGCTGCGGGAACTGCAGCGGAATTCCTACGACCTGGCCATCGACACCTGCCAGGGCTCGCAGTCGGGCCGGTTGCTGCTGCTGACGGTCAAGGCCCGCTTCAAGCTGGGGTTCCCCGATCCCGAGGCAAACCCCGGGTCGGCATGGCACGGCCTGCCTTGTCCCGAACACCTGGGCCAGCGAGGCGTATTCCTGTTGCGCGCGGCCCGGGGGCTGGAATTGGACCACCCCTGCCCACCGCTCAATCTGGACTTGTCGGACAGCGAGAAGCAGCAGGCCCGGCGGGCGTTGGCGAACATACTCGGTGCGGCGCCGCCGCGGCCGGCCGGGCGCACGATCGTCGGCATATTCGCCAATGCCACCGGCGCCAAGTGTTACGGCGAGGATTGGTGGCGGCAGTTCGCCGGCGCGCTGACGGAGAAGCGGCCGGACGTGCTGATCGTCGACGTGCTGGCGGAACACGGAAGGTCGCAACTCGGCGGGGTCTTCGCCCCGTACTACACGCGCGATCTGCGTCGCCTTGCCTCGATGGTGGCGAACATGGACGGCTTCATCAGCGCCGATTGCGGCGTGATGCATCTGGCAGCCGCCAGCGGAACGCCGACGCTGGGCCTGTTCTCCGTCACCCAGCCGTCGAAATATGCGCCCTACGGCGGGCTCAATGGGGCCATCGATACCCATGGCATGAGCGCGAGCGAGGTCGCCGGCATGGCGGCCGACTGGCTCGGCCGGGTGGTGCCCCTTGCGCAGCCGCTGCCCGCCGTGCCATCGGTGCCGGTCGATGCGTGACGGTGTGGCCTTTTCATCCCGCGGATGAGTCGGCGGGCTAATCGATGCCGATCACCTTGCCGCTGCGGGGTGCGACCCTCAGCCTGACGCGGTTGCCGGCGGAATCGTCGGCCTTGGCCTTCCGCATGCCGCCGCGCAAATCCGGGGCGCGCACGTGCGCATACGCAATCCATTGCCCGGCATTTCGCGGGTTTCATCGCGGGTAGTGCCATCGAGAAACGGCCTCGCCATCATCTGCGGGTCGCGCGGGTGGCCGTCGACTGCGCCGCGCCGGATCAGCCATGCCGGCGATCGAACCAGCCGGCGCTGCGATTGACGATGTGCACCACCGAAAGCATCACCGGCACCTCGACCAGCACGCCGACCACGGTGGCCAGCGCCGCGCCCGAGCGCAGGCCGAAGAGGCCGATCGCCGCCGCCACCGCCAGTTCGAAGAAGTTGCTGGCGCCGATCAGCGCGGCCGGGCCGGCCACGCAATGCGGCACCTTGAGCCAGCGGCCGAGGCCGTAGGCGATGCCGGCGTTGAGGTACACCTGGATCACGATCGGCACCGCCAGCAGCGCGATGACCAGCGGCTGCGCCAGGATCGCCTCGCCCTGGAAGCCGAACAGCAGCACCAGCGTGGCCAGCAGCGCGGCGGTCGACCATGGGTCGATGCGCCGCAGCACCGCTTCCAGTGCGTGCGGCCCGCGCCGGCGCAGCAGCCACCCGCGCCAGAGTTGGGCCACGACCACCGGCACCACGATGTACAGCAGCACCGACAGCAGCAGCGTGCCCCATGGCACCCGGATCGACGCCACGCCCAGCAGCAGGGCCACGATCGGCGCGAACGCGACGATCATGATGGTGTCGTTGAGCGCTACCTGGGCCAGCGTGAAATTCGGTTCGCCGCCGCACAGCCGCGACCACACGAACACCATCGCCGTGCACGGTGCCGCGGCCAGCAGGATCAGGCCCGCGATGTAGGCGTCGTGCTGTTCCGCCGGCAGCCACGCGGCGAATACGTGGCGGACGAACAGCCAGCCCAGCAGCGCCATCGAGAACGGCTTGATCGCCCAGTTCACCAGCAGGGTGATGCCGATGCCGCGCGCCTGGCGCCGCACGCCGGCCAGCTGCGCGAAGTCGACCTTCAGCAGCATCGGCACGATCATCAGCCACACCAGCGCGGCGACCGGCAGGTTGACGTGCTGCAGCTCGATCGCCGCCAGCGCCTCGAACGCCGCCGGCGAGGTATGCCCCAGCGCGATGCCGGCGATGATGCACAGTGCCACCCAGACGCTCAGGTAGCTCGCGAAGAAGCCGAGTTGCGCCGGTGCCGGCGCCGCGATCTCAGCGTTCATCCGCCGCCGCCGTCCGGCCAATGGTGCGCAGCCGCTGCTGCATGGCGAGCCGGTCGAGTTTCTCCAGCGGCAACGCCAGCAGCAGGTCGATGTGCCGGCGCAGCATCAGCCAGGCCGACTGGAACGCACGCCGGCGCGCTTCCTCGCCGCCGTCGGCCGCCACCGGGTCGGGTACGCCCCAGTGCGCGGTGACCGGCTGGCCGGGCCAGACCGGGCAGACCTCGCCGGCGGCGTTGTCGCAGACGGTGATCACGATGTCGATCGCCGGCGAGCCCGGCTGCGCGAACTCGTCCCAGCTCTTGCTGCGCAGCGGCGCGTGGTAGCCGAAGGCCTGCGCCAGTTCGGCGGCGATCGGCTGCACCTTGCCGCTGGGAAAGCTGCCGGCGCTGAAGGCCCTGAACCGGCCGTTGCCGAGCACGTTGAGCAGGGCCTCGGCCATCACGCTGCGCGCGGAGTTGCCGGTGCACAGGAACAGCACGTTGTACGGTGGAGTGTGCATGCCCGTCTCAGCAGCAGTTCGCGGCCGGGCCGCACGACGTGGAGGAACCGGCGGAGGCTGCGGTGCCGCAGCACGCGGCCCCGTCGGGCTGCGGTGCGCCGGTGTAGGTGGTGGCTTCGCCATGGGTGCGGAAACTTTCCCAGCGCACGCCCTGCGGGTCCTCCGCCCAGAACTTGTCCGAGCGCGCGTAGCAGCACGTGGTGGCGCGCTCGGCCAGCGTGACGGCGTCGGCCGCCTGCAGCCGCGCGCCGATCGCGGCGAGTTCGGCGTCGTCCCCGGCCTGCAGGCCGAGATGGTCCACGCCCGCCTTGCGGCCGCGCTGCGAGATGGCGAAATTGACGCGCGGATCGTCCAGCATCCACTTCGCGTAGTCCGGCTTCAGCACGCTCGGGGCAACGCTGAGCAGCGTGGTGTAGAAACGGATGCTGCGGTCGAGCTGGTCGACGTTCACGTGCACGTGGAAGCGTTTTATCATTTTCTCTCGGTGGGCCGACAGGTTTTGGCCGGCGCGCAGCCGGCGGCGGCGGAGCCTGCGCAGCAGCTTTCGGTGAGGAAGCCGAGCAGGCCGTTCATCTGCAGATAGTTCGCGCGGCACTGGATCACCCGTCCGCGCCGCTCGTCGCCGACCAGGCCGGCGCGCCGCAGGATGTGCAGGTGGTTCGTCAGCGTCGCGCCAGCCAGCCCGGTCGCGGCGGCCAGTTCGCCCACCGCCATCCCTTCATCGCCCGCCTGCACCAGCAGGCGGAACAGGTTCAGGCGGTGCTCCTGGGCAAGCGCGTTGAGGCAGGCGAGGGCATCTATTGATTCCATATTTCTAGAATTACGAAAATAAATATGAATGTCAACAACCGATGCGAAGGTTGCCTGCCAGTTGGTTATAGTGCCGCCTGATTAGGAGTTCGAGGTTTCGATGAGCAATCGTGGTCAAGCACCGTCCAGCCAGTCCGGCGAGCGATCGCCGGGGCCGCAGGGCACCCGGATTTTTTCCACCGAGGCATTGCGGCAATACGCCAGCGAGATGCAGGAGGGGGAGGGGGGCCGGATCAGCGTGCACGAACCGGTACTGGAAGGCAGCAGCCATGGCATCGTGGGGCGCCGCTTCGTGCTTCGCCCGGGCCGGCATACCATTGGCCGCCGGATCGACAACGAGATCGTCGTCGACGACCTGAGCGTATCCGGTTGCCACGCCTGGATCACCAACCAGCAGGGCCACTGCGTCATCATGAACACGCTGTCCACCAACGGTACGTTCGTGAACGACCGGCGCATCCACGAGGTGGTCCTGCGGCATGGCGACCACGTCAGGCTGGGCCAGGTCGAGTTCGTGTTCCTTACCCGCGAGCACGGCAAGCGGATCGACGCATCCTGGCGCTGGATCGCCGGCGCCGCCCTGCTGCTGGCCGTGTTCGGCGCGCTCGCCTGGTGGCTGCTAGGGTCGCCGTGAGCGAGGACGCCACCCCGGCAAGCGTCGGCCGTTACCGCATCGAGGGCATCCTCGGCAAAGGCGCGATGGCGGTCGTCTATGCCGGCTTCGACCCGGGCATCGAGCGCAAGGTGGCGATCAAGTGCCTGCATCGCGAGATCGCCGCCGACCCCGCCTACCGGAGCCGCTTCCTGGTCGAGGCGCGCGCGGCGGGACACCTGACCCATCCGCACATCGTCACGATCTTCGACGTGGGCGAGACTGTGGACGGCCGCTCCTACATCGCGATGGAACGCCTCTCGGGCGAGACGCTCGCCGGCAAGGTCAGCCGCGAAGGATTTCCGCCGCTGCCGGCGGTCTTCGAGCTGGCCGGCCAGCTTGCCTCCGCGCTCGACTATGCACATGCCCGTGGCATCGTCCACCACGACATCAAGCCCGAAAACATCATGCTGGCCGATGGCTGGAACTATGCCAAGATCAGCGACTTCGGCATCGCCGAACGCCGCGGCTCGCCACCGGACGGCAACGGATTGTCCGCGGAAATCGGCGGCACGCCGGCCTACATGGCACCCGAGCGCCTGCGTGGCGAGCGGGCCGACGCGCGCAGCGACCTGTTCTCGCTGGGCGTGGTGCTGTACTGGCTGGTCACCGGCAAGCTGCCGTGGCCGGACCTCGGGAACCTGCAGCAACTGCTCAGGAAGCGCCTGCGCTCGCCGCATCCGCCGGTCCGGCCGCGCGACCCGGCCACGCCCTCGATATTGATGAACATCGTGCGCACCCTGCTGGAACCCACGGCGGGCGCGCGCTACCAGCGTGGCGCGGAGGTGGTCGACGACCTGCGCCTGGCAGCCCGCGAGTACGAGCGCGAGCGCGAAAATCCGCTGGCCACCCGCATCATTTCATTGCGGCTGCGCTGGGCCAGCAGCCTGGGTGCCATCCTGAGCCTGGTGCTGGTGCTGGGGCTGGCCACGATCTACACCAAGCAGAGCGCCGCAGTGACCGGCGTGGCCCTGGACTTCGGCAGTTCGATGGGGCGCATGGTCGCCGGCGAGTCGGCCGAGAACCTGCTGCTCGGCGACACCGCCGCCACCCGTGCGCTGGTCGGCGACATCTCGCGCAACCAGCAGATCCACTACCTGGCCATCGCCGACCGGCGCGGCGACGTCGTGGCCAGCACCCGCCAGGAGGAGGTCGGTCACCCGTTGCCTGAGCCAGGTGGACAGGCCTACCTGCCGCGCGAGGACGATATCCGCAGCTATCTCAGCCGGGACCCTGGCGACCCGGGTCAGAGCGCGATGCTGTTGTTCGATGTGCCGATCCGCTACCAGGCCAAGACGGTGGGCGAGTTGCGCCTGGGCATCGGCGACGCCGCGTTGCGCGCCGCGCAGAGAACCACCCTGTGGGTGATCGTCGTGGTGCTTCTGCTGACCCTGGCCGCCGTCATCGGCGCGGCCTACTGGCTGTTCCGCCGGCCGCTGATCACGCTGGACCTGGTGCGCGATGCGCTGTTGCGGGTGGCGCGCGGCGACTTCGGCCACCGTATTCGGCTGACGCGGAGGGACGAGATCGGCCGGCTGTTCGCCACCTTCAACCTGATGAACAGCACGCTGCAATCGCGCCAGCGCCGCGCCGGGAAGACCGCGCCTGCACCAGCCGTGGAGGCCGACGTTTCGCGCCCGACGCGCATCATGCCGGTGACGCCGGACGAGGGCGGCGCCGGCTGACGGACCGACGTGGCTCAGTACTGTTCGAGCCGATGCTTCAGCTCGCGCGCCCGCGCCCGGTAGATCACGGCCGGCTCGTAGTCCGGCGCGATCGCCAGCACGCGGTCCCACAGCGCGATGGCCGGGTCCAGCTGCTGGTCGCGGTACAGCACGATGGCCCGCTCGTGGTACGAATCCAGCAACTGGCTGCGCAGCGTCGCCGCCTTGGTGCCGGACGGCTTCAGGCGCGGTTCGATCGCCAGCGCCTCGCCGAGACGGGCGAGTGCCTGCTGTTTGCGCCCCTGGTCGAGCAGGGCCACGCTCTCGTCCTGCAGCCGGCGCGCCTTCGCCGCGGCGGATTCGGCGCCCGGTGGCGGCGATGCCGGGGCGACGGGTGCGGCGGCATCGGCCGCAGCCACGGCCGCCGGCGCAGCACCTTCCGCGGGTGCCGGTATGCGAAGCGTCTGGCCGACGCGCAACAGCGAGGGGTTGGCCGAACCGTTGTAGCGGGCCAGGATCAGGAACAGGTTCGCGTCGCCGAGATAGCGTTCGGCCAGCGTGCTGTAGGACTCGCCCGCCTGCACGATGTGTGCATGCCAGCGGCTACCGAGCATCTGTTCGGGATCGACGGTGAGCTGGCGCAGCATGCCCTGCGCCGCGCGGTCGCCCGGGTGCTGCCGCAGGTGCTGGCGCAGCGCCTTCTCGCCGGTATCGTAGTGCCCGAGCTGGAGCTGGTTGCGGATGATTGCCGCCAGCGAAGATTCGCTGGACGCGGTTGCCGACGACTCCGTCGTCGCCGTCGACTGCGCCGGGGCGACCACGACCGAGGAGCGGCTGCCCATCGAGGAACAGCCGCCCGCACCCAGTGCGGCCAGCAGCACGCCGGCCCACATCGCGCGGCGCCGGCCCGGGTAACTCGAACGCATCGTGTCCGCCATGTCAGTCCGCCGCATCGTGGGCAGTCCATGGAGATCGGTTGGCATGGTCATCGTCCGCTCGTTCTTTAGCGCGGTGCCCCCCGGGGCAGGCCGCTCCATTGCATGGTGGAAGTATAGCCGGCCTGATCGGCGCGGCCCCGCGTCCGCGAATCCTGTCCGCGTCGTCATGCCTTGCGCGGGCGCCGCGGCTTCGCCTGCGCCGCGGCGATCAGCTGTTGCAGGTAGGCGATGCCCTCTTCCTCGGGAAAGAACGCCACCACGTCGGCGACGCTCAGCCCGTGCCGCTGGCGCAACACCAGGAATTCCTCCCGTGCCATCGCAAGCCGCTGCGCCGCCGCGGCCTTCTTGCCAAGCGTCTTGGCCGGCGTCTGTTTCTCCATCTTGCGTTCAAGCGTCGCGAGCTCTTCCTGGAACTGGCGGAAATCGTATTTCTGGGAGGTCATGGCCTGCACGACGTATCGACGAGAGGCTGATTTTCGCACGCGGGCCACAGACAG
This sequence comes from Rhodanobacter sp. FW104-R8, assembly GCF_001617365.1. Taxonomy (GTDB): domain Bacteria; phylum Pseudomonadota; class Gammaproteobacteria; order Xanthomonadales; family Rhodanobacteraceae; genus Rhodanobacter. The sequence continues at coordinate 31,751 of NZ_LVJR01000008.1, forward strand.
TGGGGTGACGGATCAGCAGTTCCGCACGCCAGGTGGAACACGAGAAGGAGAGAAAGACAAAGCCCACCGCGAGGGGTGGGCCGAGTCGTCGCGTGCAATGGTGGCGGGGACGGAATCGAACCGCCGACACGGGGATTTTCAACGTTTGACACGACGAAACGAATGGCGCCAGGCCGCGACGTGATTGGCTTGGCATAAGGGTTGCTGAGGCACCCTCCGGCACCAGGCGGCACAGAAAGGCACGGTTTGCCGTTACCCAAACGTAACCCAAAGATTTTTCGTGATCGTTTCCGTCGAACGTTCGGCGAGCAGGGGACGAAAAATGAGGGAACGGCGGAAGGGGTTTCGACCTGGCGCTTTTGGACCCACATGTCGGGTGCCGCCGATGACCGCCAACAGGCCAGTCCCGCAGGCCTAGGGGATCGCATCTCCGGGTTTCTAGGTGCTGTCTGGACGCGCCACATGCCATAAGACGAACACCGCCGGCACCTATCACCTGGCCGGTTCGGCAGAGGACATCGACGCGCTCAAGGGCTACGCCATCGGGCGGCTGGACGTGCAGCGCAACGCGTTGGATGTTATGCGGGACTTGATGGCGTGGGCTAAGGAAGCACAGCCCGCGATGGTGGTGGCGGCGGCGGTGCCGACGCATGCGCCAAGCCGTGCGCCGTCAATCGGTCACGGTCTTGGCATGTGATCACGCGGCGCTGCGTGACGCCCTCACTTTTTCGGATCGGAGGGTGCCGGAGCTGGTGCTGGTGCTGGCGCCGGTGCCGGTGCGGGAACAGCCGCCATGCTTGCACTCGGCATACCCTTAGTCACCGTGGCCGAAACGACCGGCTGCATGAGAGCCGACGCCATGCCTTCTAACCCTAGCCCAGGCGTACCCGTGATCTGCTGCATGTTTGCCGACGGCGTGGCCTCCTTAAAGGTCGAAGGATTGCCCGGCGACGTGGTCTTGTTATCGGCCATGGTTGATGCCCCTGAATGTGGAGTTGCGCGACGATGGATCGGGCAAGCGTGACACTAACCGAGTGCGGTTATTTGGTCTGCTTGGAAGGCGTAGGGGTGGGTGGGGGTGCAGGTTGTTGTGCTGCCGATGACGACGGAACAGCCGCCATGTTTGCGCTCGGCGTGCCCTTAGTCAGAGGGGTTGCTTGGATCTTTTGCATCAACGCGGATGGCATCGCATCTGTCGCGTGTGCGGTTGTGCTCGTGGTCTTTTTATCAGACATCGCGGAGTGCTCCTGAACATTGGTCCAGACAAAGGCGGTTGTGAAAATGACGCCGATGAAGAAAGCGGCGCCAGCGAAAAGGTTGAGCCAGGAGAGAGATTTTTCCGCCCAGTCTTTCTTGTTGTGGGAGGTTTCTATCTTGTCGATGTAATACTCGCGGGCGAACTCAACGCGTTTCCGGTTGGCCGTCTGCCCAATATGGAAGGACGCAAGCATCACCAGCAACGAGAGCGCCAAAAATACCCATGACGCTTTGAGGGTCCAGATGGAATGGGCCGATGCGAGTGGGACAACATCCTTGATAAAGGTCAGAGACAGAGCCAGCGCCCCCGTGGAATACGTCAGGATCGTATTGTCGTATTTGTCGGAGTTGGCCCTTTCACGGGTGAGTTGTTCGGCCGCATATGCGTCGAACATCTGCTGTCGCAGCGCCTTATCGTCAGGCTGGTCGGTGTCGTCGGTCATGGGTTCCCCTTGTCTCCCGCTATCAATGCACCTTGGGATGAGGGTGAAGCATTTCAAGAGGCAGAGGTAGTTCCGGCGGCAACAGGCTCCGTTCGCACCTGTTACAAGCCGCTGTAACCCGCGTTACGGGGTCGGCGGATTGTCCGGCAAGCCGGCAGGGTGCGCAGAGCTGCGGCCTATTGCTGTTTCAACAATTCGAGGCGATCGGACAGCTAGTCGATAGTCAAAACAGGTGCTGGCGTTTCAGAAAGGCCGGCAGTTTCGGAAATAGGGGGAGAAAGTTTCCGGATCCCCCTTGACGACTTCGAATGGCGACATAGGGTGGAGTGTAAGGAGATTCCATCACTCGACCAATCCCATTTCAGGAGAACCCATGAAACCTACCTGCCTCCCTTCGCAGCGCCTCAACCCACCCCAAGCAGCCCCCGACCAGGCCAACCATCGGGACGCGCTCCCTCATAAACGTGCCTACCCACAAACAGGCCTTTTCGTGCCTACCCACAAACTGCTGACTAAAACGCAAATATTGGTTTTAGTCAGATCCTTCTATCGGTTATTTCATTTTTTGCCGCGGTTTCGAATTGACACGTGGCTCAGGTCTGGAAGGATCAATACAGGTATAGCAAATACAGACCTGAAAATTGCTAACCACCCCCAAGGACACACCACTATGCAAAACACCATTCAGTCGCCGCGGCCTTCGGATGAGCACAGGGGAAGGTTTTACGGCGCGCAAAAACTGGAAGATTTCCCCAAAGACATCGTGGACTATGTTCGCAGCCGCCCTCGTTGGACCCAAGATGAAATCAACGCCGACTTTGCCCAAGCGAGGCGGCTGGTTGAGGCGCAGGAACGGGGCGCGAAGTAATGTCGGAAACGGCGGAGCCAACACCACCGCATGGAGGTCCAGCGTCAGTGAACGCTGCCAAGAAATTTGGCCGCGGATATCTTGCTTATTTCAAAGGAAGTGAGGATGTTGTTGGCGCCATTGCCTACGGTCTTTATACCGAGCAACTAAAAAAGTGGCTGGAAGAACACCAAGCCAACCATCAAGTCCCGCCCTCTGACGAAGCGGTGAACGCCTATATTGATGGGCTAATTTCGGATGCGACAGTTGGCGCGTTCCGAGACAAAGCCGATAAAATCTGCCAGGTAATGCTCGATATTCGGCTCGCCAAGGAAATAGAGGATGGAGCGTCAACTCGGTATAACGTAATGATCAAATCATGCCTTGAACAGCTCGGTCAAAAAATCGAATCCCAAGACAAGTTTTTAGGCATGAAAGGCTGGGCTGGAGAAATCATTAAGAGCGTCATCGCCACGGTGCTGGCAGCGGGTTTGGTTGGTGCTATTTATGGCGGGGCTATCGCGTTGGCTAGGTTATGCGGATGGATAATAAGTATTTGGTAAGGTTTGATTATGACAAGGCGCCAGCCAACACTTTTGAGTGTGCTACCGCTCACTTTTCCGCACTCAGAAGCCTCAAACACCGGTTGCGGCTTCTCATTTCAGGTCATACCCATTCGTCCACGCCACCCACAACCACAGATGGTTCTCTAAACCCCTGATGGTTTTCGTGGTCGTCCAGGTTTTCCTTCCCAGCCGCGCCAAGTCGTTCCTCATCTTCGCGAACGCAACGTTGATCGCAAACAAAGGGTCGTAGCCAGGTCCTTTCACGCCCACCGTCCGCTTGTGCTGGACGCCCGGCAAGGTTCTCCCCATCCATTTCGGATACGACGACTCTCCATCGGTAGCCAAGGTCGCCCCTGGCTTCAACACGCTCGCCACGGACTTCAAAACAGCCGGAACCACCTGGGCCCGCGTGTCCACATTCCAGCCCCTCGCCTGGCCCTTGGACATGCTGCTGGATAGTTTGGCGACGCCGAACGCCAGCACCTCACCCGTTTTCACCCTTACCACCACCGGCACCGAGACCTGGGCCCATCGCCCGTGGATGAAGGTCTCCAGTTCGTCGAACATGACATAGGCCGTCCGCAGGCTCTGAAGGTGTTTGGCATGATGCTTCTGGGCCTGCTCGGCCAGATGAAGCACTTTCCGGTCAATGGTGCGTCGGCTACACCCCAGCAGGGCGGCCATGCGTCGTAATGAAACCCCAGACACGGCCAGGGCCAATACCTGATGGTTCAACTCGGGCCGATGGTGGCCTTGAGAGGGCAGGGTTTGCGTGCCGCAGAAATACTTTCCGCACGCCTTACATTGGTAGCGAGGCACGGGTTGGTGGTTGTGCTTGGCCCGGCGATAGCCTTTCTTCCGATAGAAACCCGCAGGCGGGTCCATGTGGTGGACGCAAGCGGGATTCGGGCACCGGGGGCGGGGGCGCTTCATGGCCGAACTGTAGCGGCGGCGAGGGGATCGAAAAAGAGGCTTTTATCCCGTGTAGGTTAGCTGTTCGGGGAAATGCCCGCAGGGAGGCGGGTGAGGGGGATTTGAGGCGCCGCCAGGTGGGTCAGGTTAAAGTCTCGACCGGTGCGACTCCGCCGATGTATAGATGAGGCTAGGAGGAGACCATGGCAGCAACCTACAACCCAACATTCGCCGTCGATAGTCCAGAGATCGACGACATCATGGACGAACGCACGGGTGACTACTTCACCGCAGCTCAGCTCATTGGTTCCGATTGGGAACTTGCGATGCAGACCCGTATGAGGTCGAGCCAAGCCATTGCAGCGGGCAAGGAGCGCTTTCTATGCGCGTTGTGTAATGCGCCCGTCTATCTCATTGCGCAAATGAATCGCAAGAAGCTCCACTTTAGGCACACACGAGAAGATGGAAGTTGCCCCGCAATCACCCGCGGTGCATTGAGCGAAGATCAAATCAATGCGATCAAGTTTCACGGTCAGCGGGAGAGCGAAGCGCACAGGCGCATGAAGGCAATCATCGCCGAGAGCCTGCAGCGAGATCCAAGGTTCTCTCGGGTTCAAATTGAGCAGACGTGGAAAGGGTCGGAGAAGAACGAGCGCCGCCGACCTGATGTGTGCGCCATCTACGATGGTCAATTGCCGGTTGCTTTCGAGGTGCAGCTTTCCACTACGTTTTTGAGGGTAATGGCGGAACGTCGCAATTTTTACCTGAAGGAGGGTGGACTTCTCTTCTGGGTGTTCAAGTCTTTTGATGCTCAAGACGCTCGTATGACCCAACAAGATGTCTTCTACAACAACAACCGAAACATTTTTCTGGCTGGCGAAGAGACCTTGCAGGCATCCCTGGATTGCGATGCGTTGATGCTACAGGCCCATTGGCATCGACCCGTGATCGAACATGGAGGAATTCACTGGGTGCCTGAGCGAAAAATGGTTCGTTTCGATGAGATCACATTCGATTTGCCAAGTCAGCGAGCCTTCTTCTTTGATGCAGATGCAGCGAAGATTGATGCGGAACGGAAACGACTAATCCTGGCCAACGCTCCGTTGCGCAACGCGTTTGAATCGTGCTTCGTAGCCTACGAGTGCGATGCGGTTCCTTACCCTGATACGCAGAAGGAATGGACTCGGTTAATCCACGCTTTCGGGAAATTTGACTTGGACTTGCCAGAGCAGCCCAGTGAAATGGGAGGGTTACGCTACCTACTTCAAGCCGCTTATTCCGCCAAGCTTGAGAAACCTGTTGGCACTAAGCATAGGGACTTGGTGAAGCTCGGCCATCATCTGTTCGAACAGCAACCACAAACGTTGTGGGTGTTTCGACTGATGCTTGGGGCCTACGACCGCGCCCAACATATGGTTGATCATGACCCTGCGCCGAGGCGTAAATGGAGGAACAAGACGAAGGACTACAAACGGTGGTGGCTCGATGGCGATCCTGCCGTGGCTCCAGATCGTCGCTTTGATGCTTTGTTAGTGTTTCTCTTTCCTGAGATCGCTGACAACTTGGTGAGGGAGCCCAGGGATGTGCTGGCTGAAGAAAGGGCGCCTTGAAAGTGGCGGTGTCGGAATGTGAGGGTGAATTTCTCAGGAAGCAGAACAGTGGATCAAACGCTCATTCCCTTTGCCTTGCGCGCCGCAGATGACGAGATTGTTGACGTCGCAGACGTTTCCTCTGGCTTGGCCTGCGGTTGTGTCTGTCCGTCATGTTCGACCGCGCTCATCGCCCGAAAGGGCAACATCAAGGCATGGCATTTTGCTCATGTTGGCCGCGCTGAATACGGTTCGACGCAGACTCGCTGCGACTTTTCGTGGGATGTTTCCGTCCGGCTCATGGCGCGCCAGCTGCTGCGATTCAATTCGCGAATGAGCATTCCGGAGTGCAATGGCAACCTGTTTGGTGATACAGATTGTCTTTCAGAAAGCCAGCAGAAAACTTTTTCAGTGGCTCCTGAGAGAGCCGTTGACCTGCCTGTCGGCAAGATTGACGCAACCTTTGCGGGGGCCTTGGTCGATGTGCTGACTGAGGTGGACGGGGCGCCTTTCGTTGTCTATTTCACCTATGGTGGTCGCCCGGTCCCTGATGCGCTCAAGGCGCCTTCGGCTCCATGTGCCGGGGTCATCGCGATCAACATCCCCTCGCTCGCCCCAATGTTTGCGACAGTGGCTGGTGACCCCCGAACGCCTCGCCAAATTCTGTCCGCTTTACTGGGAAGTGATTTATCCGCGAAGCGGTGGATCTACCATCCGGATTACGCTGATGCACAAGAACGTGCGCGAACTGAGTTTGCGGAACAAGTGTCGCGCAGGCCAAATGTGATCCCGACTTCGCACTCATTTCGTGCCCAGCAGCCGGTTGCTGCGCCAGCCACAGTCGGGCGCTCATATGAGCTGATCACGGCTCCGCCGGGGGAAGTGCCACTCTTTCACTGCGTGAAGTGTGAGTTCAAATGGGGTCTGTCGATGGGCGGCATTGAGCGCTGTCCGCAGTGTAATAGCAGGTTCATGGTCACGCGCATCCGCGCTCGCTGATGCATTCGAAGCTTCGTCTCGGGTAAGTAAGACATTGAACGAGGAAATGCCCATGGCTCAAGCCATTACCTTGTTCCAGTCGATAGCATAGCCGGCGGCTTCTAGTTCTTTGCCAATAGACTGCTTCCACCCTGGACCGTCAGTCATCGGCTCCCACACGACGCCAGCAAAATCACTCGGGATCTCAACGAGTCCTTTTTTTAGGGCGCAAACGCGCTCTCGCCCAAGCCGCCCAAGAAAATAGCCCAACTCAAGCAGCACGTTTTGACGTGCCCGAGGTTCGAAGGCAGCCGCGTCCTTCATCTTGCCTTCGTCGTCCGGGGTCAGTAACACAATCGCAAAGCCGACATCACTATTTGCTTCAACCTTTTCAATGATGGTGCGGCCGCGGTTGGCTTGTTCATGTAGAACGACGGGCACGAGGCCGAGACGTTCGATGAACCGGGCGACTGATTCCCGCGCCTCGCCGTCGTGGCCGTGAACTATGAAAATGCGGTTTGAACGCTCAACCACAGATCGACTCCTCGGCCTGTTATATGCCATGACATAGCTCTTGTAGTCGCGCACAAAAGGGATGATGAGTTGGCGCACCATCGAGTGTAGGCCAGCAATGATCTTTCGGCCCGAGTAGAAAAAGGTATGGCCGAAGTCGAGAGCTCTGTCCGGGTTGCTACCGAGATCCTGGAGTAGCTGCCAGGCAAGTCCAAGATAGGCTCGTTGATCTTCTGGCCACGCCAAAGTCTGGCTGCCCACGAAACTGCCTCCAGTTTGTTCACTTTCTTCCAAGAAGGTCTTGAGGTCTAGACCCTCTACCAAGGCATGATTGATCTCCTCAAGACTGGTGTCATTGAGTAGTCGCGCTAAGTTTTTTAGCGGTCTCTCGAAAGACTGGAGTTCCGAAGCTTGAAGATCCAAAACTGCGTTATTGATTTGCCCGAATAGGCTGTCGGTCTCTATCACGGCTCTTCGCTGCCCTCGATACGTGCTTCGGAAGCTTTGCCGATGATGGTCTCCCTAAGTTGCTCTTTCATCTGTTCGGCCAATTGCGTGACAAGCGGGTTGTCCGCATAGTCGTGAAGCTTGGAGTCCACGAGGTTCTCGACCTCAATAATGGCTCGCTCAATGCTTTCTGGATCGTTGGGGTTGAAGTTGACCGAGCCCAAGTCACCGTCTATTGATGCGATTGCCTTCTCGGCTTCACTCAACTGGCGAGTTAATTTTTCGAGTCCCTCGATTTTGAACATGCGCGGCTCCGGATGAGTGAGTCTAAGTTGCTTTGCTGAACCAACTCTCTAAAGAGGCTCCCACAAGTTCGTCGCAGGAGACGAGATATGGTTACTTGTGAGGTGTCCGATCATCATTGATGTGCCCGGACTTTCCAGTGCAATGCTCGTATACGCCGTCGGGAACGGCACGCTACGATGTCAGCGCCTCAATGTTGAGGGCTCACCGCCCAACCGACGTGGGTCGATGTAACGCCTTTGTTTCGCATGCGCATGTGCGACGGGAGTGGACATACTAGGACACAAGTCTTGTAGTTCAATGCCTTCAGCCGATGCGCACAGACGCACATAGCCACGGACGATGTTCTCCGAAAATTGATACTGGCCTTGACGAAAGCCCTTGGAGAGGATGGGGCCGTATTTCGGACGCTTCAACGCTGCCAGCAATTGGAGAAGCTGTTTTTGCACGATGCTTGGAGCATCAAGTTTTTCGCTCAGTGCGATATAGGATCGAAAAATCTGACTGGTTGTGCGTTCCAAGTCCCATGAATCTGCTGTAGCCCACGTTGCCAACTTGTAGGTGTCGCTCCGACCACGGGTGGCAAGATCATAGGACTTGCGAATTTCTACTTGCGCTTCCTCAACCGCCGTGGTGATGGCTTGTTGCAAATGCTCCAACGTAATTTCTGTGGCGTCACGGTCATGGTAGACGGCATACATGAGCTTTTCGACCAGCAGGTGCACGTAGTAAGGAAATCCATTGGCGATGCTTGCAATACGAAACCGTGCGGTTCGTGTGGGTTCCAGTTCCCAACTCAAGCCAAAGCGCAACAATGCATCGTCAACGATATCGAGTGCAGGCTGATACTCAATGCGTTCCAACTTCACCTGGGTGAACTGTCGAAACGATGATGGGTGCGAGCCAAGAATAGATTCTAAGTCAGTTCCGACACCTGTGAAAACAAATGTAATGAGGGCTCCTCGATCCCCCAGAAGTTTGACGAGTTCTGCAAAGTTTCGACGTGTTTCGACGGATGCAAGCCGATCCACTTCGTCAATGACAACCACGCGGATGGTGTTGCGACCGTCATCATCCAGGCACGCTAAGACGTTCGCGGCCCAAGAGACCGTAATTTCATCCTGTGCAACATATGACTCTTGCCGACCTGAGCCGAGCTTGATGATTTTGTCAAAGCCTAAGCTTCTGGACTTTTGGACCGCTGCGAGTTGCCGTGGTGCAAATTCTTGGATGACCTGCCTCATCAGAGCGTCGAATGTCGTGTCCGTGGCACAGCCAAACTGTTTGAAATTATCGGTTTCCACCACCGCACGACCAGCTGTTTTTGCAAGTGATGTCTTTCCAACACCACGCTCTCCAAAAATGAAAACATGCCGTCCCGCTGCATAGATTGCTTGTTCGACGGCGCTGACTTGTGTTTCCCGACCTTTGAGGTGACTCACCTTGTCGATTGGTCTGGAATGTGATGTAACTCTTCCCAACGCATCCGCAAATTGAGCTTTGGATAGATCGTGAATTCCTGGAATCAAGGCGGCGCTCCTGGTAGTTAGACCCCCAACCCCGTCAGCATATAGCGGGTAACGGGCGTGAACAGAAGCTTGAATCGAAAACGCCACCCCATGAAGAGGTGGCGTGGTCTGGTGCGTCGGTCATCCTTGATGTGGAGGCCTCCACGGCGCCCAGACTTCCCAGACACGGACAGTGTGCCCGCGGTGTAGCCTGTAGCCCATCAGGGTAGGGTGATGAAGGGTGTCAGGGTTTTCTGACGGAAACCACGAAATGGATGTCTAAACGCATCGTTGGCAAGTGTCCGAACGCCCGCTTGCATGGCTCCCCCCATTCGTCGAGCTTTCGTCGAGCAGGGGAGTTTATTCGTCGAGCCAAATAAAACCGCCAATTCCTCGCGCTGGCCGTTACCCAAACGTAACCCACGAAAGAAAAGCCCACTTTTCGCAATTTCGAAGAGTGGGCTAAGTCTTTGATATACCAACAAAAATGGTGGCCGGGGACGGAATCGAACCGCCGACACGGGGATTTTCAATCCCCTGCTCTACCAACTGAGCTACCCGGCCGGGAAGCTGGCGATCGGTAACAGCCACGGGGCCGTCGACGATGCGTGGAGCCGCGCATTAGACCGAATGCACGGCTTTTCGTCAAGACTCCGGGTCGGGCGGGGTGAAGCCGGCGGCCTGGTCGACGTCGCCGCCGAACAGGAATTTTTCCATCTGTTCGCCGAGGTATTTGCGCGCCTTCGGGTCGAGCGGATTGAGCCGGTATTCGTTGATCAGCGTGGTCTGGTGGGCCAGCCATTGCTGCCAGGCGGACCTGGATATCCCGGCGTAGATGCGCTGGCCGAGCGGGCCGGGCCAGGGGGCGAAGTCGAGGCCTTCGGCGTCGATGCCGAGCTTGGCGCAGTGGACGGTACGGGTCATGGGGTTTCCTCGGGGCTTCACGGGTATCGGTTGGAGCGCACCCTGTGCGCGATGCTCTTCGCTCCGATCGACATCAAAGCATCGCGCACAGGGTGCGCTCCTACAGGATGCTCTGGAGCAGGGTGCGGACCGGGGCGGGTAGCCCCAATGCGGCCAGTTCGTCGGCGCTGCACCAGCGCGACTGCGGATTATCGGCGATGCGGTGCTGCGCTGTCGCGCGGTCGAACAGCAGCGGCTCGATATTCAAGCGGTAGTGGCTGAACACGTGGGTGAACGAGGCGAGCGCCCGGGCGTCGTCGATCCGCGCATGCTGCTGCGCGACGCGCCAGGCACCGTCCGGATCGGCCGCCTCGGGCAGGCTCCACAGGCCGGACCACACGCCTTGCGGGCCGCGCCGTTCCAGCAGCACGCGGCCCTGGCGGTCACGCAGGATCAGCATCACGGTGGCGCGGGCGGGAATGGATTTCGCCGGCTTGCGGCCGGGCAGTTGCGCGGTGAGGCCGTCGCGACGGGCAATGCAACCGGTGGCCAGCGGACAGTCCTCGCAGCGCGGGCGCGAGCGCGTACATAGCGTTGCACCGAGATCCATGATCGCCTGGGTGTAGTCGGCGACGCGTGTGGCCGGGGTATGTGCCTCGGCGTGCTGCCACAGCTGCTTCTCCACCGCGCTTTCGCCGGGATGGCCGTGGATGCCATGGTAGCGCGCCAGCACGCGCTTGACGTTGCCGTCGAGGATGGGAAAGCGCAGGCCGTGCGCCTGCGCCAGGATCGCGCCGGCGGTGGAGCGGCCGATGCCGGGCAGCGCGGCGAGCGCGTCGAAGTCGCGCGGCAGTTCGCCACCGTGGCGTTCCACGCAGAGTTGCGCGGCGCGGTGCAGGAAGCGCGCGCGGCGGTAGTAGCCGAGGCCGGACCACAGCGCCAGCACGGTGTCCTCGTCGGCGGCGGCGAGCGCGCGCAGCGTGGGCAGCGCGGCGACGAAGCGCTCGAAGTAGCCGACCACGGTGGCCACCTGGGTCTGCTGCAGCATCACCTCGGACAACCACACGCGATAGGCGTCGCGCCGGCCGTCGTCGAATGCGTGTTGCCAGGGCAGGCTCTTGCGGCCGTGCCGGTCGAACCAGCGCAGCAGGCGGGGGGCCAGGGTTGCACTCATGGCTGTTTGCCGGTGGCGGGTTTCGCCGTGGTGCCGGCGGGCGCCGGTGCGGCATCGCCGGCACGGATGGTCAGGCCTTCGATGGCGACGCTGCCCACGTCGACCCGGGCGATTTCCGCGTGGCCGTTGCCCGACGGCATGCTCAGCTGCGGCCCTTGCGGATCGCTCAGCTGGCTCCACCAATGGGCCAGCGCCAGCGGCGGCAGGTGCAGGTCGGCGTGGTTGGCGGGGCCGTCGAGCTTCAGCGCGAGCAGCAGCGGGTCGTTCTGGTTGGCCGGGGTCAGCCGCAGCGAGATGTCGTATTGGCCGGCCTTGGCCTGGTCGAGCCGGCCGGCGAGGTTGGCGGCGGCATCGGCGGCGCCGTGCCAACGCGCATTGCCGGCGAGCGTCAGCGTGGTCGTGCCGCCTTGGGCCAGGTGCAGGCTGACGTTGTCCAGTTGCAGCGTGCTGCCTTCGATGCGCGGCGTGGCGGACAGCCGCAACTGCAGCGGCGTGTGCGCCGCGGTGGTGGCGGACAGGTTGAGCGGGAACGGCTGGCCGGAGATCAGCCGGCCGGCTTCGAGCGAGACGTTGTCGAGCAGCACGGCGTTGCCGCGCACCACGCTGCCGTGGTTGATGTCGACGCCGGTATCGATGCGCGGGATGTTCGGCGGCGAGCCCACGGGGTGCGAGGGCAGCGCGGCTAGCCATTCCTGCAGTGCGTCGAGGTCGACCCGTGGCGAGTCGATCTGCAGTTGCGAGATCACCGTGGGGCCGCCGAACAGGGTATGCCAGGGCAGCACGAGCTGGCCGCGCGCGGCCAGCAGGATCGGCGCGCTGGCGCCCGCGGCGTTGAGCGTGATGCCGTTCAGGTCCAGCGCCGGGCGCGGGAACAGGGTGGGGCTGGCCGGGCTGGACAGGTTCAATTCGAGCCCCGCGCTGCGCGCCTGGGTCTGCAGCATGCGGGTGAAGCGCTCGGGTTGCAGCAGCAGGTAGACCGCGACCACCGCGGCCAGCACCGCCGCCAGCGCGAGGCCGCCAAGGAGCAGCAAGGTCAACCGCAGGCGGCGCGACATCCGCTCAGCCTCGCCAGCGCGGTTCAGTCATGGCCCGGCGCCTCGCCGCCGAGGCTGGCCGGGAGCAGGCCGTCGACGAACGCCTCGGCTTCGAACACGCGCAAGTCGGTGGCGCTCTCGCCCAGGCCGACGAAGCGGATCGGCAGGCCGAATTCGCGCGCCAGCGCGAACACCACGCCGCCCTTGGCGGTGCCGTCGAGCTTGGTCACCACCAGGCCGGTGACGCCGACGATCTGGCGGAACTGGCGCACCTGGCTGACCGCGTTCTGGCCGGTGGTGCCGTCGATCACCATCAGCACCTCGTGCGGCGCGTCGGCGTCGAGTTTCTTCAGCACGCGGGCGATCTTGCCCAGCTCGTCCATCAGGCCGCCCTGGGTGTGCAATCGGCCGGCGGTGTCGGCGACCAGCACGTCGGTGCCGCGCGAGCGTGCCGCCTGCAGCGCGTCGAAGATCACGCTGGCGGCGTCGGCGTCCTGGCCCTGCGAGATCACCGGCACCTGGTTGCGCTCGCCCCAGGTCTTCAGCTGCTCGACCGCGGCGGCGCGGAAGGTGTCGCCGGCGGCCAACATCACCGCGCGCCGTTCGTCGCGCCAGCGGCGGGCCAGTTTGCCGATCGTGGTGGTCTTGCCGGCGCCGTTGATGCCGACCACCAGCACCACGAACGGCTGTTTGCCGCGCACCTCCAGCGGTTGCTCGACCGGCTTGAGCAGGGCGACCAGCGCCTGGCGCAGCGCGGCCAGCAGCGCCTGCGCGTCGGCGAACTCGCGCCGGTGCATGCGCCTGCGCAGGTTCTCGACCAGCTCGGTGCTGGCCTCGATGCCGACGTCGGCGGTGATCAGGGTGGTTTCCAGCTCGTCGAGCAGGTCGTCGTCGAGCTTCGGGTGGCGCATGAACAGCGCGCCGAGGCCGCGCGAGAACGCATTGCCGGCGAGCCGCTCGCGCCAGCTGCGCCTGGCTGGGGCCGGTGCCGCGGCGGGTTCCCCGGCCGGCGCCACGAAGCGTTCGTGGCCGGGCCGGGTATCGGCGGGCGCGGGGATTTCCGCCAGCGCCTCGTGCAGCGTCGCCTCGTCCCCTTCGGGCGCGACGGCATCGGCCGCCGGGGCCTTTGCGGCAGGCTGCCCGGCATCCTTTTCGGTGGGCTTTTTCTTCCAGAACTTGAGCATTGCGGCGGCGATTCAAAGACAATGGGCGGCATGCTAACACTCCAACCTGTACCGCCCGCTGAGGGCGCGGCGGCATGAACGGCGGGCGCAAGGCCGGGCCGGGGCGGGTCCGCATCATCGGCGGCAGCCTGCGCAATTCACGGCTGGAGGTGCCGGATCTTCCGGGCCTGCGGCCGACGCCCGAGCGGGTGCGCGAGACCCTGTTCAACTGGCTGGCGCCGGTGCTCGACGGCGCGCGCTGCCTGGACCTGTGCGCCGGCACCGGCGCGCTCGGCATCGAGGCGCTGTCGCGCGGCGCCGCCGGCGTGCAGTTCGTGGAACGCGACGCCCGCGCGGCGCAGGCGCTGCGCGCGAACCTGGCGCGGCTCAAGGCCCCGGGCGGCCAGGTGGCGGAGCTGGATGCGGGGCTGTTCCTGCAGGGCACGGCGCAACCGTACGACCTGGCCTTCTTCGACCCCCCGTTCGCGCTGGACCTGTGGCCGGCGCTGGCCGGGCAGCTGGAGCAGGGCGGCTGGCTGGCTGCGCAGGCGTGGATCTATGTGGAGTCGCCACGCGACCACGTGCCGGCCTTGCCGCCGTCCTGGCGGTTGCATCGCGAAGGCCACGCCGGCGAGGTGCGTTTTGCGCTCTATCGGCGCGCCTTCCGTTAAGCTAGGGTCAATTCAGCTGCTGTGTCCCCACCTGTGAGCAAAGCTTTGGGCAACCCGCGCCTGGCCGTCTACCCGGGCACCTTCGATCCGATCACCAACGGCCACACCGATCTGGTGGCACGCGCGGCGCCGTTGTTCGACCGCGTGGTGGTGGCGGTGGCCGACAGCTCCAGCAAGGGCCCGGGTTTCAGCATGGCCGAGCGGATCACCCTGGCGCGGCTGGCGCTGGCCGACCTGCCGAATGTGGAGGTGCGCGGTTTCGACTGCCTGCTGGCCACCTTCATCCAGCAGATCGGCGCGGGCGTGATCATCCGCGGCCTGCGCGCGGTGTCCGATTTCGAATACGAGTTCCAGCTGGCCAGCATGAACCGGCACCTGATCCCGCAGGCCGAGACGCTGTTCCTGACGCCGGCCGAGCAATACAGCTTCATCTCCTCCTCGCTGGTGCGCGAGATCGGCCGTCTAGGCGGCGATATCTCCGGTTTCGTGCATCCGGCGGTACAACAGGCCATGCGGCAGCGCTGGCAGAAGGGCCGGACCGGCTCCAACAAGCAACCCGAAACGGAAGGTGATAACCATGCGTAAGTTCGCTCTCATTGCTGCCGTCGCACTGACTGCCAGCCTCGCCCTGAGCGCCTGCGGCAAGCATCAAGCCGCCGAGCAGGCCGGCCAGCAGGCCAGCCAGCAGGCGACCAAGCCGACCGATCCGAACGACAGCAAGGCGTGGAACGCCTACTTCGGCCAGATCGTGCAGAACAACATGCAGGGCATGAAGGCCGACCGTCCGTACCCGTACCTGGTGCCGGCGGGCGATTCCGAGGAGGCCGTGGCCGGCCGCGGCCGCCAGTTGTCGAACGTGCAGGATGCCGTGGCGCGCGGCGTGCTGCCGGGCAACATGCTGGTGTTCGCCGGCCAGGATTCGGCGAAGACGGCCGACCTGGTCATCGCGGCGTTCAAGGATGCCAAGCCCGGCTCGTTCAAGGACGTGATCGTCCTGTTCATCGGCGCCCCGGCCGACCAGCAGCGCGTGGACGACGTGCTGAAGCCCACCGGCGCCACGGTCCGCTTCGTCGCGATGTAAGAAACAGGAGTGAGTAGTTGATGAGTGAGGAGTGAGAGAAAGCCGGGTGTGCGGCGAGTTCTTGCCCTCTCTCGCTTCTCACTCCTCTTCATTCACTCCTCGCTTGCTCCCATGTCCCTGAAAATCCTCGATACCTGCGTCAACTGCGACGTCTGCGAGCCGGCCTGCCCAAACAAGGCGATTTCGCTGGGCGAGGAGTTTTACGTGATCGATCCGGCATTGTGCACCGAGTGCGTCGGTCATCATGACGAACCTCAGTGCGTGGCGGTGTGCCCGGTCGAATGCATCATCGGCGACCCCGATCACGCCGAATCGCCCGAGCAGCTTGAACTCAAATACCGCCAGCTGATGGCGAAGGAGTCCGCGGCATGAGGTTTTCCGTGAACTGGCGCCGGCCGTTGTCGGGCGTTTTGTCGCTGAGCCTGCTGCTGGTCGGCGGCAGCGCGTTCGCCGCCGACGGTGCGCCGAAGACGGCTCCGGCCGCGGCAGCCCACGCCGCGTCACCGCGTCCTGGCCATGCGGCCGTCGCCAGCGCGAATTTCCATGCCACCGAAGCCGGCCTCGAAGTGCTGGCCAAGGGCGGCAATGCGTTCGACGCGGCGGTGGCGGTGGCGGCCACGCTGTCGATCGTGGAGCCGGAGAGTTCCGGCACCGGCGGTGGCTTCATGGCCGTGCTGCACCGGGCGAAGGACGGCCGCAACATCTTCATCGACGCGCGCGAGACCGCGCCGGCCGCGGTGAATCCCAAGGATTACCTCAACCCGGACGGCAGCCCTAACCGCGATACCGCGTTGCGCGGGCCGCTGTCGGCCGGCATCCCCGGCCAGCCGGCCGGGCTGGTGCTGCTGTCCAGTCGCTACGGGCGCCTGCCGCTCGCGCAGTCGCTTGCGCCGGCGATCCGCATCGCCCGCGACGGCTTCAAGCCGGACGAGCGCCTGCGCGGCGCGATTGCCGGCACGCAGAAGGATCTCGAGCGCTGGCCCGCCTCGGCCGCCAAGTACCTGCCGGGCGGCAAGCCGCCGGCAGAGGGCGCGATCTGGCGCGATCCGGACCAGGCGCGCACGCTGGAGCAACTGGCCGCGCACGGCCACGACGGTTTCTACCGCGGCGAGACGGCGAAGAAGCTGGTCGATGCGGTGCGCGCGGCCGGCGGCAACTGGACGCTGGCCGACCTGGCGGGCTACCAGGCCAAGGAGCGCACGCCGATCAGCGTGGACTATCGCGGCTACAAGATCGTCACCGCACCGCCGCCGTCGTCCGGCGGCGTGGCGATCGCCGAGATCCTCAACATCCTGTCCGGCTACGACCTGACGAAGATGGATGCCGCCACGCGCGTGCACTACATCGTCGAGGCGATGCGCCGCGCGTTCCGCGACCACAACGATTACCTGGGCGATCCGGATTTCGTGCAGATGCCGCTGGACATGCTGCTGTCGCCGCACTACGCCGCCGGCCTGCGCCAGGGCATCCTGCCTGACAAGGCCACGCCGTCGTCGATGCTGCCGCGCGCCGAGGCGCCCGAGCCGGGCATGCACACCACCCATTTCTCCATCATCGACGCCGACGGCAACATGGCCGCGGTGACCTCCACGGTGAACTACACGATGGGTTCCGGCTTCGTTGCCGCGGGCACCGGCGTGCTGCTGAACGACGAGATGGACGACTTCGCGCTGGTGCCGAACAAGCCCAACGTGTACGGCCTGCTCGGCAGCACGGCGAACGCGCCGGCGCCGGGCAAGCGCATGCTGTCGTCGATGTCGCCCAGCATCGTGATCGGCGCCGACCGCACCGCGGTGATCGGCTCGCCCGGCGGCTCGACGATCATCACCCAGGTGCTGGAAGGCATCCTGCACTTCATCGACGGCGAGAGCGCGCAGCAGATCGCCGCGCACAAGCGCTTCCATCACCAGTACCTGCCGGACGTGGTGAACGTGGAAGAGGGCAGCTTCGACGCCGCCACCGGCGATGCGCTGACCAAGATGGGCTACACGCTCAAGCCGCGCGAGTCGTGGGGCTTCATGAACGTGGTGACCTGGGACCGCAAGGCCAACACGCTGGATGCCGCCAGCGACCCGCGCCGGCCGTCCGGGCTGGGCAAGGTGCAGTAAAGGTCACGCCATGGAACTGTTCTCGCTTCTCGGCAATTCGCAGCAGTTGGACGGCGGTGCGATGTGGTTCGGCCCATCCGTGGGCCTCACCCCGCGCGCTGCGCGGGGCCGCCTGCGGCGTCCGGATTCGCTCCCGGTGAATCCGTCGGCAACGCGAGGTATCTGAGATGGAACTCTGGTCCCTGCTCGGCAACTCGCAGCAACTGGACGGCGGCGCCATGTTCGGCAACGCTCCCAAAGCGCTGTGGTCGCGCTGGATCGCGCCGGATGCCGAGAACCGGATTCCGCTGGCCTGCCGCTGTTTGCTGGTGAAGGATCTGGGCGGGCGCAACGTGCTGTTCGAGACGGGCATCGGCGCGTTCTTCGAGCCGGCGCTGCGCGAGCGCTACGGCGTGGTCGAGTCACGGCACGTGCTGCTGGATTCGCTGGCCGAGGTAGGGCTTTCCCACGAGGACATCGACGTGGTGGTGCTGTCGCACCTGCACTTCGACCATGCCGGCGGTCTGCTGGCGGCATGGGAGGAGGGCCAGCCGCCGCGGCTGCTGTTCCCGAACGCGCAATTCGTGGTGGGTGCGGAGCACTGGCGTCGTGCGCTGCAGCCGCACCCGCGCGACCGCGCCTCGTTCGTGCCGGAACTGCAGCCGTTGCTGGAAGCGAGCGGCCGGCTGGAGCTGATCGAGGGCGAACATTCGCGGACGCTGGGCGAGTCGGTGCGCTTCTTCTTTTCGGACGGCCACACGCCGGGCCTGATGCTGGCCGAAGTCGGCGGCGTGGTGTTCTGCGCCGACCTGATCCCGGGCCGCTTCTGGGTGCACCTGCCGATCACCATGGGCTACGACCGCTGGCCGGAGAAGCTGATCGACGAGAAGCGCGTGTTCCTGGAAGACAAGCTGGCGCGCGGCGTGCGGTTGTTCTTCACCCACGACCACGATTGCGCGCTGGCGCGGGTGACGCGCGACGAGCGCGGCCGCTTCGGCACCGCCGACGAGCAGCGCGTCCTGCGCGGCATGCCGCCGTCGGGCCTGGCGGGAGCGGCCTGATGAGCGGACGCAGGGGAAGAGCCATGCGCGGCCTGGGGCTGAACGTCGTCGGCACGTTGCTGGTGCTCGCCGGCATCGGGCTGGCGGCGATGACCGCGCGCGGCCTGCTCCACTACCGCGCGGTGGCCAGCCAGCATGGCGGCGAGGTGATCGACCTCGGTGCGGACGCGCATTCGCCGGCCGGCCGGCACGGCCGCATGGTGCGCGTGGTCGGCACGCCGAAAGTGGTGGAAGCGCCGCACGACCCGGAGTTCAACCAGCGCGTGGACACGCCGGTGCTGGTGCGCCAGGTGGAGATGTTCCAGTGGCGCGAGGTGCGCTTCGGCGGCAACGTGCACTACGAGCTGGACTGGGTCGATCGGCTGGTCGATGCCAGCCGTTTCGAGGATCCGAAGGGGCACGCGAACCCGCAGAGCTTCCCGATCGGCGGCAGGCAGTTCGACGCCGGCCTGGTGCGACTGGGCGGCTTCAAGCTCGATCCGGTGTTGTTGCATGCGCTGCCCGGCACGCAGCGGGTCGAGCCGGATGCGGCGGCCCTGCCGGAAAACCTCGCGGCCAGCTTCAGTCGCTACCAGGATTACCTGGTGACCAGTGCGCGGCCGGGCGATCCGCGGCTCGGCGACGTGCGGGTGAGCTGGTCGGCCGTGCCGCTGCAGCAATTGACCGTCGTCGGCCGCCTGGACGGCGACCGGCTGGTGGCGGCGACCGATGCCGCCGACGGCAAGGGCTACATGGTGCAGGTCGGCGACGTGCCGGTGCTGGACGTCTTCCCGGACCTGCCGGTGCCCCCGGAGTTCGTGTGGGTCCGGCAGATCCTCGCCGTGCTGCTGGCCTCGCTGGGTGCCTTCCTGCTGCTCGCCACGCAGCGCCATCGACCCGACGGATGGCTCGCGCTGGGCCTGGGTGCCCTGGTCGTGGGCATCGTGGCCGGCGTGTTGTGGCTGGGCGACGACGCATGGGCTGCGTGCGTATGGCTGGCGCTGGCGGCGTGCGGCGCAGCGGTCACCGGGTGGCGGCTGCGGCGCGGGCGCTGAGCCGGCGCTGGCGGGTGCGCGGGGAACGGCGACGCGCGGCCGTTACTCGGCGCCCGCCTTCCCGCTGGCGTTGGCGTAGACCTGGTCGGCCCACTGCGTGGCGCCCAGGTAGATCGCGGCCATCCGCTGGATGCGCTGTGGCATGACATGCTCGCTGGTCAGCTCGCCGGCTTCCCAGGCGAGGATCTGCTGCAGCAGCGGCGCGAACGGCCCGCCGCGGCCGGTCAGTGCGTCGCTGATCTCCGGCACCAGCCGCAGATGGGTCAGCAGGAATTCCATCGGCGCGCACATCAGCGTGTCCAGCAGCGAGAACAGGCCGACGGTGAAGGCCATCTCCGCATGGCCGGGCGGCATGCCGTCGGCCAGCTTCTCGCACATGTGGGCGCGGATCAGCGCGGCGCGCAGCAGCTCAGGCGGGCGATCGTCCATGCCGCACATCGCCATCGTGTCGATCCAGTTGCGCATGCGCGTGACGCCGAAGAAGATCGCCGCCTGCTGCACCGACTTCAGCTGCCGCGGCAGCGCGAAGTAGGCCGAGTTGACGCAGCTGAGCAGCTTGTAGCTGAGCACCGCGTCGTCGCGGATGATGTTGCCCAGCTCCACCGGTCCCGGGTTGCTTTCCTGCAGCACCCGCATCAGCCGCAGCATGCTCAGCCGGTTGGCGGTGAGCACGGGCACCGCCACCGGTTGCGGCACCAGCAGGTAGCGCCCCTGGATCGCCTGCAGCGGCAGTTCCAGGCAGCGCTCGTAGGTCTGGTGATCGTTGACCTGGCCGGCGATCACGCGGATGCCCCGCGCGTACAGGCGCTCGGCGCGTTCCTTCAGGCACTCCGGCGAAAGCCGGCTGGCGTCCAGCCGCACTATCTGCACCATGTGCAGCAGCGTTTCGAGCGGCAACGTGCTTTCCGGGTCGATATCGGACGCATCGAGCACGAACTGGCAGCCGCGCTGCGCCATCTGCTGCAGGCGCTTCATCAGCGGCGCGTCGGTTGCCGCGTACGGCTGCAGCACCACGCCCAGGCGCGGCTGGTGCAACAGCACGTCGGAGTCTTCCGGCAGCAATTCGGACGGCAGGTTGAGGAAGGCGCGGTTGCCGCGTACCAGCCGGGTCAATGCGCCATCGGTGATGGTCGCCAGCACGTTCTGCAGCAGGGTGTGCTCGTCGCCGGCTTCGCGGTGGAACACGATCTCGTAGGCGAACAGCTGGTGTTCGCGGTCGAGCATCGGCACGCGCAGCACCGGCAGCGGCGCGGCGCTTGCGCCCTCGTAGCCTTGCGCGCCGGGAGCGGGGGCGGTGGCGGCAGCGGAGGAGTGGGAGGCGTTGGATATGCTCATGGTCAGTCAGTCGTCGCGATTAACGCTGAAGCATGCCGTGGCCCGCTTCGCAGTCAGTAGGAGGACCGTCTGCACAGGCAGGCGGCGGCGGTCTTGCTCATTGCCGTGTCATGCCGAGGCCAATGCGTGCGAACGCAGGCTCGCGTGAAGTTCCCCGGTGCGGCCGTAGAGTCCGCCTTCGCCGGCATGTCCGGTCAGCACCGCCAGCGCCTGGCGTACCAGGTTCAGCCGCTGGTTGACCGCCTTGCCGTTGCGCTGGTTGAGCTGCTGGCAGAGGCGCAGCGACTGCACGATGCCGGCCCAGGCCGGCTCCAGCGCGGAGTTCGCAGCGGGCAGTTCGCGCGCCAGTTGCCGGCGCTCGGCGTCGAGCTGCTCGAGTTGCAGCAGGATGGCCTGCTTGTGCGCGCCGGCCTGGTCCAGCGCCGCGCTGTCGCCGCCGTCCAGTGCGCCACGCTCGGCTTCGAGCACATGCACGAGACGGTCGACGGTCTGCCGCATGTCGCCCAGCACGGCCGCCAGCGCGTCGTTGAGTTCATGCTGCAGCGGCCGGTTCATGCCTTGCCCGTGCCGCCGAGCTGCTGTTCCAGCGAGATCATGCGGTCGGCGATGCGTCCGGCGTCGATCTTGTAGCTGCCGTCGGCCAGCGCCTGGCGCACCCGCTCCACCCGCTGCGGATCGATCGCGGCGCTGTCGTTCGTCCGCGCGGCCTGCTGCAGCGCCAGGGCCGAATCGGTCAGCTTGAGCTGATCGTCGACCTTGGCGGCGGGTACGCCGGGAGCCGCCGGTGCTCCCGCCGGCGTCGCCGGACCGTTGCCCGGGCTATTGGCGGCCTGCGGGAATTTCGGCAGGCCGTTGTTGGAAATGGTCGTGTTCATGCGTCCGTTCTCGCTGGGATGTGGCCCTGTAACCGAAGGATCGGCCGGATTCGCGGAAACTTTAGGATGGCAAGGACTATAGCGGTGTCGGCGTCCGGCAGCGGCCGGCTCATGGCAGCGCGAGCACCTCGCCGGGGGCGCTGACCATCGCGTCGACCACCTTGCCCGAGCTTTCGTTGCGCACCCGCAGGCGGGCGCCGTTGTCGCCGCTGCCCAGCGCCACGCCATCCACGCGCACCTCGATGCCGCCGAGCCTGGCCACCATCTGCACATGGTCGCCGGCGCGCACCATGCGCCGTCCGCCGAGCGCACCGGGGGTGAGCACGCTGCCGCTGGCCACGGCGCGGTTGAGGGTGCGGCCGGCCACCTGGTCGAGGTTTTCGAGGTAGCCGTAGCCGAGCCGGGTGACGTCGCGCTCCTCGGCGTGCACGTCGGCGGCGCCCAGGCCGTCGCCGCGCAGCAGCGGGCGGTTGGTCACCAGCACGGTGCGGAACAACTGCAGTTGCAGCGGCACGCGCACGATCCAGCCGCCGGGCTGCGGGCACTGCACCGGTACCGTCATGCGCGGCGCGGCCTCGGCATGGCCGGCGACGATCGCCCGCAGCGGCTCGGCGCAGGCGGCCAGTTGCAGGCGCGGATCGAGCGGCGCCGCGGTGACGACGATCCGGCTGCCCGGCAGCGCGTAGTGCGCGCGTACGGCCTGTTCGGCCGCGGCGCGCACGCTGTCGGGCGATTGCGTGGTGGCGGCGGCGTGGGCGCCGCCGAACCACAGCGCGCCGAGCCAGAGCAGGCGGATGGCGGTCCGGCAGTCGCTCATGCGTCCGCCAGCAGGGCGCCGAGTTGCCCGAGCAGGGCTTCGCGGCCGGATTCGAGCTGTTGCGACAACCGCGTGGCCTGGTCGAGCTGGCCGTCGCACAGCAGCGTGACGAAGCGGCTGCCCTGCTCACGCAACTGCTCGCCGGCCTCGGCCAGGGCGGCGCTGGCCGGCTTGCCCTGGTGCAGCGAGGCCAGCCGGCCGATGCTGCGATGGATCGCGTGGGTATCGAACCAGCGCCGGTCCAGCGCGCCGGGTTCGAGCAGGGCCAGTTCCGCCGCCTGGCGCAGGTTCAGCGCTGCCTCGCGCACGGTCAGGCTGAGGCTGGCCGGGTCGTTGCCGCTGATGCCTTCGAGCCAGTCCAGCGCCAGCCGATGGGCCAGCAGCGCGGCGCGGTGCAGCGATTCGGATTGGCGCCGCGCCTCGCTGCCGCGGCGCTGCAGCGCGCCGAGCGCAGCCTGGGCCGCGGTGGCGCGCGCATGTTGCGTATCGTGGCCCTGCTGCAGCTTGCGGATGCGCTCGCTGGCCGTGCGCAACGCCGTGCCGCCCCGGTCCAGGATCGCGCCGGATTGGCCGACGCCGGCCTGCGCCCGTTCCAGCTGCTGCAGGCCATGCTGCACGTCGCCGTTCAGCTGCAGCGAGAAGTCGCCGATCGAGCCGGTGACGGCTTCGATTTCGGTGGTGGTGAGCGTGGTTTTCTCCGCCAGCTGCTTGACCTCGTCGGCGACCACGGCAAAGCCGCGGCCCGCCTCGCCCGCGCGCGCGGCCTCGATCGCCGCGTTCAGCGCCACCAGGTTGGTCTGGTGGGCGATCTCCTGCACCACGCCGGTGAGCTTGCGGATCTGCGCCACCTGCTCGGCCAGCTTGCTCTGGTTGCGGCTCATCGCCGCCAGCGCGCTGCGCAGCAGCCGCAGTTGCCCGTCGAGCTCGCTGACGGTGCCGGTGCCGGCCAGCCCGGCCTGGCTGGCCTGGTCCAGGTCGGCGCCGACCTGGTGCAGGGCCGTCGAGATACCGGCGCTGCCATCCGTCAAGCGATCGACGCTGCCGCGGCTGTCGATCGCCGCCTTCTCCAGGGCCGCCTGCTCGCGCGACAGCTGCTGCACCGCACCCAGCACCAGGCTTTGCTGCTCCACGGTCTGCAACGCCGCCGCTGCTGGCGGCCGACCGGCGACGCGGGCCAGCAACGGCGCCAACGTCCGTGCCGCGCGCGGGTACTTGCGCCGCAGCACGGCAACCTGTGCTTCGTTGCCGGCGGCAGCGGCCTCCACCAGGGCGGCGAGGTGCCGGTTCCAGATCAAGCTCATGGGGTGGACATCACCTTTGTTATGGCGCGGGAATGCAGGAGCTGCATCGTCAGGAATCCTCGAAACTTGAGGAAGCAAGTCGCATGCCACCCCGGTCGGGCGATGCTGGCCGGCAGCGGCACTCAAGCGCATCGCATCGCGGCCGATAGCCTGCGCGTAGGGCCGCTGCGCGCGGTACGCCATCGAGGAGCCCGCATGGGCGGCACGCTGCTGGAAAAGGTGGAACGACATACCCGGCTGGCCGGCCACAACCGGGTGGCGATGCTGCTGTTCCGGCTGGGCGACGAGCAGCTGTTCGGCATCAACGTGTTCAAGGTGCGCGAAGTGATGCGCCGCCCGCTGCTGGAGCGCATGCCGGGCGTGCACGCGCTGCTGGCGGGCAGCTGCGACTATCGCGGTCAGACCATCCCGGTGATCGACCTGGCTGCCGCGCTCGGCTATGCGCCGCTGCGCGACGTGGAGTCGGCACACCTGATGGTCACCGAGTTCAGCCGCTCGATGCAGGGATTCCTGGTGGCCGACCTGCAGCGCATGGTGCAATGCGAAGGCGACGCGCTGGTGGCGCCGCCCAGCGCGCTGGGCTTCGGCGCGCGGGTGAATGCGGTGACCCGGGTCGATGGCCTGCTGCTGGCGGTGGTGGATGTGGAGCATGTGCTGGCCAGCATCGACGCCGCGCCGGCCGAGCTGTCCGAGCAGATGCAGCGCGTCGCCGGCGCACGCTCGCTGGCGCCGCGGCGCGTGCTGGTGGCGGACGATTCGCTGATCGCGCGCCGCCGGCTGGTCAGCCTGTTCAAGCAGATGGACATCGAGTGCGTGGTGGCGAAGGACGGCCGCGAGGCGCTCGACCGCCTGCAGGAGCTGGCCGCCGGCGATCCGGCCGACGGGGTGCGGCTGGTGGTCTCCGACATCGAGATGCCGCGCCTGGACGGCTATGCGCTGACCCGCGCGATCCGCGAGGCGCCCAGCCTGCGCCGGCTCAAGGTGGTGCTGCACAGCTCGCTCAGCGGCATCTTCAACGAGGCGATGGTGAAGGAGGTCAAGGCCGACCGCTTCGTCGCCAAGTTCCAGCCGGACCTGCTGGCGCAGGCCGTGCTGGAGCTGCTGCCGGAACCGGAGCCGGCGCCGGCGGACTGACCGCCGCGCAGCGCGCGCCGGGCAGCGTCAACAAACCGTCTTTTCGCCGGCGCGATCCCCGCAGCGCCGCGTCGGTTGCCCCGCCGGCCCAGTCACGGCAACGGTTTTCAGGTGGTGGCATGCAATTTGCTGCCAGCTTTCGTGCGGCAACTGCGCGCGGAGCGAAGCGATGAGCCTGACCCCTGACAACCTGTTCGGCATCCACACCCAGGCGCTGGATCTGTGGCAGCGCCGTACCGAGGTGCTTGCCAACAACCTGGCCAATGCCGATACGCCGGGCTATCTCGCCCGCGACATCGACTTCCGCAAGGTGCTGGCCGCCGCCGGCGGCCGTCCCGACGGCCTGCCGCTGCAGACGACCGACTCCCGCCAGATCGGTTCGGCGGGGCAGGCGGCGGACGGGCTCGCCTATCGCGTGCCGACCCAGCCGAGCATGGACGGCAATACCGTCGATGCGCAGGCCGAGCAGGCTGCCTTTGCCGCCAACGGCGTGCACTACCAGGCCAGCCTTTCCTTCATCACCGCGCAGATCCGCATGCTGCGCACCGCCATCACCGGAGGGCAGGGCTGATGTCGCTCTTTTCCGTATTCAACGTGGCCGGCTCCGGCATGGCTGCGCAATCGCTGCGGCTGAACACGGTGGCCAGCAACCTGGCCAACGCCGACAGCGTGGCCGGCACGCCCGAGGCGGCCTACCGCGCCCGCGAGCCGTTGTTCTCGGCCGTGCAGAACCGGCTGGCCGGCGGCGGCGACGCGCCGGGCGAGGGCGTGCAGGTGCTCGGCGTCACCGAGAGCCAGGCCGCCATACCGAGCCGCTACGAGCCGGGCAATCCGCTGGCCGACGCCGACGGCTACGTCTACAGCAGCAACGTCAACCCGGTCGACGAGCTGGTCAACATGATCTCGGCTTCGCGTTCGTACCAGAACAACGTCGAGGTGATGAATTCGACGCGCCAGCTGATGCAGAAAACGCTGGATCTCGGCAAATGAGGCATGAATCCGTGAGGTGCATGGCATGAGCGACATGAATGTTTCCGGCGTGGGCGCGAGCGCCGCCCAGGCGGCCAGCCTGGGCAAGGAGAAGACCCTCGGCCAGGCCGATTTCCTGAGCCTGCTGGTGCAGCAGATGCGCAACCAGGACCCGACCAAGCCGGCGGATTCGTCGCAGATGGTCAGCCAGCTGGCGCAGATCAGCCAGGTCTCGGCCACGCAGGCGCTGCAAGCCTCGTTCGACAGCCTGAGCAAGTCGCTGCAGGGCAACCAGCTGCTTCAGGCCAGCGGCCTGGTCGGCCGCGGCGTCACCGTGCCCTCGGCGGCTGGCCGCCTGCAGGCCGGCGGCCTGGACGGCGCAGTGAACGTCCCCGACGGCGGCGGCACGGTGCTGGTGCAGATCACCGATGCGGCCGGCAACGTGCTGCGCACCTTGAACCTGGGCACGCCCGCATCGGGGCTGGTGGCGTTCCACTGGGACGGCATCGGCGATAACGGCAGCGCGCTGGCGCCGGGCACCTACGGCCTGAAGGCGCAGGCCGGCAACGCCGCCGCGGCGACCTACGTCAGCGGCAAGGTCGCCGGCGTGGGCATGACCGGCAGCGACGGCGCCTATCTGGATGTGGACGGTTTTGGCGGGGCCCTGCTGAGTCAGGTCGCACAGATCAACTGATGGCCCCGCGGGGCTTCAACACAGAGGAATTACTCCGATGCCTTTCAATATCGCATTGAGCGGTCTCAACGCCGCCTCGAAGGATCTCGAGGTCACCGCCAACAACATCGCCAACACCGCCACCACCGGCTTCAAGGGCTCGCGCACGCAATTCGCCGAATTGTTCAACGCCGCCGGCCCCAACCTCAGCAGCAGCCAGACCGGCAGCGGCGTGCGGCTGACCAACGTGGCGCAGCAGTTCACCGC
Organism: Rhodanobacter sp. FW104-R8; assembly: GCF_001617365.1. Taxonomy (GTDB): domain Bacteria; phylum Pseudomonadota; class Gammaproteobacteria; order Xanthomonadales; family Rhodanobacteraceae; genus Rhodanobacter. The sequence continues at coordinate 58,693 of NZ_LVJR01000008.1, forward strand.
CGGCAGCATCGAGACCACCAACAACAGCCTGGATTTCGCCATCAGCGGCGGCGGGTTCTTCACCCTGCACGACGGCAAGGGCTATTCCTACACCCGCGCCGGCGCGTTCCAGAAGGACCAGAACGGATACGTGATGAACGCCAACGGCCAGCGGCTGCAGGTCTATCCGCCGGTGGCCGGCGGCGGTTTCGACAACAGCACGCTGACCGACCTGCAACTGGTCACCTCGCAGAACGCGGCCAAGGCCACCGATCTGGTGCAGATGTCGCTGAACCTGCCCTCCAACGCCACCCCGCCGGCTGCCGCGTTCGATCCCCTCAACAATCCGCTGAGCTACAACCAGGCCACGCCGTTCACCGCGTACGACTCGCTCGGCGCCACCCACAGCGGCGTCGTGTATTTCGTCAAGGACCCGGCCGCCAACGTGTGGAACGCGAGCCTGTATGTCGACGGCACCTCGACCGGCGCCTCGCAGCGGCTGACCTTCAACAGCAGCGGCGCACTGGTCGCGCCGGCCAGCGGCAGGCTGAGCTTCCCGGCGGTGTCGGTCAGCCCCGGCGCCAACCCCATGCAGCTCACCCTGGACATGAGCAAGGCGACCCAGTTCGGCAACACCTACGCGGCCAGCGCGATCAATCCGAACGGCTACCCGACCGGCATCCTGTCGAGCATCGACGTGTCCAGGGAGGGGGTGGTGCAGGCCAAGTACTCCAACGGCCAGACCGCCTCGCTCGGCCAGCTGGCGCTGGCGCAGTTCTCCAACGAGCAGGGCCTGCGCCAGCTGGACAACACCAACTGGGCGGCCTCCTACGACTCCGGCACGCCGGTGATGGGCGCGGCCGGCGGCGGCACGTTCGGCAACGTGCAGGCCGGCGCGCTGGAAGCCTCCAACTCCGCCGACCTCACCGCGCAGCTGGTCAACATGATCAAGGCGCAGCGCAACTATCAGGCCAACGCGCAGGTGATCTCCGTCGACAACCAGCTGACCCAGACCGTTATCAACATCCGCAATTGACCTCACGCGAACGCGTGAGGTCATCCCGGCGCAGGCCGGGATCCAGTGAAAGAGCCGCCCCGGCGGAAGCCGGGACAGAACGTCAAGGCAACACGCTGGATTCCGCCTGCACCGGAATGACGAGTTAAAGCATTCGAGGTTTTCCATGGATCGTTCGCTCTACGTAGCCATGACCGGCGCCACGCAGATGATGCGCGCGCAGTCGGAGGTGGCGCACAACCTGGCCAACGCCGATACGGTCGGCTTCAAGGCGCAGCTGTCGGCGTTCGAGCCCCTGCCGGTGCAGGGCCCGGGCCTGCCCACGCGGGTCAACGGCGTGGCGCAGGGCATGGGCGTGGACCTGCGCGAGGGCGGCCAGACCGAGACCGGGCGCGAGCTGGACGTGGCCGTGCAGGGGCCGGGCTGGATCGCGGTGCAGGGCGCCGACGGCAGCCAGGGCTATACCCGCGCCGGCGAGCTGCGGCTGACCCCCGACGGCCTGCTCACCGACGCCCGCGGCAACCTGGTGCTGGGCGACGGCGGCCCGATCAGCGTGCCGCAGAGCGCGCAGATCAGCATCGGCGCCGATGGCACGGTGTCGGTGGTGCCGATGGGGCAGGGCCCGCAGACGATCGCCGCGGTGGGCCGCATCAAGCTGGTCAACCCGCCTACCGGCCAGCTCTCGCTGGGCAGCGACGGGCTGATGCACCTCAGCGGCGGCGTCACCGCGGACACCGACCCGGCGGTCACCCTGAAGTCCGGCGTGCTCGAGTCCAGCAACGTGAACCCCTCGCAGACGCTGGTGCAGATGATCCAGCTGTCGCGCCAGTACGAACTGCAGATCCGCGCCATCCACAGCGCCGACGAGAACGCACAGTCGGCCACGCGGTTGCTGCAGGTCACCTGATCCACGCCTCGCCATCCAGACGTCCAGACGGAGTCCATCGACATGTTTTCATCCCTGTGGGTAGCCAAGACCGGCCTCGATGCGCAGCAGACGCGCATGGACGTGATCTCGAACAACCTCGCCAACGCCAACACCACCGGCTACAAGAGCGCGCGCGCCTCGTTCCAGGACCTGGTCTACCAGAACCTGCGCCAGCCCGGCGGGCAGACCACCGAGCAGACCCAGGCGCCGGCCGGCCTGATGCTGGGCACCGGCGTGCGCGTGGTCGGCAACGAGAAACTGTTCACCCAGGGCAACATCGAGCAGACCGGCAACTCGCTGGACGTGGCCATCCAGGGCCGCGGCTTCCTGCAGGTGACGATGCCCGACGGCAGCATCGCCTATACCCGCGACGGCTCGCTGCACATGGACCAGAACGGGCAGATCGTCACCGCCAACGGCTACGCGGTGGATCCGGCCATCAGCGTGCCGGCCAACGCGCAGAGCATCACCATCGGCAGCGACGGCACCGTCAGCGTAAGCGTGCCGGGCCAGGCCGCGACGCAGCAGATCGGCACCGTGCAGCTGGCTGACTTCATCAACCCCGCCGGCCTGCAGCCGAACGGCGACAACCTCTACCTGGAAACCGCCTCCAGCGGCTCGCCGCAGATCGGCCAGCCCGGCCTGAACGGCCTGGGCACGCTGGCGCAGGGCGCGCTGGAAAGCTCCAACGTCAACGTGGTGGAGCAGATGGTCAACATGATCGAGACCCAGCGCACCTACGAGATGAATTCCAAGGCGGTGTCCGCCGCCGACTCGATGCTGCAGTTCCTCACCAACAAGACCTGAGGCATGTCGTGATGTTCGATCGCCGTTTTCCATTCGTGCTGTGCGCGCTGACCTTGCTGGCCGGTTGCGCCACTGGCCCGCGCACGCACGACGATGCCGAATGGGCGCCCACGCCGCCGCCCGCGGCGCAGATCGCGCCGGGGCAGGCCGACGGCGCGATCTACCACGACCAGCAGAACATGGAACTGTTTGCCGACCCGCGCGCGCACCGCGTGGGCGACATCCTCACCGTGGCGCTGGTGGAAAGCACCCAAGCCAGCAAGAAGGCCACCACCACCACCAGCAAGACCGACAAGGCGAAGATCGCCTCGCCCACCATCCTCGGCCAGGGCATTTCGATCGGCGGCAAGGCGGCGAACATCGGGCTGGACGGCGAACGCAGCTTCGACGGCGCCGGTTCCAGCACGCAGAGCAACCAGCTCACCGGGCAGATCACCGTCACCGTGGCGCAGCGCCTGGCCAATGGCAACCTGCTGGTGCGCGGCGAGAAATGGCTGACCATCAACCAGGGCCAGGAGCTGGTGCGCATCTCCGGCATCGTGCGCCCGCAGGACATCGGCCAGGACAACGTGGTGCCGTCCACCCGCGTCGCCGACGCGCGGATCAGCTACACCGGCCGCGGCACCCTGGCCGACGCGAACACGCGCGGCTGGCTGTCGCGCTTCTTCAATTCCAAGTGGATGCCGTTCTGATGAGCCCATCGCCACGCTCCACCGTAGGAGCCCGCTCGCGGGCGATGCGTTTGTTCCGGGATGACCAGACATTCGTCTGTTGGAAGCCGGGATTCGGGATGACCAGACATTCGTCTGTTGAAAGCCGGGATTCGGCAAGGTCAAAGGCAAAGGCATCGCCCGCGAGCGGGCTCCTACGTGTGTTCCTGCTTGTCGTGGGGGTTCTGGTTGTCGCCCCCGCCCATGCCGACAAGATCCGCGACCTCGCCTCGGTGGCCGGCGTGCGCAGCAACCAGCTGATCGGCTACGGCCTGGTGGTGGGCCTGGACGGCTCGGGCGACCAGACCACGCAGGCGCCGTTCACCACGCAGAGCCTGGAGAACATGCTGCAGCAGTTCGGCATCACCGTGCCGGCCAGCGCGCGGCCGCAGCTGAAGAACGCGGCGGCGGTGATGGTGACCGCGGACCTGCCGCCGTTCGCCAAGCCGGGCCAGACCATCGACGTCACCGTCGCCTCGATCGGCAACGCCAAGAGCATCCGCGGCGGCCAGTTGCTGATGGCGCCGCTGCGCGGCGCCGACGGCAACGTCTACGCGGTGGCGCAGGGCAGCGTGGTGGTCGGCGGCATCAGCGCGCAGGGCAAGAGCGGCTCCAGCGTGCAGGTCAACATCTCCGCCAGCGGGCGCATCCCCAACGGTGCCTCGGTGGAGCGCGTCGTGCCCTCGTCTTTCGCCGGCGGCGGCGACCTGATGCTGAACCTCAACACCGCCGACTTCACCACGGCCACGCGGATCGCCACGGCGATCAACCGGGCCTACGGCGCCGGCACCGCGCAGCCGCTCGACGGCGGCTCGGTATCCGTGCGCGGGCCGCAGGATCCGGCGCAGAAAGTGGCATGGCTGGGCGCGATCGAGAGCCTCGACGTGCAGCCGGGCGATGCCCCGGCGCGCATCGTGGTGAACTCGCGCACCGGCACCGTGGTGATCGGTTCCGACGTGCGGGTCAGCGCCGCCGCGGTGGCGCACGGCGCAATCCAGGTCACCATCAGCGAGCAGTCCCAAGTCAGCCAGCCGGCGCCGTTCGGCCGCGGGCAGACCGCGGTGGTGCCCAGCAGCAGCGTGCAGGTCAGCGAAGAGGGCGCGCACATGTTCAAGTTCGGCCCCGGCGTGAGCCTGGACACCATCGTGCGCGCGGTGAACCAGGTGGGCGCCACGCCAAGCGACCTGATCTCGATCCTGCAGGCGCTGAAGCAGGCCGGTGCGCTGCACGCGGACCTGGTCGTGATCTAGGCGACGGGATCACCATGGCACCGATCAACCGCCCCTCGCCCGCGCTCGATACCTGGACCGAACTGTCCGGGTTCCAGCAGCTGCGCGCGCAGGCGCGCAGCGATGGCGGCAAGAGCGCGCTGCCGGCCGTGGCGAAGCAGTTCGAGGCGATCTTCACCCAGATGATGCTGAAGTCGATGCGCGACGCCAACGCCGGCATGGGCAGCGACATCGCCGGCAGCGAGCAGGTCGACTCGTACCGCGAGATGTTCGACCAGCAACTGTCGCTGAGCCTGGCCAACGGCCGCAACGGGCTCGGCATCGCGAAGATGCTGGTGCGCCAGCTGGGCGGCAAGCCGGAAGCGGTCGCCACGGCGGGGCAGGGTCTGCCGGTGCCCACGGCCGACGTGCTCAACGCCAATGTCCGTGCGCTGCTGCGACTGGGCGCCGGTGGCGATGCGGCCGGCGGCGAAGCGGCGCCGGCCGGCGGCGTCGCGGCGATGCCGTCGACGTTCGACGCCGCCTCGCCGTGGGGCGATGCGCTCGATCGCCTGGCGCGGGGTGCGCTGGACATGGCCGGCACGGCGGCGAAGCTGCTGCCGGGCGGCGATCCGGTGAATTTCGTGCGTGCGCTCGCACCGCATGCCGAGGTGGCGGCGAAGAAACTCGGCGTGTCGGTGCGTGCGCTGCTGGCGCAGGCGGCACTGGAAACCGGCTGGGGCCGGCACCTGCCCAGCCATGGCGACGGCAGCAGCAGCTTCAACCTGTTCGGCATCAAGGCTGGCGGCGGCTGGGACGGCGACAAGGTCAGCGTGCCCACGCTGGAATACGAGAACGGCGTGGCGGTGCGCCGGCGCGACCAGTTCCGCGCCTACGGCTCGCCGGCCGAATCGTTCGCCGACTACGCCCGCCTGCTCAGCGACAGCCCGCGCTATGCGAGGGCGCTGGGCCAGGGCGAGAACGTCGCCGGCTTCGCGCGGGCCCTGGTCCGCGGCGGCTATGCGACCGATCCGTCGTACGTGGCCAAGGTCACCGCGATCGCCAACAGCCCGCAGATGCGCGAGGCGCTGGCGGCACTGCCTGCCACGGGGAGTGGTGAATGAGCGCCGCTCGTGTTTCCCGTGCAAGCGCTTTCTTTGCCGTCATTCCAGCGAAAGCTGGACAAGCGCGAAGCGCGCAGAACATCCGAAGGATGGCCCCGAAGGGGCGAGCGAAGCGAGTCATCCAGTGCCTTCGGTTTCGGTATCCACAGTCGCTGGATGACTCGCTGCGCTCGCCCCTCCGGGTAGGAGCCCACTGGCGGGCGATGCTTTCAGGGCGAAGCGAAGAGCTTTCGTGCGCCTTCGGCGCGCGAGTCACTTTTCTCTTGCTTGGCCAAGAGAAAAGTAACCAAAAGAGAAGGCCACCCCGCTTGGTGCTTGCCGGGCATCCTGCCCGGCAAGTCCGTGAGTCGAGGCCGGGCTTTTCGACAGCACATCCATGTGCTGGCGA
>NZ_LVJR01000009.1 GCF_001617365.1 Rhodanobacter sp. FW104-R8
GCCCGCTCGCGAAGGGCGGTCAGCGGCATGTGGCCTCCATGAACACCGCGCACAGCGCTTCCATCCCGGCGCGGTCGTCCTCGTCGAAGCGGTCGGTGACCGGGCTGTCGACGTCCCATACGCCGAGCAGGCTGCCGTCGGGCTTCACCAGCGGCACCACGATCTCCGACTGCGAGGCGGCGTCGCAGGCGATATGCCCGGCGAACGCGTTGACGTCGCGCACCAGTTGGGTCTGCCGGGTCTGCGCGGCGGTGCCGCAGACGCCGCGGCCCAGCGCGATGCGGATGCACGCCGGCTTGCCCTGGAACGGGCCGACCACCAGCTCGTGGCCGTCGTACAGGTAGAAGCCGGCCCAGTTCACCTGCGGCAGGCTGTGGTAGACCAGCGCGCCGAAGTTCGCCGCGTTTGCGACCAGGTCGCGTTCGCCGGCGAGGATGCCGCGCGCCTGCCGCAGCAGGTCGTCGTAGTGCTCGCGCTTGCTGGCGTAGGCATGGGTTTTCAGTTCGAACATGCGATGGGTCCGGCGCCAAAGCCCGTATTATGCGCGCAGCCATCGACAGGGAGACGCCACGTGAACTTGACCGGAGCACGCCGGAGCGCCGTCGCCGTGCGGTGCGTGCAGGCATGAGCCGCGCGGTGTTCGTCGCCGGCACCGACACCGGCATCGGCAAGACCCACGCAGCGTGCACGCTGCTGCACGCGTTGCGCGCGGCGGGCCGCGGCGCCTGCGGCATGAAGCCGGTGGCCAGCGGCTGCATGGAAACACCGGAGGGCCTGCGTAGTGACGACGCGCTGGCGCTGCTGGCGGCCGGCGGCGACGCGAGCCTGCCGTACGCGCTGGTCAACCCGGTGGCGCTGCGCGAGCCGCTGTCGCCGCACCTGGCGGCGGCGCACGACGGCGTGGCGATTTCTCTCGCACCGCTGCGCGCGGCATTCGATCAATTGAGCGCCGGCCATCAATGCGTGGTGGTCGAGGGCGTCGGCGGCTGGCTGGTGCCGCTGGCGCCGGGGTTGCTGGCAGCGGACATCGCGAAGCAGTGGCGGTTGCCGGTGATCCTGGTGGTGGGCATGCGGCTGGGCTGTCTCAACCACGCCCTGCTCAGCGCGCGGGCGATCGTGGCCGACGGCTGCCGGCTGCTCGGCTGGATTGGCAACCGCGTCGACCCGGCGATGGACGCGCCGGAGGAAAACCTGGCCACCCTGCGCGAACTGCTGCCGGCGCCGTGCCTGGGCGTGCTGCCGCACGGCGTGGCGCCGGCGCAGGCGGCCGACCGGCTGCGTGCTGCCGTGGCGGCGTTGGACTGAACTTCACATCCGGCATGCTGGGATAACCGCCTGCCCGAACACCGGAGACGCCATGGCCCGCAACCACTACTACCTCTCGATCGCCGACCTGGCCCACGCGCGCGGCGGCGATCCGCGCTTTGCCTACGACGGCGCCGGCCCGAACGACTTCGCTGCGGCACTGCAGCAGGCCTTGCGCGACGATGCCCTGTTCCAGCGCTGGCGCGCGGCGCAGCCCGATCCGGATGCGGTGGACGGCAGCCTCGGCGCCACCGATCCGGCGGCACAGGCGAGTGCGCGGGTCGCCGACCTGCGCACCGACGTGGACCTGGTCACCGACCTGCCGATGAGCGTGGTGCGCCACCGGCTGTACCTGCTGATCGGCGCGGCGTGGCAGCTGCGCGACCTGCGCGCCGCCTGATACGCCGCGCCGCGCCCGGTTTGGAAAGTGCCCGCGCTGTCGGTACAGTCGACAGCCTCGACTACCCGCGCCCGGCGAAGGGCACGCCACCCAGGGATCTCCGATGTTCCGTTTGCGCACGATTGTGATCGCCACCACGATGGCTCTGGCCGCCTGCTCGCAGCAGCCGAACGGAGCCGCCAACTCGCCCGCGCCGGCCGCCTCGGCGGCCAGCGCCGGCACCACCGCCCCGGCCGCCCCCGCGATGACCAGCAACCCGTTCTACAGTGCCAGCACGCTGCCGTTCCAGGCGCCGCCGTTCGACCGGATCAAGGATGCCGACTACCAGCCCGCGATCGAGGAGGGCATGCGGCAGCACCTGGCCGAGATCGAGAAGATCGCCAACGACCCGGCGGCGCCCACGTTCGAGAACACCTTCGTGGCGATGGAGAAATCCGGCGCCATGCTGAATCGCGTGATGGCGGTGTTCGGCGCGGTCACCGGCGCCAATACCGACGACGCACTGCAGAAGGTGCAGGAAGACGAGGCGCCGAGGCTGGCCGCGCACCAGGATGCGATCCACCTCAACGGCAAGCTGTTCCAGCGCGTCGAGGCGATCTACAACCAGCGCGACACGCTCAGGCTCGATCCGGAATCCGCCCGGCTGGTCGAGGTGGTCTACAAGAACTTCGTGCATGCCGGCGCCAAGCTGTCCGATGCCGACAAGGCGAAGCTGAAGGACCTCAACAAGGAAGAGTCCACGCTGAGCACCGCGTTCACCAACAAGCTGCTGGCCGCCACCCGGGACGCCGCGCCGGTGGTCGCCGACAGGGCGAAGCTGGCCGGCCTGTCCGACGCCGAACTGGCTGCCGCCGCGCAGGCCGGCAAGGACCGCAAGCAGGACGGCAAGTACGTGCTGACCCTGCAGAACACCACCCAGCAGCCCGGGTTGCAGGACCTCACCGACCGCGACACCCGCCAGGCGCTGTTCGAGGCGTCGTGGAACCGCGCCGAAAAGGGCGACGCCAGCGACACCCGCAAGACGATCGAGCGGCTGGCGCAGATCCGCGCCGAGCAGGCGAAGCTGCTCGGCTATCCCGACTACGCCGCGTGGAAGCTGGACGACCAGATGGCGAAGACGCCGGAGACGGCGCTGAAGTTCATGCAGAACCTGGTGCCCGCGGTCACCGCCCGCGCGCAGGCCGAGGCGGGCGACATCCAGGCGCTGATCGACAAGCAGCACGGCGGCTTCAAGCTGGCGCCGTGGGACTGGAACTTCTACGCCGAGCAGGTGCGCAAGGCGAAGTACGACCTCGACGCCAGCCAGATCAAGCCGTACTTCGAGCTGGACAACGTGCTGCAGAACGGCGTGTTCTACGCCGCCAACCAGTTGTACGGGCTGACCTTCAAGGAACGCCACGACATCCCGGTGTACCAGCCGGACGTGCGCGTGTTCGAGGTGTTCGACAAGGACGGCAGCTCGCTGGCGCTGTTCTATTGCGACTACTTCAAGCGCGACAACAAGAACGGCGGCGCCTGGATGGACAACTTCGTGCAGCAGTCGAAGCTGCTCGGCACCAGGCCGGTGATCTTCAACGTGGCCAACTTCGCCAAGCCGGCCGCGGGCCAGCCGGCGCTGCTCTCGTTCGACGACGTGGTCACCATGTTCCACGAGTTCGGCCATGCGCTGCACGGCATCTTCGCCGACGAGCAGTACCCGACCCTGTCCGGCACCGCCACCGCGCGCGACTTCGTCGAGTTCCCGTCGCAGTTCAACGAGCACTGGGCTACCGACCCGAAGATATTCGCCAACTACGCCAAGCACTACCAGACCGGCGCGCCGATGCCGCAGGCGCTGGTCGACAAGGTGAAGAAGGCCGGCAAGTTCAACAAGGGCTACGACATGACCGAGCTGGTCGCCGCCGCCCTGCTCGACATGAACTGGCACATGCTCGGCGCCGACGCGCCGCTGCAGGACGCCGACCGGTTCGAGGCCGCCGCGCTGAAGAAGGACGGCATCGACCTCGGCTACGTGCCGCCGCGTTACCGCTCCAGCTACTTCCAGCACATCTGGGGCAACGGCTACGCGGCCGGCTACTACGCCTACCTGTGGACGCAGATGCTGGCCGACGACGCGTTCGTGGGCTTCAAGGAGCACGGCGGCCTGACCCGCGGGAACGGCGACCGCTTCCGCGCGATGGTGCTCTCGCGCGGCAACACCGAGGAGCTGGCGAAGATGTACCGCGACTGGCGCGGCCAGGATCCGCAGATCGAGCCGATGCTGGAAAACCGCGGGCTGAAGGACGCGCCGAAGCCGTAAGCGGCACGTTGCGCCTGCATGCAGATCGGGCCCGCCGCGCGCGGGCCCGATCTTTTTCGGCAACCCCGTCGTGGAAACGCGGCGTGGTTGCCGTGGGTGCGTCCGCGGCGTGGAATAATCGGCCATACCCCGACCGGAGCGGCCCGCGCGTGGACAGCCATCATTTCCTGCAGACCGCGGTGGTGTTCCTGCTCGCCACGGTGATCGCGGTGCCGCTGACCAAGCGTTTCCGGCTCGGCGCGGTGCTCGGCTACCTGATCGCCGGCGTGGCGATCGGCCCGCAGCTGCTGGGCCTGGTCAGCGATACCGCGGGGGTCGCCGCGATCTCCGAGTTCGGCGTGGTGCTGATGCTGTTCGTGATCGGCATGGAGCTGTCGCCGCAGCGCCTGTGGGTGATGCGCCGCGCGGTGTTCGGCATGGGTCTGCTGCAGGTGCTCAGCTGCAGCGTGGCGATCGGTGCGGCGGCGTATTTCCTGTTCGGCCTGCCCGGCAAGGGCGCGGCGGTGGTCGGCGGCAGCCTGGCGCTGTCGTCCACCGCGTTCGGCCTGCAGATCCTGGCCGAGCGCAAGGAGGCCGGTTCGGCCTACGGCCGCCAGGTGTTCGCGATCCTGCTGTTCCAGGACCTGGCGGCGATTCCGCTGATCGCCGCGGTGCCGCTGCTGGCGTCGGCGGCGGGGGCGCAGAGTTTCGACCTGGTCGCGCTGCTGCGCACCACCGGCGTGATCGTGGCGGTGGTGGTCGGCGGCCGCTACCTGTTGCGGCCGGTGTTCCGCTTCGTGGCGCGCGCGGATTCGGTGGAGGTGTTCACCGCCACCGCGCTGCTGGTGGTGATGGGCGTGGCCCTGCTGATGGAGATGGCCGGGGTTTCCGCCACGCTGGGCGCGTTCCTCGCCGGCGTGCTGCTGGCCGATTCGGAGTACCGGCACGAGATCGAATCCAACATCGAGCCGTTCAAGGGCCTGCTGCTGGGGCTGTTCTTCATCAGCGTCGGCATGTCGATGGACATCTCGCTGCTGTTGCACCGGCCGGGCCTGCTGCTGGGGCTGGTGGCGGCGCTGCTGCTGCTGAAGAGCGTGCTGCTGTGGCCGCTGGGACGGCTGCTGGGCGGGCTCAACCGTTCGGACACGCTGCGCCTGGTGGTGCTGCTGGCCTGCGGCGGCGAGTTCGCCTTCGTGGTGCTCAAGCAGGCGGCCGAACAGCGCCTGGTCGGCACGGCCCAGCACGATGTGCTGGTGCTGGCGCTCACCCTCACGATGGCGCTGACCCCGCTGCTGGTGGTGCTGGCGGCGAAGGCGCTGAACGTGAAGCCGAAGAAGCCGGTGCGCGAGTTCGACACGATCGAGGCCGACACACCGCGGGTGATCATCGCCGGCTTCGGCCGGGTCGGCCAGATCATCGCCCGGGTGCTGCGCGCGCAGGGCATCCCGTTCGTGGCGCTGGAGCATTCGGCCGAGCAGGTGGACCAGTCGCGCCGCTTCGGCAACATCAACCTGTTCTTCGGCGACCCGGCGCGGCCAGAGCTGCTGCGCGCAGCGCAGGCCGAGAGGGCCGAGGTGTTCGTGCTGGCCACCGACGATCCGGAGGCGAACCTGCGCACCGCCCGGCTGGTGCGGCGGCAGTACCCGCACCTGAAGATCATCGCCCGCGCGCGCAACCGCCAGCACGTGTTCCGGCTGATGGACATGGGCGTGGAGGAGCCGATCCGCGAGACCTTCCACTCCAGCCTCAAGATGACCCGCAAGACGCTGGAGGCGCTGGGCCTGCCGCACGAGCTGGCGGCCGACCGGGTCGAGCGCTTCCGCCGCTACGACGAGGACCTGCTGAAGAAGCAGGCGCTGGTCTACGACGACGAGACCAAGCTGATGCAGAGCACCCGCGAGGCGATGATCGACCTGCAGCGGCTGTTCGAGGCGGATGCCGAGCGCAGCGCGGAACGCGAGCGCCAGCGCGACGCCGGAGTGCCGCTGGCCGACGGCGACTGAGCGGGATCGTCCGCGTCGCGGAGGGCAAGGGCGCCGGGCGTGTGTCAACCGGTCGCCGGCTCCGGCGTTGCCCGGCAGCATGCTCCCCGATAACCGACCTGCTGCAGGCCCCGTGGTGATCCGCTTCGGCCGGCTTGGCGACACCGTCCTGCTGCAGCCGTTGCTGCACAAACTGCATTTGCGCTACGGCCGGCCGTGCCGGCTGCTGGCGCTGGGGGACTGGCCGCCCGTGCTGTATTCGGCGGCGCCCGAGGTGGCCGGGTGCATTCCCCTGGACTCGCAGTACGGGCCGCTGTGGATGCGCCCGCGGCGCTGGCGCGCGGCGCTGGCGCTGCGGCGCCTGCGCGGCGCGCCGCTGTACATCAGCGAACCGCTGGAGCGCACGCGGACCAAGGTGCGCCCGATGCTGGCGCTGGCCGGGGTGAGCGCCGGCCATTGCACGTTCATCGAGGACATGCCGGAGATCGCGGACGAGCACTGGGTCGACATGCTGCTGCGTTTCGGCGACACCACGCCGCCGGCGTTCCGCGCCTCCTGTGCGCCGCTGGCGACGCCGGTGCCGGCCGCGCCGCAGCTGCGGGCCAGCGCGGCCGAGCGCGCCGATGGCGATGCGTGGCTGCGGGCGCACGGCCTGGCGGGCCGCCCGCTGGTGCTGCTGCAGCCCGCCAACAAGCGCACGATGCGCTGGAACGGGGTGCGTGCCGCCGGGGATGACGACAAGTCGTGGCCGGCGTCGTGCTGGGCGGCGCTGGCGCGCGCCATCGGACGCCAGCTGCCTCACGCGCAGGTGCTGTTCTGCGGCTCGCCGGCCGAGGCGAGCTACCTCGATGCGCTGATGTCGACCGTGGGCCGGGGGCTGCCCCGGATCGCTGCCGCGGCGCTGCCGCTCGGCCGCCTCAAGGCCCTGCTCGAGGTCGCGCACAGCATGGTCTCGGTGGATACCGGGCCGGGACACCTGGCCGCGGCCATGGGCTGCCCGCTGGTGGTGCTGATGGGCTCCCGCTCGCCGCGGCTGTGGACGCCGCGCAGCGGCGCGGGCAGCGACGTGGTGGTGCTGGGCGGCCTGCCGGTGGTGCGGCGCGTGGACGAGATCGCCACGTCGCAGGTGCTGGATGCGTGGCGCTCGCTGCGCTGGCGCCACGCCGCGGCGACGGCTGCGGCGGCGGAGGATGACGCCGTGGCGGAAGCCTATTCGGCCGGCTGGGCCGGCTGACGCAGGGTCTGCCGCACGCTGGGGATCGCGTTGCTGCGCGTGGACAGCTCGTGCGCGATGTCGACGTAGCCCAGGTGCCGCGCCACTTCGGCGGCAGTGCGGCCGAACGCGTCCACCGCGCCGCGGTCGGCGCCGCGCGACAGCAGCACGCGCGCCGGCGGCAGCAGCGCGTGCATCGCGCAGGCGTGCAGCGCGGTGACGCCGCGCTGGTCGGCGTGGCCGACCTTGGCGCCGGCCTCCAGCAGCGGCGGCACCAGCGCGCCGATATGCGTGGCGTCGCAGGCGCTGCCGGGGCGCAGCTGCGCGCCCAGCAGCAGCAGCAGCGGGGTCTTGCCTTCGCTGTCGGCGTGGTTGATGTCGGCGCCGTGCTTGAGCAGGCTGTCGAACAGGCGGCGTGCGCGCAGGCTGTCGTTGTGCTCGAAGCCGAACTGCGCGGCGGCGTGCAGCGCGCTGCGGCCGGCGCCGTCGGCCGCATTGACGTCGGCGCCGGCGTCGAGCAACTGCTCGGCGATTTCCGGGTAGCCCATCGCGGCGGCCACCATCAGCGCGGTGGCTTCGTTCGGCAGGCGCTGGTCGACGGTTACCTGGTGTTGCAGCAGCAATGCCACCAGCGCTTCGCGCCGGGCGGCGACCGCGGCGGCCAGCGGCGTCACACCGCTGTGCGCGGCCAGCGAGGGATCGGCGCCGGCGTCGAGCAGGCAGGCGGCGACCTCGCGGTGCCCGGCACCGCAGGCGCGCAGCAGGGCCGAGGCGCCCTGCTCGTCGCGGGTGTCCACGGCGAAGCCCAGCTCCAGCAGGCGCTGCACCGAGGCGAGGGCGCCGGCCGAGGCCGCGGCCGGCAGGTCGGTGGCGCGCAGCGGGCGGTGCGGCCGCGGCCAGTCGCGCCAGTCCAGCCAGCGCTCCACCGCCGGCAGTTCCAGCGCCAGTCCCAGCGGCGTCTCGCCGTTCGCGTCGGCGGCTTCGGGGTTGGCGCCGTGGGCGATCAGCGCGCGCGCCAGCGGCAGCGCCTGCGCACCGTGTTCCAGCGCGGCGAACAGCGGCGTACGGCCGTCGCGGTCGCGCGTGTTCGGATCGCAGCCGCGCGCCAGCAGGGCCTGCAGCAATGCGGGCTGGGCGTGGGCCGCGGCGAGCTGCAGCGGGGTGCGCCCGCGCGGGTCCGGGCCGAACGGGTCGGCGCCGCGCTCGAGCAGTTGCAGCGGCAAGGCGGTGCCCTGCGCCGCGCCGCCCAACTGGGCCAGCGCCCGCGCCAGCAAGCCGGCGCCGGCCGGGCTGGCGCCGGCTTGCAGCAGATCCTCCAGCGCCTCGGTCGCATCCGGCAATGCCGGCAGCAGGGCGTCGAACAGGCGCTGGCCGAGCGGCGGCAGCGCCGGCGCGTCGGCGGTGTCGGGGTCGTCGGTGCGCGGCGTCTCCAGCCGTGCCTCGGCGTCGAGGCCGTGATCGAGCAGCCAGCGGCGGGCGGCGGCCAGGCCGGGTGCGGCCAGGTCCAGGTAAAGCTGTGCCAGTTGCGGCTGCGGCCATTCGCGCACGCGTTCGGCGAAGCCCGAGACGATCGCCCAGTGGCCGAAGCGCAGCGCGTCGAGCAGGTGGGCGGGCGTGTCGCTGCCCTCGGCCAGCACGTCCTGGCTGAGGCTGGCCGGCAGCGGCGTGTCGGGGTCGAGCAGGGCGACCAGGTCCCAGCGGCCCGCGGCGGCGGCGTGGTCGAGCGCGCTGCGGCCGTCGCCGCCGGCGGCCTTCGGATCGGCACCCAGCGCGAGCAGCGCGCGCACCGTCTCGACATGGGCGTGCGGCGACTGGCAGGCCAGGGTGAGCGCGTCGCGGCCGTGGCTGTCGCGTGCGCTGGCGTCGGCCTCCGCCTCGGCCAGCAGCTGCACGATGCCGCCGGCGCCGGCGCGTGCCGCTTCCATCAGCGCGGTGCTGCCGTGGCGGTCGGCCAGGTTGACGTCGGCGCCGGCGGCGCACAGCGCGCGGACGATCTGTTCGTGGCCCTCGGCGGCGGCGGCGAGCAGCGCGCTGCGCTTGCGCGCGTCCACCGCATTGACCGCGGCGCGCTGCTTGAGCAGCAGCCTGACCCCGTCGGCGTCGTCGTCGGCGATGCCGGCGGCGGCGACCAGTGCCGGCTCGCCGCCGGCGGCCGGCGCCGGCTTGGCGCCGCGCTCGAGCAGGAATTTCACCAGCGGCCAGTTGGCGGCGCGGCAGGCGGTGGCCAGCGGGCTGACGCCGGCCTTGTTCAGCGCATCGATCGGCGCGGCGGCGTCCAGCAGCATCGCCGTCACGCCGGCATCGGCGCTGAGCACGGCGCCGTGCAGCGGGGTGTTGCCTTCGGCGTCGGTGACCAGCGGGCTGGCGCCGTTGGCGAGCAGGGTCAGCACCGCCTCGGCGCGGCCGTGCCAGCTGTCGCGGGTGGCGGCCAGCAGCGGGGTGATGCCGCCGCTGGCACGGTTCACGTCGGCGCCCCTGGCGATCAGCGCGCGCAGCAGGCGGGTATCGGGCAGCAGCGCGGCCAGCATCAGCGCCGGGCGCTGGTCGCGGTCGTCGGCGAGCGGCGCGGTATCCGGGTCGGCGCCGGCCTCGACCAGCGCCAGCGCGCGCTCGACGTCGCCGCCGCGGATCGCGGCCAGCAGCGCGGCGGCCTGCTCGGGCGTGCCGGCGGCGCGTTCCTGCTCGCTCAGCACCGGGCGCGGCGCGGCGGCGCGCGGGTCATGGTCGCCGCGCCGGCGCGGCTGGTGCCGCTCGCACAGCAGGGCGCGCAGGGTGCGGTTGGCGATGACCAGGCAGCCCAGCGGCAGCAGCACCACGCCGTAGATCGCCAGCGCGGCGATGCGCGGCTCCGGCGGCAGCACGCCGTACAGCCCGGTCAGCGCGATCGCGCCGAAGGCCAGCACCAACAGCGCGAACGCGGCCGGCAGGAAGTGGCTGAAGAAGCGTTCCTCGCGCGACAGGTGGCGACCGAACGCGATGCTGCGCAGGGTGGCGGTGAAGATCCACGAGCCGTCGCGCTGGCTCGGATAGGCGTCGTCCCACACGAACACCAGTCCGAACGCCGGCCACAGCCGCCACAGCGCCACCAGCGCCAGCACCATCGCCGCGGCCAGCGCCAGCGCCGCGCTGAGGCTGGCCCCATGGGTCAGCTGCAGCATCGGCCACGCCACCAGCACGAAAACCAGCGCGGTGTAGCCGGTGAACATCACCAGGTGGGCGGCGCCGCGGCGCAGCACGGTGCGACCGAAGCTGGGCTCGGGATCGAAGCCGATCGCGTGGCAGATCGCCGCCATGGTCAGCGCATTGGCCAGCAGCAGCGGGATCAGGGTCAGCGGATGGCTGGCCAGCCCGGCGGCGGCGACCGCGATCAACCCCGGTACGAACCAGGCGAGGGCGTGCAGGAGGGGCGGGCGGCGGCGCGATTTGGGCTGGTTCATGGGGACAGTATAGAAATCGTTGGAGATGCAGGCGGTAACCAAGCGTTAACGCTCGACTTGGCCCCCCCTTGCCGCATGCGGCGGCATGGCGCGCGATTCAATCGTCCCGATCGTCCCGCGGGGAATGGGTATACGCGGGATGGTTGGCGCTGGCGAGGGTCTCCTGCGGCGGCAGTTGCAGGTGCCAGCCCTGCGTGCGCAGGTGCTCGAGCACCTGGAGGGCATCCTCGACCGGCAGCTTGCGCTGCTCGTCCAGCTGCACCTCCATCACGAAGCGCAATTCGCCCAGCAGCAGGGCCAGCGGTTCGGGCAGCGGGTCGAAGCCGTCGCGCTGCGCCAGCCACAGGTAGCTGTCGGCCTTGCGCACGCTGGCATAGACGAAACATTGCATGGTGCGACTCGCTGGGCAGTGGAGGGTGGCGGCGACCGCCGGCGGGGGAGGGTAGCAGTCCCCCTCGCCGCCGGGATCAGTCTGCCCATCCGCATGCAATAGCCGCGTTAGTATTTTGTTGCGACCGCACTTGCAACATCTTGTGCAAGAGGGCTAAGTTCCGCGCAGGTAGTTCAAACGCGTGTATGAATCAGTGCGTCCTACCTGCAGCCACCCGATAACCATCCAAGTCGCACAACAATATGCAGGAGCATGCGATGCACACGTCTCTCCGTTCCCTTTCGGGCGCAACCCGTCCATTGGCGCTCGCCGCGCTGAGCATCGCGGTCGTCGGTGCGCTGGTTGCCCCTGCAAGCGCCGACGCCAGCGCGTTCCAGCTCAAGGAAAACAGCACCAAGGGCATGGGTCGCGCTTACGCCGGTTCGGCGACCGCCGGCGGCGATGCCTCGGTGGTGGTAAACAATCCCGCGGCGATGACCGAACTGGACGGTACCTATTTCCAGGCCGATGTCACCGCCATCAATTTCAGCGCCAAGTTCAACGGCAGCGCGCACGACGTGCTGGGCCGTCCGATCTCCGGCGGCAATGGCGGCGACGCCGGGACCACCCTGCCGGTGCCGGCGCTGTTCCTGTCCAGCAAGGTCTCGGACAAGGTGCACCTGGGCTTCGGCTTCTCGGTCCCGTTCGGTTTCCAGACCGAGTACGACCGCGACTGGGTGGGCCGCTACAACGGCGTCAAGTCCAAGTTCCAGTCGCTCGATGCCACCCTCTCGGCGTCGTACGACGTGACCGACACTTTTGCCCTGGGCGTGAGCGCGATTGCGCAGCGCACCTCGGCCGAGCTGACCAGCGCGATCAACTTCAACGCCGTGGGCCTGGGCATCCAGCAGGGCATCGCGGCGAAGACTGCCGCCGGTGTCGCGCAGATCCAGGCTGCGGCTGCCGCCGGCAAGATTCCGCCGGCGACGGCTGCCGCCATGATCCAGCAGGCCGTGCAGCAGGGCCAGGCCGCCGCGGCCGGCGTGGCGGCGGTGACGCCACAGGGCGTGGATGGCTTCGCCCGCATCAAGGGCGACGATTGGGCCTACGGCTACCAGGTCGGCGCTTTCTGGAAGCTCACGCCGAACGACAAGCTGGCGCTGAACTACCGTTCCAAGATCAGCCATCGCCTCGAGGGCACCGGCAACTTCACCACCACGCCGGGCTACAACCTGCTGCTCGCCAATCCGGCGCTGGCCAGTTCGATCCCGCCGTTCGCCCACACCACCGGCACCGCCGGCTTCACCACGCCGGCCGTGTTCAGCGCGAGCTACTGGCACCAGGCGGAGAAGTTCGGCCTGGGCATCGACTTTGCCTACACCAAGTGGGACGTGTTCAAGGAACTGCGCGTCAAGTACGGCAACCCGGCGCAGCCCGACACATTCGAGACGTTCAACTGGCGCAACACGGTCTACGCTTCGATCGGCGGCGACTACTACCTCAACGACAAGGTCACGCTGCGCGCGGGCATCGCGGTCGACACCACGCCGACCTACAACGCGGTGCGCGACGTGCGCGTGCCGGATTCCACCCGCAAGCTGGCGACGGTGGGCATCGGCTACAAGGCGAGCGACCGTTTCGAGATCAACGCCTCGTATGCGCACATCTTCGTGAACCAGGCGCACATCAACAGCACCAGCTCCACGGGCGACGTGGTCACCGGCAACTTCGACGACTACGGCAACCTGCTCGGCCTGTCGGCGACGTACAAGTTCTGACGCCCGGCGTGTCGTAATCGTGCAAGTGAAACCTCCCCGCTTCGGCGGGGAGGTTTTTTTGTGCAAGGGATTTCAACCGCGGCGCAGCAGCAGGTCGAGCATGCGCCGGAAGCGTGCGCCGTAGGGCGGGTTGAGCAGGCCGGCACCGTTCCAGCGCGCCTGGCGGAACACCGGCTTCAGATGCGAGAAGGTGCGGAAGCCGGCCTCGCCGTGGTAGCCGCCCATGCCGGAGGCGCCGACGCCGCCGATCGGCAGGTTGTGCTGGGCAAAATGGAGCAGCGTGTCGTTGACGGTGACGCCGCCGGCCACGGTGCGCGTCAGCACGTGGTCGACCAGGGCGCTGTCCTGTTCGAACAGATACAGGCCCAGCGGATGCGGGCGGGCCGTCACGTAGGCGATCGCCTCGTCCAGCGAGTCGTACGGCACCAGCGGCAGCAGCGGGCCGAAGATTTCGTCCTGCATCACCGCCATGTGGTCGCCGACCTCGCTCAGCAGCAGCGGCGAAAGCCGGCGGTTCGCCGGGTCGTCGCCGAGCGTGTCCAGCACATGCGCGCGTGCGCCGGCGGCCACGGCGTCGTCGCGCAGCACGACCAGGCGCCGGTACTGGCGGTCGGAAGCGATGCTGGCGTAGGGCGTGCCCGGTGCGGATGGCGGATACATCCGCGCCGCCACGTGCCTGGCTGCATCGATGAACTCGGTCATGCGCGCGCGCGGCAGCAGCACATAGTCCGGCGCGACGCAGGTCTGCCCGGCGTTGACCAGCTTGCCGAGCACGATGCGTTCCACCGCGTGCTCGAAACGTGCGCCGGGGCCGATGATCGCCGGCGACTTGCCGCCCAGTTCCAGCGTCACCGGGGTGAGGTTGGCCGCGGCCGCGCGCATCACGTGGCGGCCCACCGTGGTGGAGCCGGTGAACAGCAGGTGGTCGAACGGCAGGGCGGCGAAGGCCTGGCCCACGGCGGCGTCGCCGTTCACCACCAGTACTTCGTCGGCCGGGAAATGCCACGCCACCAGTTCCGCGAACAGCGCGGAGAAGCGCGGCGTGTACTCGCTCATCTTCAGCATCGCGCGGTTACCGGCGACCAGCGCGTCGACCAGCGGACCGGCCGCCAGGAACAGTGGGTAGTTCCAGGGCACGATGATGCCGACCACGCCGCGTGGTTGCGGTCGCAGTTCGGTGCGCGCGGGCAGGAACGGCCAGTCGGCCAGCCGCCGCCTCGGCTTCATCCAGCGCCGGCCGTGGCGCAGCGCGTGGCGCACCGCCGACAGGCTGGGGAAGATCTCCAGCAGCTCGGTCTCCTCGCGCGGGCGGTTGCCGAAATCGTCGTGGATCGCCGCGGCGATCTCCGCGCGATGGTCGGCGATCAGCGCCCGCAGCGCATGCAGGCGCCGGGCGCGGGTGCGC
This sequence comes from Rhodanobacter sp. FW104-R8, assembly GCF_001617365.1. Taxonomy (GTDB): domain Bacteria; phylum Pseudomonadota; class Gammaproteobacteria; order Xanthomonadales; family Rhodanobacteraceae; genus Rhodanobacter. Next base: position 14,169 of record NZ_LVJR01000009.1, read on the forward strand.
CAGTCGGGCAGCGGGTCACGCGCCTGGGCTTCGCGCAGGCGTCGCAAGGTGCTGGCGAGGTCGACATTTGGCGCGTCGGTCATGGTGTTTTGCTCAGGATTCGCGACGGAATTCGTCGAAGAAGGGGTGGTCGATCTCGTAGACCGTCTTCGGCTTCACGCCGATCAGCTTGTCCTGGAACAGTTCGACCAGTTGCTCGCCGTCGATCAGCTCGATCGGCACCACGCCATCGCGCGTCGCTTCGACCTCGGCGTCCTGGGTGAAGCGGCCGGTGGTGATGAACACGCCTTTCTCGGCGCGGCCGAGCAGGGCATTGCGGAACTCGCCCACTGCGCTGCGCGTGACGGTGTCCCTGTAGCGCTTGGCCTGGAACGCCACGCGCAGACTCACGAACGGGCTCAGGCGCAGCAGGCCGTAGCCATCGATGCCGCCGTCGCGCGAACGCTGGGTGACCTCGACTTCCTCGAACCCGTGCTCGCGCAGCAGGCGGCCGCAGATCAGCTCGAAGCCGTAAGGCGGCAAGGACTTGAGGATGTCGAGCAAACCGAGATCTTGCGACTCCTCGGGTGGCTCAGTGTCGGTCAGCTCAGGTTCGGCGTGAGGTTCCGTTGTCGCGTGCTTGCGCTCGGCTTGGTAGGTCTTTACCCGGTCGAGGAAGATGGTTCGTGCGGCGTTTTCGTCGAGGCGGGTCTTCCAACCCAGCGGGCTCAACGTCCAGGTGCCGCGTCTACCGTCGTCCAGCAGGCCCTGCCACACCAGATACTGGCGCGCCCACTGCACCTGGTTGTGGAAGCGATTGGCGCCCGACTTGATGGTGGGCTCTGTGATCTCGGGCGGAAGGTGCAGTTCGCGTGCAATCCAGCGGGACACTTCCTGCGGCTTGGCCGAACCGCCGAGCGCGCGCAGGCAATCGAGCAATGGTCCCATCCAGCGGGTGAACTCGGTTTGCCCTTTTCTCTGCTTTGCCATGCCAACGCTCCGTGCAATGGCTCGAAACGTACTCGCTGCGTCGGCGGCATGGCAATGCCGAAGAGCTTTCCCCTCACCCCGGCCTCTCCCCAAGCACAGCTTGGGGAGAGGGAGGCATGCTCTCCCGGATCCGGCCTTACTCCCCGATGGTGAGCAGCGACGCGTTGCCGCCGGCCGCCGTGGTGTTGACGGTGAGCGTGCGTTCGCCGGCGAAGCGCAGCAGGTAGTGCGGGCCGCCGGCCTTGGGGCCGGTGCCGGAGAGGTTCTCGCCGCCGAACGGCTGCACGCCGACCACCGCGCCGATCTGGTTGCGGTTGACGTAGCAGTTGCCCACGCGCGCGTGGCTGGCGATGTAGTCGACGGTGTCGTTGATGCGGCTGTGCACGCCCAGGGTGAGGCCGTAGCCGGTGGCATTGATCTGCTCGACCACCTGGGCCAGCTCGCTGCCCTTCCAGCGGACGACGTGCAGTACCGGGCCGAACACCTCGCGGGTCAGCGTGGCCAGCGAACCGATCTCGTAGGCGCGCGGGGCGAAGAAGGTGCCGTGGCCGGTGGCCGCCGGATCGAGCGCGACCTCGCCGATCTTCTTCGCCTCCTTGTCCATGCGCGCGGCGTGGTCGACCAGGATCTTCTTCGCGTCCTCGTCGATCACCGGGCCCACGTCGGTGGAGAGCTGGCCCGGGTCGCCCACCTTCAGCTCGCCCATCGCGCCGGCCAGCATCGCGGTGACCTTGTCGGCGATGTCCTCCTGCACGAACAGCACCCGCGCGGCCGAGCAGCGCTGGCCGGCGGACTGGAATGCGGAGGCGATCACGTCCTTGACGATCTGCTCGGGCAGCGCGGAGGAGTCGGCGATCATCGCGTTCTGGCCGCCGGTCTCGGCGATCAGCGCGGCGATCGGCGCGTTGCGCGCGGCCAGCGCGCGGTTGATCGCCCAGGCGGTCTCGGTGGAGCCGGTGAACGCGACGCCGGCCACGCGCGGGTCGCGGGTCAGCGCGGCGCCCACGGTGGCGCCGTCGCCGGGCAGGTACTGCAGCACGTCGAGCGGCACGCCGGCCTCGTGCAGCAGCTTCACCGCGGCATGGCCGATCAGCGAAGTCTGCTCGGCCGGCTTGGCGATCACGCTGTTGCCGGCGGCCAGCGCGGCGCTGACCTGGCCGAGGAAGATCGCCAGCGGGAAGTTCCACGGGCTGATACAGACGAACACGCCGCGGCCGTTGAGGAACAGCTGGTTGCTCTCGCCGGTGGGGCCGGGCAGCTGCTCGGGCTGGCCGAACAGGCGGCGTGCCATCGCGGCGTAGTAGCGCAGGAAGTCGGCGGCCTCGCGGATCTCGGCGATCGCGTCGGGCAGGCTCTTGCCGGCCTCGCGCACGCACAGCGCGATGAACTCGCCGCGGCGTGCCTCGAGCTGCTCGGCGGCGTGTTCGAGGATCGCGGCGCGGCTGGCCGCGGGCAGGCGATCCCAGCCGGGCTGGGCGGCGACCGCGTTGGCCAGCGCCTTGTCGACGGTGGCGCCGTCGGCGCTGACGTAGCGGCCGACGGCCTGGCGGCGGTCGGCCGGGTTGGTCACCTGCACGGTCGGGCCGCTGGCGGCGGCGCCCGGCACCAGCGGGCCGGCGGTCCACGGGCCGGCGTTCGCGTTGACCGCGTCGGCCATCGCCTTCAGTTCGTTGTCGTTGGAGAAGTTGACGCCCATGGAATTCTTCCTGGAAACAAAATTCGGATGCTGCGCCAGCGCGGCATTCTCACCGTAGAGATTGACCGGCAGCGGGATGCGCGGGTGGGGAATGGAGGCGAAGCGGCGCACCGTCTCGCACGGGTCGGCGACCAGCTCGCGCACCGGCAGCGTCTCGTCCACCACGCGGTTGACGAAGCTGGTGTTGGCGCCGTTCTCGAGCAGGCGGCGCACCAGGTACGGCAGCAGGTCCTCGTGCGTGCCCACCGGCGCGTACACGCGGCACGGCACGTTGAGGTTGTCCTTGCCGATCACCTCGGCGTACAGATCGGTGCCCATGCCGTGCAGGCGCTGGAACTCGAACGGCCGGCCGTGTGCGATGTGGTGCACGGCGGCGATGGTGTGCGCGTTGTGGGTGGCGAACTGCGGGTAGATGAATTCGCTGCCGGCATCGAACAGCTTGCGCGCGCAGGCGAGGTAGGACACGTCGGTGTTCGGCTTGCGCGTGTATACCGGGTAGCCGGCCAGGCCCTGCTCCTGCGCGCGCTTGATCTCGGCGTCCCAGTAGGCGCCCTTGACCAGGCGCGCGTACCAGCGGCGGCCGCTGCTGCGCGCGGTCTCGATCAACCAGTCGATCACGAACGGGGTGCGCTTGGAGTACGCCTGCACCACGATGCCCAGGCCGTTCCAGCCCGCCAGCGAGGGGTGCATGAAGACGTCGCCGATGATGTCCAGCGACAGTTCGAGGCGGTCGGCCTCCTCGGCGTCGACCGACAGCGCGATGCCGTGCTTCATGGCGAGCTGCGACAGTTCCAGCAGCTTTTCGGTGAGCTGGCGCCGGGCCAGCTCGCGCTTGGCCACCTCGTAGCGCGGGTGCAGCGCGGACAGCTTCACCGAGATCGAGGGGGCATCGGTATGGTTGGCGAACGGGCCGCGCGCGCCGAGCGCGGCGATCGCGCGGCGGTAGTCCTCCTGGTAGCGCTCGGCGGTCTCGGCAGTGAGCGCGGACTCGCCCAGCATGTCGTAGGAGTAGCGGTACACCGCGTATTCCTTCTTCGCGCAGCGGTCCAGCGCCTCGTCGATGGTCTGCCCCATCACGAACTGGTGGCCCATGATGCGCATCGCCTGGCGCACCGCCAGCCGGATCGCCGGTTCGCCGGCGCGGCCGACCAGCCGCTTCAGCGCGCCGGTGAAGTCGTGGCGGGTCTCCTCGGCCAGGTTCACCAGGCGGCCGGTGAGCATCAGGCCCCAGGTGGAGGCGTTGACGAACAGCGACTCGCTCTGGCCCAGGTGCTTCTTCCAGTCGGCCTCGCCCAGCTTGTCGCGGATCAGCTTGTCGGCGGTGGCCTTGTCGGGGATGCGCAGCAGCGCCTCGGCTACGCACATCAGCAGCACGCCTTCCTCGGAGGACAGGTCGTACTGGCGCATGAAGGATTCGACCGCGCTCTGGTCCTTCGCGCGCACGCGCACGCGGGCGACCAGGCCGGCGGCGAGGTCGATCACCTGCTCGCGTTCGGCGGGCGGCAGGGTGGCCTGGGCGAGCAGGTCGTTGACGGCTTCGGTTTCGTCGCGCAGCCAGGCGGCGGTGATGCGTGCGCGTGCGGGGATGTTGTCGACGGGGAGTTCGGGGCTGAGGATGGGCTGGGTCACGGGCAGGTCGCGAGGATCCGCGGTGGCGGAGGGGAAGCGCGGATTGTACGCCGGGCCGTCGCGGAAGCGAGCGGATCGCGGCGCCGCCTGGGGGCCGGCGAGGGTGTCGCCGGGCCGGCACTCGAGGCGGCGCACGGGGCTGATCCAGATCATCGGGGTGCGACATTCTTGCCCACCGCCTCGCCGCGGCCTATCATTCCAGCGTTCCAGGCACGCCGGGTCCCCATGATCGTGCTTCGACCAGCTACCGCCGGCTTGCCCTGCGTGACGATGTGGCTCAAGCCCAATCGCACGCTCAGCCGGCGCGGTCTGCGTCGCTTGATCGTGGTTCTGGTGGCGCTGGTGCTGGCAACGGCCGGCCTGGGTGCGTGGCAGGGGAATGTGTTCGCTCCGCTGTTCGCCCTGGTCGAATCCGCCGCCGTGGCTGTCGCCTTGAGCGTGGCCTGGCGGGCCGGCGACCGCAGTGAGCGCATCACCCTCGACGCAGCGTCGCTGGAGGTGCAATCCCTGCCGGGCCGGCGCCGCACGCGTTTCCAGTCGTACTGGGTGCGCGTGCTGCTGGAGCCGGGTGACGGGCGTCGGCGCCTGCTGTTGTCGTCGCACGGGCGCGAGCTGGAGATCGGCGCTTTCCTGGCGGACCAGGAACGCATCGAGCTGTCGAAGAAACTCATGGTGTTGCTGGCCGATTTCAACGGACAGCCACGCAAGCAGGTTCAACAAAGGTGCAAGACATGACATCTGGCGGCATCAGGCGATCATTCACGGCAGCGGCGGCCCTCGCCCTTGCATCGTTCGGCAGCGTGGCCCTGGCCGCCCCCGGTCCGTGGCAGCTGAACATGGAGCGCGGCGCGAGCACCTGGTCGCCGGTGGCCTACCACCTCAACAACATCGCGCTCGGCGTGTGCACCGTGATCGGCGTGCTGGTGTTCGGCGCGATGTTCGTGGCGATGTTCCGCTTCCGCAAGTCGCGCGGCGCGGTCGCCGAGAAGTGGTCGCACAACACCACGGTGGAAGTGGTCTGGACGACCATCCCGGTGCTGATCCTGATCACCCTGGCCTACCTGGCCACCGGCGGCCTCGCCAGCTGGGCCGACACCACCGGCTCGCAGATGACCGTCAAGGTCACCGGCTACCAGTGGAAGTGGCGCTACGACTACGTCGATTACCTGGGCAAGTCGATCGACAAGGTCGGCTTCATGTCCAAGCTCGACTCGCAGAGCGACCAGACCCGCCAGCTCGGTTCCGGCCTGGACCCGTTCGCGGTGAAGGTCGGCGACGAAAGCACTTACCTGCTGAACGTCGACAAGCCGCTGGTAGTGCCGGTCGACACCAAGATCCGCTTCGTGATCACCAGCGGCGACGTGATCCACTCCTGGTGGGTGCCGGCGGCCGGCTGGAAGCTCGACGCGATCCCCGGGATCATCAACGCGGCCTGGGCGAACTTCACCACGCCGGGCACCTACCGCGGCCAGTGCGCCGAGTTGTGCGGCCAGGACCACGGCTTCATGCCGATCGTGGTGGAGGTCAAGACCAAGGCGGATTTCGCCAAGTGGCTGGCCGAGCAGGAGGCGCACTCCGCCGCGCCGGCTCCGGCGCCGCAAACCGCGCAGGTCGCCGCCCCGGCCGCGGCCAAGCAGGGCTGAGCCCCGCCCGGCACCCGTTTCTCTCGCAGTCGCATTCAATATTCCAGGTTAGAGGTGCAAGGCCATGTCCTACGCAGCCACCCATGATCAGCACGACGATCACCACGGCGCGCCGAAAAGTTTCTTCCAGCGCTGGTTCATGTCGACCAACCACAAGGACATCGGCACGCTGTACCTGATCTTCTCGCTGACGATGTTCTTCATCGGCGGCAGCTTTGCGATGTTGATCCGCGCCGAGTTGTTCAAGCCCGGCATGCAGCTGATGCAGCCGTACTTCTTCAACGAGCTGACCACCATGCACGCGCTGATCATGATCTTCGGCGCGATCATGCCGGCCTTCGTCGGCCTCGGCAACTGGATGATCCCGCTGATGGTCGGCGCGCCGGACATGGCGCTGCCGCGCATGAACAACCTGTCGTTCTGGATCCTGCCGTTCGCTTTCCTGCTGATGCTGTCCACGCTGTTCCTGCCCGGCGGCGGCCCGGCCGGCGGCTGGACCATGTACCCGCCGCTGGCGCTGCAGACCGATTCGCTGGCCTACGTAGTGTTCGCCATCCACCTGATGGGCATCAGCTCGATCATGGGCGCGATCAACATCATCGCCACCATCCTCAACATGCGCGCGCCCGGCATGGACCTGCTGAAGATGCCGGTGTTCGTGTGGAGCTGGCTGATCACCGCCTTCCTGCTGATCGCGGTGATGCCGGTGCTGGCCGGCGCGGTGACCATGCTGCTCACCGACAAGTACTTCGGCACCAACTTCTTCAACCCGGGCGGCGGCGGCGACCCGGTGCTGTACCAGCACATCTTCTGGTTCTTCGGCCACCCCGAGGTGTACATCATGATCCTGCCGGCGTTCGGGATCATCTCGGAGATCGTGCCGACCTTCGCGCGCAAGCCGATCTTCGGCTACAAGGCGATGGTGTTCGCGATCGCCTGCATCGCGTTCCTGTCGTTCATCGTGTGGGCGCACCACATGTTCGCGGTGGGCCTGCCGCTGGGCGCCGAGATCTTCTTCATGTACGCCACCATGCTGATCTCGGTGCCGACCGGCGTGAAGGTATTCAACTGGGTCGCCACCATGTGGGGCGGCTCGATGACGTTCGAGACGCCGATGCTGTTCGCGCTCGCCTTCATCATCCTGTTCACCATCGGCGGTTTCTCCGGCCTGATGCTGGCGCTGGTGCCGGCCGACTTCCAGTACCACGACACCTACTTCGTGGTGGCGCACTTCCACTACGTGCTGGTGACCGGCGCGCTGTTCGCGATCATCGGCTCGGCGTACTACTGGATGCCGAAGTGGACCGGCCACATGTACAACGAGTTCTGGGGCAAGGTGCACTTCTGGAACAGCGTGATCTGGGTCAACGTGCTGTTCTTCCCGCAGCACTTCCTGGGCCTGGCCGGCATGCCGCGCCGCATTCCCGACTACAACGTGGCATTCGCCAACTTCAACATGATCAGCTCGATCGGCGGCTTCCTGTTCGGCGCCACCCAGCTGATCTTCGTCGGCGTGGTGATCCACTGCGTGTTCTTCTCGAAGAAGAAGGCCACCGACCGCGTCTGGGAAGGTGCCAAGGGCCTGGAGTGGACGGTGCCGTCGCCGGCGCCGCACCATACCTTCGAGGTGCCGCCGGTGATCAACGACGACGAACTGGCGCACGGCCACGTGAACGACTGAACCTGACCGCGGGGCCCCGGCCACACCGGCCGGGACGTCGCAACGGAACGAACCGGAATGACCCAGCACACCGCCAACCATCCAGCTGCCGACGACGGCGAAGGCCGCCGCAAGGGCGTGCGGCGCACCGTGACGGTGCTGGTGGCGATCGTGCTGGCGTTCTTCCTGCTGTCGTTCCTGCAGATCATGCTGATGAAATAGCGGTATCGCGGGCGCCACACGTTTTTCCGACCGGTCCGGCTCGACGACCGGCCTGCAGTTCCCCGGGCGGCACGACGGGGCAAAAGTCATCAAGAGAAATCCACGGGGTCTCACCATGGGTCAGCAGCACGACGCTTACTTCGTTCCAGCCAAGAGCACCTGGCCTTTCGTGGCCGCGGTGGTCATGTTCATCACCGTGTTCGGTGCCGCGCACTGGCTGAACGCCGAGCCCGGCGACGCCGGCTTCGGCAAGACCGTGCTGAGCGTCGGCGTGATCGGCGTGCTGGGCATGTTCTTCGGCTGGTTCCGCTCGGTGATCAACGAGTCGCTGGCCGGCAGCTACAACCACCAGGTGGACACCTCGTTCCGCATGGGCATGATGTGGTTCATCTTCTCCGAGGTGATGTTCTTCGGCGCGTTCTTCGGCGCGCTGTTCTACATCCGCATGTTCTCGGTGCCGTGGCTCGGCGGCCACGGCCACGGCGTGCTGACCCATCAGTTCCTGTGGAGCGACTACGCCGCCGCTTGGGGCGCCAATGGCGGCAACGGCCCGGAGCAGGCCGGCGGCGCGTTCCGCACCGTGCCGGCGTGGGGGCTGCCGCTGCTGAACACGCTGATCCTGCTCACCTCCAGCGTCACCGTGACGATCGCGCACCATGCGCTGCGCGCCGGCCACCGCGGCAGGATCCTGCTGTTCCTGGGCCTGACCGTATTGCTCGGCGCCACCTTCCTGTACTTCCAGGCGCACGAGTACATCGAGGCGTACAAGGAACTGAACCTCACCCTGCACAGCGGCGTCTACGGCTCGACCTTCTTCCTGCTCACCGGCTTCCACGGCCTGCACGTGACGCTGGGCACGATCATGCTGGCGGTGATCTGGCTGCGCGTGCTGAAGGGCCACTTCAACAAGGAGCACCACTTCGGCTTCGAGGCGGTGGCCTGGTACTGGCACTTCGTCGACGTGGTCTGGCTCGGCCTGTTCATGTTCGTCTATATACTTTGACGCGACATCCTGTCGCGGAAGGCGAAGGTCAAGAACCGGCCATCCGTGGCCGGACTCTTCAAAAAGGCAGGACTTCACGCGACTTCCCGTCGCGGAGAGCGAAGGTCAAAAACCGGCCATCGGGCAACGGCTCCTGCGTTGCCTCAACTCGGGCATCCATGCCCTCGCCATGGCCGGACTCTTCAAAGAAGCCGCGCCCGGGATCGAGTTTGAGTACAAGAAAGCCCGCCATTCGGCGGGCTTTTCGTCTTGCGGAGGAACAGTCGCCGCCGTGCGGTTACAATCACTGGCCGACGTCGTGGGGATGCAGCCAGCCCATCCAGATGCCGAACGCGACCATGGCGATGAACAGCAGCGACAGGCCGATGCGGCGGGTCAGGGCCCACACCGTGCGGCGGTCGTCGTCCTTGTCGGTCATCATGAAGTACAGCGCCTGGCCGAGGCTGAAGATCACCACCAGCAGCACCACCACCAGCGCGATTTTATAGATGGTTTCCACGTGATTGACCCGATCCAGTTCGACAAGGCGAGTATAGCGGTCGCCGGCAGGCGCCCGGCGTGAACGGGTTTCGCCGTCCTTCCTGGTGGGCGTTGCTGCTGACCGCGGCCGGAGCCTTGCTGTTCGTGCGTTTGGGCGTGTGGCAGCTGCATCGCGCCGACTTCAAGGAAGCGCTTCTGCGGCGGTATGCCGCATCGGCGGAGGCGCCGCTGCAGGACTTCGCCAGGGTCGCCGAAACGCCGCCGGCGGACGGCTTCCCGCGGGTGCGCGTGAGCGGCCGCTACCTGGCCGACCGGCTGTACCTGCTGGACAACCCGAAGCACGACAGTTTCGGCGGCGTGGAGGTATTCGCGCCGCTGGCGGTGGACGGCCGGGCGCCGCTGCTGCTGGTCGACCTGGGCTTCCTGCCCGGCAACGGCAACGGCAAGACGCCGCAGCTGCCGCCGCTGCCCGACGGCGAGGTGAGCCTGCAAGGCGTGTACGTGCCGCCGCCGCCGCCCGGCTTCGAGATGGGCGGCAATGCGCTGGCGCGGCAGGCGCAGTGGCCGAAGAGCAGCATCTTCCTGGACCCGGCGGAGATCGCCCGCGACCTCGGCCGACCGCTGTTTCCGCGGCTGCTGGCGCTGGATCCCGATCCGGCCTCGATCTACGTACGCGTGCATACCCTCGATTTCTCCGCGATGCCGCCGGCGCGGCATCGCGCCTACGCGTTCCAGTGGTTCACCTTCGCGCTTGCCGCGGTGGTGATCCTGCTGGTCGTGCATCGCAAGCGCCCACCGCGCAAGCCCTGATTCCCCGAAGGTCGTCAAGTCCGATGAAAGCCGCTGACCCCGCCACCGTGCGCAAAAGCCGAAGGTTCCTGCTGCTGGTCGCACTGGTGTTTGCCGCGCCGATGATCATCGCCGGCCTGCTCAACTGGAGCGGCTGGCAGCCGGGCGTGAAGGGCAACGGCCAGCCGATCCTGCCGCAGCGCAACTTCGTCGCCGAGCAGTTGCAGGTGCGGCTGTACGACGGCACATCATGGCCATGGCGCGACAGCGAACCGCGATTCACCCTGATTGCACTGGCCGGCCCGGACTGCGCCGCGCAATGCTTCGAGACGCTGACCGGGATCGCCAAGGCGCGCGTCATGCTCAACCGCAACCAGTCGCGCCTGCGCCTGCTCTACGTCGGCGTGCCGCCGGCGGATCCGGGCCGGCGCACCGCGATGCAGACCTTCTGGACGCTCGGTAGCGACGTCGATGGCAAGCTGGCCGCGTACGCGCCGGCCGCGCCGGACAGCGTCAGTGCCGTATTGGTGGAATCCAACGGCACTGCACTGTCGCTGTACCCGGCGGGCTTCGAGGTTCCCGGCCTGTTGCGGGACATGGTGAAGGTGATCAAGTGATGTCGGCACGCTCCCTGAAAACCCTGCGCTGGCTGGCGCTGTTCGCAGCGGTGTTCGCGTTCGGGCTGGTGATGTTCGGCGCCTTCGTGCGGCTGTCGAACGCCGGCCTGTCCTGCCCGGACTGGCCGACCTGCTACGGCCAGGTCACCTGGCCGCAGCACGCGCAGGCGGTGGCGCACGCCGACGCGGCCTTCCCGGACCGCCCGTACGAGGCGCACAAGGCCTGGCGCGAACAGGTGCACCGCTTCCTCGCCGGCACGCTCGGGGTGCTGGTGCTGCTGCTGGCGGTGCTCGCCAGCTGGCGCCGGCGCAGCGCGCTGCTGGCGGTGCTCGCCGGCGCCGTGTTCGCGGCACTCGGGGTGGGCCTGTACATGCGCGGCGAACACCTGTGGTCGTCGTTGCTGGCGGCCTGTGCGATCGCGCTGCCGCTGCTCGCCGCAATCCGCCTGCCGCGGCCCGGTGCCTGGAAGATCTGCGTGCTGGCGCTGGCGGTGATCATCTTCCAGGCGATGCTCGGCATGTGGACGGTGACCTTGCTGCTCAAGCCGATCGTGGTGATGGGCCATCTGCTCGGCGGCATGGCCACGTTCGCGCTGCTGGCGTACGCCGCGCTGCGCTTCGCCGGCGTGGCGGCAGCGGACGATCACTTCGCCGATTTGCGCCGGCTGGTGGCGATCGGCATCGTGCTGCTGCTGTGCCAGATCGCGCTGGGCGGCTGGACCTCGGCGAACTACGCGGCGCTGGCCTGCGGCTACGGCCCCGGTTCGTTCCCGCAGTGCCTTGGCCAGTGGGCGCCGCCCACGGATTTCCGCGAGGGCTTCGTGCTGTGGCGCGGGATCGGCGTGAACTACGAGGGTGGCGTGCTCGACATGGCTGCGCGCAGCGCAATCCAGATTGCACACCGGCTCGGTGCGCTGGTGGTGTTCTGCTACCTCGGCTGGCTGGCGACCAGGGCCGCCCGGCGCGGCATGGTCGGCTGCGGCCTGGCGATCGCGCTGGCGCTGGCGGGCCAGGTGCTGCTGGGCATCAGCAACGTGTACTTCGGCCTGCCGCTGGCGGTGGCGACCGCGCACAATGGCGTGGCCGCGCTGCTGCTGTTCACCCTGCTGGCCACGCTGGCGCGCACGCAGCGGCGGCGCGACGAATCGATCTTCCTGCCGCCGGGACGACACTGACGATGAGCGCCTTCCACGAGTACATGCAACTGACCAAGCCGCGCATCGTCGCCCTGCTGGTGTTCTGCGCGGTGATCGGCATGTTCCTCGCCGTGCCCGGGTTGCCGCACTGGCAGGCGCTGGTGTTCGGCACGCTGGGGATCTGGCTGGCATCGTCCTCGGCCGCCGCGTTCAACCAGCTGATCGACCAGCGCATCGACAAGGTGATGGTGCGCACCGCGCACCGCCCGCTCGCCACCGGGCACCTCAACCCGCGCCAGGTGTTCGTGTTCGCGCTGGCGCTGGGCGTCGCCTCGATGCTGGTGCTGGTGCTGCTGGTCAACACGCTGACCGCGGTGCTGACCTTCGCCGGGCTGATCGGCTACGCGGTGATCTACACCGCCTTCCTGAAGCGCGCCTCGCCGCAGAACATCGTGATCGGCGGCCTCGCCGGCGCGATCCCGCCGGTGCTGGGCTGGACCGCGGTGACCGGCGCGCTGCACCCGTACGCGCTGCAGCTGTGCCTGATCATCTTCGTGTGGACGCCGCCGCATTTCTGGGCGCTGGCGATCTTCCGCCGCGACGACTACTCGCGCGCCCAGGTGCCGATGCTGCCGGTGACCCATGGCGTGGTGTTCACCCGCTGGCACATCCTGTTCTACACCGTGCTGCTGGTGCTGGTGACCCTGCTGCCGGCGCTGACCGGGATGAGCGGGCTGGTCTACCTGGGCGGTGCGGCGGTGCTGGGCGGGGCGTTCCTGTATTACGCGGTGCGCCTGCTGAACCCGCCGGACGAGCTGTACGCGATGAAGGTGTTCAACTACTCCATCGTCTACCTGATGGCGTTGTTCGCGTTCCTGCTGGCCGACCACTGGCTGGTGTCGCCGTTGCTGCAGCCGGCGGTCTCGTCGGCAGCGGTGGGCTGAGCGGAACATTCCGGCCGCGTGCGCAACAACTTTCGTTCGAGCAGGGCGCTTGCCGGGATTGACACTGCGGCAACGCAGCACGACAATGCCCGCGCCCCCCGGCGCGTCCAGCGTCGGCGGGCTCCCTGTCCTGACTAACCAAGGCATATGGACGTTTACCCTAGTCGCAACGTCGACATCCGCGAGCATCGGATGCCGGCATTGCATAACAAGCTGATGATCTGCGGCGACCGCCTGCGGTCGGCCGGCGCTTTCCTCGACTAGGGAAGACCGGCCCACCTCCTCCGGCGCTGCGGGCGCCGTAACGAGGAGATGGGCCATGAAGCTCCTTCGCGATTCCGTTTTGCTGCGCATGCTGCGCCGGCTGCTGGCTGGCCGCCGCGAGGCCGTGCGCGCCACCTACACCATCACCGTGCCCGCCCCGCTGGAGCGGTCGGCCGGCAGCAACGTGGTCGAACTGCACCGCCGCGCCGACGCCGGCGGCCGCACGTCGGCGGCAACGAGGGCCCGCGGCGACGCGCTGCCATCCTCCGGCCATCTCGCACTGGTATCCAGTCGCTGATGGTCGCCATGACGTCATGCACGGGATGGCCTCCGCCAGTGGCGGAACCGTTCCGGCCGCATGCGCGGCCAGGCACACCGGCGCCGGCGAAGTTGGCGGATTGATTCCGCGGACTCGCACCGGCGGCAGGTATCGGCGAATTCACGGAAGCGGCTCATGATCAAGCAATCCATCCAGGGCGCCCTGCCGAGGGCGGCCGACAGGGGTGCGTCGGCACCCTTGCATGTGGCGGTGGCGCAGGAGGCGTTCCGCGACAACGAGGCGCTGCTGGCCGGGCTGGACAGCACGCCGGCCGGTCTCGACGAGGGGCAGATCGCCGAGCGGCTGGCCCGCGACGGCATCAACGAGGTCTCGCACGAGAAGCCGCCGCACTGGTCGCGGCAGCTGCTGCGCGCGTTCAAGAACCCGTTCATCATCGTGTTGCTGGTGCTGGCCGGGGTGCAGCTGTTCACCGACTCCAGCGATCTCACCGGGCCGGCCATCATCGCGGTGATGGTGGGCATCAGCGTGCTGCTGAGCTTCACCCAGGAGTACCGCTCCTCGAAGGCGGCGGAGAAGCTGAAGGCGATGGTGCGCAACACCGCCACGGTGACGCGGCGCGCCTCCGACGGCCACAGCGAGCGCATCGAGGTGCCGGTGGGCGAGCTGGTCGCCGGCGACATCGTGCACCTGGCCGCGGGCGACATGGTGCCCGCCGACCTGCGCCTGCTGCACGCGAAGGACCTGTTCATCAGCCAGGCGATCCTCACCGGCGAGTCGCTGCCGGTGGAGAAGGCCGCGCCGGGAGCGCACGGCGCGGCCGAGGCGGACCACACCAATCCGCTGGACCTGCCGACGATCTGCTACATGGGCACCAACGTGGTCAGCGGCACCGCCACCGCGGTGGCGGTGGCGACCGGCCCGCGCAGCTATCTCGGCTCGCTGGCGCACAGCATCGTGGGCCAGCGCGTGCAGACCAGCTTCGACCGCGGCGTGAACAGCGTCAGCTGGCTGCTGATCCGCTTCATGGCGGTGATGGTGCCGGTGGTGTTCCTGATCAACGGCTTCGACAAGCACGACTGGCTGCAGGCGTTCATGTTCGCGCTGTCGGTGGCGGTCGGCCTCACCCCGGAGATGCTGCCGCTGATCGTCACCGCGAACCTGGCCAAGGGCGCGCTGGCGATGTCCCGGCGCAAGGTGGTGGTGAAGCGGCTCAACGCGATCCAGAACTTCGGCGCGATGGACGTGCTGTGCACCGACAAGACCGGCACGCTCACGCTGGACAAGATCGTGCTCGAGCGGCATCTCGACCTGCACGGCGAGGAGTCCGACGAGGCGCTGGAGTACGGCTACCTCAACAGCCGCTTCCAGACCGGCCTGAAGAACCTGATGGACAAGGCGGTGCTGGCGCATCGCGACCTGGAGCCGACCGCGGCGCACTACCGCATCGTCGACGAGATCCCGTTCGACTTCCAGCGCCGGCGCATGTCCGTCGTGCTCGGCAACGGCGACGGTCACGACCTGATCGTGTGCAAGGGTGCGGTGGAGGAGATGCTGTCGACCTGCGCCTGGGCGAAGACCGGCGACGAGATCGTGCCGATGACCGACGCGCAGCGCGACGAGATCAAGGAGATGACGCGCGGGCTCAACGAAGACGGCCTGCGCGTGCTGGTGGTGGCGGTGAAGCAGCAGCCGCCGGCCGGGCGTCCGTACGGCGTCGCCGACGAGAGCGGGCTGACCGCGGTGGGTTGCCTGGCCTTCCTCGATCCGCCGAAGGATTCGGCAGCCACCGCGATCGCCGCGCTGCATCATCATGGCGTGCAGGTGAAGGTCATCACCGGCGACAACGAGGCGGTGACGCGCAAGATCTGCCGCGAGGTGGGGCTGGACGTGGAGCATTCGGCGCAGGGCCGGCACATCGAGCCGCTGGACGATGCGGCGCTCGACGAGCTGGTCAAGCGCACCACGGTATTCGCCAAGATGTCGCCGCTGCAGAAGGCGCGCGTGGTGAAGTCGCTGCAGCGCCAGGGCCACACGGTGGGCTTCCTCGGCGACGGCATCAACGACGCGCCGGCGCTGCGCGAGGCGGATGTGGGCATCTCGGTGGATACCGCCACCGACATCGCGAAGGAATCGGCCGACATCATCCTGCTCGAAAAGAACCTGATGGTGCTGGAGGAGGGCGTGATCGAGGGCCGCATCACGTTCGGCAACATCATCAAGTACATCAAGATGACCGCCAGCTCGAACTTCGGCAACATGTTCTCGGTGCTGGTGGCGAGCGCGTTCCTGCCGTTCCTGCCGATGCTGCCGCTGCAGATCCTGGTGCTGAACCTGCTGTACGACATCTCGCAGCTGTCGATCCCGTTCGACCGCATGGACGACGAGTACCTACGCAAGCCGCGCAAGTGGGACGCCAGCGACATCGGCCGCTTCATGGTGTGGATCGGCCCGGTCAGCTCGATCTTCGACATCACCACGTTCCTGCTGCTGTGGTACGTGTTCGGCGCGAATTCGACGGCGCACCAGCCGTTCTTCCAGTCCGGCTGGTTCATCGAGAGCCTGCTGACGCAGACGCTGATCGTGCACATGATCCGCACGCGCCGGATCCCGTTCCTGCAGAGCATCGCCTCGGCGCCGGTGCTGGCGCTGACCACCGCGGTCATCCTGGTCGGCCTGTTCATACCGTTCACTGGAATCGGCGCCAAGATCGGCATGGTGCCACTGCCGACGGTGTTCTTCGGCTGGGTCGCGCTGACCGTGCTGACCTACTGCGTGCTGACCCAGCTGATGAAGCTGATCTACATCCGTCGTTACGGACGCTGGCTGTAGCGGCGGCACATGCCGGTGCCTTGCACCTGCGGGAGCGTCGTGGGCGGCGCTTCCGCGGGTCGCCTCAGTCGGCCTCGCGGCTGTCTTCGGCGGTGATGCGGTCGCCCCGCACGGCGTAGCGCCGCGCCACCACCGCGCACACCATCAGCTGCAGCTGGTGGAAGATCATCAGCGGCAGCACCAGCGCGCCGAGGCCGCCGAGCTGGCCGGCGAACAGGATCTTGGCCATCGGGATGCCGCTGGCCATGCTCTTCTTGGAGCCGCAGAACACGATGGCGATCTCGTCCCCGCGCGGGAAGCCGAGCCGGCGCGCGGTCCAGGCCAGCGTCGGCATCACCAGGGCCAGCAGCAGCGCGCACATCGCCAGGGTGGCGAGCAGGGCGGAGAGCGGCGTGTCGCGCCACAGGCCGCCGACCACCGCGGCGCTGAACGCGGTGTACACCACCAGCAGGATCGTGCCCTGGTCGGTATAGCCGAGCAGCGGCCGGTGGCGGTCGACGAAGCCGCCGATCCAGCGCCGGGCCGCGTGGCCCAGCACGAACGGCAGCAGCAGCTGCAGCACGATGTCCAGCGCGCCCCGCCAGGAGGCGCCGCCGCCGTGGCCGGCCAGCAGCAGGCCGACCAGCAGCGGGGTCAGCACGATGCCGAGCAGGTTCGACATCGACGCGCTGACCACCGCGGCGGAGACGTTGCCGCCGGCGATCGAGGTGAACGCGATCGACGACTGCACCGTGGACGGCAACGTGCACACGAACAGCACGCCGAGGTACAGCCCGGGCGTCAGCAGCGCGTGGCCGACCGGCTGCAGCGCCAGCCCCAGCAGCGGGAACAGCACGAAGGTGCTGGCGAGCACGGTCAGGTGCAGCCGCCAGTGGGTGAGGCCCTGCATGATCGCCGCGCGCGGCAGCTTGGCGCCGTGCAGGAAGAACAGCAGCGCGATCGCGCCGTCGGTGATCGCGTCGAACGCCCGCGCCGCCCCGCCCCGGCACGGCAGCAGCGAGGCCAGCGCCACGGTGGCGAGCAGGGCGAGCGTGAAGTTGTCGGGACCGGCGCGGCGCGACGACATGCCGGCGGCTCAGTCCAGCCCACAGCGCGTGCGGCGCCGGCGCCGCCACCACAGCATCAGCGCGGTGAACACGAGGATGCCCAGCAGCACCCACAGGCTGCTCTGGCCGCGGTGTATCCACTTCGCCAGCCACTCGTGGTTGTCGGCGCCGAAATAGCCCAGGTAGACCCAGATCGGCACGCTGATCAGCGCGGCCAGCGTGTCGATCAGCAGGAAGCGCAGGAACGACACCCGGTGGGTGGTGCCGGCGGTGAGGTAGACGGTGGTGCGCATGCCGGGCAGGAAGCGCGCGAAGAACAGCATGCGGTTGCCGTACTGGTCGAACTTCTCCTGCACCTTGACGTAGCGCTCCGGCGTCAGCACGCGCGCCACGAAGCGCCATTGCAGGATGCGTGCGCCGTAGTGGTGGCCGAGCAGGAAGATGGCGCAGTCGCCCAGCAGCACGCCGGACATCGCCAGCGCGAACATCGCGTGCACGTTGGCGTAGCCCAGGCCCGCGATCACGCCGCCGGCGACCAGGGTGACGTCCTCCGGCAGCGGCAGGCCGGCGCCGCAGATCATCAGCGCGATGAACACCGCGACATAGCCGTTTTCGGCGAAGATCGTCACCAGTTGCTGCAGCAGGTCCATCAGTGTCCTTGCGCTTCAGACGGGGGCCGCCGGGCCGCAGCCGGGCATGTTCCCACAGTCGGGCGCCGGCCGATGGCCGATGGGGCGGCATGACGCAGGGCGCACGCGGGCAGACGGCGGCTCGTCATGCTCAGGCCGAGGCCACCGGCGGCCGTGCGCGGGCGGCCAGCAGTTCGCGCAATTCGGCTTTCTCGGCGGAGTCCAGCCGGCCTTCGCGGCTCTTCGCGGTCAAGGCGTCGCGGCGCTGGGTGCAGGCCTGGTCCTCCATCCGCGCCAGCGCGTCGAAGAATTCGGTGCGCTGGCTTTCCGGTTCGCCCACCGACATCGCCGCCATCAGTTTCTGCAGCGAGGGGTATTCCGGCCGCTCGGCGAAGTGCTCCACCAGCATCGCGGAATTGATGCCGGGGCGGGCGCGGGCCAGGTCGAGCAGTTCGGCCAGCAGCTCCACGCCTGGCTTGTCCAGGCGCAGGAAGCGGTAAGGCCTTTCCACTTGGTCGGCCATGCCTGGCTGCGCCAGCAGCAGCGAGATCGCGCTGCGCACCAGGCTGCGCTGCACCGCCACCGGCCGCTGCACAGCGCGGTGCACGGCCGGATCGGCCTGCAGCAAGGCGCGCGCGCCGCTGCGCTTCTCCAGCTCCTGCCCCATCAGGTCGCGGAACGCGCCATCGGGCAGTTTCGCGATCAGCGGGCGGGCGCGCTCGGCCAGCCGGGCGCGGCCATCGAGGCTGGCCATGTCGACATCGTGCGACAGCTCGTTGAAGAAGTAGTCCGACAGCGGCATCGCTTCCCGGATGCGCTTTTCGAAACCCTCCTTGCCTTCCTTGCGCACCAGCGTGTCCGGGTCCTCGCCGTCGGGCAGGAACAGGAAGTACGCCTGGCGGCCGTCGCGCAGGCGCGGCAGCGCGGATTCCAGCGCCTTCCACGCCGCGGCGCGGCCGGCGCGGTCGCCGTCGAAACAGAACACCACGTCCGGCGCGGCGCGGAACAGCACCTCGGTGTGCTCGGGCGTGGTCGCCGTGCCCAGCGTGGCCACCGCGATCGGCAGCCCGGCCTGGTGCAGCGCGATCACGTCCATGTAGCCCTCGACCACCACGATCCGCTGCAGGTTCGCGTTCGCCTGCTTCACCTGCCACAGCGCGAACAGCTCGCGGCCCTTGTGGAACAGCGGGGTCTCCGGCGAGTTGAGATACTTGGGGCCTTCACTCTTGCGCGCGTCCTGCGCGCGAGGATCAAGAACCGGCGATCCCTCGCTGGACTTTTGGATAACCCTCCCGCCGAACGCGATCACCCGCCCGCGGCGGTCGAGGATGGGGAACATCAGCCGCTCGCGGAAGCGGTCGTACTTGCTGCCGCGTTCGCTGGAGGCGACCATGCCGGCCTCGTTCAGCAGCTCCATCCGCCGCGGGCTGTTGCCCAGCGCCTTGATCACCCCGTCGTAGCCGGCCGGCGCCCAGCCGAGGCGGAAGCGCTTGATCGTTTCCGCGTCCAGCCCGCGCTTGCCGCAGTACGCCTGGGCGTCGGCGCTGCGCGGCAGCTCGCCTTCGTACCAGCTGGCGGCGGCGTCGAGCAGGGCATACAGGTCGGTCTTGTCCTCGCGCGGGCGCTCGTCGCGGCCGCCCTCGCGCGGCACGGTGAGGCCCACCGTCTGCGCCAGCTCCTCCACCGCGTCCGGAAACTCCAGCCGCTCGTAGTCCATCAGGAACTTCACCGCGCTGCCGTGCGCGCCGCAGCCGAAGCAGTGGAAGAACTGCTTGGCCGGGCTGACGTAGAACGAGGGCGTGCGCTCGTTGTGGAACGGGCAGCAGGCGGTCCACTCGCGTCCGGCCTTCTTCAGCGGCACGCGCCGCTCGATCACGTCGACGATGTCGACGCGGGCAAGCAGTTCATCGATGAAGCTGTCGGGAATCAGGCCGCGCATAGACCGTCTAGTCTAGTCGGTCGCCGCCAGGGAGGCTCGGGCGGATTGCGCCGACCTGAGGCGAAATGCCGCGGTGAAGAGCCGCGCACCGTCGGGAGGCGCGCTTTCGCCCCGCCCGCCGCGATGGCCGTCGTGCGGTCAATCCGCCGCTCCGGTCAGGACGCCGGCCTGAATCGCCGCTGGAACAGCTTGGCTAGAACAGACTGATCACGCCGATCAGCGCCAGTACGGCCAGCAGGAACAGGATCGCGAAGCACACGAACAGCACCTTGGCGATGGTGGCAGTGGCGCCGGAGACACTGCCGAAACCGAGCCAGCCGGTGACCAGCGAGATGATGGCGAATATGAGGGCCCACTTCAGCATGTGCTTCTCCTGCGGCGACGATCGCCCGCGCGGCAAGGTGTGCGGCGGGACACGGCGTTTGTAGCGGGGCGGCCGTGAACGCGATGCATCGCGCCGCTTGCCAGTGGCGGTGTGGGGCGGCAAGCTTCCGAGGGTATTCCGGGAGCGGCAAGCCATGGTGATCAGCGCGGTGATGATGATCAAGCAGCGCGCGATCGTGCGCGCATTCGAGCGGGCTGCCGCGACCGCGGCGGCGACCGCCTGCACGGCGGAGCAACTGGGCCTGAAACCGGGCATGGCCTGGTACCAGCTGGTAAGCCATGCGGTGCTGCGCTGCCCGGGCGAGGGGCGCTATTTCCTCGACGTGGCGAACTGGCAGCGGCTGCGCCGGCGCCGCCATCGCATCGCGCTGGCCGTGGTCGCCGGCATGCTGGTGCTGCTGGGGCTGCTGTTCGTGGCCGGCACGCTCAGCCGGCCAGGCGCGCCTTGATCCGGGCCGAAACCACGCCCATGTCGGCGCGGCCGGCGGCCTTTTCCTTCACCGCGGCCACCACCTTGCCCATGTCGCGCGGCGAGCTGGCGCCGGTGTCGGCGATCGCGGCGCTGATCAGGGCGTCGATCTCGGCGTCGCCGAGCTTGGCCGGCAGGTAGCCCTCGATCACCGTCATCTCGGCGCGCTCCACGTCGGCCAGGTCCTCGCGGCCGGCCGCGGCGTACTGGCTGACCGAGTCCTTGCGCTGCTTCAGCATCTTCTCCAGCACGCTGAGCACCTGCATGTCGTCCAGCTCGATCCGCTCGTCCACCTCGCGCTGCTTGACCGCCGCCAGCATCAGCCGGATCACGCCCAGCCGGTGCTTGTCGCCGCCGCGCATGGCGGTCTTCATGTCTTCGGTGATCTGCTGCTTGAGGGTCATGGCGAAGGCCTCGGGGTCGGGTGGCTGATTCTACGGAAACGACAAAGCCGGCGTTGCCCTGGGGGACAACGCCGGCCCATGTCGAATCCGGAGTGCTTGCGGCGGCTGCGAGAACCCGCGCCGACCGT
The DNA here is from genome assembly GCF_001617365.1 of Rhodanobacter sp. FW104-R8. Lineage (GTDB taxonomy): Bacteria > Pseudomonadota > Gammaproteobacteria > Xanthomonadales > Rhodanobacteraceae > Rhodanobacter. The sequence goes on from NZ_LVJR01000009.1 coordinate 35,329, forward strand.
GTTTCCTGCATGCGCAGCGTGAAGACGCTGGCGGGCCCGCCGACGGGCGGCGAGCGGGAAACTCAGTACAGGCGGACCTTGCGCGAAACGTCGCGCGACAGGCGGCGCAGGTGGCGCTTCACCGCGGCGGCGCGCTTGCGCTTGCGTTCCTGGGTCGGCTTTTCGTAGAACTCGCGCTTGCGCGTTTCAGCCAGGACGCCGGCCTTTTCGCAGGTACGCTTGAAACGACGCAGTGCGATCTCGAACGGCTCGTTCTCGCGAACTTTTACGTTGGGCATGGAAACTCCGAGTGGTAATCTGCCCGCTGGTACGGGACTGTCAAATAGGGCGAGCCGCGAATTATACCGTGGATACCACAGAATTTTCAAAGCCGGCGAACAAGCCCGTGCTGGGCATCGAAACCTCCTGCGACGAGACCGGCGTGGCCCTGCTGCGCTGGGAGCCGGATGCGCCGGGCCGCGGCCTGTTGGCGCACACCCTGTACAGCCAGATCAAGCTGCACGCCGACTACGGCGGCGTGGTGCCGGAACTGGCCAGCCGCGACCACGTGCGCAAGCTGCTGCCGCTGATCCGCGAGGCGCTGGCCGAGGCCGGGCTGACCGTGCACGACCTCGGCGGGGTGGCCTACACCGCCGGGCCCGGCCTGGTCGGCGCCCTGCTGGTCGGGGCTTCCGCCGGACGTGCGCTGGCCTGGGCGCTGGGCGTGCCGGCGATCGGGGTGCACCACATGGAGGGCCACCTGCTGGCGCCGCTGCTGGAAGAGGATCCGCCGGAGCCGCCGTTCGTGGCTCTGCTGGTCTCCGGCGGCCATTCGATGCTGGTCGAGGTGCAGGCGATCGGCCGCTACACGATCCTGGGCGACACCCTGGACGACGCCGCCGGCGAGGCGTTCGACAAGACCGCCAAGCTGATGGGCCTGCCGTACCCCGGCGGCCCGGCGCTGGCGAAGCTGGCCGGGCAGGGCACCGCCGGCGCGTTCCGCTTCTCGCGCCCGATGACCGACCGGCCGGGGCTGGATTTCAGCTTCTCCGGCCTGAAGACCCAGGTGCTGCTGGCGTGGCAGCAATCCGACCAGGGCGAGCAGACCCGCGCCGACATCGCCCGCGCGTTCGAGGAGGCGATCGTCGACACGCTGGTCATCAAGTGCCGCCGCGCGCTCGAGGCCACGGGCACGCAGCGGCTGGTGATCGCCGGCGGCGTGGGCGCGAACCGCCACCTGCGCAGCGAGCTGGCCAGGGCCGGCGAGAAGGACGGTTTCCGGGTGTATTTCCCGCGGCTGGACTTCTGCACCGACAACGGCGCGATGATCGCGCTGGCCGGCGCGATCCGCCTGGCCGGCGGCCAGCATCAGGACGCAACCGTGCAGGTGCGTCCGCGCTGGGATTTGCAGAGCCTGCCGGCTGCCTGAGGCTTGCCGGTGCCACTCCCCCCTGCTTGCAGGGGAGGGTTGGGGTTGGGTGCTTTACGGCAAGAGCCTCACCCCCTCCCAGCCTCCCCCTGCAAGCAGGGGGAGGAGAGAATCACCACTGCGTGCGGCCGGGCAACAGGCCCTTCAGCTCGGCCTCGGTGAGGTTGCGCCACTGGCCGACCTTGAGGTGGCCGAGCTTCACGTTGACGATGCGCACGCGGCGCAATTGGGTGACGCGGTAGCCGAACGCTGCGGCCATCAGGCGGATCTGCCGGTTCAGGCCCTGGGTCAGCACGATGGCGAAGCCGAACTTGGCGATGCGGCGGGTGCGGCAGGGTTTCGTCATCTGGCCGTGGATGCGCACGCCCTTGGCCATGCCGGCCAGGAACTCGTTGGTGACCGGCTTGTTCACCGCCACCAGGTATTCCTTCTCGTGGTGGTTCTCGGCGCGCAGGATCTCGTTGACGATGTCGCCGTTGCTGGTCAGCAGGATCAGCCCCTCGGAATCCTTGTCCAGCCGGCCGATCGGGAAGATCCGCTGCGGGTGGTCGATGAAATCCACGATGTTGCCGTCCACGCCGCGCTCGGTGGTGCAGGTGATGCCGACCGGCTTGTTCAGCGCGATATAGACCGCCTTTTTCGCGGCCGGCGTGGCGGCGAGGATGCGCGCCTTGACGACCTCGCCGTCCACGCGCACCTCGTCGCCTTCCAGCGCCTTGGCGCCGGTGCTGACCACCTCGCCGTTGATGCTGACGCGCCCGGCGAGCAGCAGCTCGTCCGCCTCGCGGCGTGAGCACAGGCCGGCTTCGCTGATGTATTTGTTGACGCGCATTTCGACCCTCGATGTAGGAGCGCACCCTGTGCGCGATAGCTCTTTGCCATGTCACGCAAGAGCATCGCGCACAGGGTGCGCTCCTACAGTGTTGTCAGGATCGCAGCCCGACGCCGCGCTTGAGCAGCTGCAGCGCCACGACCGACAGCGCGGCCACGAAGCCGAGCATCACCACGAAGGCCCAGCCCACGTGCACGTCGCTGATGCCGAGCACGCCGTAGCGGAACGCGTTGACCATGTACAGGATCGGGTTGGCGCGCGAGATCGCCTGCCACGGCTCGCCCACCATGTTGATCGAGTAGAACACGCCACCCAGGTAGGTCAGCGGGGTGAGGATGAAGGTGGGCACCAGCGCGATGTCGTCGAACTTCTTCGCGTACACCGCGTTGACGAAGCCGGCCAGCGAGAAGATGGTGGCGCCCAGCAGCACCGAGGCGAACGTGATCAGCGGGTGCATCACGTGCAGGTCGGTGAAGAACAGTGCGATGACCAGCACCAGCAGGCCGACCACCAGGCCGCGCACCACCGCGCCGGCGACGTAGCCGGCAAGGATCACCCAGTTCGGCATCGGCGACACCAGCATCTCCTCCACCGCGCGGCTGAACTTGGCGCCGAAGAACGAGCTGGAGATGTTGCCGTAGCTGTTGGTGATGATGCTCATCATCACCAGGCCCGGCACGATGTACTGCATGTAGGTGAAGCCGCCCTGGATGCTGCCGATGCGGCTGCCGATCAGCTTGCCGAAGATCACGAAGTACAGCGTCATGGTGATTGCCGGCGGGATCAGCGTCTGCGTCCAGATGCGCATGATGCGCACGATCTCGCGGCGCACGATGGTGTTGAGGGCGACCAGGTTGGCGGCGGCGTTGCTCATGCGGCCTGCTCCTGATGGTTGCCGTTGCGCCCGCCTTCCACCAGCCGCACGAACAGCTCTTCCAGCCGGTTGGTCTTGTTGCGCATCGAGGTCACCGCGATGCCGTGCGCGGACAGCGTCGCGAACAGCGAGTTGAGGTCGTGCGAGCGGGCCATCTCGGCCTCCAGCGTGTGTTCGTCGCGGCGGCGCAGGGTGACGTTGGGGATGCTGGGCAGCCCGGCCGGGATGGCGGCCACGTCGAGCACGAAGGTCTCCACGTCCAGCGTCGCCAGCAGGCGCTTCATGCTGGTGTTCTCGACGATGGTGCCGTGGTCGATGATCGCGATGTTGCGGCACAGCGACTCGGCTTCTTCCAGATAGTGCGTGGTGAGGATCACCGTGGTGCCGGCCGCGTTGATGGCGCTGACGAACTGCCACATCGAGCGGCGGATCTCGATGTCGACGCCGGCGGTGGGCTCGTCGAGGATCAGCAGCCGCGGCTCGTTCATCATCGCGCGGGCGATCATCAGCCGCCGCTTCATGCCGCCGGACAGCGTGCGCGCCTGCATCTGCGCCTTGTCCCACAGGCGCAGTTCCTTCAGGTACTTCTCCGCGCGCTCGGCGGCGGTCTTCCGCGGGATGCCGTAGAAGCCCGCCTCGTTCACGCAGATGTCGAACGGCTTCTCGAACTGGTTGAAGTTGATCTCCTGCGGCACCAGGCCGATCAGCCTCATCGCCTCGCTGCGCTGCCGGTTCACCGAGATGCCGAACACCCGCGCGTCGCCGGAGGTGGAATTCACCAGCGAGGACAGGATGCCGATCAGGGTGGACTTGCCGGCCCCGTTCGGGCCGAGCAGGGCGAAGAAGTCGCCGGGCTGCACGGTGAGGCTGATGCCCTTCAGGGCCTCGACGCCGTTGCCGTAGGTTTTGCGCAGGTTGTCGACGACAAGCGCCGGGGCCGTATCTTGGGACTGCGGGGACATGGGCTGCACCGAGGGGGTTAGCCCTTATTATAGCGGGCTACCCCCGCCGTCCGGCCCTGCCGGACGGCACACACCGTTTCCGGAAACCCTCCATGGCCGACCACTTCCAGCTCCGTCTCGTCGACAGCCGCATGCTCGCGCCCGCGGTGCGCCACCTGGTGTTCGAGCGCGTCGACGGCCAGCCGCTGGCGTTCCAGCCCGGCCAGTTCCTGCAGGTGCATTTCCATTACGACGATGGCACGGCGACCAAGCGCAGCTACTCGGTGGCGACCATCGGCGACGGCCACTCGCCGGTGCGGCGCATCGAGATCGCGGTGAGCTACGTCGAGGGCGGCGCCGCCACCAAACTGCTCGGTGAACTGCCGCCGGGCGGCGTGATCGACGCCAGCGGTCCGTACGGCCGCTTCTGCCTGCAGGAAACCGACAGCCACCCGCGCTACCTGCTGCTGGCCACCGGCACCGGCGTCACCCCGTACCGCGCGATGCTGCCGCAGATCGAGAAGTTGCTGGCGAAGGGCGGCCGCGAGGTGGTGCTGCTGTACGGCGCCCGCAGCGAGGCCGAGCTGCTCTACGGCGAGGAGTTCGAGGCATTCGCGCAGGCCCACCCTGGCTTCGCCTTCCACGGCTGCCTCAGCCGCGAGGCCCGCGCCGTGCCGCGCCCCGGCGACCGCCTTGGCCACGTGCAGCACGCGCTGGCCGAACTCGGCCCCCGCGCCGACCGTGACATCGCCTACCTGTGCGGCAACCCCAACATGGTCGATGCCGCGTTCAACGCGCTGAAGGAATTCGGCCTGCCGGTGCCGCAGATCCGGCGCGAGAAGTACATTTCGTCGCGCTGAGTGGGGCCGGTGCGTCGTGGCCGGCGATGCCGGCCATCCGCCGTGATGCATGGCGGGGCCGCCGTTCACCGATATGTCACGGCCAATTCACCTGCCGAAGGCTAAAAGGCCGAGGCGGGTAACGAGCGGCGGGCTTTCAATCCCGACTCTCCCCGTCAATGTGATGGACGTCACATTTACGGCAACGGCTTCGCCGGAATCGATCAAGGTCGAATGGATCGGGCCGATGACCCGCTAGGAGGCTCCGCATAGGCGGGGTCGTACCTCGATGAGGTGAGCGGTATGAGCGGTCCGCTTGGTATTGCGTTGGCAGGTCTGGCCATGCTCGTGGGGGTCTCGAGCGCGTACGCGGCGGGCGGTCGGGTCGTGTTCTCGGGCGCGGTGGTCGAGCCGACCTGTCCCGCGGCGGGTCCGGATGAGGTTGGAGCTTATTCCCGTGCCGGCGCCGCCCCGCAACGCATGAGCTGCGGCAACACCGCCACCGACCCTGGCCGCCCCTATTCGCGCGTGGTGGTCGACTTGGCCACGGCGAATCGGAACCACGACCGGTTGCTCGACTATTTCGCCGGCTACGCCACGACTAGTGGCGAGGCCGCGGCGAAGGTCGTCATCCACACCTACGACTGACGCCGGCCGTCGCAGGCGCCGTCTGACTGCCGCTTATTGATAGAAAATGTCGAAGGTCACGGTGGCCTTGACCGGGCCGCTGGTGACCGCCGCCGCGGTCTGGAAATACTGCGCGTAGTAGGGGATCGACGTGGTGGCCGCCGGAGTCACTACGGCCTGCGTCTCGAACGTCACCGCGTTCGAGTTGCCGTCGAGAATCTGCACGCCGACGCCGGCCGCATAGCCGGCACCGGCCGGCGCCACCACGCCGGTGTGGCTGTCGGGGAACGCGGCGTGCATGGTGATCGCGGACACCGCGGTTCCCGGCGGGCAGGACAGCTGGATCTGGAAGGGCGTCTTGCCCGAGGTCGCGCCGACCCCGGTGAAGGCGCTGCCGAGCGCCTTGGGCAGGACGACGTTGATCGGGTTGGCGACGATCGTGCAGCTCGGCGTGGTGAAGGTGATGGAGTTGCCGAGCCAGAACGTTTCCGGGAACAGGTTGTTTCCTCCCGCGTCGGTCCATTGCCAATCACCCAGCTTGCCCGCCGCCAGCGTGCCGCCGGAGGTGATCGGGCCGGTCTTGACCAGTTCCAGGCCGGAGCTCACTTTGAACGTCGCCTGGCTGACGGATTGGCTGTTGAGCGGATACGCCGTCAGGTAGGCGCGCGGGTGCGTGATGCGGTAGCCGATGCCCGGGATGCCGCTGTCATAGGTGTAGTTGTCCGCCAGGTATCCGCCGCGGGCATTGGCGACGCCGTAGGTCATCGTCTCGGCCTGGACCTTCCAGTTGCTGCTGTTGCCGTTGTAGTAGCCGCAGGTGATGGTGGGTGGATTGGCGGGTGAGGCCTGTGCCGAGGTGGCAAGCACCGTGCCGTTGGGCGTGTTCGCCGCGATCGAGATGGTGGTAGGCAGCGCGAAGCTGACCGTGGTATTGCCGCCGGACAGGTAGCGGCATACGGCATGGGCGCCCGGCGCCGCCAGGAGCAGCAGCAACAGCGTGGTCCACCGGATCGCAGTGCGCGTCATGTTCCGCTCCCGGCGACCTGCGCCGCGTGGTGGGGCTGTTCGCAGGCCGCGTCGATCTGCTCGATGGCACCGGCGCCCTGCCGCTCCCCGGCGCGGGCCTTCAACCGGTACGGGAACGAGCAGGTGCGGGTGGCGTCCCGATCCTGCCATTGCACGCTCAGGCGTCCGGCTTCGCGGGCGGTACGCACCATGATGCGCCCGGCCTGGCCGACCACGCCGATCGACCGGCCTCGCTCATCGGTGACTTCCGCGCCGAACGGCAGCGTCGCGCCGCCCGGCAGGCGTGTCTGGATCAGCACGAAGTGCCCGCTCTCGCTCTTGAACTTCACCAGCACCACGGCACCGGCGCGCGGCGCCACCTGGGTGCTGGTGTTGTCGAGCTGCACGTCCAGCGGCAATCCGGTGGGGTCGATGCTGATCGTGTTGAGGATGTAGGGCGTGATGTACGGCACCAGCGCGTAGCCGGCGCGGTCGATGCGCACGCCGGCCGCGTTGCCGACGCGCGCGCCCGCGGCGTCAGGTGCCTGCACGATGGCCACGGTGTCGCCCATCGGCTGGCCGAAGGTGATCCCGCCCGGATGCGCGACGATGCTGCCGGTCACGCCCAGCGAGGACTGCGAATAGCCGCTGCCCGCGCCGAAGCCGGCGCTGAATTGCGCATGGCTGCCGCGGTAGCCCGCGTTGATGCTGCCGGTACTGCCCGTGTTGCCGTAGCTGGCGTTGCCGCCGCTGTCGCGGGTAGCGGTCACGCCGTAATTGAAGCGGTCGTCGACGCCGGCGGTGCCGCCCAGGGTGGCCTGTTCCTGCATGGCGCCGTGGCTGTCGCGGGTCAGCGTGCCGGTGAGGGTCGCGGCGTGCTGGCCGCTGCCCAGCGGGATGGTGACGTTGACCATGTAGCGGTTGTCGCTGCGCCCGAACGGGTCGCGCTCGCGGCTGGCCGAGAGGTTGTAGTTCATCCGATGGAACGAGTTGTTGTAGCCGACCTGGAACTGCGTGTCGCTGCCGCTGCGGTTCCAGTAGTCGCGGGCTGAGCCGTTGATGTAGAGCGAGCCGCCGCGCGCGCCCAGCCGCTGGCTGAGGGTGAGGCTGAAGTTGTCGCGCTGGCGGTCCACGCCGGCCGGCACCAGGTAGTTGCGGTAGTCGCCGCCGGCCAGCGCCGCCTGCTGTGCCGGCGTGAGCAGGTCCGACACCGGCACGCCGTTGATCGTCAGCGGCCGGGCCGGTCGGCCCGTGGCGAACACGGGCAGGCCGCGGCGCGCATAGTCGCGCGCCCGCGCGGCGTCGCCCAGGGCGAGGTAGCCGCTGGTCGAATAGCGGTACGCGGCCACGGTCAGCGAAGTGCCGGTCTGCGCCAGCATCTTGCTGTAGCTCAGGCGCACGCTCTGGCCGGACAGCGTGTCCATGCCGGGGATGTGCGTGCGCGCGGCGGTGATGTCCATGGCGAACGCGCCATGGCTCGTGTTCAGCGCGCCGCCCAGCAGCACCGCGCCGTAGCCCGACGAGCCGAGTACGCCGGCGTAGCCGGTGAGCAGGTTGGAGAAGCCTCGCTGCACGGTGGCCTGGGCCACGTCCGGCTTGTGCACGATCGTCTCGTCGCGCAGCTGGCCGGCGGCCATGCTGAAGCGCACGGCGCCCGGCCGCAGCAGCTGCGGCACCGAGGCGTAGGGCACCGAGAACGTGTGCACGCGGCCGTTGGCCTCGGTCACGCCGACCTCGAGGTCGCCGCCGTAGCCGGTGGCGTAGAGATCGTCGATGGCGAACGGGCCGGGGGCCACCGTGGTCTGGTAGATCACCATGCCGTTCTGGCGCACGGTCACTTTGGCGTTGCTGTCGGCGATGCCGCGCACGGTCGGCGCGTAGCCGCGCAGCGACTGCGGCAGCATGCGGTCGTCGGTGGCGAGTTGCACGCCGCGCAGGCCGAAGCTGTCGAAGATCTCGCCGCTGGTCCAGGAATCGCCCAGGGTCAGCTGGGCGTGCAGCTGTGGCAGGTCGTGCTGCACGTAGCTGGCGATGTTCTGCCAGTGGCGGCTGGAACGCACGCCGCCGACCCCGGATTGCCAGTTCAGCGAGGAAACGTGCCGCAAGTGCCACGACCCCAGGTTCAGTCCGGCGGTCAGTCCGAGATACGACGAGGTCTGCGCCACGCCACCGCTGCGGGTGCGATAGCTGTTGAGGTTGTAGTTGAGCAGGCCGGCGTTCACCCCGGCGTCCCAGTACTTCGGATCGACGTAGCCGCGCGCCAGCTGCCCCAGGTAGGCCTGCGGCACGCTGGTGTCCAGGCGCAGGTCGGACATCGCGAAGCTCATGCTGGCGCCGGGAATCACGCTGGCGATGTCGACGCAAGCGTGGTCGTCGGTCAGCTCCGCCATGGTGCGGGCCGACAGCTTGTCCGGGTGCAGCTCCAGCCGCTCGAGCAGGGCCGGGGTCACGCAGGGGGTGGCGCTGGCGTCGGCCGATGCGGCGGCGAAGCGCACGTCGGTGCGGCCGGCGGATCCGCCGTTCAGGAAGAGGTCGACGCTGTAGGTACCCGCCGGGATGAAGTCGCCGCGCTCGAAACGGGACAGGTCGGTGGTGTTCTGGCCGGCGCCGGAAAGCAGGCTGCGGTCGAAGCTGGCATCCACGGCGTCAGCCGCCGGAGCGTTCGCATCCGCGCCCGCGGTGGCCGCGGCGGCGTGGCCGCCCCCGCCGCACAGCGCCAGGCCGACCAGGGCCGACAGCAGCCGGCGGCGGGCGACGGGCCCGCTGGCGGCAAGCGTGGCGCTGGCGCTGGCCGGATTCACCGTGCGATCGTGCCCTGGTAGGACGCCGGGGCGCCGAAATCATTGAGGACGGTGTAGTCGATCACGGTACCCGCCGCCGGCGCGCGGCGGAGGTTCTTGATCGGCAGGCGCAGCGTCGACAGCGGCGCGACCATGCCGTTGCCGGGCGCGTATGCCACGTGGTCGACGCTCAGCGACAGCTGGCTGAACGTGATGTGGTACGGCGTGGGGTTGTGCGCCACCAGCGCATAGCCCGCGCCGTCGGCGGCCACCGTCCAGGTGACCTGCCGGGCGGCGCCGAGCGGGTCGCCGGCCAGATGGGGCGGGCGGAAGAAAAGCTTCAGCCGCGAGCGCACGGCGAACTGCAGCGTGTTCTGCTCCTCGCCGGGTTTCGCCGCGGGCCTGGGCGGGATCTCCAGCACGTTCAGCCAGAACAGCGATTCGCGGTCCTTCGGCAACGACTGGTTGGTGTAGACGATGCGCAGGCTCTGGCCCTTGCCCGCATCCATGCGGAACAACGGCGGCGTGATGAGGAACGGCACTTTCGCCGTGTCGGGCGTGGACGCGGGGTTGCCGTCGTCGATCCATGCTTCGACCAGGGCCGGCTGGCTGCCGTCGTTGTTCAGGCGCACGGTGGTCTCGCCGGCCGCGGCGGAAAACACCACGCGGGTGCCGGCGATCACGACGCTGGCGTGGGCGTTGCTCAGGACCAGGCAAAAGGCCAGCAGCCCCGTGCCGAGAGCACAGGCGAGTCTGTTCATTGGGATGGCGGGTTCCGGGTGGAAGGCGGCCGCGTCGGCGATGCCGGCCACGGCCGCAAACGGCTTACAGGTAGTTCATCGTGAATTCGACGCTGGTGTTCGCCGCGCCTGCGCCCGCCGCGCCGCCGACAGCGATGTACTGCGCCGAGTAGTTCATGGTGGCGGCGCCGCCCGAGAGCGCGACCACCTGGGAGTTCTGCGCCGTCGCGGTGCCGCCGTTCAGGGGCATCACCTGGTTGCTGGCATTCAGCAGCTGGATTTCCACGTTGGTGGCGGTGCCGGTGCCGGTGAGCTTCAGGTTGCCGGTGACCGAGTCGATGTTGGCGCCCGAGAACTGGGTCTGCACGGTGCTCAGGGCCGGGTCGCAGCCGGTGATGCTGAGGCTGAACGGGGTCTTGTTGGCCGTGTTGCCGGCGGCGTTCAGCACCGGCGCCAGCACCAGCGGCAGGGCCACGTTCTTGGTGGCCTGGGTACCGAAGGCGGTGCCTTCGACCTTGCAGGTCTGGCCCACGACCTGGCCGGTGATGTTGATGGTGCCGTCAACCGCCTGGGCGGTCGGGGCGAAGCCGATGGCGGCCATGGCGGCGAGCAGTGCGGTGGGCAGCAGGAGCTTGTGCATTATGGTTTTCCTCGTGGTGTCGACTGGTATGGACTTGCGTGACTGATACAGGGGGGCGACGACCGGGAAGCGGCAGGTGATGCTGCGGCCCGGCGCGTAGGGTCGTGCACTTGCAGGCGTCCCCCCGGACGGATGGCTGGCGCGGGTTCCGCCAAGGCTGGTACGCAATAGGCAAAAAGCGTGCCATATCTTCCGTGTAAACGGTTACTCCGAGTGCTGGTGCCGATCACGGAACGGTGGAATTCGAGGCAGGGCAACGGTTCGTTGACGATTTATCGGACTTACCTGACAAATTATGGCACGAAAAAACTGCGAACCACGTCACTTAAAACGTATGGAAGGTACCGTGTGAACGGAGGAGTTGGCGAGGGTCATGGACATGCTTGTAAAGTTCGCTTGACATGGGACAAGCTGATTCCCTACGCTGCTCATGTCAAGTTGACTTGACATGAGCGGATCAAGGGAGTCGTCATGCGTGTGCCACGAACCACCGAAAAGCAATATCGCCAGCGGCTGTCGCTGGCCATGACGGTCTATGTGGGCGTGATGTTGCTGGCATGGCCGCTGGTCCGCACCGCGGACGACACGCTGTTGAAGGTCGCGCTGGCGCTGACGCCGGTGCTGCCGGTGCTGTACGTGGTCTGGCTGATGGTCCGGCGCGTGCTGCAGGGTGACGAACTGGAGCAGCGCACGCACCTGATCGGCCTGGGCGTATCCACCGTGGTGGTCGGCGTGCTCAGTCTGGTCGGCGGCTTTCTTGCCGCGGCGCGCGTGCTGACGCTGCAGGGATCGGTGCTGATCTGGGTGTTTCCGGTGTTGCTGATCGGCTACGACGCGACGCGCTGGTGGGTGGCGCGCCGTTACGGCACGGGCACCCTGTGTGGCGGCGACGGCCGCATGCCGGTGTGGCGGGCCTGCCTGCTGGGCGCGTCCGTGATGGGGCTGCTTGCGCTGGCGATGCTGCTGCGCCAGCAGCTTGATGGCGCGCGCGCCTTGGCGCTGCTGGCGCTGGCGCTGGCGCTGGCTGCGATGGTGGCCGGAGCCCTGCGCTGGCGGCGCGTGCGGAGCGGCACATCGGCGGAGGATGCGCCATGACGCTGCGCGCCGTACACCGCCGCTACCTGCGCGAGTTCCTCCCGGCGATGCTGGCCTACGTGGTGCTGATCGTGTTGTACGGCGTGCTGGTGCCGAGGATCGGAAGCCTGCCGTGGCGGATCGTGCTGGCGTTGCTGCCGTTGCTGCCCATCGTGCTGGTGATCCGTGCGATCGTGCGGGTGATCCGCGACCAGGACGAACTGGAGCGGCGCATCGACCTGGAGGCGATCGCGATCGCGGCGATGTCGGCCGGCTTCGGCTACTTCAGCTTCGGCCTGCTGCTCAGCGCGGGCGTCGGCTGGGCGGTGGACCCGGCGGCCGTGGCGATCTGGGTGATGCCGTGCCTGTTCGCCGGTTTCGGCGTGGCCAAGCTGCTGGTTGCCAGGCGCTACCGCGGGCGATGAACAACCACGTGCGCGAACTGCGTGGCGAGCACGGCTGGTCGCAGGCCGACCTGGCCGCGCGGCTGGACGTGTCGCGGCAGACCGTCAACGCGATCGAAACCGGCAAGTACGACCCCAGCCTGCCGCTGGCGTTCCGGATCGCGAGGCTGTTCGGCCGTCCGATCGAATCGATCTTCGTACCGGGTGAGGAGTGAGGGAATGGCAATGAAGGGACGTACCGCGATCCGCATCGGTGCCGTGGTCGTGGGCCTGGGTTTCCTGGCCTGGAACCAGTGGCGCGCGCGGGAGCCGGCCGCGGTGGCCGCCGCGCCGGCCGGGGCTTCGAGCGCCGCGGCAAAACCGTTGCCGCCGGCGCCGGCGGCGACCTGGCAACTGGGTTCGCTGACGCTGACCGCATGCGAACTGGCCCAGCCGAACAGCGGGCTGAGCACCGCGGCGTGGTGCGCCGAGTTCCCGGTGCCGGAAAACCGCGACGACCCGCACGGCCGCACGATCAGGCTGAAGCTGGCGGTACTGCGTTCGCGCGCGCAGGTGGCCAGCCCCGACATGCTGGCGTTCCTCGCCGGCGGTCCCGGCCAGGCGGCAACCGACTCGGCCGGCACGGTGGCGTCGGTGCTGCAGCCGCTGCTGGCGCATCGCCACGTGCTGCTGCTGGACCAGCGCGGCACCGGCGGCTCGAATGCCCTCGGCTGCAAGCACGTCGACGAGCGCGCCGCGCCCGGCGACGACGGCACGCTGGACGCGGGCAAGCTGCGCGCGGCGGCCGCCGAGTGCCTGCGCCAGCTGGCCGGCCACGCCGACCCGCGCTACTACACCACCACGATCGCGGCGCAGGACCTGGAAGACGTGCGCAAGGCACTCGGTTCGCCGCCGTTCGACCTGCTCGGTGTGTCGTACGGCACGCGGATGGCGCAGCAGTACCTGAGGCGCTTCCCGGACGCGGTGCGCAGCGTGGTGCTGGACAGCGCGGTGCCGAATGCGCTGGCGCTGGGCGAGGATTTCGCGCGTAACCTGGACGATGCGCTGAAGGCGCAGTTCGCCCGCTGCACCGCCGAGCCGGCCTGCAAGGCGAAGTTCGGCGACCCGGACCAGACCCTGTACCAGCTGCGCGACGCGCTGCGCGCGAACCCGCACGAGGTGAGCTTCCGCGACCCGCAGAGCTACCAGACGGTGAAGCGGATGCTGGACGAAGACTCGCTGGCCAGCGTGGTGCGCATGTTCGCGTATACGCCGGCCACCGCCGCGCTGCTGCCGCTGTCGATCGATGCCGCCGCGCACGGCGACGTCGGCCCGCTGCTGGGCCAGGCCAAGCTGCTGTCCGGCGAGCTGTCCGACCTGATGGGCAGCGGCATGCAGTATTCGGTGATCTGCAGCGAGGACGCCGACCTGCTCACGGCGCGCCCGCAGGATGCGCAGACCATCCTCGGCACGCGCATGGTCGACGCGCTGAAGGCGGTCTGCTCGGCATGGCCGAAAGGCGCGCGTCCGGCCGATTTCCACCAGCCGCTGAAGACCGCCAAGCCGGTGCTGCTGCTGGCCGGCCAGTACGACCCGGTGACTCCGCCGCGCTACGCGGAGGAAGTGGCGAAGGGCCTGCCGAACGCGCGCGTGCTGGTGCTCGAGGGGCAGGCGCACAGCGTGATGGCGGCCGGCTGCACGCCGCAGCTGATCCAGCACTTCGTCGAGAAGCCCGACCCGAAGGCGCTGGACGCGAGCTGCCTGGACCGGCTGCGGCCCACGCCGATCTTCATCGACTTCAACGGAGCCACGCCATGAAAAAACCGTACGCGACGGCAAACGCCGTGCTGTGGGCTGCGGCCGTCATCGCCGCCGCCGTGCTTGATGCGCCGCCTGTCATCGGGCAGATCCTGTTGCCGTGGCTGGCCGTGATTTCCGTGTTGAGCACCGGGCCGGATGCCTGCTTCATGCGGAGTAATCGGTCGTGATTGAAGTCAGGGATCTGCACAAGGCGTTCGGCGCGGTGAAGGCCGTCGACGGCGTCGGTTTCAGCGCCCGCGACGGCGAGATCACCGGCCTGCTCGGCCCCAACGGCGCCGGCAAGACCACCACGCTGCGCATGCTGTACACGCTGATGGCGCCGGACCGCGGCCAGGTGCTGGTGGACGGCATCGACGCGGCGGTCGATCCGCTCGGCGTGCGCCGCCGGCTCGGCGTGCTGCCGGATGCGCGCGGCCTGTACAAGCGGCTGACCGCGCGCGAGAACGTCGATTACTTCGGCCGCCTGCACGGCCTGCCCGAGGAGCTGCTGGCGAGCCGGCGCGAGGCGCTGGTCAAGGCGCTGGAGATGGATGACATCGCCGACCGCCGCACCGAGGGCTTCTCGCAGGGCCAGCGGGTGAAGACCGCGATCGCCCGCGCGCTGGTGCACGACCCGCGCAACGTGATCCTCGACGAGCCGACCAACGGCCTCGACGTGATGGCCACCCGCGCGCTGCGCCGGTTCATGCGGCAGTTGAAGGAAGAGGGCCGCTGCGTGCTGTTCTCCAGCCACATCATGCAGGAGGTCGCCGCGCTGTGCGATCGCATCGTGGTGATCGCGCACGGGCGCGTGGTGGCCGACGAATCGCCCGATGCGCTCAGGGCACAGACCGGCGAATCCAACCTGGAAGACGCCTTCGTGAAGATCATCGGCACCGACGAGGGACTGGCGGCATGACCACGACTCCACCGAAAACCCGGCGCGGCGCCTTCCTCACCGTGTTGTTGAAGGAGGTGAAGGAGAACCTGCGCGACCGCCGCACCCTCGTCAGCGCCTTCCTCACCGGTCCGCTGCTGGGGCCGCTGCTGTTCGTGATGCTGATCAACCTCACCCTCAACCGCGAACTGGACAAGGCCGAGAAGTCGCTGCCGGTGCCGGTGATCGGCGCCGAGCACGCGCCGAACCTGGTCGCCGCGCTGAAGGCCGGCGGCGTGGTGCCGGGTGCGTCGGTGGCCGACCCGGCCCAGGCGGTGCGCAAGCAGGACGCCGACGTGGTGTTGCGCATCGCGCCCGGTTACGGCAAGGCCTGGCGCGAAGGCGAGCCGGTGCAGGTGGAGCTGTTCTACGACTCCTCGCAGCGCGACGCGAACACCTCGGTGGAGCGGGTCACCCAGCTGGTGGAAAGCTATGCGCGCCAGCAGGGCGCGATGCGGCTGGTGGCGCGCGGCCTGTCGCCGGGCACGGCCTGGCCGCTGCAGGTGGCCAAGCGCGACCAGGCCACGCCGCAGTCGCGCGCGGTGCTGATGTTCGCGATGCTGCCGTACTTCTTCGTCATCACCATCTTCATGGGCGGCATGTACCTGGCGATCGACCTCACCGCCGGCGAGCGCGAGCGGCAATCGCTGGAACCGCTGTTCGCCAACCCGGTGCCGCGCTGGAAGATCCTGTGCGGCAAGCTGGCGGCGATCTGTGCGTTCTCCCTCGCCAGCCTGCTGGTCACCCTGCTGGCGTTCGCCGTGGTGGGGCAATTCATCCCCGCCGGGAAGATCGGCATGGAACTGGACCTCGGCCTGCACTTCGCCATCCATGTGCTGCTGCTGATGCTGCCGCTGGTGCTGCTGCTGGCCGCGCTGCAGTCGATGGTGGCCGCGTTCGCCAAGAGCTACCGCGAGGCGCAGACCTACATCTCGCTGCTGATGCTGGTGCCGATCATCCCCAGCCTGCTGCTGTCGTTCATGCCGATCAAGGCGCAGGCATGGATGTACGCGGTGCCGCTGCTGGGCCAGAACCTCGGCATCATGCAGCTGCTGCGCGGCGACGGCGTCAGCGCCGGGCAACTCGGCCTGTGCCTGGCCGGCAGCGCGGCGGCGGCGCTGCTTGCGGTACTGGCGACGGTGCAGCTGTACCGCTCCGAGAAGCTGGCGATTTCGGCCTGACGCACGGGTTATCCCCCCTCCCGGCTGCGGTTTTGTAGGGCGGGCACTGCCCGCCGCTTTGCGCCACCTCGCCAAAAGCCGAAGGCCTGTGTAGGAGCGCACCCTGTGCGCGATGTTCTTCGTTCCGATGACACATCAGAGCATCGCGCACAGGGTGCGCCCCTACACCTTCCCCAGGGGTATCAACGCGGCGGCGCGGTCAGTTCCTGCGCGTCGAGGTAGCCGCGATGGTGGCGGTCGAGCTTGTGGAACTGGCGGCGCAGGTTGTCCTGGTATTCCCGCAGCGTGATCGGGCGGCCGCGGCCGCCGGGCAGTTCGTCGGTTTCGAGGATGCCGTCGCCGTTGCGGTCCATCGCCTGGAAACCGCGGCTCATGTACGCGACGTACTCGGCCTCGCTGACGCGGCCGTCGCCGTCGCTGTCGAACATCTGCAGGTAGGCCGACCGCGTGTCCTGGGCCAGCGTGGCCGATGCCGCCAGCAGCAACGCCAGCGCGGTGGCCAGGCGTGCGTTCAGCGGTGGCCGCCGTGGATGCCGATGAACTGCAGGAACTCGGCGCGCGTGCGTGCGTCGTCGCGGAAGGTGCCCAGCATCTGGCTGGTCACCATCGACACGCCACGCTTGTGCACGCCGCGGGTGGTCATGCACTCGTGGCTGGCGTCGACCACCACGGCCACGCCGGCCGGCTTCAGGGTTTCCTGGATGCACTGCGCGATTTGCGCGGTGAGCTTCTCCTGCACCTGGAAGCGGCGCGCGAAGCCGTCCACCACGCGGGCCAGCTTGCTGATGCCGACCACCCGGTTGGTCGGCAGGTAGCCGACGTGGGCGCGGCCGATGATCGGCGCCATGTGGTGCTCGCAGTGGCTCTCGAACTCGATGTCGCGCAGCACCACCATCTCGTCGTAGCCGTTCACTTCCTTGAAGGTGCGGCGCAGGTAGTCGCCCGGGTCGGATTCGTAGCCGGAAAACCAGTCGCGATAGGCCTTCACCACCCGCTTGGGCGTGTCCAGCAGGCCTTCGCGCGAAGGATCCTCGCCGGCCCAGCGCAGCAGCGTGCGCACGGCTTCTTCGGCCTGTTCCTGGCTGACGTCGTTCGGATGGGGCTGGTCGCTCATGCGGATGCCTTTGGGGTTGCGGGTCGGGTCAGTTTAACGGCAGCGTCCACCCAGCGCAGGCGCGGGCATGGCGGGGCGCTCAGGCTTCCGGGTCGTCGCCCTCGTCCGGCGCGGGCACGTCGTCACCCAGCAACTGCTGGGTGACTTCGCCCGGTGCGGTTTCCACGCTGCGCAGTTTGCGTTCGATCGCGCGGGTGCGCGCGCCGGTCGCGTCGATCTGGTTGCTGGCCTGGTCGAGATTCTTCTTGACCTTGTCCAGCACCACGCCGAACTTGCCGAATTCCGTCTTGACCGCGCCCAGCAGCTGCCATACCTCGCTGCTGCGTTTCTCGATCGCCAGCGTGCGGAAGCCGGCCTTGAGGCTGGTCAGGATCGCCGCCAGCGTGGTCGGTCCGGCGACCGTGATGTGGTGGTCGCGCTGCAGCGACTCGAACAGGCCCGGCCGCCGCAGCACTTCGGCGAACAGGCCCTCGGTGGGCAGGAACAGGATGGCGAAATCCACCGTGTGCGGGGGCACCACGTATTTGCTGCGGATGCGCTTGGCCTCGTCGCGCACACGCCGCTCCAGCGCGTTGGCGGCGTCCGCCGCGGCGTTGGCGTTGGCGTTTTCCTGGGCTTCCTGCAGTCGCTGGTAGTCCTCGAGCGGAAACTTGGCGTCGATCGGCAGCCACAGCGCGGCACCATCGACGCCGTTGGGCATGTGGATGGCGTATTCCACCCGCGCGTCGGAGTTGGGCACCACGGCCACGTTGACGGCGTATTGGTCGGGCGTCAGCAGCTGTTCGAGCAGCGCGCCGAGCTGGGTTTCGCCCAGTACGCCACGCGTCTTCACGTTGCCGAGCACGCGCTTGAGGTCGCCCACGCCGGTGGCCAGGCTCTGCATCTCGCCCAGGCCGCGCTGCACCGCTTCCAGGCGTTCGGAGACCAGCTTGAAAGACTCGCCCAGGCGGGTTTCGAGGGTGGCGTGCAGTTTCTCGTCGACGGTGGCGCGCATCTGCTCGAGCTTGGCCGCGTTGTCCTGCTGGATCGCGCCGAGCTTGGCCTCCAGCGTGGCGCGTACTTCGCCCATGCGCTTCTCGTGCTCGGCGCTGAGCGCGCTGAAGCGCTGTTGCTGCTGCTCGCCGAAATGGTTGAGCGCGAGCGTGGTTTCCTCGCGGCTCTTGCGTGCGTCGTCGGCGAGGCGTTGCGCCAGCGCCTGCAGGCCGGCGTCGGTTCGCTCGGTGAGCAGGTGCAGGCGCTGCCCGAAGCCGTCGATGCGCTCGGCCTGCTGCTGCGACGTGCCGCTGAGCTGTTCGCCGAGATGGCTGCGGAAACGGTCGAAGCCCTGCTGCAGTTCCTCGCGCCCGGCGCGCTGCTCCTCGCGCAGCGTGCGCTCGACGCGGGCGCTGTCGTCCTTCAGCGCGTCCAGCTTCGCGCCCAGGCCGGGGTCGCCGCGCCCGCGCAGCAGCGCGGCGATCTGCAATAGCAGCACCAGCGCGGCGAGGATGACGAGGACGGTCAGCAGGGTCTCGGTGAGCGGCATGGAACGTTTTCCCGGGTCGATGCATCCAGTGTACGTCCAGCCGTCTCATCGGCTGCGCCTATTTCACGTCGCCGTTGCTGCAGCGGTGCATCATGGGCCGATCCGTCGGCCCGGGAGACAGACATGGAGCACATTCACGATTACCTGATCATCGGCGGCGGCATGGCTGCCGATGCTGCCGCCAAGGCGATCCGCGAGGTCGATGCCGCGGCGAACGTGGGCGTCGTCGGCGCCGAGGCGCAACCACCGTACAAACGACCGCCGCTGTCGAAAGCGCTGTGGAAGGGCGACAAACCGGTGGCCGACATCGACCTGGCCACCGCGGCCAGCGGCGCCGTGCTGCATCAGGGCCGGCGCATCGAGGCGCTGGACCGCGTGGCCCATGTGGCGCGCGACGACCGCGGCGACAGCTACCGTTACCGCCGCCTGCTGCTGGCTACCGGCGCCACCCCGCGGCAGCTGCCGTTCGAGGGCGGCGAGCGGATCATCCATTTCCGCACGCTGGACGATTACCAGGCTTTGCGGCGTTACGCCAAGCCCGGCGCCTTCATCGCGGTGATCGGCGGCGGCTTCATCGGCTGCGAGCTGGCGGCGTCGCTGTGCAGCCTCGGCTGCAAGGTGACCTTGCTGTTTCCCGGCGCGACGATCGGCGCGGGGCGCTACCCCGATGGCCTGGCGCACTACCTCGACGACTACTACCGCAGCCGCGGCGTGGATGTGCGCAGCGGCGCCCGCGTGCAGGGCAGCAACCCCACCGACGGCGGGGTGGAGCTGGTGCTGTCCGACGGCAGCCTGCTGCGCGTGGAGGCGGCAGTGGCCGGCCTCGGCGTGACGCCGAACACCGCGCTGGCCGAACAGGCCGGCCTCGCCGTCGATGACGGCATCGTGGTCGATGCCCGCCTGCGCAGCAGCGACGCGGATATCTGGGCCGCCGGCGACGTGGCCAACTTCTACAACCCGGCACTGGGCCGGCGCCTGCGCGTGGAGCACGAGGACGCGGCGGTGAGCATGGGCCGCCACGCCGGCCGCGCGATGGCTGGGGTTGCCGGGGAATACATCGCGCTGCCGTTCTTCTATTCCGATCTGTTCGACCTCGGCTACGAGGCGGTCGGCCTGCTCGATACACGGCTGCAGGTGGTTGAGGACTGGCGCGAACCGAACCGCGAGGGTGTGGTGTACTACCTCGAAGGCGGTCGCGTGCGCGGCGTGCTGCTGTGGAACGTGTGGGATCAGGTGGATGCCGCGCGCGAGCTGATCGCCGAGCCCGGCCCGTTCGATGCCGTGTCGCTGCGCGGGCGGTTGCCGCGCAGCGCGTAAACAACCACTACCGCAGATGAAGCTGGCGGTCCCATCCACCCGGCAGCCTCGTAGGGCGGGCACGGCCCGCCGGCTTTGGTTTTCGCAGACGTGAGGTAGAGCGGCGGGCCGTGCCCGCCCTACGAAATACCCTCGTTGTCGAGGTTCAAGCTCGGAGGCCCGGGAGTTTCAATCCACCCGGCAGAACACCGCCTTCAGGTAGCGGCCTTCCGGCACGTCGGTGCGGAACGGGTGGTCGGCGCCGGCACCGCGCACTTCCAGCACCTGGATCTCGCGGCCGGCGTTGAGCGCCACCCGGCGCAGCATCTCCAGGAACTCGCTTTCGCCGACCAGGCCGGTGCACGAGCAGGTCAGCAGCAGGCCGCCGGGCGGGATGATGTCCAGCGCCATGCGGTTCATCGCGAAGTATTTCTTCAGCGCGTCCATCACCTTGCTGCGATCGCGGGTGAGCTTGGCCGGGTCGAGGATCACCGCGTCGTAGCGCTCGCCGCGCGCTACCGCCGCGCGCACCCAGTCGAAGATGTCGGCCTGCTCGAATGTCACCGCGACGTTGTTGGCGGCGGCATTGGCGCGGGCGACTTCGAGGATGCCGGCGTCGAGATCCACGCCGACCGCCGCGCGCGCGCCGGCCGCCATCGCGTGCACGGCGAAGCCGCCGGCGTTGCAGCACAGGTCGAGCACACGGCGGCCCTTCGCCAGTTCGGCGAAGCGTTTGCGGTTGTCGCGCTGGTCGGCGAAGAAGCCGGTCTTGTGGCCCAGGCCGGGCGCGGCGTGGAAGCGCAGCCCGTGCTCATGCACCTCGAACGGCGCGGGCACCTCGGGGCTGCGGCAGTCGAACGATTCCTGCTTCTGCACGTGCGACTCGGCGAACCAGTAAAGCTGCGCGTCGGGAAAGTGCGCCAGCAGGGCGGCATGGATCGCCTCGCGGAAACGCCACATGCCGGCGGCGAAGTATTCGATCACCAGGACGTCGGCGTAGCGGTCGACGATCAGGCCGGACAGGCCGTCGCCCTCGCTGTGCACCACGCGCCAGGCGTCGCTGACGGCATCCAGTCGCAGCCAGTCGCGGCGCAGCTGCACGGCGCGGGCAAGGCGCGCGGAGATCCAGTCGGCATCGATGCCGGCGTCCGGATGCGCATCGAGCAGGCGCAGCGCGATGCGCGCGTGGCCGTTCCAGAACGCGCGGCCGACGAAACGGCCCTTCGCATCGTGCACCGCGACCAGGCTGCCCGGCGGCAGCTTCTGCTCCGGCTTGTGCAGCTGCGCCGACCATACCCACGGGTGGCCGGGGCTGCGGTCGGATTTCAGGCGGATGACGGGGAGCGCGGCGGGTATGTTCATCCGCGCATGATAGCCGGTGCTTTGCTCCTCCCCTGCTGCGCAGGGGAGGCCGGGAGGGGTTGCTCGAGCTGGCGTGGAAGATCAAGAGTGAACCCCACCCCAGCCATCCCCTGCTTCGCAGGGGATGGAGCAGAGCGCATCAGCGCAGGCGCAGCACCAGCCACGACAGCAGCGCCAGCAGGTTGAGGCCCAGCCGCGACACGGCCGGTCCGGCCATCGCCAGCACGAAGCCCTGGCTGCCGAAGTGCCAGTCGATGCCCAGCCGCGGCGCGGCCTGCAGGGTGGCGTACACGTTGACGAAGGCGCCACAGTGCAGCGCGTAGCTGAAGATGGGCGTGGCGATCAGCGGCAGCTGAAGCAGCTGCGCCCAGCGCGACAGCCGCACGCCGCCTTCGCCGCCTTCCAGCAGCAGCACGCCGGCGACCAGTACGAAGCCGTACAGGAGCAGGCCGATCAGCGCGAGGATGCTGTCGTGGGTCGAGCCCAGCGGCAGCAGGCGGCGCAGCATCACCGCTACGCCGTACAGGCCGCCGGCGACTTCGAGGATGCCGATCAGGCGAAAGAGAAAATTGCGCACGCGTGGCCCCGTTCAAAAGACGCAAGCTTAGCCGAGCAGGGCCGGCGTGATTTGCGTGGGCGTCGCGATTTTCCGCGAATGGCGAGGCGGCTCAGGCGATCAGCACGCCGCGCGCTTCCTCGACGATGGCATGTGGCACGAAGCGGGCGCTGTCCCGGGTGACCAGCGAATCGTCCTCGCGGATGCCGATGCCGCAGGCACGGTCGCCGACGACCCAACTGCCGATCAGCGGATAGTGGCCATCGAAGCCGGGCAGCGGGTGGCAGGCCTGGCGAATGCACGGGCCGTCGCGGTACGGACCGTCGGTGCGCAGTTCGCGGCCGTCGTCCAGGTGCATCGTGATGTTGGCGCCTTCGCGCGAGTGCAGCGGCTTGCGCACCCAGCCGCGCGGCAACTCGCCGCCGCCGTCGAACTCGGCCGGCAGCAGGTTCGGGTGGTCGCGATGCGCCTCCCACAGCAGCGGCAGGATGCCCTTGTTGCTGAGCAGCGCCTTCCACGGCGGCTCGATCAACTGCAGGCCGGAGCGCGGCAGGCAGGCGCCGAACGATTCGCGGAACATGTCCTCCAGCGGATACAGCTTGAACAGGCAGCCGATCACCTGGTCGTCGAGGTCGGTGAAACGGCCGTCGGCGGACACGCCGATGTCCTCGATGGCGAGGGTGCCGCAGTCGATGCCCGCCTGCAGCGCGCAATCGCGCAGGTAGGCGACGGTGCCCTGGTCTTCCGCCGAATCGCGCACGGCGGCGAAGTGGAACGGCCGCGCGATGCCGCGCGCGATGGTGCCGAACGCCTCCACCAGTGACTCGTAGATCGAGTTGAACTGATCGCTGCCGGCCGGCAGCTGGCCGCGCGCTAGCTGGTCCTCCAGCCATTGCCACTGGAAGAACGCGGCCTCGAACAGCGAGGTGGGCGTGTCGTAGTTCAACTCATAGAGCTTGGCCGGGCCGTTGCCGCCGTAGGCAAAGTCCATGCGGCCGTACAGGTGCGGCTGGCGCTCGCGCCAGCTCTGCGCGATCCAGTCGCGATACGGCTCGGGGATCGCCAGCTGCTGCATGTGCTGCTCGCTGCCCACGATGCGCTCGACCATGTCCAGTGCCATCGCGTGCAGTTCCTCGGTGGGCGCCTCGATGCCGTCCTCGATCTCGCGCAGGGTGAACGCGTAGTACGCCGACTCGTCCCAGTACGGCGCGTCGTCGATGGTGTGGAAGCCGAAGCCGCAGGCGGCGGCCTTCGCGCGCCAGTCGGGGCGTTCGGCCGTGGCGATGCGGCGCATCAGCCGCCGATGCCGCGGCTGCTGCCGGAGCTGCCGAAGCCGGAACGGCTGACCGTGACCGCGCGGTTCGGCGTGGCGTTGACCGGCACCATCGCGGTGCCGGTGCCGCCGCGGTAGACGCCGCCGGCACCGGCGGCCGGGCGCTGCCAGCCGCCGTTGCTGTCGCGGAACGCCGGCGCGCTGTTGAAGCCGTTGGCGGCCACGCCGTTGCGCGACATCATCTGCGACAGGAAGAAGCCGGTCATCAGCGGGCCGAAGAACGAATGATTGGCGCCGTCGCTGCGTTCGGCGCACTGCTCCTTGCCGTAGCTGGCCTCGCACGCCTCGCGGTTGGCGAAGCGCGGCGCGCTGGCCGTCGCATCCTGCTGCGCCTTGGCGAACGCCTGCCGGCAGGTGGCGCTGTCGTTGGTCTGCGCCACGCAGGCCTCGACCGAGGTGTACAGGCCCTCGCGCGACGCGCTTTCGCTGCGATCGCAGGCGGTCAGCAACAACGGAGCCGTGCTCATCAGCAGCAGGGCGGCGGTGCGGGATCGTTTCATGGGCACGCTCGGCAAGGTATCCGGCCAAGCATGCCTGCTTGCGCGGGCGGAAGGAAGTTCTTGCGGATACCCGGAACGGAAACGGTAGGAGCCCGCTCGCGGGCGATGCTCCTGTTTCGATGATTCGGGCGAAGATCAGAACAACAGCATCGCCCGCGAGCGGGCTCCTACGGATATGTCTCCGGCGCACCGGGCCTAGCCGAGCGCGTCGGCCAGCTCATGCAGGTCGGCGACGTGCTGTTCCCACCAGCGCGATTCGGCGGCGAACGGGAACGCGGCGGGGAAGGCCGGGTCGTGCCAGCGCGCGGCGATCCAGCCGGCGTAGTGCAGCTGGCGCATCGCGCGCAACGCCGGGACCAGTGCCAGCTCGGCGTGGTCGAACGGGCGGAACTGCCGGTAGCCCTCGAGCACGGCGTCCATCGCGCGTTCGTCGTTGGCGAGCATCCACAGGTCCTGCACTGCCGGGCCGCTGCGCGCGTCGTCGAAATCGACGAAGTGCGGGCCGGCGTCGGTCCACAGCACGTTGCCGGGATGGCAGTCGCCGTGCAGGCGCAGCTGCCGCACCGGGCCGACCGCTTCCAGACGCGCGGCGATCGCCGCATCCAGCCGCGTCGCCGCGGCGTGGTAATTCGCCTGCAGCGAGGCCGGCAGCAGGGACGAATCGAGCACCGCGCGCATCGGCTGCCGCACCATCGTGTCGCGGTCGAGCCGGTCGCGATGCGCGAACGGCTGCCGGCCGCCGATCAGGTGCAGGCGCGCAATCAGCCGGCCCAGCCATTGCAGTTGGTCCAGTGCCTCCAGTTCCGGGGCGCGGCCACCGCGGCGCGGGGTCAGCGCATAGCGGAAGCCGCCATGCTGCAGCAGGGTGCGGCCGCCGAAGGCGAGCGGCGCCACCACCGGCAGCTCGGCGTCGGCCAGTTCCTGCGTGAACGCATGTTCCTCGATGATCGCCGCATCACTCCAGCGGCCGGGTCGGTAGAACTTCGCGATCACCGGCGAAGCGTCTTCCAAGCCCACTTGCCACACCCGGTTCTCGTAGCTGTTCAGCGCCAGCAGCCGGCCGTCCGGCCACAGGCCGCAGGTGCCGACCGCGTCGAGCACCAGGTCGGGGGTGAGGCTGGCGTACGGCGTGTCGGCTGCCATCAGGTACCGTGCCTTTTGTGGTTGCCTCCTCTCCCTCCGGGAGAGGATTGTGACCGGAGGAAATCCCCTTGCGGGAAGGTGAGGGAGCGGGTTTTCGCAGAAAAACCACGCTCAACGTACGCCCATGCCGCGTGCCGGGATCACCGCCATGGTGATGCGCGAGATGCACACCAGCGCGCCTTCCTCGTTCTCGATGCGGATCTCCCACACCTGGGTGGTGCGGCCGATGTGCAGCGCCCTCGCGGTGCCGGTCACGGTGCCGCTGCGCACGCCGCGCACGTGGTTGGCGTTGATATCGAGCCCGACTGCCAGTTCCTTCCCGGGGTCCAGCGTGAGCATCGCCGCGGTGCTGCCCAGCGTCTCGGCCAGCGCCACCGAGGCGCCGCCGTGCAGCAGGCCGTACGGCTGGTGGGTGCGCGAATCGACCGGCATGCTGCCGGCCAGCCAGTCGTCGCCGACCGCGGTGATGCGGATGCCCAGCGTCTCCATCATGGTGTTGGCGCTCCAGCCGTTGAGGCGGGCGAGGTCGGTGGGTTGTTTCCAGAGGCTCATCGTTGATTCCTTCGGTGCGAGGCCGCATTGTTGTCCGCTGCGATCGCCGCGACAATGCACCTGGTGTTTACCGTCACCCTCAAATCTTCCGGCCGCCGGTTCTCGGTGGCCCCCGGCGAAACCGTGCTGGAAGCGGCGCAGCGCGCCGGCGTGGCGTTGCCGTATTCGTGCCGGGCCGGCGTCTGCGGCAGCTGCAAGGCGATCTTGCTGGAGGGGCGCTGCGACTACCCGCGCAACCCGCCGCGGGCGCTGGATGCGGGCGCACTGGCGCAGCATGCGGTGCTGCTGTGCCAGGCGGTGCCGGCCAGCGACCTGCTGCTGGAGGCGCGCGAGGTCCCCTCGGTGGAGGACATCGCGCGACGCCAGCTCGACATGGTGGTGGCGGAGAAATGGCGGCTGGCGAACGAAGTCATCGGCCTGCGCCTGCTGCCGGCCCACGGCGAGCGCCGGCTGAAGCGGCTGCCGGGGCAGTACGTGGACGTGCTGCTCGACGACGGCCGGCGCCGCCCGTTCTCGGTCGCCAACGGCCCGCGCGACGACGGCATGATCGAACTGCACGTGCGGCACGTCGCCGGCGGCGGCTTCACCTCGTGGGTCAGCGACCGGCTGCAGGTGGGCGACCGGCTGCGCATCGAGGGGCCGCTGGGCACCTTCGTGCCGCGCGAGGATTCCGAGCGGCCGATGATCTTCATGGCCGGCGGCACCGGCTTCGCCCCGGTCAAGGCGATCGTGGAGCACTTCATCGCGCTGGGCACGCGCCGGCCGATGCGGGTGTACTGGGGCGCACGCAGCGCAGCCGGGCTGTACCTGCGCACGCTGGCCGAATACTGGGCGCGCGAGCTGCCGAACCTACGTTTCTGCCCGGTCGTTTCCGACCCGGCGCGGGCCGACGGCCTGCGTACGGGACTGGTGCACGAAGCGGTGCTGCTGGACCAGGCCGACCTGTCCGGCCACGACCTGTACATGAGCGGCCCGCCGGTGATGATCGACGCCGCGCATCCGCGATTCCTCGCTGCGGGCCTGCCGGAGGAGCGGCTCTACTACGACTCGTTCGAATACGCGCCGGACGTGCTGGCGCAGATCCTCGCCGGGCGCGCCGGCATCCACGACCGGTAGGAGCGCACCCTGTGCGCGATGGCTCTTTTGCGAGGCAAAGAGCCATCGCGCACAGGGTGCGCTCCTACCGGCCCTTGGCCACCGGCAGCTGCGCCGCGTGCCAGGCCAGCACGCCGCCGCCCAGGGTGTAGACCTTGCCGAAGCCGGCCTTAATCAGGCGCTGCGAAGCCTTCAGCGAGTTGCCGCGGCCGTCCTTGTCCATCACCACCACCGGCAGTTCCTTCGCCTTGGCCAGGTCCTTGTGCTCCGGGTCGAACTGGCTCATCGCCACGTGCCTGGCGCCGGGCACGTGCATCTTCTCGAACTCGGCGATCGCCGACAGGTCGATCAGCAGCGGGCTCTCGCGGTTGATCAGCTGGGTCAGGCCGGCCGGGCTCAGCTCCTTCACCTTGCTGAACAGCGTGCTGACCTGGATCACGATCAACGCCAGCAGCAGGATCACGAACAGGGCCGACAAGGCCGCATGGTTGCCGACAAATTCGGGCAGCTTGTGCAGGAAATCGTTCATCGTCAGTCCACTTCGCGCGCGCGGCGCCGATCCGGGTAAACCGGCGATTATACGGGTATGCCGCGGCCGCCGCGGCCCGGCGCCTGTCCGGGCGCTCAGTCCTGCGTGATGTCCGGCAGCCCGCTGGTCAGCCACCAGTGCTTGGTCTTCTCGTCGTAGTGCCAGGTCTGGCGGTCGACGACGCTGCGCTCGGACTGGGTGTGGACGTTGATCAGGTTGATCAGCACCGTCTGCTGCACGTCGAAGTCGCCGCTCGGCACCGGGCCGGCGCCGTCGTCGTACTCGCTTACCCGTACCTGCTGGTAGCGCGCCAGGTCGAGCGTGCTGAGCGGGTGGGCGGCGCGGCGGGACGGTTCGATGAACTGCGCCGCGCTGCGGAAGTCGCCCCAGCGCAGCGTGCTGCCATAGGCCTTCAGCGTGGTGGTCAGCTCGTCGCTGCGGGTCTTGGTGGCGCAACCGGCCAGCGCCGGCAGCATGGACAGCGCGACAAGCAGGCTCAGGATGCGGCGCATGGTCTTCCTCCCCGATGGATATCCGGCCATTCTGCCCCAAGTGGCGGCGGACGACTCAGGCACGCCGCTTGGCGACGAAGCGGGCGGCCAGGGTGGCGGCGGGCCGGCCGTCGTCGTCGGGCACCACGCAGTCCACGCCGATGCGCGCCTTGCCGCGGGCGGCCAGCGTGTCGAAGAAGGTGGCCCAGTCGGCGTGTGCGGCGAGCCGCGCCTCGCTGTGGAAGTCCCGCCACAGCGGCGCCAGGTAGCGCACGGCCGACTCGGCCACGAACACGTCGCAGTCGAGGCCGCGCCGGCGCAGCGCCAGTTCCACCAGCGCCCAGCCGCTCAGGGTCATCAGGCTGACCAGGCTGCCGCCGAACGCGCAGCCCTTGTCGTTCACGTTCGGCGCCAGCGGCGCGCGCAGGCCGAGGAAATCGTCTCCGCAGCCGGCCAGCTGCAGGTCCATCGCGTGGGCCAGCGGGATCTCGTTGCGGATGAATGCGATCAGTTGTCGGGCAGGTGTCGCGTCGTCGTCGAGGGTACTCACGTGATCGGGGATTCGCGGGAAGGGAAGCCCGTCAGTGTAGGGCCACCGCTACACTGGGGCCATCACAGTGAAGGGACGCGGTGCGCGGATGCAGCGGCAATCCTCCGGAAAACCCCGGCTGCGCGGCCGGACCGTGGTGATCACGCGTCCGGCCGGCACCGCCTCGGCGCTGGCGCGGCGGGTGCGCGCGCTCGGTGGCGTGCCGCTGTTGCTGCCGGGCCTGGCGCTGCGCGGCGCGGCGGACGAGGTGGCCGCGCGCAACGGCCTGCGCATGGCGCTGGCGGACGAATTGCTGGTGTTCACCAGTCCCGCTGCGGTGCGTTACGCCGCGGCGCTGCTGCCGCTCGAAACGGCGGCAGTGGTGCTGGCGGTGGGCCGGGGCACGGCACGCGCCTTGCGTCGGCACGGCGTTGCCGCGCCGCTGGTGCCGCGCGGCATGCAGGACAGCGAAGGCCTGCTCGAACATTCCGCCCTGCGCGACCTGCGCGGCCGCCGGGTCGCGCTGGTCGGCGCGCCCGGCGGCCGCGGCGTGCTGCGCGAACAGCTCGCCGCGCGCGGTGCGCGGCTGCGCGAGCTGCACGTGTACCGGCGGGTGCCGCCGCGGCTGGATCGCCGCCACGTCGACGCGTTGTCGCGGCTGCGGCCTTCGGCGCGGGTGCTGCTGTCCAGCGCCGAGGCGTTGCACAACCTGCAGCAGTTGCTGCCGCCGCCGGCGTGGGTACGGTTGTGCGCGGCGACCGCGGTGGCCAGCAGCGCACGGCTGGCCGCGGCGGCCCGCGCGGCGGGCTTCGCGCGCATCGTGCCGGCCGCCTCGGCGCTCTCGGCCGATCTGCTCGACGCGGCGGCCCGCGCGGCCTGAGTCCTTCACGCGGGCTTGCTACGAACGCGGCCGTATGGGCTGTTAGCATGCATGCATGAGCAGCCCAGACAAGCCGAACGAGTCCGTCGCGCCCGGGGGCGCCCGTCCCGACCGCGTGCCGGTCGATCCGTCCTTGCGCGCCTCGCGCCCGCTGCCGGCCGCCCGCGGTGGCGGCAGCCGGGCGCTGGCGGTACTGCTGGCGCTGGTCGCGGTGGGCGCATCCGGCTATGTCGGCTGGCGCCAGTGGCAGCTGGAGCAGGGCAGCGCCGGCGACAGCCGGCAGGTGGCCGGTCTGCAGCAGCGCGTGGGCACGCTGGAAACCGCGCTGGCCGCGCTCGGTGGCCAGCGCGACAGCCTGAACCAGCGCCTCGACGACGCGGCCCAGGTCAACCGTTCGCTGCGCGAGGAACTGCTCGGCCAGGCCGAGCGCACGCGCCACCTCGAGGACGCGGTGGCCAAGCTGGCCGAGAAGAGCCTGTCCGGCCGCGACGGCATGCTGCTGGACGAAACCGAATCGCTGCTGCGCATGGCCGGCGCACGCTACACGCTGTTCCACGACGCGCAGGGCGCCGCCGCCGCGTACGCGCTGGCCGACCAGGCCCTGGCCGCCGTCAACGACGGCGCGTTCAGCGGCCTGCGCCAGAGCGTCAACGCCGAGCGCGAGGCGCTGGTGAAAAGCCAGCCGGCCAGCCAGGCCAGCGCGCTGCAGCAGCTGGAGGTGCTGCGTGGCGACCTGGCCAGTCTGCCGCTGAAGCCGCTCGACGGCGGATCGGCGCCGGCCACCGACGCCTGGTCGCGCATCCGCCGCGCGCTGGCCGGCGTGGTCAGCGTGCAGCGCGACGACGGCGCGCCGCTGGCGGTGGCCGACGCGCGCTTCGCGCGCGAGCTGGCCGCGCTCGACCTGGCCCAGGCGCAGGCCGCGTTGCTGGCCTACGACAGCAAGGGCTATGCGGCCGCGCTGCAGCGGGTGGATGCCGCGTTGGCCAGCCAGTTCGACCCCGGCGCGCCGGCGGTACAACAGGCGCGCGACGCCGTGAAGCGGCTCGCTGGGCAACTGCCGGTGGCCGCGCCGGTGCAGCTGGGCGCCGCGCTGGCCGAACTGCGCAACCTGCGCGCGGTGCATGCACTGGTGCCCGCGCCGGCCGGCAGCACGGCCGCACCGGCCCGCGGAGCGCGGCCATGAAGCTGTGGTACGGCATCGGGCTGCTGGTGGTCGCCGCCGCGCTGGCCGCGTTCGGCTGGCACTGGGTGGTGGCCGATCCCGGCTACGTGCTGCTGCGCCTGCGCGGCTGGCGGGTGGAAACCACGGTGGTGGCGGCGGTGGTCATCCTGCTGCTGGCGTGGGTGCTGCTCACGCTGCTGTGGCGGCTGGCGCGCTGGCCGTTCGGCGCATTCTCGCGGCGCCATCGCCGGCTCAGCCAGCAGCGCCTGGGCGAGGGTCTGCTGGCCTTGGCCGAAGGCCGCCACGGCGACGCCGAGCGCGACCTCAACCGCGCCTCGCGCCTGGGCAGCCTGCACGGCCCGGCCCTGCTGGCGGCGGCCGAGGCGGCCTCGCGCCGCGGCGAGCATGGCCGGGCGCTGGAGGCGCTGGACCAGGCCGCGCAATCCGCACCGCAGGCGGCCCGCGTGCTGCGCGCCCGCGTGCTGCGCCGCGAAGGCAAACCGGCCGAGGCGCTGGCGCTGCTGGCGCCGGAGTCCGACAAGGGCACGCTGACCCCGGGCGGCTGGCGCGAACTGGCGCGGGCGGCGCTGGCGACCGGCGACCTGCGGCGCGCCCGCGAAGCCCTGGCACCGTTGCAGAAGAGCGGCGCGCTGGGCAACCGTGCCTATGCCGCGCTGGAGGCCCGGGTGCTGGCCGCCACCATCCAGGCTGCGCCGGACGGCGCCAGCCTCAACACGCTGTGGTCACAGCTGCCGAAGACGCAGCGTCGGGTGCCCGCGGTGATCGATGCCTACGCTCGCCGCGCTGCCGCGTTCGGACTAACCCTGCCGGCGATGGACGAAGTGGAATCCGCGCTGCGCCGCGAGTGGTCGCCGCTGCTGGTGGAAACCTACGGCACGCTGGCCGGCGACGATATCGAGGCGCGCCTGCGCCGTGCCGAAGGCTGGCTCGACGCGCACCCGAACGACGCGAACCTGCTGCTCACGCTCGGCCGCATGTGCGTGCGGCTGGAACTGTGGGGCAAGGCGCGGCAATACCTGCAGCGCTCGCTGGCGCTGGCGCCCGGCGCCGGCGCGTGGGAAGCGCTCGGCGACGCGTTCGCCGGCCAGGGCGATGCGCAACAGGCGCAGCGCTGCTATCGCAACGCGCTGGCGTTCGCTCGCGGCGACGCGGTCGTCGCGCTGGCATCGGCGGCCAACCCGCTGCAGCCCGACACGCGGCCGATCGCGCTGGAAGAACGCGACGTGCATGGCGTACCGCGCCTGCGCGAATAGGTTGCCTACAGCGCCGTCAGGTTCGCGTACGCCGCTACCAGCCACTTGCTGCCTGCGCCTTCGAAGTTCACCTGCAGCCGGGTGTGCGCGCCGCTGCCTTCGGCACTGATCACCACGCCTTCGCCGAAGCTGGGATGGCTGACGCGCTGGCCGAGTTTCACCGGCAGCGATTCCTCCAGCGAGGGTGCGACCTCGTGCGACCGGCCAGCGTACAGCGGGCGGGTGACCTGCACGCGCGGGCGCACCTCGTCGACCAGCGCGGCAGGGATTTCGGCGAGGAAGCGCGACGGCCGCGCCAGCATCTCGGTGCCGTGCATGCGGCGCGATTCGGCGTAGCTCACCACCAGCCGCGCGCGCGCGCGGGTGATGCCCACGTAGGCGAGCCGGCGCTCCTCCTCCAGCCGGCCCTCGTCCTCCACCGAACGCTGGCTGGGGAACAGGCCTTCCTCCATGCCGACCAGGAACACCAGCGGAAACTCCAGGCCCTTGGCGGAGTGCAGCGTCATCAGTTGCACGCAGTCGTCCCATGCCTCGCCCTGGCCCTCGCCGGCCTCCAGCGCGGCGTGCGAGAGGAAGGCGGCCAACTCGTCGAGGCCGGCGTCGACGTCCTCGGGCGTGCGCTCGAAGCGGCTGGCCACGTTGACCAGCTCGTCGAGGTTCTCCACCCGCGACTCCGCATTGCCGCGGCCGTCCTTCTCGTAGAAATCGCGCAGGCCGGTGTGGGTGATGGCGTGGTCGATCTGCTCGGCGAGGGTGAGCGCGTGCTTTTCGCCATGGGGCGTGGATGGCCGGAAGGCGTGGGCCATCGCATCGATCATGCCGAGGAACGCCTTCACCGCGTTCTTCGCGCGGCCGGCCAGCTCGCTGCCGCCGCCCAGTTCCGACAGCGCGGCTTCCCACATCGAGCTGTTCTCGCTGCGCGCGCGGCGGCGCAGCACGTCCAGCGTACGGTCGCCGATGCCGCGCGGCGGGGTGTTCACCGCGCGCTCGAACGCGGCGTCGTCGTGGCGGTTGGCGGTGAGGCGCAGGTAGGCCAGCGCATCCTTGACCTCGGCGCGCTCGAAGAAGCGCTGGCCGCCGTAGACGCGGTAGCCGATGCTGCGCTGGGCCAGCTGCTCCTCGAAGTTGCGCGACTGCGCGTTGGAGCGGTACAGGATGGCGCAGTCCTTCGCGCTGCCGTGCTCGGCGATGTATTCGCGGATGCGCTCGACCACGAAGCGCGCCTCGTCCTGTTCGTTGTAGGCGGCGTACAGCGCGATGCGCTCACCCTCCTCGCCGGCGGTCCACAGCTGCTTGCCGAGGCGGCTGCCGTTGCGCTGGATCACGCTGTTGGCCGCCTTGAGGATGGTCGAGGTGGAGCGGTAGTTCTGTTCCAGCTTGATCGTGCGCGCGCCGGGGAAGTCCTTGAGGAATTGCTGCATGTTCTCCACCCGGGCGCCGCGCCAGCCGTAGATCGACTGGTCGTCGTCGCCCACCGCGAACACCTTGCCGGTGGCGCCGGCGAGTACGCGAATCCAGGCGTACTGCAGCGTGTTGGTGTCCTGGAACTCGTCGATCAGCAAGTGCCGCCAGCGCTGCTGGTAATGCTCCAGCACGGCCGGCTGCTTCAGCCACAGCTCGTGCGCACGCAGCAGCAGTTCGGCGAAATCGACCAGGCCGGCGCGGCGGCAGGCGTCCTCGTAGGCCTGGTAGATGCGCACGAAGGTGTGCGTGACCGGATGATCGCGGTGCTCGATGGCGTCGGGGCGCTTGCCCTCGTCCTTCCAGCCGTTGATGGTCCAGGCGGCCTGGCGCGGCGGGAACTTCGCCTCGTCCAGCCCCAGCCCGGCGACCACCCGCTTCACCAGCCGCTGCTGGTCGTCGGCGTCGAGGATCTGGAAGCCTTCCGGCAGCCCGGCCTCGCGCCAGTGCCGCCGCAGCAGGCGGTGCGCGATGCCGTGGAAGGTGCCCACGGTGAGGCCCTGGGTACCGCCGGGGATCAGGTTTTCCAGCCGCGCGCGCATCTCGCCCGCCGCCTTGTTGGTGAAGGTGACGGCGAGGATCGCCCACGGCGGCACGTGTTCCACCTGGGTCAGCCAGCCGATGCGGTGGGTGAGCACGCGGGTCTTGCCGGAGCCGGCGCCGGCGAGGACGAGGTAGTGGCCTGGCGGAGCGCAGACGGCTTCGCGCTGCGCGTCGTTGAGCGGGTCGATCAGGTACGAGACATCCATCGCACCCATTGTAATGGCCGCAAACACAAACCGCCGCGATGGCGCGGCGGCTTGCGCTTGCGGCAGGCGCTCAGCGCTTCCTGCTGGCGATGCCGCCGACCACCAGCAGGCCGCCGACCACGATGCCGGCGATGCCGAGCCACGCCGGCACGGTCTTGGTGTGGGTGGCTTCGATCTTCGCCGAGCCGAGCTGGGCCAGGGTTTCGGTCTGCTGGTAGCTGGCCTTGCCGATGGTGATCCAGATGCCGGCGACCAGCAGGATGATGCCGGCGATGAAAAGTCCTGCGCGCATGGAAGCTCCTTCGGTGGTGACGGGCCGAGTATGCCGGGTGGGCATGCATGCAGTGTACAGGCGGCGTGCGGGGCAAAAAAAAGCCCCGGAGGCTAGGGGGAGCCTCCGGGGCGGGGGCAGGCAGGAAAACCCAGGGGAGAGGTTTCATGCCTGTGGCGGGCCCAGGGAGGTGGGCGCGCCAGGATGCCGTTGCGTGCATCCGATACGTTGGAGTGCGCTTGGCGGGGAAAAGTTGCAGCGC
>NZ_LVJR01000010.1 GCF_001617365.1 Rhodanobacter sp. FW104-R8
GGCCCAGGGAGGTGGGCGCGCCAGGATGCCGTTGCGTGCATCCGATACGTTGGAGTGCGCTTGGCGGGAAAAAGTTGCAGCGCCCCGAAAAAAATTCAGAAACGATTCATTCTCATGAAATATTAACCGCGGTGACCGTGATCCTCGGCCGCGTGGCGACGCTCAATGCGCCTCGTCCCAGTTCGCGCCCACCCCCACGTCGACCAGCAGCGGCACCGTCAATTCCGCCGCGCCGGACATCCGCTCGACCACCGCGGCGCGTACGGCATCGACCGCGTCGGCGCGCACCTCGAATACGAGTTCGTCGTGCACCTGCATCAGCATGTGGGCGTCGTCGCGCTCGCGCAGCCAGGCCGCTACGGCGATCATCGCGCGCTTGATGATGTCCGCCGCGCTGCCCTGCATCGGCGCGTTCACTGCGGCGCGCTCGGCGCCCTGGCGCTGGCCCTGGTTGCGCGCGGTGAGGTTCTCCAGATACAGGCGGCGGCCGAAGATCGTCTCCACGTAGCCGTCGCGATGGGCGCGTTCGCGGGTCGCTTCCATGAACGCGTGCACGCCTGGGTAGCGGGCGAAGTAGCGCGCCATGTAGTCGCCGGCTTCGCCGCGGTCCACGCCGAGCTGGCGCGCCAGGCCGAATGCGCTCATGCCGTACATCAGGCCGAAGTTGATCGCCTTGGCGGCGCGGCGCTGGTTGGCGCTGACTTCCTCGGGCTTCAGGCCGAACACCTCGGCGGCGGTGGCGCGGTGCACGTCGCCGCCCTCGCGGAACGCCTTGAGCAGGCCCTCGTCGCCGGACAGGTGCGCCATGATGCGCAGCTCGATCTGCGAGTAGTCCGCCGCCATCACCCGCCAGCCCGGCGGGGCGATGAAGGCCTGGCGGATGCGCCGGCCTTCCTCGGTGCGCACCGGGATGTTCTGCAGGTTCGGGTCGGACGAGGAGATCCGCCCGGTCGCCACCGAGCCCTGGTGGTAGCTGGTGTGCACGCGGCCGGTGCGCGGGTTGACGATGGCGGACAGCTTGTCGGTGTAGGTGGAGCGCAGCTTGGCCAGGCCGCGGTAGTCGAGGATCAGCCGCGGCAACTCGTGGGCATCGGCGATCGCCTCCAGCGCCTCCTCGTTGGTGGATGGCTGGCCGGTCGGCGTCTTCATCCTCGCCTCGAGGCCCAGTTCGTCGAACAGCACGGCCTGCAATTGCTTCGGCGAATCGAGGTTGAACTCGTGCCCCGCCAGCGCGTACGACTGCTGCTGCAGCTCCAGCATGCGCTTGCCCAGCTGCTGGCTTTGCCGGCGCAACTCGTCGCCGTCGATCAGTACGCCGCGGCGTTCCATTGCGGCCAGCACCGGCACCAGCGGGATCTCGATCTCCTCGTACACGCGCCGCAACGCGGGCACGCTCTCCAGCTTCGGCCACAGCGCGCGGTGCAGGCGCAGGGTGACGTCGGCATCCTCGGCGGCGTAGCGGCAGGCGGTGTCCAGGTCCACCTGCGAGAACGAGATCTGCTTCGCCCCCTTGCCGGCGACCTCCTCGTATTTCACCGTGTCGTAGCCGAGGTACTTCTTCGCCAGCGAATCCATGTCGTGGCGCGTGGCGGTGGCGTTCCACACGTAGGACTCCAGCATCGAGTCGTGCCTGAGTCCCTGCACGGCGATGTCGTAGTGAGACAGGATGTGGATGTCGTACTTCGCGTGCTGGCCCAGCTTGGCCCGCGCCGGATCCTCGAAGACGGGCTTCAGCGCGCGCAGCACGGCGTCGCGCCCGAGCTGCGGCGGTACGCCGGGATAGTCGTGGCCGAGCGGGATGTAGCAGGCCTTGCCGGGCTCCACCGCGAGGCTGAGGCCCACGATATCCGCGCGCATCGCGTCGATGCTGGTGGTTTCGGTGTCGAACGCGATCAGCTCGGCGCGGTGCAGCTTCTCCAGCCAGGCGTCGAACTGCGCCTGCGTGGTGACCAGCTCATATTCGCCGGGGCCGGAAAATTCCGTCTGCGGGAGCGCACCCTGTGCGCGATGGCTCTGATGTTGCTCGGGGCGAAGGGCGTCGTGCACAGGGTGCGCTCCTGCAGGTTCGGCCGCGGCATCCAGCTCCTTCAACGCCGCCTTGAACTCGTATCGCGTATACAGCTCGCGCAGCAGCGCGGTGTCGGCCTCGCGCCGGGTCAGCTCGGTGGGGCCGAATTGCAGCGGCACGTCGGTCTTGATCGTCGCCAGCTCACGCGACAGCGGCAGCTGCGGCAGCGTGGCGCGCAGGTTCTCGCCGATCTTGCCGCCGATCCTGTCGGCGTTGGCGATCACGCCGTCCAGCGTGACGTAGTCGGCCAGCCACTTGGCGGCGGTCTTCGGGCCGCACTTGGGCACGCCGGGGATGTTGTCGATGGCGTCGCCGGTGAGGGCGAGGAAGTCGATGATCTGCTCCGGCTGCACGCCGAATTTCTCCATCACGCCGGCGCGGTCCATCACCGTGTTGCTCATGGTGTTGACCAGGGTGACGTGCGAACCGACCAGCTGGGCCATGTCCTTGTCGCTGGTGGATACCTCCACCTCGATGCCCAGCGCCTGCGCCTGCAGCGCCAGGGTGCCGATCACGTCGTCGGCCTCGACCCCGTCCACGCGCAGGATCGGGAAGCCCAGCGCGCCCACGATCGCCAGCATCGGCTCGACCTGCGTGCGCAGTTCGTCCGGCATCGGCGGGCGGTTCGCCTTGTAGTGCTCGTACAGCGCGTCGCGGAAGGTGGGGCCGGGTGCGTCGCTGACGAAGGCCAGGTAGTCGGGGTTCGCCTTCAGGGTGGCGCGCAGCATGTTGACCACGCCGAACAGCGCGCCGGTGGGCTCGCCGCGGGCGTTGCTCAACGGCGGCAATGCGTGGAACGCGCGGTACAGGTAGGACGAGCCGTCGATCAGGATGAGTTTGGGCATGGGGCGGGCTGACCTGTGCGAAGCAGGCCGCGCCGGGAGCTGCTGGCCGGCGGGACAAGAAAGAATGGGGGGGGGAGTGTATGTCGATATGCGGCCGAATGATGATGCAGGGCAACCCGGCCTGCTGCGTGTGGACAACGCGTGCGGCATTCTCGCATGCACGACGGAAGGCCGCGCTTCACGAATGGCGGCGGTGGCCGCTGCTATGCTCTGCTGCCCCAACGAGGTCGCCGCCATGAAAAACGCCGCCCTGCTGGTTGCCGCCAGCTTCCTGTTCGCCACGCACGCGCTGGCGCAGTCCGCCGCCCCGGCGAACGTGCCGCCGCCACCGGGGCTGAACGACCCGGGCGTGAAGGCGGTGGCGCCGGCGACGCCGGCTTCCGCGCGGACGACGGGCAAATCGCTGAAGCTGAAGCCGCAGTCCCTGCCGTCGATGCGCGACGAGGGCGGCGCGCGGGCGGCGCCCCGCGACCGGTCGCCGCCGCAGGTGCGGATCCGCCAGGAGGGCGACAACAGCATCCAGGAATACAGCCGCAACGGCCGCGTCTACATGGTGGTAGTGACGCCGAAGAACGGCATCCAGCAGACCTACCTGGTCGATCCGCAGGGCCGGCTGGTCGACGAGCACGGCATGAAGCCGGTCGGGCCGGTGATGTACAAGGTGCTGGAATGGGGCAAGAGCCGGCCGCCGGCCACCGAGTCGAGCGCGCCCGCCGCTGAGGACGGCGGCCACTGAACCACCTCGCCGGCGCGGGCGTGCCGGCGGAGCCGAAGCGGTATCCGGACGGAGGGCGACACGATGCAACTGCGTGAAAGCTGGTTGCTGTTTGCGCTGGGTTCGGCGCTGTTCGCCGCGCTGACCGCGCTGTTCGGCAAGCTCGGCGTGGCCGGCATCAATTCCAACCTGGCCACCTTCATCCGCACCGTGGTGATCCTGTTCGTCACCGCCGGCATCCTCAGCCTGCGCCAGGAGTGGGCCAGGCCAAGCGGGCTGCCGCTGCACAGCTGGCTGTTCCTGGTGCTGTCGGGCATCGCCACCGGCCTGTCGTGGCTGTGCTACTACCGCGCGCTGCAACTGGGCCCGGTCAGCAAGGTGGCGCCGATCGACAAGCTCAGCGTGGCGATCGCGATCGTGCTGGCGCTGGTGTTCCTGGGCGAGAAGCCGAGCCTGCCGCTGCTGTTCGGCGGCGGCCTGATCGTGGCCGGCGCGGTGGTGATCGCGCTGGCCTGAGCCGCCCTACGTGGGGTCGTCCAGCTCCGGGTAGTGGCGGAAGATGCCGCTCTCGTTGAACGGCAGCCGCCGCGGCGACGCCAGGTAGGCGGCGAGGCGAGGCCGCTGCGCCACCCGCAGCTTCAGCGCCTGCAGCAGCGGCAGGCCGCTGCCGAGGCGGCGCATCGCGCGCGGAAACGCGTACTCCAGCCCGCTCATCAGCTGGAACAGCGAGAGGTCGACATACGAGTGTTCGTGCAGCGCATGGTGGCCGCCGCCGCGCTCCAGCACCTGCTCGAAGTAGTCCAGGTACCTGGGCAGCCGCGTCCCGCGCAGGTCGGCGGCGCGGCGGCGCGCCTCGCTGCGCTGGTCCTCGTAGTACAGGCTGCTGGCGATCGGGTGGTGGGAGTCGTGCACCTCGGCGACCAGGTCGGCGATGGTCAGCTGCAGCTGGTGCGCGTACAGTCGCCGGCCCTCGCCCTCCGGCACCAGGCCGAGCAGCGGAGCCAGGTATTGCAGGATGTTCGCGGTCTGCGCGATCAGCAGCCGGCCGGCCTTGAGGAACGGCGGCGCGAACGGCAGCGCGCCCTCGTGCACGCCGTCGAGGTAGCGCACGAGGGCGTCGTCGCCCTGCTCGCGGGCCACGTCGACGTAGCTGGCGCCGGCATCCTCCAGCGCCAGCCGCACGAATTCGCCGCGACCCTGGATGCCGGCCCAGTAGTAGAGCTCGTAGCGCATGACCGTTTCCCCGGACTCGCCGCCGATCCTGGCACGCGCGACTTCTACGGGGCGTGTAGGAGCGCACCCTGTCCACAAGGGGCTTCCTTCGGTCGTGCGCGAATGCTCTCCATCACGTAACGAAGAGCCATCGCGCACAGGGTGCGCTCCTACACGTCGGGACTCAATGCCGGAAGTGGCGCATCCCGGTGAACACCATCGCCATGTCGTGCTCGTCGGCGGCGGCGATCACCTCGGCGTCGCGCATCGAGCCGCCGGGCTGGATCACCGCGCTGATGCCTGCGGCGGCGGCGGCGTCGATGCCGTCGCGGAACGGGAAGAACGCGTCGCTCGCCATCACCGAGCCGCGCACCTCGAGTTTCTCGTCGGCCGCCTTGATGCCGGCGATCTTCGCGCTGTAGACGCGGCTCATCTGGCCGGCGCCGATGCCGATGGTCTGGCGGTCGCGGGCGTAGACGATGGCGTTGGACTTGACGAACTTGGCCACCTTCCAGGCGAAGATCAGGTCGTGGATCTGCGCCTCGGTGGGCGCGCGGCGGGTGACCACCTTGAGGTCGGCGGCCGTGATCATGCCGGTGTCGGCGCTCTGGATCAGCAGGCCGGAACCGACGCGCTTGGAACTGTTGCCGGGGTGGGCGCCGAGCAGGTTGCCGTCGGCCGGCAGCGGGATCGCCAGCACGCGCACGTTGCCCTTCTTCGCGAACGCCTTCAGTGCGTCGTCCGCGTAGCCCGGCGCCAGCACCACCTCGACGAACTGGCGCTCGACGATCGCGCGCGCGGTGGCGCCGTCGACCTCGCGGTTGAACGCGATGATGCCGCCGAACGCCGAGGTGGGGTCGGTCTGGAAGGCGAGGTCATACGCCTTGCCGATGCCGTCCAGGCTCACCGCCACGCCGCAGGGGTTGGCGTGCTTGACGATCACGCAGGCCGGCTTGCTGAAGCTGCGCACGCACTCCCACGCCGCGTCGGCGTCGGCGATGTTGTTGAACGACAGTTCCTTGCCCTGCAGCTGGCGGAAGGTGGCCAGCGTGCCCGGCGCCGGATACAGGTCGCGGTAGAACGCCGCCTGCTGGTGCGGGTTCTCGCCGTAGCGCAGGTCCATCAGTTTCACGAAGCGGCCGTTGACCTGGCCGGGGAAGGCGGCATGGCCGGCGATCGCGTCCTGCGTGTCGTTGAGTTCCAGCCCGGACAGGTAGTCGCTGATGGCGCCGTCGTAGCTGGACACGTTGTTGAACGCGGCGACCGCGAGCTTGAAGCGCGTCGCACGGCCGAGGCCGCCGTGCTGCTCGATCTCGGCCAGGGCATCGGCGTATTGCTCCGGCGAAGTCAGCACGCCCACGTCGTTCCAGTTCTTCGCCGCCGAACGCAGCATCGCCGGGCCGCCGATGTCGATGTTCTCGATCGCTTGGCTTAGCGTGCAGCCGGGTTTCGCCACGGTGGCTTCGAACGGGTACAGGTTCAGCACCAGCAGATCGATCGGCGCGATGCCCAGCTCGGCCATCACCTGGTCGTCGGTGCCGCGGCGGCCGAGCAGGCCGCCGTGCACCTTCGGATGCAGCGTCTTCACGCGGCCGTCCATGATCTCGGGGAAGCCGGTGAGGCCGCTGACCTCGGTGACCGCGATGCCGGCCTC
Source organism: Rhodanobacter sp. FW104-R8 (assembly GCF_001617365.1). GTDB lineage: Bacteria > Pseudomonadota > Gammaproteobacteria > Xanthomonadales > Rhodanobacteraceae > Rhodanobacter. The sequence goes on from NZ_LVJR01000010.1 coordinate 6,495, forward strand.
GCGCAGCGCCTGCGCGCTGCCGCCGGTGGAGAGCAGCTCGATGCCTTTCGCGGCGAGGCGCCGGCCCAGATCGATCAGGCCGGTCTTGTCGGAGACACTGAGCAGGGCGCGACGGACCGGGACGAGCTGGGGGGCGGACATGGGCGGGGTTCCTTGGCGGGAAAGCCGCTCATTATAGCCACCCCGTGCAGGGGCGGCCGGGTCGAGGGATTACAGCAGGCCGTGCGCGGCCAGCTTCTTGCGCAGGGTGGCGCGGTTGATGCCCAGCGCCGTGGCGGCGCGGCTCTGGTTGCCGTCGTGGAAGGCCAGCACCTCGCGCAGCAGCGGCAATTCGACCTCGCGCAGGACCAGCGCGTGCAGGCCCTCGGCGCATTCGGTGTCGCCGATGTCGGCGAGGTAGCGGCGTACCGTGCGGGTGACGCATTCGCCCAATGCGCTCTGGCCCTGCGAGCTGACGCCTGGCGAACCTGCGTTCTGCGACGAGGTCTGTTTTGCGGCCTCGACAGCAGGCAGTCTTACGGCATTCACGGACATCTTCCCTCACGTGCGAGGCGGCGGCTGCATGGGCCGCTGCGTTATGGTCATGGCTGTCGCGGCAGATCGCGGGGCGTGTCGGGTACCGGCTTGGCGATCTGCGCAGAGGGTCGAGTCTACCCGCGCGTGCCGATAATTTTAAGTGCTATTCGAAACCGAGTTCGAACCCCACCGCCTTGTCGCCGGGGTCCTCCACTTCCAGCAGCAGCACCGCGCTGGCGCCCGGCGCCAGGCCGCGCTGCAGGGTCGCCTCGTCGTCGAGGTACTCGTGCGGCTGCAGCCGGCGCATCGCGATACGCCGGCCCTGCGCGTCGGACAGGGTGATCGTCAGCACCGGATACGGCTGGGTGAACGCGGCGTCGTTGCGCACGCTGGCGCTGATCATCAGCGCGCCGGCAACGCTGGGATGGGCCTGCACGTTGCTGGCCAGCAGGCGCAGCTGCTGCGGCGCGGCGACCAGCGGCAGGCGGCAGCCGAGCAGGGCGCAGCTGCCGCGCAACCAGTTGCCGGTGAGCGGGTTGCGGATCAGCTCGCCGCGCTTGGCCCAGGCCAGCTGGGCGCCGAGCAGCAGCGCCAGCATCAGGCATGCCAGCACCCACGGCCAGCGCCGTTCGGCGGACGCCGCCCCGTGCCGCCGCCGCTCGCGCCGGCCCGGGTGCCCGGACTGGCGGGCTTGCGGTTCGCGCGCAAAGCGGGGGGCGAACACCAACTGCGAAAAATCCTCGATCGCCGCCGCGCCCGCCGCTACCGCATTGTCGCCAGCCACCACCACCACGGGCGGCTCCGAGCGTGGCCGGTAGACCACCAGGTCGAGGCACGGCGGCTCGAACGCGGACTCGTTGACCGGCAACTCGACGAACGGCTCCGGCGGCAACTGCCCGGTCAGCGTGGCGAGGCTGTCGAAGCTGGCGTGGCAGTGTCCGCACACGGCGTGGCCGTGCGCCTTCGCGAGTGTCTGCGCATCCAGCGAAAACACGGACAGGCATTCGGGACATTGGGTGTACATGCGAGCCGCTTCGATCAAACCGCGGCAAGCTTAGCAGGGAGCCGCCGGCAGCCGTTGCCCGCTCAGCGGCGGCGGCCGCTGATGCGCACCCAGTCCTCGCGGGTATCCACGCGCAGTTCGTCGAACCATTCGGCATAGCGCTGCAGCAGCTCGTCCTGCTGGCCGGCGAGGATGCCGGAGATCGCGAACGGCGCGCCGGGCTTTGCCGCCGCGGCGAAGGTGGGCGCCAGTTCGCCGAGCGGCCCGGCGAGGATGTTGGCGATGAATACGTCAGTGGCCTCCGCCTCGACGTCCTCCGGGAGAAACAGCGCGAGCCGGTCGGCCACGCCGTTGCGTTCGGCGTTGTCGCGCGAGGCGGTGAGCGCCTGCGGATCGTTGTCGACGCCGACCGCGCCGGCCGCGCCGAGCTTCAGCGCGGCGATCGCCAGGATGCCGGAACCGCAGCCGTAGTCGGTAACCGTCTTGCCGGCGAGGTCGAGGCCGTCCAGCCATTCCAGGCACAACGCGGTGGTGGGATGGGTGCCGCTGCCGAAGGCGAGGCCGGGATCGAGCCGCACCACGACGAGATCGTCATCGACGGGCGGCTCGATGTTCCACGGGTAGATCCACAGCCGCCGGCCGAACGGCATCGGCTTGAACTGGTCCATCCATGCGCGCTCCCACTCCTGGTCGGCGACCTCGGCGAAGGCCAGCTGGTCGGGTTCGAGCCATGGCAGCAATTCGCCCAGCGCGGCGGCGAGGCCACGCCGGTCGGCGCCTTCGTCGAACAGCGCGTTGAGGGTGATCGTGGGCCACAGTGGCAGCTCGCCCACGCCCGGCTCGAAGATCGCCTGCTCGTCCGGTGTCTCCGCGTCGGCGTCCCGCAGCGTGATCGACAGTGCGCCGAGGTCGTCCAGCGCTTCCTCCGCGCGGGGCTGCTGCTCGATGCGGACGACCAGGGAGAGTTCGAGGAAAGGCATGGACGTATTCGATGGCGGTAGGAGCGCACCCTGTGCGCGAATGCTCTTGGCTCGTGTCGACATCAGAGCATTCGCGCACAGGGTGCGCTCCTGCAGGTGGTCAGGTGCCGGCGGCGGCTTTCTCTTTCTGCTCGGCCATCCGCTTCTCGAGGTAGTGGATGTTCTGGCCGCCGTGCTGGAAACCGGCGTCGGCCATGATCCGCTGCTGCAGCGGGATATTGCACTTGACGCCCTCGATCACCGTCTCGGCCAGCGCCAGGCGCATGCGCGCGATCGCGGTCTCGCGGTCGGGGCCGTGCACGATCAGCTTGCCGATCATCGAGTCGTAGTTCGGCGGGATGCGGTAGCCGTCGTACAGGTGGGTGTCCACGCGCACGCCGGGGCCGCCGGGCGCCTCGAAGCGCTTCACCGTGCCGGGGCTGGGCATGAACGTATCCGGGTCCTCGGCGTTGATGCGGCACTCGATCGCATGGCCGTGGATCACCACGTCTTCCTGCCGGATCGTGAGCTTCTCGCCACCGGCGATCAGCAACTGCTCGCGCACCAGGTCGATGCCGGTGATCCACTCGGTCACCGGGTGCTCGACCTGGATGCGGGTGTTCATCTCGATGAAGTAGAAGCGGCCGTTCTCGTACAGGAACTCGAACGTGCCGGCGCCGCGGTAGCCGATGCGCAGGCAGGCATCGACGCAGACCTTGCCGATCGCCGCGCGCTGCTCGGGCGTGATGCCCGGCGCCGGCGCCTCCTCCACCACCTTCTGGTGGCGGCGCTGCATCGAGCAGTCGCGCTCGCCCAGGTGGATCGCGTTGCCCTGGCCGTCGGCGAGCACCTGGACCTCCACGTGACGCGGGTTCTCCAGGAACTTCTCCATGTAGACCTGATCGTTGCCGAAGGCCGCCTTGGCTTCCTGCTTGGTCATGGTGATGGCGTTGCCCAGGTGCGCCTCGGTGCGCACCACGCGCATGCCGCGGCCGCCGCCGCCGCCGGCGGCCTTGATGATCACCGGGTAACCGATCTCGCGGGCGATCTTGATGTTGGTGTCCACGTCCTCGCCGAGCGGGCCGCCGGAGCCGGGCACGCACGGCACGCCGGCCGCCTTCATCGCGCGGATCGCCTCGACCTTGTCGCCCATCAGGCGGATCACCTCGGCGGTCGGCCCGATGAAGACGAAGCCGGACTGCTCCACCTGCTCGGCGAAGTCGGCGCGCTCGGACAGGAAGCCGTAGCCGGGGTGGATCGCCTGGGCGTCGGTGATTTCCGCCGCCGCGATGATCCGCGGGATGTTGAGGTAGCTGTCGACCGACGGCCCGGGACCGATGCAGATCGACTCGTCGGCGAGGCCGACATGCTTCAGGTTGCGGTCCACGGTGGAGTGCACCGCCACGGTCTTGATGCCCAGACTGTGGCAGGCGCGCAGCACGCGCAGCGCGATTTCGCCGCGGTTGGCGATGACGACCTTCTCGAGCATCCGGGCGGCCTCAGGCAATCACGAACATGGGTTCGTCGAATTCCACCGGCTGGCCGTTCTCGACCAGGATCGCCTGCACGGTGCCGGCCACGTCGGCCTCGATCTGGTTGAACATCTTCATCGCCTCGATGATGCCCAGCGTCTCGCCGGCCTTCACCTGCTGGCCGACCTTCACGAAGGCCGGCGTGCCCGGGCTGGCCGAGGCGTAGAAGGTGCCGACCATCGGCGCCTTCACCACGTGGCCGGCGGGCAGCGCGTTCGCGGCCGGAGCCTCGGCGGCCGCCGCTGCCGAGGTCGCGGCGGCCGGGGCGGGCGCGGCGGCCACCATCACCGGCGCGGCGGCCGGCGCGGCAGCCTGGGCGGGCGCAGCGTTCTTCGGCACGCGCGACAGGCGGACGACCTCCTCGCCCTCCTTGATTTCCAGCTCGGCGAGGTTGGATTCCTCGAGCAGGTCGATCAGTTTCTTTATTTTGCGCAAATCCATCGGATCAGCCTTTGGTCAGTCATGCCGCCCGGGGCGGCTGGATGGTGGATGAGGGGCGCGCGGACGGCGCCGGTCAATTCGCGGCGGACGTCTGCAGGCGCTGCAGCGCCGCGTCCAGCGCCAGCCGGTAGCTGTCGGCGCCGAAACCGCAGATCACGCCGAGCGCGAGGTCGGACAGGTACGAGTGGTGGCGGAACGGTTCGCGGGCGAACACGTTCGACAGGTGCACCTCGATGAACGGGATCGCCACCGCGGCGAACGCGTCGCGCAGGGCGATGCTGGTATGGGTGAGTGCGCCGGCGTTGCACAGGATCATCGCGGTGCGGTCGTCGCGGCCCTGGTGGATGCGGCCGATCAGCTCGTGCTCGGCGTTCGACTGGAACCAGACCAGCTCGTGCCCGGCCGCATGCGCGCGCTCGGCCAGCCGCTGGTTGATGTCGGCCAGCGTGTCGTGGCCGTAGACTTGCGGCTCGCGTACGCCCAGCAGATTGAGATTGGGTCCGTGCAGGACCAGGATTTTCGCCACGAAACCGTCCAGCCAGCATCGGAAACCGGCGCAGTGTGCGCGTAGTCCGGGATATTGTCCAGTTCGCTGCAGATCGACGATGTTTGACGGAGAAGTCCCGGGTTTCCGTGCGTAGGCGTATGTCAGTGCCGATCTTTCGCTGGTGCCAGCCACTGTGCCAGCTGCGTGGCGGATAGCGGGCCCGCCTGTGTAGCCAACAGGCGCCCATCGGCGTCGATCAGCACGCTATAGGGGAGGACCTGGCGCGTATTGCCCAGCAGCAGCGAGGTACTCGGTGGACCCATCCGGCCGATCAAGATCGGGTAATTCACCGGATGTGCGGCCAAAAACGCCCGGATGCGAGCAGGCTCGTCCATCGCAATTCCGACCACGATCGGCGCTTTTTCGCCGAACTTGGCCTGTGCCTCGGCCAGCGCCGGCATCTCCCGCAGGCACGGCGCGCACCAGCTGGCCCAGAAGTTCAGCAGCACGCGGCGCCCGCGGTAGCTGTCCAGCCGGTGCGATGCGCCGTCAAGGTCGGGCAGGCTGAGCGGCGGCAGCGGCTGGCCGAGCAGCGTCGGCGGCGCGTCGGCGGTGGACGCCGGCGGCCGGCTGCGGTGCTGCGCGTAGCCGCCCAGCGCGGCGGCCAGCACCGCCAGGCCGAGGATCAGCCAGTTGCCGCGGCTGAGCATCAGCGTGCGGCTTCCGTCAGCGCCTGTTCGACCAGCGCGGCAGTCAGCACGGTGGACAGCTTCCGGCCCGGGCCGCCGTGCTTCGGGAACACCACGTACAGCGGCACGCCCGGCGAGTGGTAGGCCTGCAGGAACTCACTGATGGTCGGGTTGACGTCGGTCCAGTCGCCCTTCATGTAGACCGCGCCGGTGCGCTGCAGCAGGTCGCGGAAGGCCTGCGTGCCCAGCACGGCGTGTTCGTTCGCCTTGCAGGTGACGCACCAGTCGGCGGTCATGTCGACGAACACCGGCGTGCCGGCCGCGCGCAGCTCGGCGAGTTTCTGCGGGCTGTAGGCGACCACGCCTTCCTCGGCCACGGCCGTGTTCGACGGTGGCGGCACGTGAGCGAGCAGGTACATCGGCACCAGGGTGGCGAGCGCCAGCACCGCCACCATCAACTTGCTGGGCGCCCCGCGCGAGCGGCTGCGCTCGAACCACCACAGCGTCATCGCCAGCAGCACCATCGCCACCAGCACCAGGCCGACCGCGTCGGCGCCGCGCTGGTTCGCCAGCACCCACACCAGCCAGGCGGCGGTGAGGTACATCGGGAAGGCCAGCACCTGCTTCAGCGTTTCCATCCAGCGGCCGGGCTTCGGCAGCAGGCGCGCCAGCGCGGGCACGAAGCCGACCGCCAGGAACGGCAGCGCCAGCCCGACGCCCAGCATCAGGAACACCAGCAGCGCGGACAGCATCGGTGCGGCGAACGCATACGCCAGTGCGCCACCCATGAACGGCGCGGTGCACGGGCTGGCCACCACCACCGCCAGCACGCCGGTGAAGAAGTCGCCGGCCGGGCCGGAGCGCGCGGCGAGGCCGGCGCCGGTATTGCCCAGCGACGCGCCGAACTGCACCACGCCGGACATCGACAGGCCCACCGCCAGCATCACGCAGGCCAGCGCGCCGACCAGCAGCGGCTGCTGCAGCTGCGAGCCCCAGCCGAGCGCGTGGCCGGCCGCGCGCAGCGCGAGGATGCCCAGCCCCAGCGTGGCAAAGCTGCACAGCACGCCGGCGGTGTAGAACAGCGCGTGGCGGCGGGCGGTGGCGCGGTTCTCGCCGCTTTCCAGCACGCTGACCGCCTTGATCGACAGCACCGGCAGCACGCATGGCATCAGGTTCAGCACCAGGCCGCCGCCCAGCGCCAGCAGCAGCGCGGCGACCAGGCTGACCTGCAGCGGACCGCCGGCAAGATCGGCGGGCGGCATTTCCGGTGCCACGGCACCGGATGCCACGGCGCCGCTGCCGAGGTCGATGTCCACCGCGCGGGTCATCAGCGGATAACACAGGCCGCCGTCCTGGCAGCCCTGGAAACTCGCCTGCAGCGCGAGCTGCCTGCGGCCGGCCAGGTCGCCTTCCACCGTCACCGGCAGCTCGACCTGGTCGAAATACACGGTGACATCGCCGTAGTGTTCGTCGCGGTGCGCGGTGCCCGCCGGCCATGCGGGCTTCAGCGTGAGGCCGGCGGCGTCGCCGAGCTTCAGCGTGGTCTGGTCGCGGTACAGGTAGTAGCCCTTCGGCATCGTCCAGCGCAGCAGCAACTGCTGCGGACCCTGCGCCAGCGCCTCGAAGCGGAACGCCTGCTCGGCCGGCAGCGGTGCGCCGGCCGCCGCCGTGCCCGTGCGGCTGCCGAGCTGGCTCAGCGCCGCGCCCAGGGCGTTGCCCGTCGTCGGGGTTGCCGCGACGCCGGCGCTGGCCGGCAGCGGCAGGTCCAGCTTCTCGGTATGCGGCGGGTAGCAGATCTTCGGATCGACCTCGTGGCAGCCCTGGTACTGCACGCTCAGTTGCAGCCGCGTGGTGCCGGCGGCGACGCTGTACGGGATGCTGGCGTCGACGCCGTGGTGGTAGGTCTCCACGTCGCCGAGGTATTCGTCGTGGTGCTTCTCGCCGTCGGGCAGCTGCGCCTCGCCCAGGGTGACGCCGTCGCCGCCCTTGAACTTCATGCGGCCGCGGTAGAGGTAGTAGTCCGGCGCGATGGTCCAGTGCAGCTTCAGCATGCCGGGCGTGGCCGTGTCGGCGCTCAGCTTGTACGCCTCGGTCACCGGCAGCAGGTTGTCCGTGTCCTGCGCCGGCGCGGGCGCGGCGCACAGCAGGCCGAGCAGCAGGAAGGCCAGTGCGGGCAGGCGGGCGGCCAGACGGCCGGTGATCAGACGCATCGCGATTCCAGAGGCGCAGCAGCGAGAAGGCCATTATGGACCATGCCGGCCGCGCCTCCGCTCGTTGCGGCCTTATGCCTTCTCGGCGGCCAGTGCCGGCGCCGTGCGGCGCGTGCGCACCAGCCCGGTGGTGAGTGCCGTGCCCAGCAGGATCACCGCGCAGCCGCCGAGCATGCGGGCGCTCACCGGCTCGTGGAGCAGCAGGGCGCCCCACAGCACGCCGAACGCCGGGATCAGGTAGGGGATCACCATGATCCGCGTCGCGCCGACCCGCGCCAGCACCCAGAAGAACAGCACATAGGCCAGCGCCGTGCACAGCACCGCCAGCCCCGCGGCGGCCAGCCACGCCTGCAGCGGCGGGGCCTGCGCCGGCCACGCCAGCAGCGTCGTCGGCAGCAGCAGGAGCGCGGCGACCATGTGGCTGCCGACCGTCACCACCAGCGGCGTTACGCCGGCCAGGCGCAGGTGGGTGTAGTGCACCGCGTAGCCGTACAGCACGGTGGCGGCGACGCAGGCGAGCAGCGCCATGCCCGCACCCGGCCCCAGCGCGAGGCTGCCCTCGGCCAGCCAGACCACGCCGGCGAAGCCGATCGCCAGTCCGGCACCGCGCCAGGCGTCCAGTCGCTGGCCCAGCCAGAGCCAGCCGATCAGCGCGGCGAACATCGGCGTCATGCCGTCGATGATCGAGGCCAGCCCCGCCGGCAGGCTGCGCGTGGCGAAGGTGAACAGCACGAACGGCAGCGCCGAGTTGGTCAGTCCGACTACGGCGATGGGTTTCCAGTGCGCGCGCCATTCGGCGAGCCGCGCGCGCGAGGCCAGCAGCGGCAGGAAGCACAACGCCGCGCCGATCGCGCGCAAACCGGCCAGCGGCAGGGCACCGAAGGCGCCGGCGCCCATCCGCATGAACAGGAACGAGCCGCCCCACAGGGCGCCCAGCGACAGCAGCACGGCATGGTCGATCTTCTTCATCTCGGGGGAGCGGCAGGGGCGGGGATGTCCAGTGTGCCCAAGTGCCACTGCCAAGGGCTGTCAGCAGTCTTGCGGCGCCTCGCCGGTCGCGGCGCGCACCCAGTCCAGGTAGGCCGCGTGGCCGCGCTCCACCGGCACCGCGACCAGCTCGGGCAGCGCGTAGGGGTGCAGTTCCAGCAGGCGCGCCTTCAGCGCGTCGAAGCGCGTGGCGGTGGTCTTGATCAGCAGCAGGTCCTCGCCCTCGGTGGTCACGCGGCCCTGCCACCGGTAGGTCGAGGCGACCCCGGGCAGGCGATTCACGCAGGCGGCCAGCCGTTCGTCCACCAATGCCCCGGCGATCATCTGCGCGCTGGCCGCGTCGGGGCAGGCGCAATAGCAGAGCAGGACGGTGGCGGGTGCGATGGGCGAGGTCATCGGCCAAGCCTACCCCGGCCGCGGGTCGATTTCGCCGGCGACTCTTGAAAGTCGCGCCCGTTCGCCCAATTAGGTTGCTCATCCCAGGGCACACAGTTCTTGCAGCGGCGTCGCAGACCCGTAGAATTGGCACTCATTCACCCTGAGTGCTAACAAGATCGCCGGCCCGGGTCTTGAAAGCCTTGCCCATCAACAACCTAGTCAGCTGGAGTCATCCATGAGCACACTGCGTCCGTTGCACGACCGCGTCATCGTCAAGCGCCTCGAAGAGGAGCGCGTCTCCGCCGGCGGCATCGTCATCCCCGACAGCGCCACCGAGAAGCCGACCCGCGGCAAGGTCGTCGCCGCCGGCACCGGCCTGATCCTGAGCGACGGCAAGGTGCGCCCGATGTCGCTGAAGGCCGGCGACGTGGTGCTGTTCGGCAAGTACGCCGGCCAGGAAATCAAGATCGACGGCGAAGAGCTGGTCTTCCTGAAGGAAGACGACATCGTGGCGGTGATCGAGGGCTGAGGCCTTCGGCCGAACCCGGTCGAGCGCGTTGAAGCGCGCACGCCGTGCGGTTCGGTGACCCGCTGCAACAAACCCTTACTCAATTTCAAAATTTTTCAAGGAAAAATTTTATGGCCGCTAAAGAAGTCCGTTTCGGCGAAGACGCCCGCGCACGCATCCTCAAGGGCGTGAACACGCTCGCCAATGCCGTCAAGGTCACCCTCGGCCCGAAGGGCCGCAATGTCGTGCTCCAGAAGAGCTTCGGCGCCCCCACGATCACCAAGGACGGCGTATCCGTGGCGAAGGAGATCGAGCTGGCCGACCCCTACGAGAACATGGGCGCGCAGATCGTCAAGGAAGCCGCTTCCAAGACCTCCGACAACGCCGGTGACGGCACCACCACCGCCACCGTGCTGGCGCAGGCGTTCATCCGCGAGGGCCTCAAGGCCGTCGCCGCGGGCATCAACCCGATGGACCTGAAGCGCGGCATCGACAAGGCCGTGGTCGCCGCCGTCGGCGAGCTGAAGAACCTCAGCAAGCCCACCGCCGACGACAAGGCGATCGCCCAGGTCGGCACCATCTCCGCCAACTCCGACGTCGCCATCGGCGACATCATCGCCACCGCGATGAAGAAGGTCGGCAAGGAAGGCGTGATCACCGTCGAGGAAGGCTCGGGCCTGGACAACGAACTGGACGTGGTCGAGGGCATGCAGTTCGACCGCGGCTACCTGTCGCCGTACTTCATCAACAACCAGCAGAGCCAGCAGGTCGAGCTGGACGACCCGTACATCCTGATCCACGACAAGAAGGTCTCCAACGTGCGCGAGCTGCTGCCCGTGCTGGAAGCCGTCGCCAAGGCGGGCAAGCCGCTGCTGATCGTGGCCGAGGAAGTCGAGGGCGAGGCGCTGGCCACGCTGGTGGTCAACACCATCCGCGGCATCGTCAAGGTCGCCGCCGTGAAGGCCCCGGGCTTCGGCGACCGCCGCAAGGCGATCCTCGAGGACATCGCGATCCTCACCAACGGCCAGGTCGTGTCCGAGGAAGTCGGCCTGTCGCTGGAGAAGACCACCATCGCCGATCTGGGCCGCGCCAAGCGCGTGGTGATCACCAAGGAAAACACCACCATCATCGACGGCGCCGGCGACGCGGAGAAGATCCAGTCGCGCATCAAGCAGGTCAAGGCGCAGATCGAGGAGACCTCCTCCGACTACGACCGCGAGAAGCTGCAGGAGCGCGTGGCCAAGCTGGCCGGCGGCGTGGCCGTGATCAAGGTCGGCGCGGCGACGGAAGTCGAGATGAAGGAAAAGAAGGCCCGCGTCGAAGACGCCCTGCACGCCACCCGTGCGGCGGTCGAGGAAGGCGTGGTGCCGGGCGGCGGCGTGGCGCTGATCCGCGCGCTGAAGGCGGTCGAGAACCTCAAGGGCGACAACGAGGACCAGAACCTCGGCATCGCGATCACCCGCCGCGCGCTGGAAGCGCCGCTGCGCGAGATCGTGTTCAACGCCGGCGCCGAGCCGTCCGTCATCGTCAACCAGGTGAAGGAAGGCAAGGGCAACTTCGGCTACAACGCCGCCACCGGCGAGTTCGGCGACATGGTCGCGATGGGCATCCTGGACCCGACCAAGGTCACCCGTTCGGCGCTGCAGTACGCCGCGTCGGTCGCCGGCCTGGCGATCACCACCGAAGCGATGGTGGCCGAGCTGCCGAAGAAGGACGAAGGCCACAGCCACGGCGGCGGCATGGGCGGCGGCATGGGCGGTATGGGCGGCATGGATTTCTAAGCCAGCGTCTACACTACGACCAAAGAAAACCCCGCCTCGGCGGGGTTTTCTTTTTTGCCCTGCCGACCCGGGCGGCATGCCGGGCCGGTGGTGGGGCGGGCTCAGTGCCCGTGGGCGTTGGCGTTCGCATTCCCGCTGGCATTGCCGCTGGCACCGGCGTTGCCGCTGGCGTTGAGGCCCTTCACCGCATCGCCGACCGAGCCGGCGGCACGGTCGGTGGACTGGATCGCCGAGTGGGCGGCGTCGCGCACATCGCCGCCCACGCCCCGGCCCATATCGCCTGCCTTGCCGGCGGTGGCGGCGGTATCGATCCCTTCGCCGGCATCGACATTGGCGTTGGCGCTGGCGTGCGAGTCGCCGGCACCCGCCCCGATCGCGCCGTTGGCATTCGCGTTGGCGTTCGTGTCGGTGTTGTCATTGGCGGTCGACGCGGTCTTGTCGGCGACCTTGTGGACCTTGTGCTTCACGTGGGAACCGGCGCGGTGCAGGGTCTGCTCGGTCTGGGCGGTGGTCTGGCCGGCCGCGTGCATGGCGTCCGGTATGGCCGCGCCCGCGTGGACGCCGGCGCCGACCTGGGCGGCGCCGCCCAGGTTGACCTGGGCGAAGGCGGAGGCGGTGAGAACGCTGGCACCGAGGACGAGGGCGGAAAGCATGGTCTTGCGCATGGGGTTGACCTCCAGTGGGGGGGTGCCGCGAGGCGAGGCGTGCCACGCCTGCTGCGGACGTCACCAACCTAGGTGCTGCTCCCGGACTCCCGTCTGAACGGCCGCCGCGGCCTTCAGTCGGCGGACAGCTCGCTGAACGGCGGCCGAGAGCCGTGTCCACCCGCCGCATCGAGCAGCACCACGCCTGCGGGCAACGGAGCTGCCGGTTCACCGCGGTGGGCGACGCTGGCCGGAGATGGTTCGGGTGGTTGCGGCAGCAGGTGGTCCAGCTTGCCGCGCATGCGCAACTGGCCGATGCTGGCCATCGCCTGGTCGAGCCGGTGTTGGTCGTTGCCTTCGGGCAGCGGCGGGGCACCGGGAGCCTCGGTGAGCGCGGCCAGTCGGGGGCCGACCAGTTCGGTCAGCGCGAAATAGGCATCGTCGTGGATGCCGATGTGCGCCAGCAGCTTGCCGGGCAGCAGCCATGAGGCGGTTTCCACCTGCGCGGGCTGGCCCGGCTGCTTCGGGTCGACCAGCAGCCACACGCCGGCCTGGCTCAGCATGTCGCCGCCGTCGACGAAGCCGGTGGTGTGGTAGCTGTTGCTGAGCGCGGGCAGGTGGTCGCCGTAGAACAGCACCACGCTGGGCCGCCGGCGCTGGGCCAGCAGCTTCACCAGCCGGCCAAGTTCGGCGTCGGCGTGCTTCAGGTGATAGAGATAGGTTTGCAGTTCCCGCTTGTCGCGGCCTTCAATGCCCTCCGGCACCGGGATCGCGTCGCGTTCGGCGACGTGGGCAGGCTCGACGTCGTATGGGCCGTGCGCCTCGATGCTGATGGCGAAGATGAACTGCGGCGGGCCGTCGTCCTTCAGCTGCGTCATGATTTCGTCGGTCATCGCGCTGTCGGCCATGTACTTGCCATCGTCGGGCGCGTCGTGCGGGAACGACGACTGCGACACGAAGCGGTCGAAGCCGATCGCCTTGAACGCGGCGGTGCGGTTCCAGAACGCCGGGTCGTTGCCGTGCAGCGCCAGCGTCGAGTAGCCATGGCGGCTGAGCGTGCGCACCAGCCCCGGCAGCGGCTTGCGGCCCATCTGCAGGTAGGGGAACTGCAGGTTGTCGAAATAGCGCAGCGACAGCCCGGTGAGCACCTCGAACTCGGTGCGGATGGTGCCGCCGCCGAAGGTGGGCACGTGCAGCATGCCGCTGGTGCCGCCGGCGGCGAGCCGGCGCAGGTTCGGCGTGAAGTCGCTGTGCTCGTAGCCGCGCATGATGGCAGGGTCGAAGAACGATTCGCTCTGCACCACCACGATGTCGGGCAGTTCGCCGCCCGCTGCCGGCGCCCGCATGGACTGCAGCAGGGCCGGCGTGGACTGTTCGATCAGTTGCGTGGCCGCGGTGCGGTCCGGCTTGCGCTCGCCCTTGTTGTATTCCAGGTGGAACAGCATCAGCGAGCTGACCAGGCCGGAATGGGTGGCGGTGGAAATCGCCGACCACGGTTCCAGCCACAGCGTATTCGCGTTGTAAACCCGGCTCCACACCGGCCGTCCGGCCAGCATGCTGGCCAGCGCCAGCGCCAGCATGCCGCCGCCGAGCAGGCGCAGGCCGCGCGTGCGCCGCGGGAACAGAGGTGGCTCCAGCCGCCACGCCGCGACGATCAGCGCCACCGCGGCGAGTGCGCCGAGATAGGGCCACGGGCCGTGCGGCAGGTAGCCGGACAGGATGTGCAGGCCGCCCTTGCGCAACTGGCCGACGATGCGGAAATCGTCCGGCAGCAGCGGCGTGCCGAGATTCGCCTTCTTCAGCACATTGGCCGCGTACAGCAGCCCCTGCAGCAGGAACGCCAGGGCGAACGACAGCACCGCGCGTCGGCTGATCGCCAGCAGCACCAAGGCCAGCAGCAGGCCCGGCCAGGCATTGGCCAGCGGATAGCGGGCCTGGTCGAACATGCGCGGCGGACTCACCCCGATGCCGCCATCCAGCAGGCCGGTCAGCAGCACGAAGGCCAGCGCCAGCAACAGCAGCAGCACGACGCGCGGAATGGCGGCGCGCCAGCGTGCAGGCTGGTTGGCGGGGGTCAGGGGCATGGCAGTCCTGCGCTTGCTGTCATGTTGCGGACACTCGAATGTAATCTGGAACAGATGAACCGCGGATGGGCGGGAAAACCCAGGGCCGGGGCCGGCGCAGGTTGATCCAACGCTCCAGCGCGGCGGTGGTGCACTGGCCCGCGGGGCGGCGCCGGTTGCCGCACTGCGGCACAATGTGCGGATGGCCATCCCCGAGTCCCCCGCGCTGCGCGCGCTGATCGACGACCGCTACGCCGACCTGGCCGCCCATTGCCGCACCGCCGGCGTGCCGCTGCACGACGACGCCGGGGTGGCCGAGCGGATCCGCCGCACCCTGATGGCCAGCGACTTCGCCTTCGACGTGTGGTGCCGCCAGCCGCAGCTGCTGGCGCCGGCCGGGCTGGAGCGGCTGCGTTCGGGCCTCGACGCCGGCGCGCGCATCGACGCGCTGAAGCTGCCCGACGACGAGGCCGCCTGCATGGCGGCGTTGCGCCGCTTCCGCCATGCCGAGGCGCTGCGGCTGGTGTTCCGCGACGTCAACGGGCTGGACGAGCTGCCGGAGACCCTGTCCGCCACCAGCGTGCTGTACGAGGCCTTGCTGGAGGCCGCGCTGGGCTGGTCCGAGCGCGCGCTGGCGGCGCGCTACGGCCACGCGCGCGGCCCCGACGGCGCGCTGCAGCGGCTGCTGGTGCTCGGCTTCGGCAAGCTCGGCGGGGCCGAGCTGAACTTCTCCTCCGACATCGACCTGGTGTTGGCCTACCCGCACGGCGGGCAGACCGACGGCGCGCGCCCGCTCGACCACAGCGAGTATTTCGTGCGGCTGGGCCGCCAGCTTGTGCGCCTGCTCAACGAGACCACGGTGGACGGCATCTGCGCCCGCGTCGACCTGCGCCTGCGCCCGTTCGGCAACGCCGGGCGGCTGGCGCTGTCGTTCGCGGCGATGGAGCAGTACTACCAGAGCGAGGGCCGCGACTGGGAGCGCTACGCCTGGATCAAGGCGCGCCCGGTGGCAGGCGACCGCGCCGCCGGCAAGCAGCTGCAGGAACTGCTGCGGCCGTTCGTCTACCGCAAATACCTCGACTACACCGCGTTCGCCGGGCTGCGCGAGATGAAGGCGCTGATCGATGCGGAAGTGGCGCGCAAGGACCTCGCCGACAACCTCAAGCTCGGCCCCGGCGGCATCCGCGAGATCGAGTTCATCGTGCAACTGACCCAGCTGATCCGCGGCGGCCGCGAGCCCTCGCTGCGCGTGCGCGGCCTGCTGCCGGCGCTCACCGCGTGCGAGGCGCGCGGGCACATCGGCGCGGCACGGGCGAAGGCGTTGCGCGAGGCCTACGTGCTGCTGCGCCGGGTCGAGAACCGCGTGCAGATGCTGCGCGATGCCCAGGCCCACGACATCCCCGCCGACGCGCTGAGCCGTGAGCGCATCGCGCGCGGCCTCGACTATCCCGACTGGGACAGTCTGCACGCGGCGCTGGCGGCCCGGCGCGCGGTGGTCGGCGAGGAATTCGCCGCGGTGCTGATGCCGCAGGGCGGCCGCGCCGCCCGCGTGCCGGCCGCCGACAAGCTGCTGTGGCAGCATGCCTGCGACGAATCGCTGGATGCCGCCATGCTGGAGGCCTCCGGTTTCGCGCCCGGCGCCGAGCTGGCGGACGCCTTGCTGAAATTGCCGCAGGCCGCGGCGGTGCGCGCGATGTCGGCGCGCTCGCGCGAGCGGCTCGACCATCTGATGCCGCAGCTGTTCGACGCCGCCCGCGCCACCGTGGCGCCGGTGGCCAGCCTGCTGCGATTGTGCCGGCTGATGCAGGCGGTGGCGCGGCGCTCGTCCTATCTCGCCCTGCTGGAAGAACAGCCGGCGGCGCGGCGGCGGCTGGTGCGGTTGTTCGCCGACAGCGCGTTCCTGGCCGAGCGCGTGATCGCGCAGCCGCTGCTGCTGGACGACGTGCTCGACCCGCGCATCGACCAATTGCCGCTCAAGCGCGCCGACATCACCGCGGAGATCGCCCGCGTGCTGGGCACGCTGGAGGAACGCGAAGCCGAGGCAGAGCTCGAGCGGATCAACGAGTTCAAGGCCTCCACCGCGTTCCGCCTCGGCCTGGCGTTCAACGACGGCCGCGCCGACGCGGTAGCCACCGCGCGCCGGCTGGCGGCGCTGGCCGAGTCGGTGGTCGGTGCGGTGCTGGCGCTGGCCGAGCGCGAGCTGGTCGCCCAGCACGGTCGCCTGCCGGGAACCGGCATGCAGCCGGGCTCCGGATTTTCCGTGCTGGGCTACGGCAGCCTCGGCGGCGAGGAGCTCGGTTTCGCCTCGGACCTCGACCTCGTGTTTGTCTACGACGGCCGGCGCGCGCAGGCCCTGAGCGACGGCGCAAGGCCGATCGAGGGTTCGCGCTGGTACCAGCGGCTGGCCCAGCGGGTGATGAACTGGCTCACCGTGCTGACCCGCGGCGGGCGCCTGTACGAAGTCGACACGCGCCTGCGCCCGGACGGCTCCAAGGGCCTGCTGGTCGGCAGCCTGGACGCCTTCGTGGCCTACCAGCAGAGCCGCGCGTGGACGTGGGAACACCAGGCGCTGCTGCGCGCGCGGCCGGTGGCCGGCGACGCGGCGCTCAACGCCGAGCTGGCCGGGGTGCGCCGCGCGATCCTGGCGGTGCCGCGCGAGCGCGCCACGGTGCTGGCCGAGGTCGGCAGCATGCGGGCGCGCTGGCGCGCCGAGCGCGACCGCTCCGACCAGCACCGGTTCGACCTGAAGCAGGGCCACGGCGGCCTGCTCGACATCGAGTTCGCGCTGCAGGGGCTGGTGCTGGCGCACGCGGCCGGGCAGCCGGCCCTGCTTGGCGTCACCGCGAATGCCGGGCTGATCGAGGCGTGCCGCGTCGCCGGCCTGCTCGACGGCAACCAGGCGGCGATCCTCGCCGTGGCCCATGCCGACCTGCTGCAACGCGCGCTGGCCTGCACGCTCGACCTGCGCCCGCGCATCGCACCGCGCGACGCGCAACTGGAGCAGCTGTGCGCCAGCGTGCGCGAAGTCACCGCCGCGCTCGGTTTCGCCTTCGGCGGACCCGACAACCTGCCGTAGCTCCGCGGGCTCGAACATGGCCCGGCGGCCGGGCTTGTCGGGCACCTTGCCGGCAGGGCAAGATCGGGCCAGCAGAGCGGGCGTTATCGAGGGAATGTCGACGCCGCTGCAGGGGAATCATGGCAAGGGTGTCGTACACGATCCTGTTCACGGCAGCGATCTGCATATTCGGTATGCGGGCGGCCCTGGGCATGGATCCGCAAGTTCCGTTCCATGCCTTTGTGCTCGACCACTGGGGCGTCGAGCAGGGTTTGCCGCAGATCACCGTGCTGGACATCACGGAGGACCGCGCGGGCTTCCTGTGGGTCAACACGCAGGCCGCGGTGGCGCGTTTCGACGGCACGCGTTTCGTCACCTTCGACCGCACCAGTGCCGGCGTCGACACCAGCATGCTGGTGGCGGCATGGGCCGACCCGCAGGGGCAGGTCTGGTTCGGCGGGGCGCATGGACTGCTGCGCGAACGCGATGGTCGCTTCGTCGCGCTGGGCGGCGATGCGGTCAATGCGATCGTCGATGCGGGCGACGGCACCCCGCTGCTGGCCACCGCGAAGGGCCTGGCGCGCGTGCGCAACGACCGGATCGAGGCGGTGCCCGGCTACAGCGGCGCCGTGTTCAGCGTGTTGCGTGACGGCAGCACCTTGTGGATCGGCGGCCTCGGGCGCGTGTGCCGGCTTGACCCCGCGGCCGGTCCGCCCGCCGCCACCTGCGTGGAGCAGGCTGCGGGCTCCCAGCGCGTGGCGATCAACCGCATGGCGGGTACGCGCGGGAGCCTGTGGCTGGGCACCCGCCTGGGCGTGATGCGGCTGGACGGCGATCGCATCGTTCCGTCCGGGCTGGACGCGGGGCTCGATGCCACCGCGATCGAGAGCCTGCTGATCGACCGCGGCGGCACGCTGTGGATCGGCACCGTGCCGGCACTGTACCGGCGCCTGCCGAGCGGCAGCCTGGAGCAGGTCGGCGACGGCGATCTCGTTCGCCATCCATGGGTGCGTGCGCTGTACGAGGATCACGCCGGCAACCTGTGGCTGGGCACCCACATCGAAGGCCTGTACCGGGTGTGGAACGGCTGGACGCGCCGCGTGTCGGGCCGCGACGGGGTGGACGACACGCTGGTCTGGAGCATCGTGCGTGCGCCGCAGGGCGGCATTGTGCTCGGCACCAATTCCGGCGTGCAGGTCTTCGACGGCAAGCGCGTGCATCCGCTGATCCCGGGCAGCGCCCTGCCGAATCCGTCGGCGTACGAGTTGTTCCACGATCATCGGGGCCGGCTGTGGGTCGGTACCCGCGCGGGCATCGCGGTGTTCGAGCATGGCCGCAAGGTCACTCCGCCGGCACTGGCGGCGCTGGACAATTTGCGGATCGACGATATCCGCGAAGTCGCCGACGACGACTTCTGGATCGGCACCTCCGAAGGCCTGTACCGCTGGCGCCAGGGCGGCCTCGTGCGCGCCGATCCGGGTGCGTCGTCGGCCGCGGCGATCATCCGCTCGATCCTGCCGCTGGCGCCCGATCATCTGTATCTCGGCACCGAGGACGGCGTGCGCGAGTGGCATGGCGGCAAGCTGGAGGAACCGGCCTGGGCCCGGCCGCTGCGCGGCCATTTCGTCACCCGTCTGGCCATGCTCGGGCCCGGCCTGCTCGGCGTCGCGACCAGCGATGCCGGCGTCGGCGCGATGGTCGACGGGCAACTGCGCATGACCAGCCAGAAGGACGGCCTGCCCAGCGACAATGCCTGGACCCTGGACGTGATCGGCAGCGATCTCTACGTCGGCTCGATTGCCGGCGCCTGGCGGCTGCCGCTGGCGCAGCTGCCCCGGCCCGGTTCACCGGCACGCCGGGTCGCGCCGCAGCGGATCGCCGGGGAAGAGCGCAGCAGCCGCGTGAACAGCGGGCGTTGCTGCAACGGCGGCGCCGGCGCGCGCAGCCTGGTCGACGGCGACATCATCTGGTACAGCACCACCGATGGCGCGCTCGGTGTGGACGCGCGCGCGCTGGGCACGCCGCCGAAGCCGCCGCCAGCGATGATCGAATCGGTCGAGCGTGCCGGGCGGCAGTTCCTGGGCGACGCTTTCGAACTGCACGAGGGCGCACGCGACCTGGCCATCCACTACACCGCGCCCTACCTGCGTCCGGGGGCGTTGCGTTTCCGCTATCGGCTGGAAGGCTACGACGCCACCTGGCAGGATGCCGGCGAACGGCGCATCGCGTTCTACACGCACCTGCCGCCGGGCAGCTACCGTTTCCGCGTCGCCGCCACGGTATCTGGCGCACCCGGCTACGGTGACGAGGCGAACCTGCCGGTCAGGGTCACGCCGTTCTGGTATGAACGCACTTGGGTACGTTTGGCGGCGGCCCTGCTGCTGTGTCTCATCGTGGCCCTGCTGCTCCGTTGGAGCATGCGTTCGCAACGCCGCCGCAACGCGTGGCTGGAGGCACAGGTCGCGCAGCGCACCGAACAGCTGACGCGCGCCGTCGAACGCCTGCGCGTGACCAACCTGGCGCTGGCCGAGGAAAGCCATACCGACGCGCTGACCTCGCTGCACAATCGCCGCTACCTGCTGAAGCGCCTGCCCGGCGTGCTTGATGGCGACGCCTGCATTGGAGTGCTGCAGATCGACATCGATTATTTCAAGGAGGTCAACGACCGCTACGGCCATGCGGTCGGCGATGCGGTCCTGCGCGAACTGGGCCGCATGCTGACCGCGGCGCGGCGCGACAGCGACATCACTGTGCGCTGGGGCGGCGAGGAGTTCCTGCTGCTGCTGGCGGACGTCGATGCCGCCGGTGCGCTGGGCATTGCCGAACGCCTGCGCCGGGAGATCACCGCGCAGGAATTCCCCGATGGCCGCGGCGGCAGCCTCCGGTTGACCTGCTCGATCGGCTTCAGCATGCATCCGCTGGCTGCGCATGCCGACGACCGCACGTTCGAGGCCGCACTTGAACTGGCCGACCTTGCGCTGTACCGCGCCAAGCAGGACGGCCGCAACATCAGCGTCGGCCTGGTCGCCAGCCTGCCACTGCCGGCGGACGTCCTGTGTGCTCCGTTCGGGCCGCAACTCGACGCGCTGCTCGCCTCGGGCTGCCTGCGCTGGGTGCGCGAGATGTCATGAATCGTGCGGACGGGCGAGGATGCGCTCGCGCAGGGTCGCCGCGATCGCCGCGGTCTCGCGCAACGGCGTGGCAGGCGCCATGCCGGTGTCGGCATCCATGTCGTGCAGCAGGCCGGCCGTGCGCAGGGCCCGATGGAAGCGTTCGAGCCTGGCCGGGAGCGGCCTGGTGACGAGAGTCGACACCGGGCAGCCGACCGCGCAGGCTTCCGAGAGCATGTTCACCGAATCGGGCGTGACCACCAGCCGGTCGGCCCAGCCGAGTACGCCGGGGTAGGGGTTGCGGCCGTCGTCGGGGCCGGCCCAGACCAGGCCGGGGACGTCGCGCAGGGCGGCGCGGAAAACGTCCACCAGCGCAAGCGGGGTGCGGCGCGAACCCAGCACCAGCAGGCTGCCGCCTTCCCGGCGCCGGCGTTCGAGCAGGCGGGCGGCCAGCCGCCGCGCGTAGTCCGCGTCCAGCGCGATGCCCCGCCGCGGGCCACCGAGCAGCACGCCCATGCGCGGCTGCGGCAGCTCGGCGAAACCGGGGCAGGCTTCGCGGCCGTCGGCCAGCCACGCGTCGTCCACCGTGTTCAGCGAACCGAGCGGGCGCAGTACGTTGGGGCCGTCGAGCTGGTCGTGCCGGGGCGCGATCACGGTGTCCCAGTGCGCGGGGTCGAGGCGCGGGTTCAGGATCTGCACGGTGTAGCAGTGGCCGTCCGACAGCCGGCGCAGCAGGCGGGTGAACAGGGCGGCGGCGCGGCCGCAGCCGATCGCCACGGTCGGCCACGGCGGCGCGAACAGGCGGCGCTGGCGCGCGGGCAGGGCGAGCCGGCCGCCCAGCGTCAGCCGCGGCGCCAGCCACGACCACGGCGCGCGCGGCTGCAGCACCAGGTGGCGTAGCGGCAACTGCAGCTGTTCGGCCAGCGCCAGCGCCTGGCGCTGGTTGCCGGCGGCGCTGTCGGTGATCACCCAGCATTCGCCGTGCAGCCTCGACATGGGCATCGCGTCACTGTTTCCCAAATGAGCACTCTATGTTCTGTTGGCGGCTGGACCGTTCGTTGGCTACCACTTATACACTGGCAGAACGGCGTCATCGCAGACGCGCCTTTCCACAGAGGATACCGATGAGCGAGTTGCTTTCCGAGGCCGGTCTGGACCAGTTGTTCCGCCGCGCCCGCACGTTCAACGCGTGGCTGCCGAAAGAGGTGAGCGACGAGCAGCTGCACCAGCTCTATGACCTGGCCAAGTTCGGCCCGACCAGCGCGAACTCCTCGCCGATGCGGGTGGTGTTCGTGAAGTCGCAGGCGGCGAAGGCGAAGCTGGAGCCGTTCCTGTCCGAGGGCAACCGCGCCAAGACCATGGAGGCGCCGGTGACCGCGATCGTCGCCACCGACCACGCGTTCTACGAGCAGTTGCCGAGGCTGTTCCCGCATGCCGACGCGAAGAGCTGGTTCGTCGGCAACCAGCCGCTGATCGATACCACCGCGTTCCGCAACGCCACCCTGCAGGGCGCCTACCTGCTGCTGGCGGCGCGCGCGGTCGGGCTGGACTGCGGCCCGATGTCCGGCTTCGACAACGCCGGCGTGGATGCGGCGTTCTTCGCCGGCACCGCGGTCAGGTCGAACTTCCTGATCAGCATCGGCTACGGCGACGCCAGCCGCAACCTGTTCCCGCGCAGCCCCCGCCTCGCGTTCGGCGAAGCCTGCACGATCGCCTGAAGTCCACGTCCCGTCCCCACTTTTCCCCTATTTTCCAAGGAGCCTTTTCATGCGTGCATTGAAGTATCTCGCTCTCGCCGGCCTGCTCGGCGCCGCCGTATCGGCCCAGGCCGCCCCGGTCACCTACAAGCTCGACCCGGGCCACACGATGGTGCTGTTCAGCTGGAACCATTTCGGCTATTCCAACCCCACCGCCAATTTCGGCCTGGGCGAAGGCACCCTGGTGTTCGACGAGCAGCATCCGGCCAAGTCCAGCGTGGAAGTGACCCTGCCGCTGGCCGATCTCGACACCCACGTGCCGGCGCTGGACGAGCACTTGAAGAAGCCGGATTTCCTCGATGCCGGCCAGTATCCGGTGGTGACCTTCAAGAGCACCGAGGTGCAGCCGCTGGGCGGCGACAAGTTCAAGGTCACCGGCAACCTCACCGTGCACGGCGTGACCCGGCCGGTGGTGTTGGACGCGACGCTGAACAAGGTCGGTCCGCATCCGATGACCAAGGCGCCGTCGATCGGTTTCGATGCCACCGCCAGCATCAAGCGCTCGGATTTCGGCGTCGGCGCCTACGTGCCGAACGTCAGCGACGAGATCGCTATCCGCATCACCACCGAAGCCTCGGTGCCGAAGAAAGCCGCAGCCAAGTAAGGCTTCGTGGCACAAAAAAACCGCGCCGGTGACGGCGCGGTTTTTTGTGCGCGAACGAATCCGGCTCAGTTCGATTTCACGCCGGCGTCCTTCAGCGATTCGAGCTTGGCCAGGTCGATGCTGGCCACCGCCTGTTTCAGCTGGTCGATGCCGTCGACGTTGCCGTTCGCCTTCACTGCGAAGCGTTTGCCGACCACCATGCTGTACTCGCCGTACTTCGATTGCGTGTCCCACGCCTCGTGGATCAGGTTGCCGTCGGCGCTGTAGGTCTTCTCATAGCCGTGCTCGGTCTGCTTCTCCTCCTCCGGCGCCATGGCGCTGGCCAGCGACATGAGGCCCTTGGCGCCGCCGGTGTCGGAGACCTCCAGCGTGATGTGCTGGCCGTTGCCGGCCGCGTAGTCGGCGCTGGCCTGGGAGATCTGCATGCCCATCGCGGTATTGCGCTGGGCGGACAGGCCGGTGCGCTTGAAGCTGCCCAGGCCGTCGGGCAGGAAGGCCTTGATCTGCTCGGGCGCCAGCGCCTCGACGCTGCCGCCGCCGGATTTCTGCGCTGCTTCCGTCTCCTTGCCGGCCTGCTCGGCGCGCTGGCCCATCGCGGCGAGCTTGCCCAGTGCGCTGTTGCCGTCGATGGTGACGCTGTCGCCGTTGCTGCCGGTGACGTGCATGCCGCCCATCGCGGCGCCGGTCATCGCGGCGGTGCCGATCACGCCGACGACGATGGCGCCGACGATCCAGCTCAGCACGATGGCGATGATCACGCTGACCGCGGTGTAGCCGCCGGCCTTGTCCGGCGGGCACTTCATGGTGTGCGGCAGGCCCAGGTACAGCAGGTAGATGGCGTAGACCGCGCCGGCGATCGCGATCAGCCAGCCCAGCCACGGCACGATCACCGCGATGCCGGCGACCCAGCTGGCGGTCCACGAGTAGGCCACGGTCTTCAGCGCCTGGGTCATGTCCTTCTGGCCGCCGAAGGTGGGCGCCAGCGCGTTGATGATCAGCGCCACCACGTAGACGATCACCAGTGCCAGCACGTAGTGCAGCACCATGCCCACGATGCCCATGCCGATCGGCGTGCGCACGGTGATGCCGAACACACCGGCGCCGATCAGGCTGCCCTTGATGAAGTGGGCGATGATCGGCAGGGCGGCGACGATCGCGATGTAGCCGGTGTAGAGGCCGTTCACCGAGGTCGTCTCGGCGGCGACCACGGGCCACTCCGTCTTCGGCGTGGTCAGGATGGCCTTGATTCGCTCGATGATCTTTCCGAAATCCATGGTCAGCTCCCTAAGCTCGTGTCGGTGGGCCCGGCGCAGCGCGGCGGACCGAGGCTGCTGTGCTCGCTTCGTGACGATCGTTGCGGCAGCCGGCGGTGGTTTTCCGCCACGGCTGCATCCCCGCTTTCCCCGTATCTGTCCCCCGACAGAAGGCCGCAGCCTGCTACCATTTGCGGCCTGCTGTCCAGTCCGGAGCCCTCCGATGTTATCCCCGCATTCCCCGACGGCGCCGCTGGTGCCGGCAAATGCCGAAAATCGTTACGAAGTGACGCGCGCGGACCTGCCGCTGTCCTGTCCGATGCCCGGCATGGCGCTGTGGAATTCGCACCCGAAGGTATACTTGCCGATCGTCGATGACGGTGGCGAGTCAGTCTGCGCCTACTGCGGCGCGCGCTACGTGCTGCGCGACTGATTTACCGGCCGGTCCCCAAGCTGCTGGCGGCACTGTTTTTGCATGTCTCCAGGGAATGAAGGCATCCAGCCCCGAACTCATGTCCAGCATCGCCGTGCCTGCCAAGCTGCTGACGGTGGTCCAACTGATCCCTGCGCTGGACTCCGGCGGCGCGGAGCGCTCGGCGCTGGAGATCGCGCGGGCGCTGGTGCAGGCCGGCCACCGTTCGGTGGTGATCTCCGCCGGAGGGCGCTTGGTCGAGCAGCTGCAGGCCGAGGGTAGCGAACATGTCACGCTGGATCTGGGCCGCAAGTCGCTGTTCACGCTGGCGCGGCTCGGCGCGCTGCGGCGGGTGCTGCGCGCGCTGAAGCCGGACATCGTGCATGCCCGTTCGCGGCTGCCGGCCTGGATGGGCTGGTGGGCGCTGAAAGGCATGACGCCGCGGCCGCATTTCGTCACCACCGTGCACGGGCTCAATTCGCCGGGCCGCTACAGCGCGATCCTGCTGCGCGGCGAGCGCGTGGTGGCGGTCTCGCAGACCTTGCGCGACTACGTGCTGAGCCATTACCGCTGGCTGGAGCCGGGACGGGTGCGGGTGATCCCGCGCGGCATCGACCCGCAGGCGTTTCCCTACGGACATCGGCCGGACGAGGCCTGGCGCAAGGCGTTCTTCGCCGAATTCCCCGTGCTCGCCGAAGCGCCGCTGCTGACCTTGCCGGGGCGCGGCACGCGGCTGAAGGGCCATCATGACGCGATCGAGCTGCTGGTCGACCTCAAGCGCCGCGGCATCGAGGCGCGGCTGCTGCTGCTGGGCGTGATCGAGCCCGGGCGCGAGGCCTATGTGGCCGAGCTGCGGGAGCTGATCCAGCTGCGCGGAATGGCCGCGCAGGTGGTGATGACGCCGCCGCGTCGCGACGTGCGCGACATCTACGCGGTCTCGGCGCTGGTGCTGCAGCTGTCGAACCGGCCCGAGTCGTTCGGGCGCACGGTGATCGAGGCGTTGTCGCTGTGCCGGCCGGTGCTTGGCTACGCGCACGGCGGCGTCGGCGAATTGCTGGCCGAACTGTACCCGGCCGGCCGGGTGCCGCCGGGCGACCGCGAGCGGCTGGTGGAGCGGGCCGCCGAACTGCTGCGGGTAGCGCCGCCGATCTCGCCGCTGCAGAGCTACCGCCTGAGCGACATGCAGCAGGCCACGCTGGCCCTGTACGACGAGGTGGCCGCCGGCTGAGGCGGCAGCAGGCGCGCCTCCCGCTCGCCTACAATGCGTGACCGTCTCCGTTCCGGTCCGCGCATGAATGCCTTCGCCACCTCGCTCAAGGACGCGCTGCGTTCCCCGTTGCTGCCGTTCTGGCTGGTGATCGCGCTGCTGCCGTTCGGGCGCAGCTCCGAACTGGGCACCGTGCTGTGCCTGCTCGGCGTGATCATGCTGTTCGTGCGCGATCCGCAGGCACTGCGCGGGCATCCGGGGGCGCGCCTGCTGCTGTGGCTGCTGGCCGCCTATATGGGCGCGGCGCTGCTGTCCGCTGTCGACGCAATCCGGCCGGGCAAGAGCTGGGGCACGGTGGCCGCGTTGCTGCGCTACGTGCCGCTGGGGCTGTACGCCTGCTTTGCGATCCGCCGCGAGCAGAAGCTGCAGACGCTGTACGTGGCGGTGGCGTGGGTGCTGGCGCTGTGGTGCGCCGATGCATGGCTGCAGGCGCTGACCGGCTGGAGCCTGGGCGGGCACGCCGAGGCGGAGCGCGTTTCCGGCATTTTCGGCGCCGACAACCTCAAGCTCGGCCCGACCCTGGCGGTGCTGTCGCCGTTCGCGCTGTGGGCGGCGCGGCGGCGCTGGGGATTGCCGGGCCTGCTGCTCGCCTTCGTGCTGGTGCTCGGGCCGGTGCTGCTGGCCGGCTCGCGCGCGGCGTGGCTGTGCTACGCGCTGGTGGCGCTGGGCTTTGCCTGGCGCGAGGCGAGGTCGCCGCTGCGCTTCGCCGGGTTCTGCGCGGTCGCGGCGGTGTTGCTGGCGCTGGCCGGCGGCGTTGCCTGGAAGGCTTCCGCGCGCTTCCACGACCGCATGGAGCGCACGCTGCTGGTGCTGCATGGCACCGACCAGTCGCTCGACACGGCGCTGAGCGGTCGGCTCGATATCTGGCACGCGAGCCTCGGCATGTTCATGGCGCACCCGGTCAACGGCGTCGGTGTGCGCGGTTTCCGCTACGCCTACCCGCAGTACGCGCCGGCGAACGATCATTTCGTGGTCACCGGCGAGGCCTGCGGCGTGGGCGAAGGCGCCTGCCATGCGCACCAGCTGGTGCTGGAGATCCTCACCGAGACCGGCACGCTCGGCCTCGTGCTGTGGCTGGCCGCGCTGGTGCTGGCCTGGCGTGCGTGGCGCCGGATCGGCGCGGCGGCGCGCGAGCGGGCGTTTCCCGCCACGCTGGCGCTGGGCGTGATGCTGTTCCCGCTGAACACCCACTTGGCGTTCTATTCGGCATGGTGGGGGCTGCTGTTCGCCTGGTTGCTGGGCCTGTGGTGCGCGGCTTTGTATGTGGCCGGCCTCCCTGCCGGACTCTTCGAAGAAGCGCCTCCTCGGGAGAGTCACGATGGAGCGTGAACCGCTGTCGGTGGTGGTGACCACGTTCAACAGTGCCGGCACGCTCGACGCCTGCCTGCGCAGCGTGGCCTGGGCCGACGAGATCGTGGTGCTGGATTCGGGCTCGACCGACGCCACCGCGGCGATCGCCGCGCACCACGGCGCGCGCGTCCACGCCCAGCCGTTCGCCGGCTACAGCGCGCAGAAGCAGGCGGCGATCGACCTGGCCAGCCATCGCTGGGTGCTGCTGCTGGATTCCGACGAGTCGCTGGAGGCGGACGCCGCCGCGCCGCTGCAGCAGGTGCTGCGGGCGCCGGCGCAGGCGGGCTACCAGCTGTGGCGGCGCGAGTGGCAGTTCTGGCGCTGGCAGTCGCGGCGCGGCCGGCTCAACCACTACGTGCGCCTGTTCGACCGGCAGCGCGCGCGGATGAGCGGCCACGAGGTGCACGAGTCGGTGCTGGTGGATGGCCCGGTGGGCGTGCTCGACGTGGTCATCGACCACTACGGCGAGCCCGACATCGCCGGCCGCGTGGCCAAGGCGAACCGCTACTCCAGCCTGCAGCTGGCCGACCTGGCGCCGCGCCGGACGAGCTGGCTGCGGCTGCGCATAGTGGCGTATCCGACCGTGGCGTTCCTGCGCTACTACGTGCTGCGCGGGCACTGGCGCTCCGGCTGGGCCGGTTTCATCGCGGCGCGCATCCACGCGTTCTACGCGTTCCTGAAGTACGCGAAGCTGTACGAGCAGCGGCGCCGGCAGCAGGGCTGAACCGGCGCGCGGATCAGCGGTCGGTGGTCAGGATCCGCACGAACTCGTCGGCGATCACGCCGGTGCTGAAATGGGCCTGCACGAAGGCGTGCGCGGCCACGCCCATCGGCAGGCGCACCGACGGGTCGCACAGGGCGAGGATGGCATCCCGCCATGCGGCGACGTCGCCCGGCGGCAGCAGCAGGCCGCTCACGCCCGCGTCCAGCGTCTCCGGAATCCCGCCGATGTCGCTGCCCAGCACCGGCACGCCGGCGGCCTGCGCCTCGATCGAGACGCGGCCGAAGGTTTCCGTCGCGATCGACGGGAAGGCCAGCATGGACATCACGCTGTAATAGGGATGGACGTCGGGGAGCCAGCCCAGGAAGTGGTGCCGCGCCGCCAGCGGATGGGCGGCGGCGCGGTCGCGCAGCGCCTGCGCATCCGGGCCGTCGCCCAGCCACAGGCAGTGCAGCCGCGGCTGTTCCGCCATGGCCGCGCTGGCGGCCTCGAACAGCGGGAAGATGCCCTTGCCGTTGTGCATGCGGCCGCTGTAGCCGAGCACGATCGCCTCGTCATCCAGGCCGAGCGAACGCAGGATCTCGCCGCGCCGCTGCGGATCGGGCCGGCACAGTTCCATGTTCACCGGGTTGTACAGCACCTGCACCAGCCGGCCCGGGATGCCGCGGTCGAGATAGGCCTGGCGGGCATGGCGGGAGACGGCCAGGAAGCGTTGCGCGAGGCGCGGGACCAGCCAGGCCGACAGGCGCTTCATCGGCGGCGTGCGGTGCCGGAACAGTGCGACCGGCACGCGCAGCAGCCGCCCGGCCAGGATCAGCGGCCAGTACTCCTTGCCGAAATTGCCGACCAGCCAGTCGGGGCCGAGCTGCCGCGCCGCCGCGAACACGGCGGCATAGCCGCGCAGGTCGAACACGTTGCGGAACTTCGCCCGGGTCAGGCGCACACGGGAGGTCGACAGTCCCTGGCAGATCAGGCCGTCCGGGTAGGCCACCACGCCGACGTCGTGTCCGGCCTCGGCCATGGCCTGCACCAGCGCGACGAAATGGCTGGCGGCGCCGGTGTTTTCCGGATTGGTGCCGACGAAGAGCAGTTTCACGCGCGCCGATCCTCGTAGCCGGTGAGGGTCCGCATGGCGAACTGTGGCAGCAGGTGATGGCGCGCGATCTGGATCCGCGGCAGTTGCCACAGGTCCATGCCGGCGCGCGCCCGGCCGCGCCGGGTCGTGGTGGCCGCGGCGTAGCCGGCCTCGCGCGCCACGCCGGCCACGCGGTCGTCGGCGTCGCCGTACGGGTAGCAGAATTGCGTGACGGGTGCGCCGAGGCGGTCTTCCAGCGTTGCCCTGCAGCCGTGGATTTCGTCGTGCAGCTGCGCGTCGCTGCATTGCGTCAGCCGGGGGTGGCTCTGGGTGTGCGCGCCGACCTCCATCCCGCCGCGATGCCACTCGCGCAGCTGCTCCGTCGACATCAACGGCTTGCGCAGGCCCAGCCGCTCGGCGTCCCACTGGTTGTACCGGCCGATGCTGCCGCTGACGACGTAGCAGGTGGCGCTGAAGCCATGACGCTGCAGGATCGGCAGCGCGGCGTCCAGGTTGTCCGCGTAGCCGTCGTCGAGAGTGATGACGACGATGCGGCCGGTACGCTCGCCACGCAGGTAGGGCATCGCGGCGCACATCGACAGGCCGGTATAGCCGAGCCGGCGCAGCAGCCACATCTGCCGCGCGAACGCGGCCGGGCCGACGAACAGGCTGCGGTACACCTTCAGGTCGCGCGGCGCCTGCGCGATGTTGTGATACATGAGGATCGGCAGGGCATGCGTTCCCTGCGACCTGACCTGGCCCATGCCGACTCCTCCGCCGACGGTGTGATGAAGAGACGGCCATGATACGCAACGCCACGCCACGCCGCCCGCGCGGCTTGCCGGGCGGGCGGCGTGAGTTTCCTGCACGAAGCCGGCACCCGGCGCGAGGGCGGTTCGACATGGTCGCGCCCGGTCGCGGAAGCGGCGCCATTTCAGCCGGCCAGGCTTTCGCCCAGCTGTCGGGCTGAGTCAGTAGACCACGGTTGCGCCGGCGGGCCGGGTCTTGAAGCGCTTGTGCACCCACAGGTACTGCTCGGGCGCCTCGCGCACCATCTGCTCGATGCAGACGTTGATGCGGGCGGTATCGGCCAGCACGTCGGTGCCGGGAAAGCCGTCCAGCGGCGCGCCGAGGCGCAGCGCGTAGCCTTCGCCGCCCGGCAGGCGGCGGTGGAAGAACGGGACCACCAGCGCGCCGGACATCCGCGCCAGGTGGTGGGTGGCGGTGATGGTGGCGGCCGGCACGCCGAAGAACGGCACGAACACGCTGTCCTTGCTGCGCATGTCCTGGTCCGGCGCATACCACAGCGTGCCGCCGCCGCGCAGGTATTTCACGGTGCCGCGGATGTCGTCCTTCTCGAACATCGCGTCGGCGTAGTCCAGCCGCGCGCGCAGCACCGCCCACTCGAACACGGCCGAGTCCATCCGCCGGTACATGCCGGCGATGCGGATGCGCTGCGAAACCAGCCGCGCGCACAGCTCCAGGTGCGAGAAGTGCCCGCCCACCAGCAGCACGCCCTTGCCCTGCGCGCGCGCCGCCTCGAGGTGTTCCAGCCCCTCGATGCGGGTGGGGATGGCGGCCATGCGGCGGTCGCTGCCCATCCAGCCCAGCGCGAACTCCACCAGCATCAGGCCGATGTCGCGCAGGTTCGCCTCGACCAGTGCCGCCTGTGCCGCGTCATCGAGTTCGGGGAAGCACAGCGCGATGTTCGCCGCGGCGATATGCCGTCGTTCGGAAGGGATCCGTGGCACCAGTGTGCCGAGCCGGCGCCCCAGCCACATCAGCGCGCGCTGCGGCAGCCGCGCGATCAGCCAGATCGCGGCCACGCCCAGCCAGGCCGGCCAGTGGCGCGGCGCGAGCAGCGAGCGGGTGAAGGTGGGGCGGGGCATGCCGGGCATCGTGCGCATTGTAGTGGACGCGGGAACCGGCAACGGGCAGCGGGGCGACAGCGTGCCGCAGGCCTCGATCGCGGTTCCCGGTTCCCGGTTCCCGGCTCTCGTATACTGCCGCGCTGGACTGACGGGCCGTGACGTTGCGCTATCTCTATACCCTCGCGATGTTCCTGGTGACGCCGCTGCTGGTGCTGCGGCTGCTGGCGCGCGGGGTGCGTTCGCGGCCCTATCACCGGCGCTGGCCGGAGCGCTTCGGCTTCTTCGACCCGCCCGGCTTCAGCGGCAGCCTGTGGGTGCACGCGGTATCGGTGGGCGAGGTGAATGCGGCCGAGCCGCTGATCAAGGCGCTGCGCCGCGATTACCCGAACGCGCCGCTGGTGGTCACCACGGTCACGCCGACCGGCACCGCACGCGTGCACCAGCTGTTCGGCGACAGCGTGTTCCACGTCTATCTGCCGTACGACCTGCCGTATTCGGTGAGCCGCTTCCTGAAGAAGATCCGGCCGCGGCTGGCGCTGATCGTGGAAACCGAGATCTGGCCGAA
The DNA here is from genome assembly GCF_001617365.1 of Rhodanobacter sp. FW104-R8. Taxonomy (GTDB): domain Bacteria; phylum Pseudomonadota; class Gammaproteobacteria; order Xanthomonadales; family Rhodanobacteraceae; genus Rhodanobacter. Next base: position 37,733 of record NZ_LVJR01000010.1, read on the forward strand.
CCTGTACTTCGCCTGCCGCCGGCGCGGCATCCCGCTGATGATCGTCAATGCGCGGCTGTCCGAACGCTCGCTGCGCGGCTATGCGCCGCTGCGCGGGCTGGCGCGCTCGGCGTTGCGCTGCGTGCGGCTGATCGCGGCGCAGTCGCGCACCGACGCCGCGCGCTACCGGCTGCTCGGCGCCGACCCGGAGCAGGTGCTGGTCACCGGCAACATGAAGTTCGACATGCCGATCCCGGACGGCGCGGTGGCCGTGGGCACGGAGATGCGCGAGCACTGGGGCCGGCGGCGACCGGTATGGATGGCGGCCAGCACGCACGAGGGCGAGGAACTGGCGGCGCTGGAGGCGCACCTGCAGGTGCTGAAGCGGCTGCCGGACGCGCTGCTGTTGCTGGCGCCGCGCCATCCGGAACGCTTCAAGCTGGTCGAGAACACGGTGCGCAGCCTGGGTTTCGCGATCGCCACGCGCAGTGGCGAAGGCGTGCCGTCGGTCTCGCACCAGGTGTTCGTGATCGATGCGATGGGACAGCTGATGCCGTTCTTCGCGGCATCCGACGTCGCCTTCGTCGGCGGCAGCCTGGTGCCGATCGGCGGCCACAACGTGCTGGAGCCGGCGGCCCTGTCGGTGCCGGTGCTGGTGGGACCGCACACGTTCAACTTCGAGGAGATCACCCGCAGCCTGATCGAGCACGGCGGCGCCGAGCGCGTGGCGGATGCCGGGCGGCTGGGGTCCAGTGTGCTGACGTTGTTGCGCGACACCGCCAGGCGCGAGCGGATGGGGCAGGCGGCGCAGCAGGTGTTCCAGCGCGAGCGCGGCGCGGTGCAGCGGGTGATGCGGCTGATCGACGCGCTGCTGCAGGAATGATCACGCGCCAGACGGCAAAACGGCCGGGGCGAGCCCGGCCGTCCGGCGCGTGCGCGGCGCGGCGGCTTACTGCAGCAGCGCGTTGATGGCCTCGATGTCCTTCAGGTCGGCGGTGCCGGCGGTCTGCTTCAGCAGCAGCTTGTTCAGGATGAACCGGTGGCGGGCCTGCGAGTAGTTGCTCTCCGAGGAGGTCAGGGTCTGGATCGCCAGCAGCACGTTGGTCATGGTCTGGGTGCCCACCTCGAAGCCCGCGCGGGTCGCCTCGAGCGCCTTGCGGCCGGATTCCACCGAGGCCTTCGCCGATTCCACCTGGGCGATGCCGGCGATCACCGAGCGGTAATAGTTGAGCGTGTCGCGCACGATCTGGCGGCGCTGCGCCTCCATCGCGTCGGTGGCGGCATCGCGCTGGTAGATCGACTGGCGCACGCGCGACTGGGTCGCGCCGCCGGAGAAGATCGGCACGTTGAGGGTCAGCCCGATCGTGGTCGAGGACGGATCGTGGTAGCGCGCCGAAGCATTGGTGTCGGACCAGCCGGCATCCTTGCCGTAGGTGACGCCGGCGGTGATCGTGGGCAGATGGCCGGCGCGCGCGGCGCTGATGTTGTGTTCGGCCGTCTGCACGTTGTTCTTCTGTGCGAGCAGGTTCGGGTTGGTCTGCAGCGCCTGCTTCACCCAGCTGTCCTGGTCGGCCGGCGCCGGCGGCTGCATCGGCAGGTCATCGCGCAGTTTCTTCAGGTCGCCGGTGGGCTTGCCGGTGATCTGGGCAAGCGCCTCGCGGGCGTCGTTCAACGCGTTCTGCGCGACGATGGTCTGCGACTTGGCCGCCTCGTAGTAGGCCTTGGCCTGGTAGACGTCGGTGACCGCCGAGAGGCCGACCTTGAAGCGCTGGTCGGACTGTTCGTACTGCTGCCGGAACGCATCCTCGTTGGCCTTGGCGTAGGTCAGTTCGTCCTCGCTGGTCAGCACGCCGAAGTAGGCGGAGGCGACGCGCACGTACAACTCCTGCGCCGCGGCCTGGTACAGCTCGTTCTGTGCGTCCGACGCCGAGTGCGCGGCCTTGAGGTTGGCGTACTTGCTGAAGTCGAGCACGGTCTGGCTGAGCGTGCCCTTGAGCGAGCGCGAGCGGGCATGGCCGATCAGGTTGCCGCCGTCGGTCTGGTTCAGGCTCAGGCTGGCGTTGACCTGCGGCAGCAGCAGCGCGCGCGCCTGGTCCACCCCTTCGCCGGTAGCCAGCCGGGAGGCATCGGCCTGCGACAGCACCGGGTCGCTGGCGCGCGCCTCGCGGTAGGCATCGAGCAGATCCTCGCCGTGGCTGGGCAGCGAGATGGCGGCCAGGGCCAGTGCAAGGGTAAGCAGCTTCAAGCGCATGGAATGCCTCGTGGGGATGGTTCGGGAGAAGTCAGAACACGAACCGTCGCGGCGGCTCGGCGTGGGTCAGGTAGGGGAGGTCGGTTTCGAACAGGGTTTCTTCGCGGCAGCGGCCGGCGCCCTCGTGGGTCAGCAAGGTGGCCTGCTGCGCCGGCGACTCGCCGCGGATGACCAGCGCGCGGGCACCGGGCTTGAGCCAGGCCAGCCAGCGTGGCGGGATCGCGTATACCGCACCGGTCACCACCAGCGCGTCGAACAGACCGTCGGGTTGCCATTCGTTGACCGCCTCGCCGGTGGCCAGGCTGGCGTTGGCGATGCCCGCATCCTGCAGGCGCCGGGTGGCGGCAGCGGTGAAATCGGCATGGATGTCGACGCTGCTCACCCGGGCCGACAGGCTGGCCAGGCAGGCGGTGAGGAAGCCCGAGCCGGTGCCGATTTCCAGCACGCTGTCGGTGGGCAGCAATTCCAGCGCCTGCAGCACGCGGCCCTCCACCACCGGCTTCATCATCACCTCGCCGTGGCCCAGCGGCAGGCACAGGTCGGCGAAGGCAAGCTGGCGGTGCTCGGCAGCAACGAAATTTTCGCGGCGCACGCGGCCGAGCACGTCCAGCACGCGGCCGTCCAGTACTTCCCACGGGCGCACCTGGTTTTCCACCATGTTCAGCCGCGCCTGCTCGATATTCATCGCCATCTGCTCGTGTCCCGTACGGATCGAAAAAGGTCAAAAAGGATAAGCGCTGGCGCCCGGCCCTACAATGACACCTTCGACGCGGCAAGCCTGCCGGTTGCCGGCGGGCCTACGAAGTGCCGGAAGTCATCGCGATGGGCCGATGCCGTCACCCGGTGCGGGCACGGGCGCGACAGGCATCGGGACATGGGATGGCGCTCTTCTGGAAAATAATTGAACCGATGCGTATAATAAAGCTTGGACATCCGTTTGTGAAGGTGGAGGCATGAGCAGCAGCACGCAAATCAAATCCCAGGGGCCCGGTCGCCCCAAGGACATGGAGAAGCGTGCGGCGATCCTGGCGGCGGCCAAGGCGCTGTTCATCCGCAACGCCTTTGCCGGCACCAGCATGGATGCGATCGCCGCCGATGCAGGCGTGTCCAAGCTCACCGTGTACAGCCACTTCGGCGACAAGGACAACCTGTTCCGCGAAGTGATCCGTTCGCGCATCCAGGACCTGCTGCCGGAGGAGACCTACTCCTTCGATCCGAAGACCGACATCCGTGAAGTGCTGATGCGGGTGGCGCTGACCCATGCCCACCTGGACTGCAACGCCGAGACCGTGGGCACGTTCCGCGCCATCCTCAGCGATTGCCGGCAGGGCAACCCTCGCTACGGCAAGCTGATGTGGGAGGAAGGCGCGACGCGGACGCATGGCCTGATGGAACGCCTGCTGCAGCAGGCGGTTGACGCCGGCCGGCTGGACATCGACGACGTGCCGCGCGCCAGCGTGCAGTTCCTGACCCTGATCAAGGGCAACCTGATGATGCGCCAGATGTTCGGTTGCACCGGCTGCACCGACAACTACGTCGAGGAAATCGAGGCGACGGCACGCGCCGGCGTCGAGACGTTCCTGCGCGCCTACCTGCCGCGTTGAGCGGCGCTCGCCTGCAACCCCTGCTTCGTGCTTGAATGGTGCTGTTCTGAAGCGGGGGTGCCGACCACGGTCGGCTGAGAGAGTCCCTTCGAACCTGATCCGGCTAGTACCGGTGTAGGGAGCTTCGTCGCACGACATCCGCCCTCGTGCGTCCGGCACCGCCGCTTTGTTGCTCATGCGAATTCCTCGCAAGGACCTGCACGTCCTTGCGCGGACCCTCAACAAAGCGCGTCCCCGCAGGGGACGCAGGTGAATGCCGGAGCCATGCCGATGAATGCCCAGCCCTTCGACCTTGCGCGCGCCGCGCAGGAACTTTCCGAGTCCGTCGTGCGGCCGATCCCCGGTTCGCGCAAGATCCACGTGCCGGGCAGCCGGCCCGACCTGCGCGTGCCGCTGCGCGAAATCGGCCAGGCCGACACGCCGGCGATGTTCGGCGTGGAGAAGAATCCGCCGATCACCCTCTACGACACGTCCGGCCCGTATACCGACCCCAACCATCGTGTCGACCTGGTCGCCGGTCTGCCGCCGCTGCGCGCCGCGTGGATCGCCGAACGCGGCGACAGCGAAGTGCTGGGTGGCCGCAGTTCCGAATTCGGCCGCCGCCACGCCGCCGCGCCGGAACTGGCGGCGATCCGCTTCCCGCGGCTGCCCGTGCCGCGCCGCGCCAAGGCCGGCGCCAACGTCACCCAGATGCACTATGCGCGCCGCGGCATCGTGACGCCGGAGATGGAATACATCGCGATCCGCGAGAACCAGCGTGTCGAGGCGCTGGGCGACAGCGCGCTGCGCATGCAGCATCCCGGGCAATCCTTCGGCGCCTCGCTGCCGAGGCTGATCACGCCGGAATTCGTGCGCGACGAGGTGGCGCGCGGCCGCGCCATCATCCCGGCCAACATCAACCACCCGGAAAGCGAGCCGATGATCATCGGCCGCAACTTCCTCACCAAGATCAACGCGAACATCGGCAATAGCGCGGTGACTTCCTCGATCGCCGAGGAGGTCGAGAAGATGGTGTGGTCGATCCGCTGGGGCGGCGACACGGTGATGGATCTCTCCACCGGCAAGCACATCCACGAGACGCGCGAATGGATCCTGCGCAACGCGCCGGTGCCGATCGGCACGGTGCCGATCTACCAGGCGCTGGAGAAGGTCGGCGGCGTGGCCGAGGAACTCAGCTGGGAGCTGTTCCGCGACACGCTGCTTGAGCAGGCCGAGCAAGGAGTCGACTACTTCACCATCCACGCCGGCGTCTTGCTGCGCTTCGTGCCGCTCACCGCCAAGCGCGTCACCGGCATCGTCTCGCGCGGCGGCTCGATCATGGCCAAGTGGTGCCTGGCGCACCACAAGGAGAATTTCCTCTACACGCACTTCGAGGACATCTGCGAGATCATGAAGGCGTACGACGTGTCCTTCAGCCTCGGCGACGGCCTGCGCCCGGGTTGCATCGCGGATGCCAACGACGCCGCGCAGTTCGGCGAGCTGGACACGCTGGGCGAGCTGACGCAACTCGCGTGGAAGCACGACGTGCAGACCATGATCGAAGGCCCCGGCCACGTGCCGATGCAGCTGATCAAGGAGAACATGGACCGCCAGTTGGAGAAGTGCGGCGAGGCGCCGTTCTACACGCTGGGCCCGCTCACCACCGACATCGCGCCGGGCTACGACCACATCACCAGCGCGATCGGCGCGGCGATGATCGGCTGGTTCGGCACCGCGATGCTCTGCTACGTGACGCCGAAGGAACATCTCGGCCTGCCGAACAAGCAGGACGTGCGCGACGGCATCATCGCCTACAAGATCGCCGCGCACGCGGCGGACCTGGCCAAGGGCCATCCCGGCGCGCAGGTGCGCGACAACGCGCTCAGCAAGGCGCGCTTCGAGTTCCGCTGGGACGATCAGTTCAACCTCGGCCTCGATCCGGAGAAGGCGCAGGAGTTCCACGACGAGACGCTGCCGAAGGACGCGCACAAGAGCGCGCACTTCTGCTCGATGTGCGGCCCCAAGTTCTGCTCGATGAAGATCACCCAGGACGTGCGCGACTACGCCGCCGAACATGGCGTGGAGGCGTTCGCGGCGATCGACGAGGGCATGGCGGAGAAGGCGGCCGAGTTCCGCGCGCAGGGCGCCGAGGTCTATCGCCGCACCTGAGCGGGCGCGTGAAGCGGCGTTGCCGGCGAAGCCGGGTGAAGCCTTCTTCACCTGGCTTTTTCGCGTGCCTGCCTAGGCTGGAAAACCATGCCGTCCAGAGGAGCCAGCCATGGCCAAGAGCAAGCCGTTCGTCAGCGACATCGAGAACATCCGCAAACGCGCGCGCAAGGACATCGACAAGGGCGCGATGACGGCGGGCTACAGCGCCGACCGCGCCACCGTGGTCAAGCTGCTCAACCATGCATTGGCGACCGAGATCGTCTGCGTGCTGCGCTACAAGTACCACTACTACATGGCTTCGGGCATCAACTCGCAGGCGATCAAGGGCGAGTTCCTGCAGCACGCGAACGAGGAGCAGGGCCACGCCGACCTGATTGCCGAGCGGATCACCCAGCTCGACGGCAAGCCGAACCTGTCGCCGGAAGGCCTGCTCAGCCGCAGCCATGCCGACTATGCGGAAGGCGACGACCTGGTCGACATGATCAAGGAGGATCTGGTGGCCGAACGCATCGCGATCGACAGCTACCGCGAGATGATCGACTACATCGGCAGCGACGATCCCACCACCCGCCGCATGCTGGAGGGCATCCTGGCGATGGAGGAGGAGCACGCCGAGGACATGAACACGCTGCTGGAACAGCTCGGCAAGAAGGGCGAGCCGGCCAAGCCGTCGCCCGCCAGGAAAGCCGTGGGCAAGCGCGGCTGATCGTGCGGCGGCGCCTCACCAGCCGGCCAGCACCAGCTTGCCGATCGTGCGGCCCGATTCCAGCCGGCGGTGCGCCTCGCGCAGGTTCGCCGCATTGATCGGCGCCAGCGTTTCGGTGCGCGTGCCGCGCAGCTCGCCGGCGTCGATCAGGCCGGCGACCCGTTCGAGGATGCGGCCCTGCTCGGCCATGTCGGCGGTGCGGAAGCGCGGCCGCGCGAACATGAACTCCCAGTGGATGCCGATGCACTTGGCCTTGTACGGGTCGCCGATCTTCAGCGCGCCGGCGGGCTCCACGATCAGGCCGACGTGACCCTGCGGCGCCAGCAGCCGGCCGATCGCCTCCCAGTAGTGGTCGGTGTCGGCGAGGTTGAGCACTGCGTCGACCTGGCCGAAACCCAGCGCCTCCAGTTGCGGCGCCAGCGCGTGGCGATGGTCGACCACGTGGTGCGCGCCCATCGTGCGGCACCAGTCGATGGTCTCGACGCGCGAGGCGGTGGCGATCACCGTGAAGCCCGCGCGCCGCGCCAGCTGGATCGCGATCGAGCCCACCCCGCCGGCGCCGCCGATCACCAGCAGCGACCTGCCTTCGCCGCCGTGTTCGCTGTCGAACGGCATGCGCTGGAACAGCAGCTCCCACGCGGTCACCGCGGTCAGCGGCAACGCCGCCGCCTCGGCCAGGTCCAGCGACCGCGGCGCATGGCCAACCAGGCGTGCGTCGACCAGCTGGAACTGCGCGTTGCTGCCGGGGCGGGTGACGTCGCCGGCGTAATACACGCGATCGCCGGGCCGGAAACCGCCGGCCGAGTCGCCGACCGCATCGACCACGCCGGCGGCATCGTAGCCGAGCACCTTCGGCTGCGCCTCGACCTGCGGCTTGGGCGAGCGGATCTTGGTGTCGACCGGATTCACCGACACCGCCTCCACGCGCACCAGCAGGTCGTGTGCGCCGGGCACCGGCTGCGGCAGTTCGACGTCGAACAGCGACTGCGGGTCGTCGATCGGCAGGTAGCGGGTGAGGGCGACGGCTTTCATGGGGCATCTCCGGCAGCAGGCTGGGAAGGGGCCTGCGCGGACAGCGGAGTGCGCCCGGCGAATGGCCCGTTCCCATGGAACAACAAGGATACGGCGGCGACCCGCCCGCCGCCGAGATCCGGCCCGCGGCACCGAGGTGCCGGTGGCCCGGCACACGCAGCGGGTGGAGGGCGCGGGCATAGTCTGGACATGTCCGACGCCCCGCGCCTGGCCCGGGCGCGGTTGTCCGAAACGGACAAACCCCGCCGAAGCGGGGTTGGTGCAGTGCTGCAACCAGGTGCCGCGCGCGGGGCCCGCGCCGCGGCGGGCTCAGCCGCTGATGGCGTCCTGGTAGCGTTGGAAGCCGGCCAGGATCTCGGCCTTAGCCTCCTCGGCGCCGACCCAGCCCTCCACCTTCACCCACTTGCCCTTCTCCAGGTCCTTGTAGTGCTCGAAGAAGTGGCCGATGCGCTCCAGCCAGTGCGGCGAGACGCCCTTCATGTCGTTGATGTGCGCGTAGCCGGGGAACACCTTGGGTGAGGGGATCACCACCAGCTTCTCGTCGCTGCCGGCCTCATCGGTCATCTTCAGCATGCCAACCGGATGGCAGCGGATCACCGAGCCGACGGCCAGCGGCAGCGGCAGGATCACCACCGCGTCCAGCGGGTCGCCGTCGCCGCCCAACGTGCGCGGCACGTAGCCGTAGTTGCACGGGTAGCGCATCGGGGTGGACAGGATGCGGTCCACGAAGATCGCGCCGCTTTCCTTCTCCACCTCGTACTTGACCGGCTCGGCATCCTTGGGGATTTCGATGATGACGTTGATTTCTTCCGGCACGTTGCGGCCGGCGGAGACGAGGTGCAGACCCATGGACTGTCCTTGGCGATGAAGGGGGAAAAGAAGGCTGGCAAGGATACGCCAAACGCTGCTGCGATGCAGCAGCGAGGGGATCGGCGGCGCCGGCGGTCAGGCTTTCCCGGGCTTCTTGTAGGGCCGCTCGCGCAGCCATTTGGTGGCAATCCACTTCTCGCCTTGAAGCACTGGCAGGCCGGCGTGCAGCGAGCTGCGGTCGCCGCCTTCATAGGCGAAATAGACGGCCGTACCACGCCGTGCGGTGACGGTGAGGCCGAGCCCGGGGAACGCCGTGCCGCCGCCCTGCGTGGGCGTGTTCAGGTACATCACCACGCTGGCGATGCGCTGCCCGCCGACGGCGGTGATCGCCTCGTAGCCGGGCTGTTCCGGGTCGAACCAGTCGAAGTGCGGCTCGTATTCCTGGCCCGGCAGGTAGTGCAGGATCTGCAGCCCTTCGCCGTGGCTCGCCGGCACGCCGAGCAGGGCGGCCAGGCGCTTCTCGATGCGGCCGACCAGCGGCACTTCGTTCGGGGCGAAGAACATGCCCTCGCTGGTGCGCCGCCGGTCCACCTGGTGGCGGCCCTCGCTGTCGACGGTGAGCGCGCGCTGCAGCCGTGGTCGCGCCAGTTCGATCAGTTCGTCGCATTCCTGCCCGCTGAGGAGATTCTCCAGCACCCGCAACGCTGGCGCATTGACGCTGAGCGAGACGCCGACGCTGTGCCCGTCGATGCAGACTTCGGGCGCCTCGGGGTGTTTCGTGCGCAGCCCCTGTGTGGACCCCCTGGTGGCGCTGGCGTGCAGTGCCGCCAGCGGCAGCTTCAGCACCTCGGCGACGATGCTGCGGCTCTGCCGCGGGTCGTAGCCGTTCTCCCGCATCAGCCGCAGCACGTCCGGCACACCATGCCCGGCTCGGGTCGTGGTGAGGATCCATTCGCGCAGTTCGGGGCTGATCGTGGTGCGTGGGTGCATGGCGATGGAGGATGGGTGACGGATCATGAAAGCTTACTTTAGAGCCTGTTCAAAGCCCCAGGATGCCCCGCAACCCTTCGGGCTGGGTCTGTTTTCCGCATGCCCGCAAACAGCTCCCTGCGCGGGGTATCCGGGGACTTTGAACAGGCTCTCAGACCACCCCTCCATACGACGCGAGCCGGCATGCACCGGCTCGCGAGTGCCGCGTGGAAGCGACGGATCGTCCTACTTCAACTGGTCCCACAGGAAGTCGTAGGCCATCGCGTGCATGTGGGCAGACTGCTGGTTGTCCGCGCCGGCGCCGTGGCCGCCTTCGAGGTTCTCGTAAAACCACACGTTCTTGTGGCCTTGCGCCTGCATCCGCGCGGCCATCTTGCGTGCCTGCACCGGACCTACGCGGTCGTCGCTGGTGGCGGTGTAGAACAGCACCGGTGGGTAGTGCGCGTCCTTCATCACGTTCTGGTACGGCGAGAAGGTCTTGATGAAGTTCCAGTCGGCGCTGTCCGGATTGCCGTATTCGGCCATCCACGAGGCGCCGGCGGACAGGTGGATGTAGCGCTTCATGTCCAGCAGCGGCACTTCGCAGGCGATCGCGCCGAACAGCTGCGGGTACATCGTGAGCATGTTGCCCATCAGCAGGCCGCCGTTGCTGCCGCCCTCGGCGCCGAGGTGCTTCGCCGAGGTGACGCCGCGCCGGACCAGGTCCTCGGCTACCGCGGCGAAGTCCTCGTAGGCACGCGGGCGGTTCGCCTTCAGCGCGGCCTGGTGCCACTGCGGGCCGTATTCGCCGCCGCCGCGGATGTTGGCGATCACGTAGACGCCGCCGCGATCGAGCCAGGCGCGGCCGACGCTGCCGCTGTACTGCGGCGGCAGCGAGACTTCGAAGCCGCCGTAGCCATACAGCAAGGTGCGGTTGGAGCCATCGAGCCTGATGCCCTTCGGGGCGATCTCGAAGTACGGCACGCGGGTGCCGTCCTTCGACTTCACGAAATGCTGGCTGACCGCGAACTTCGCGGCATCGAAGAACGCCGGCGCCTGCTTGACCGTCCCGGCCGCCGCGCTGCCCAGCACGCCGCGCTGCAGCGACGAGGGGGCGAGGAAGCCGGTGACGTCGAGCCAGTATTCGTCGCCGTGGTCGGGATCGGTGTCGACCACGCGGATCGTGCTCATCGCCGGCGCGCCCGGCATCGCCTCGCGCTTCCAGCTGCCATCGGGCGTGGCCATCTGCGGCGGGGTCAGCACTTCCAGCCGGCTCTTGACGTCGTCCATCAGGTTGAGGATCAGGTGGCCCTTCGTCCAGGCGTACGAGTCCAGCGAGGTATGCGCGTCCGGTGCGAACAGCACGGCGAACCGGCGCTTGCCGGCCATGAAATCATCGAACTTCGCCGCCAGCAGCGCGCCGGCCGGATAGCGGTCGCCGCCGACCGTCCACGGCGAGCGCGTCTGCACCAGCAGCCATTCGCGATGGGCGTCGGCGTTCGCATCGGTCGGCACCTCGACGCGCCTCAGCTGGTTGCCGATGCGCTGGTACAGCTCGCTGTGGAAGAAGTCCTTGGCGACGGAGACGAAGTCGCGCTCGTAGCCCGGTGTGCGGTCGTGCGACGCGCCGACCGCGAGGTCGGTCGGCTTGCCCTCGTACACGGTGGCTGCCGCTGCCAACGGCGTGCCGCGCTTCCATTCCTTGGCGATGCGCGGGTAGCTCGACTCGGTCATCGAGCCGGGGCCGAAGTCGGTGCCGACATAGATGGCGTTTTCGTCGATCCAGCCCACCTGGCTCTTCGCCACCGGCAGCTCGAAACCGCCTTTCACGAACGCCTTGTGCGGGATGCTGAACTCGCGCACGGCCACCGCGTCGCCGCCGTCCGGCGACAGCGAGACCAGGCAGTGCTCGAACGCCGGCTTCAGGCACTGCACGCCTTTGAACACCCAGCGCTTGTCCTCGGCCTTGTTCAGCGCGTCGATGTCCAGCAGCAGCTCCCACGCCGGCTCGGCCTTGCGGTACTCGGCCAGCGTGGTGCGCCGCCAGATGCCGCGCGGGTGCGCCTTGTCGCGCCAGAAGTTGTACAGGTGGCCGCCCATGCGGTTGACGTAGGGAATGCGCGCCTCCGAATCGAGCACCTCGAGGATGCCGTCGCGGGTGCGCGCGAACTCGGCGTTGTCGACGAACTGTTTCGCGGTCGCCGCGTTCTGCTGCTTCACCCAGTCCAGCGCGCGCGCGCTGCGGATGTCCTCCAGCCACAGGAACGGGTCGTCGCCGGCCGGCGCGGCCTCGGGCGTGGAACGGGGTGTCGTGTCGCGGGCGTGGGTGTCGTTCATGCCCGCCAGTGTGACGCCGAGTGCCAGCATCAGCCAGACCGATTTCATCGTGTGTTCCCCTGTGCGCGAGTGGACGTGATGGATGGGGCGGGCACGGCCCGCCGTCCGCCGAGCGTAACGCTGCGGGCGCGGGGTCGCCCGTGGCTAAAGTCAGGCGCGCGGGCCGGAAACGAAGATCCCGCCACGCGGGCGGGATCTTCGTGAGCACGGACGCGGGCTTACAGCAGCGGAACCAGCAGCAGTGCCACGATGTTGATGATCTTGATCAGCGGGTTCACCGCGGGGCCGGCGGTGTCCTTGTACGGGTCGCCCACGGTGTCGCCGGTGACCGCAGCCTTGTGCGCCTCGGAACCCTTGCCGCCGTGGTGGCCGTCCTCGATGTATTTCTTCGCGTTGTCCCAGGCGCCGCCGCCGGTGGTCATCGAGATCGCCACGAACAGGCCGGTGACGATGGTGCCGATCAGCACGCCGCCGAGCGCCTTCGGCCCCAGCAGCAGGCCGACCACGATCGGCACGGCAACCGGCAGCAGCGACGGCGCGATCATCTCGCGGATCGCCGAGCGGGTCAGCATGTCCACCGCGCGCGAATACTCCGGCTTGGCGGTGCCCTGCATGATGCCGGGGATGTCGCGGAACTGCCGGCGCACTTCCTCCACCACCGCGCCGGCGGCGCGGCCCACGGCTTCCATCGCCATCGCGCCGAACAGGTAGGGGACCAGGCCGCCGATCAGCAGGCCGATGATCACCATGTGGTCGGACAGGTCGAAGGTGAACACCTCGCCCGGGTGCGCGGCCTGCAGGTTGTGCGTGTAGTCGGCGAACAGCACCAGCGCGGCCAGTGCGGCCGAGCCGATCGCATAGCCCTTGGTCACCGCCTTGGTGGTGTTGCCCACCGCGTCGAGCGGGTCGGTGACGCCGCGCACTTCCGGCGGCAGGTCGGCCATCTCGGCGATGCCGCCGGCGTTGTCGGTGATCGGGCCGTAGGCGTCCAGCGCCACGATCATGCCGGCCATCGACAGCATCGCGGTGGCGGCGATCGCGATGCCGTACAGGCCACCGAGACCATAGGCGCCCCAGATCGCCGCGCAGATCACCACCACCGGCATCGCGGTGGATTTCATCGACACGCCCAGGCCGGCGATGATGTTGGTGCCGTGGCCGGTGGTGGACGCCGCGGCGATGTGCTGCACCGGGCTGTACTGCGTGCCGGTGTAGAACTCGGTGATCCACACGATCGCGCCGGTCAGCGCCAGGCCGATCAGCGAGCACACCCACAGGTTCATCGCGCCGTGGCCGAAGCCGGGCATCAGCTGCATGGTGATCGGAAGGAACGCGGCGCCGGCGAGCACCGCCGAGACGAACACGCCCTTGTACAGCGCGCCCATGATCGAGCCGTCTTCCTTCGCCTTGACGAACAGCGTGCCGACGATCGAGGCGATGATCGACACGCCGCCCAGCAGCAGCGGGTACAGCACCGCGTTGGGGCCCACCTCGCCGACCATCAGCCCGCCCAGCAGCATGGTGGCGATCACCGTCACCGCGTAGGTCTCGAACAGGTCGGCCGCCATGCCGGCGCAGTCGCCCACGTTGTCGCCCACGTTGTCGGCGATCACCGCCGGGTTGCGCGGGTCGTCCTCGGGGATGCCAGCCTCGACCTTGCCGACCAGGTCGGCGCCGACGTCGGCGCCCTTGGTGAAGATGCCGCCGCCCAGGCGCGCGAAGATCGAGATCAGCGAGCTGCCGAACGCCAGGCCGACCAGCGCGTGCAGCGCTGTCTCGCCGCCGATGCCGATGCGCTCGAGTATCAGCCAGTAGCCGGCCACACCGAGCAGGGCCAGCCCCACCACCAGCATGCCGGTGATCGCGCCGCCGCGGAACGCCACGTCCATCGCCGCGCGCAGGCCGCGCCGTGCCGCCTCCGCGGTACGCACGTTGGCGCGCACCGATACGTTCATGCCGATGTAGCCGGCCGCGCCGGACAGGACCGCGCCGATCAGGAAGCCGACTGCGGTCGCCCAGGTGAGGAAGAAGCCGATCAGCAGCAACAGCACCACGCCGACCAGGCCGATGGTGGTGTATTGGCGATTGAGGTAGGCGCGTGCGCCTTCCTGGATGGCCGCGGCAATTTCCTGCATCCGCTCGTTGCCCGGCGACTGCGCCAGAATCCAGCGCGCGGAGAACGCGCCATACAGAATCGCCACCACCGCACATGCAACGACGATCCACCAGCCATACTGCTGCAGCATCGGAGCCTCCCCATGGGTTGTATGTGGCCGTCCGGAACGGGCGGTCCCCTCCCCGGGAGTATAGGCAGACGTGGCGGCGCAAGCCGTTGTGCGGCGCAGCGCCGCGGCCCACAACGGAAAAAGGGCCATGCACGCATGCATGGCCCCGGCCGGTTCATGCCGCGGCGGACTCAGCGCAGCGCGACGTCCAGGATGATGCCGGTGGCGATCGCGACCAGCAGGTAGTCGTTGTTGGCGCGCACCCAGTGGTAGCCGCGCGGCGGCGGGCGCAGGCGGTAATGGCCGTAGTCGTGCACCACGTAGGTCGGGCCGTAGTAGTGATGGCCGCGTTGCCAGCGAGGATGGTGGCCAAGGCGCGGATACTCGTTGCCATGGCCGTAACGGCGGTCGTCGTAGCGGCGATCGTATCGGCGGTGGTCGCCGTGGCGGCCGTCATGACGATGGTCGGCGTAGCCATGGCCCTGGCCGCGGCGGCCGCGATCGTGATCGCCCTGGTCGGCCAGCGCGAGGCTGCCGGTGGCGAGCAGGGCAAGTGCAATGAGCAGGCGGCTGAAGAGTTTCATCTCAGGGCTCCTCCGTGGGTGTCGTGGCCGCAACGGCGCGGCGATCGACCCGGGCAGGAGGGATCGTAAGAACATGCGGCTGAACGCAAGCCGATGCGGCCACCCCGGTTTTCAGGCGGCGCTCGGCACGGTGAAACGCGTCACGCCATCGCTGCGGTTCAGCGCCGGAATGGGGCCAGACACTTCGCCACGGCCGCGTTTTTCAGCCGCACGTAGCGCGGCAGGCCGTCCTTGCCGTAGGGCAGCGGCGCCTCGCCGCGGATCAGCGGCGCCAGGTAGCGGCGTGTCGCCGCGGTGATGCCGAAGCCGTCGCGGCTGATGAAGCCCTTCGGCATCTTCTTCTCGCGGTTGGCGATCTTCGCCAGCGGGGCCGGTTCGATCTTCCAGCGGTACGGCGCATCGGCGGTGCGCACGATCACCGGCATCACGGCGTTCATCCCGGCCAGCGCGTAGTCGACCGCGGCGCGGCCCACCGCCCAGGCCTGCTCGGCATCGACCTGCGAGGCGGCATGCCGCGCCGAGCGCTGCAGGTAGTCGGGCAGCGCCCAGTGGTACTTGTAGCCGAGCTTTTCCTTCACCAGCGCCGCCAGCACCGGCGCCACGCCGCCGAGTTGGGCGTGCCCGAACGCATCGCGTGTGCCGGCTTCGGCGAGGAACTGGCCGGCCGCATTGCGCACGCCTTCGGAGGCGACCACGGTGCACCAGCCCACTCGCTCGACGGTGGCTTTCACTTTCGCCAGGAACGCCGCCTCGTCGAACGCGTTCTCGGGGAACAGGATGATGTGCGGTGGCGCGTCCGCGCCTTCACCGGCCAGGCCGGCGGCCGCGGCGATCCAGCCGGCATGGCGGCCCATCACCTCGAGGATGAACACCTTGGTCGAGGTCTCGGCCATCGAAGCCACGTCGAGGCTGGCCTCCAGGGTGGAGATCGCGGTGTATTTCGCCACCGAGCCGAAGCCGGGGCAGCAGTCGGTGACGGCGAGGTCGTTGTCCACCGTCTTCGGCACGCCGATGCAGCGGATGTCGTAGCCAAGCGCCTTGCCCAGCTGCGAGATCTTCAGCGCGGTGTCGGCCGAGTCGTTGCCGCCGTTGTAGAGGAACCAGCGGATGTCGTGGGCGCGGAACACCTCGATCAGCCGCTCGTACTCGGCGCGGTTCTCCTCCAGCGACTTCAGCTTGTAGCGGCACGAGCCGAACGCGCCGCCGGGGGTGTGGCGAAGCGCGGCAATCGCGGCGGCCGGTTCCTTCGAGGTGTCGATCAGCTCCTCGCGCAGCGCGCCGAGGATGCCGTTGCGCGCGGCGTACACCTTCACGCCCTTGCCGCGGGCGGCCTCGATCACGCCGGCGGCGGTGGCGTTGATCACCGCGGTGACGCCGCCGGACTGGGCGTACAGCAGGTTGCCGGTGAGGGCGGGCGAACGGCGGCTCGGGCTCATGGGATCCTCCATCGGGCAGGGGAAGCGTGGCGGCGATGTCGATAAATCTTTTCTGCAACAAGCACTTGGTTGGGTGCGACGAAGGTCTCTGTTTGACGACATCCGGTGCAGCGGCTAATTTGACGTACAACTCTGTGCATCGGGCGGGTTGCTGCAGCGTGCGGCGGCCCGTCGAACTTGTGGAGCATTATGCGACTCGTCCTACTTGGTGCGCCCGGCTCGGGCAAAGGTACGCAGGCGACCCGGCTGAAGACGGCGCTGGGTGTTCCACACATCTCGACCGGCGACATGCTGCGCGCCGCGGTGGCCGCCGGCACCGCGATGGGGCTCAAGGCCAAGGCGGTGATGGACGCCGGCCAGCTGGTTTCCGACGACATCCTGCTCGGCATGCTGGAAGAGCGCCTCGCCCAGGCCGACGCGAAGGCCGGCTTCATCCTCGACGGCTACCCGCGCAACCTGGCCCAGGCCGACGCGCTCGACCACCTGCTGGCCAGGCTCGGCCAACCGCTGGATGCGGTGGTGAAGCTGGAGGTGCCGAACGAGGTGATCATCGGCCGCTGCGAGATCCGCTACGCCGCCGAGCATCGCAAGGACGACGACCCGGCCGTGGTGCGCGACCGCCTCAAGGTTTATGCCGAACAGACCGCGCCCGTGGCGGATTTCTACGCCAGGCGCGGCAAGTTGCAGGTGGTGGACGGCGTGGGCGGGCTGGACGAGGTCACCGCGCGGGTGAAGCGCGCGCTCAAGGCCGAGTCGGCCGCCGCGAACGGCTGAGCCCCCGGTCTTGCCCGCCAGCGCGTCGGCTTACCGGGAGCGGCGGAGGGCTGCGGTCGCGGCGGTTCATCCGCAGTCGAGCATCGGATCGGCGACGGCGCCTGCCGCCACGGCGAGTATCAGGGCGCCCAGGCCAAGCAGAAGCAGCAGGCCCAGCCAGAACGAGAACGGCTGCTCCGAACGATCGACCAGCTTTCCGCGTACCGTGTATTGGCCATGGCGCACGACGAACGCGACGTACAGGATCAGCGCGGCGCCGATGGCGCCGAGCAGCATGCGCACGCCGTGCATGCGCGAGACGCAGTCGTCCATGGTCAAGGTTGTTCCCCCGGGCGGCATGCCGACGTGGATGCGCCGATGATCGCCATGCTACAGGCGACATGCGCACGACGCCCCGTGACCCATTCCCCATCGCGACGGAACCCATCCACGTGAAGCTCCACATCCTCGGCATCTGCGGCACCTTCATGGGCGGCGTGGCCGCGCTGGCGCGCGAGCTGGGGCTGGCGGTGGAGGGTTCCGACGCCAACGTCTATCCGCCGATGAGCACCCAGCTCGAGGCGCTCGGCATCGCCCTGATGAGCGGCTACACCGCCGGGCACCTGCAACCGGCGCCCGACCTGGTGGTGGTGGGCAACGCGATGACGCGCGGCAATCCGGCCGTCGAGTACATGCTCGATGCGCGCCTGCGCTACACCTCCGGCCCGCAGTGGCTGGGCGAGGCGGTGCTGGCCGGGCGCGACGTGCTGGCGGTGGCCGGTACCCACGGCAAGACCACCACCACCAGCCTGCTGGCGCACCTGCTGGAAAGCGCCGGCATGGCACCCGGCTTCCTGATCGGCGGCGTGCCGGGAAATTTCGGCGTCTCCGCCAGGTTGGGGGGGAAGAAACGGGGTCAGAGTCAGTTTTCCGTACGGCACGGTGAAAACCAGGCAGCGCAGAAAACTGACTCTGACCCCGTTTCTGCGCCATTCGTTATTGAAGCGGACGAGTACGACACCGCGTTCTTCGACAAGCGCTCGAAGTTCGTGCACTACCGTCCGCGCATCGCGATCCTCAACAACCTCGAATACGACCACGCGGACATCTTTCCCGACGTGGCCGCGATCCAGCGCCAGTTCCACCACCTGGTGCGCACCGTGCCGGGCAACGGCCGGCTGATCGTCAACGCGCACGACCAGCGGCTCGCCGAGGTGCTGGCGATGGGCTGTTGGACGCCGGTGGAAACCTTCGGCATCGGCCGCGGCGACTGGCAGGCCACGCTGGTCGAGGCGGACGGCTCGGCGTTCACCGTGCACCGCGCCGGCGAGCGAATCGGCGAAGTGCGCTGGTCGCTGCTCGGCCACCACAGCGTGATGAACGCGCTGGCCGCGCTCGCCGCGGCGGCGGCCGCCAGCGCCGATCCGCAAGCCTTGCTGCCCGCGTTCGCCACGTTCGAAAGCGTGAAGCGGCGGATGGAACTGGTCGGCGAGGTGAACGGCGTGCGCGTGTACGACGACTTCGCCCATCACCCCACCGCGATCGCCACCACCCTGGCCGGTCTCCGCGCGAAGGTCGGCGCGGCGCGCATCCTGGTGGCACTGGAGCCGCGCTCCAACTCGATGCGCCAGGGCGCGCACGCCGAGGCGCTGGCGCCCTCGCTGGCCGACGCCGATGCGGTGGTGTTCCTGCATCGGGCGGAACTGCCGTGGGATGCTCATCGGGTCACCGATGCCCTCGGTTGTCGCGGGAGCACGGCACCCACGGTCGATGCGCTGATCGCCGCACTGCGTGCGCAGGCACGAGCGGGCGACCAGGTGATCTTCATGTCCAACGGCGGTTTCGAGGCGGCGCCGCGCCGTTTCGTGGAGAGCCTGCGGCAGGCCTGAGCCGGCCGCGGCAGACCGGGACACCGGCTCTGGGTACACTCGTCGCATGGTTGCCTTGTCCCAGTCGCCGCTCGTCGAGATGCCGCTGTTTCCGCTGGCCTCCGTGCTGTTTCCCGGCGGCCGGCTGCAGCTGCGCATCTTCGAGCCGCGCTATCTCGACCTGGTGCGCGAATGCACGCGCCACGGCACCGGCTTCGGCGTGTGCCTGATCCTGCAGGGCCAGGAAGTGGGCGGCCCGGCCGTGCCGGCGGCGATCGGCACGATCGCGCGGATCAGCGATTTCCATCGCGATGACGACGGCCTGCTCGGCATCGTCGCCGAAGGCGGTTCGCGTTTTCGCGTGGCGCGCAGCCGGGCGCGTTCCGACGGCCTGCTGCGCGGCGACGTGGAGATCTGGCCGGACGAGCCGGAGCAGCCGGTGCCGGTGGAGTTCGCCTTGCTGCAGACCATCCTGGAGCGGCTGATCGAGACGATGGCGCCGCAATGGCGCGCAGCGCCGCGCAGCGCCTACGACGATGCCAGCTGGCTGGGTTTCCGGCTGGCCGAGCTGCTGCCGCTGGATCCCGGCGAACAGCAGCGCATGCTCGAACTGGATGATCCGGTGCAGCGGCTGGCCGAGTTGCGCGACATCCTGCCGCGTTTCCAGAAGCCGTGAACCGGCGGCGGGTTCTACACTAGATCGCATTTCCGATGGAGCGACGCGCATGGCCGACCTTGCCGGCAAGACCTTGTTCATCAGCGGTGCCTCGCGCGGCATCGGCCTGGCGATCGCGCTGCGTGCCGCGCGCGACGGCGCCAACATCGTGATCGCGGCCAAGAGCGGCGTGCCGAACCCGAAGCTGCCCGGCACCATCCACACCGCGGCGGCGGCGGTCGAGGCGGCCGGCGGCAAGGCGCTGGCACTGCAGGTGGACATCCGCGAGGAGGCCCAGGTGGCGGCCGCCGCGGCGCAGGCGGCCGACTGTTTCGGCGGCATCGACATCGTCGTCAACAACGCCAGCGCGATCTGGCTGGCCGGCACCGAAGGCACGCCGATGAAGCGCTTCGACCTGATGCAGCAGGTCAACACCCGTGGCACCTTCCTGGTCACCCAGGCCTGCCTGCCGTACCTGAAAAAGGCGGCCAATCCGCACGTGCTGATGCTGTCGCCGCCGCCCAGCCTCGATCCGAAATGGTTCGCGCCGCATACCGCCTACACCATCGCCAAGATGGGTATGAGCCTGTGCGTGCTGGGCATGAGCCCGGAGTTCGCGCCGCTGGGCATCGCGGTGAACGCGCTGTGGCCGCGCACGGTGATCGCCACCGCGGCGATCGGCATGATCGATGGCGTGAAGGCCGAGCACTGCCGCAAGCCGGAGATCGTGGGCGATGCCGCCCACGCCATCCTGACCCGCCCGGCGCGCGGCTACACCGGCCATTTCGCCATCGACGAGGAGATCCTGCGCGAGGCCGGCGTAGACGATTTCGAGCGCTATGCCGTGCAGCCGGGCGCGCCGCTGCTGCCGGACCTGTTTCTGGGTTGAACGGCGACGGCGCAAATCCCTGCGATCGCACCGACCGCCCGCTGCACGCCGTAAGGCACGCCCGATGCACGGACGAGCAGCGGCGACCATCGTCTGCCTCTTCACATATCCGTGTTGTGTTACGCGTATATTCCGTGGCCTCCATCACACTTTTGCAGTGTTTGGAGCGCAGGATGCGGCGACCGTAGTCGCGGGACCGGCCAAACGCCCAAGTGCGCCGCCTCCCCGACTTGCATCGGCTTGGGGCAGGGGGCCAGCGCGATGATCAGCAGACAGATGCCCAGACGTTGCGTGGTCTGGTTCGGCAACCCGGCCGATGACGAGTGCGCGGCGCTGATCGAGGCGGGGTGGCTGGTCCGGGTCGGCGATGCGCAGCTACATGGTGGCGTCGGCATGCGCCGCGACGACATCGTGGTAGCGCTGGCGGACCTGCGCCACAGCGACGCGGAAACGGTGCAGGCGATGGATCGGCTGATGGCCGACTATCCGTGGCTGCCTTGGCTTGCCCTGGTTTCCCGGCACACCGCGGCGGACACGCCCGAGACGGAGCGCATCCTGCGGGCCAGCACGGCCTTCCTCACCGTGCCGTTCGAGTGCAAGTGCCTGCTCGGCGTGCTGGCGAAGATCGCCGATGGCGGGGTGCAGCCGGTGGACGGTACCGACGCCACGGGCATTCCGGGGGCATACAGCGCGGCGATGCGCGTCATGGTGGCCAGCCTGCGAAAGTACGCGCCGGTCGAGCTGCCGGTGCTGATCACCGGCGAAACCGGCAGCGGCAAGGAAGTGGCGGCCCGTGCGCTGCACAGCCTGTCCGCGCGCCGTGAGCGGCCGTTCGCGGCGATCAACTGCGGCGCGCTGCCGCCGAACCTGGTGCAGTCCGAGCTGTTCGGCCACGAACGCGGAGCCTTCACCGGGGCGAACGCGCGGCGCATCGGACACTTCGAGGCCGCCGCCGGCGGCATCGTGTTCCTGGACGAGGTGGGCGACCTGCCGCCGGACGCCCAGACCAGCCTGCTGCGGCTGCTGCAGGAGGGCACGCTGGTGCGCGTGGGCTCGACCCAGCTGGTGCGGCTGGACGTGCGCGTGTTGGCCGCCACCCATGTTGACCTGGAGGCCGCTGTCGCGCAGGGGCGTTTCCGCGAGGATTTGTACTACCGGCTCAACGTGCTGCGCCTGCACATGCCGGCGTTGCGCGAGCGCGAGGGCGACGTCGAGTGGCTCGCGCAGCATTTCCTCGATGCGTTCCGCGCGCGGCATCCCTGCCGCGCCCGCGAGTTCGACAGCGATGCGCGGCGGGTGATGCGCACGTTCGCCTGGCCCGGCAACGTGCGCGAGTTGCTCAACCGGGTGCAGCGCGCCGCGGTGATGGCCGAGGGCAACCTGATCGGCGCCGCCGACCTGGATCTGGAAACGGCGCCGACGGCATCCGGCGCCCGCGCCAGCCTCGACCTGACCCGCGTGTCGGCCGAGCGCGAGGCGGTGCTGAACTGCCTGCGCCAGAGTCGCTACAACATCAGCGAATGCGCACGCCGGCTCGACGTGTCGCGCGTCACCGTGTACCGCCTGTGCCGGAAGCTCGGGTTGGAACTGGAGCATCTGCGCGACCATGCGTCACCACAGCAATGAACGACCGGCGGCGGACGCGACACGGCGCGGCCGGTCGGCGACTCAGAACATGTAGGGCACCTTGAAGGTGATGCTGTAGTCGGGTGCATCCGGCGTCAGCCCGGCACCCAGCATCGCCACGAGCGTGGTGTGCTCGCTCAGCGCGTAGGTCACGCCCATGTTGAAGGTGGCGGCGTTGGCGTCGCTGCCGATGATCTTGGCCCACGGCGCACCGTGGTACTTCAGCGAGGCCCGGCCGTTGATCTTGTCGCTGAACGACAGGCTGAGGCTGGTGCGTTCGTTGAACGCGAAGGCCACGCCGGCACCGAAGTAATAGGCATCGCCCAGCTTCACGGTGCCCGGGGTGCGCGTCTGCGGATCGGTATCGACGTCGCCGAAGTGGCGAGGGAACGAGTGGATGTAGCCCACGTTGGCGAACACGATCGCCGGATCCATCGTCTTGATCACCGAGACGCCGAGGTTGCCCTGCCAGACGCCGTTGCCGGTCGGCTGCCTGGAAGGCACGGCGAAGCGGATGTACTTGTCGTTGTCGCGCTCCAGCACCTTCCAGTCGATGCCGTAGGGCGATCGCCCGGTCGGCGCGGTGACGCCCAGGGTGAGCACGGTGTCCGGACGCGTGGCGGTTTCCGCGAACAGCCTGTAGTTCGCGCTGAGGGTGACGTCGCCCAGGCCGGAGCCGTGCGTGTCCTCTTCGGCGATCGCCGCGGCCGAACCACCGGCGCCGCCCTTCTGGTAGGACGTGCGGCGGCCAAGGTAGGGCACGTCAAGGTTCAGCGTGAGCCGTGGGCTGACGCCGTAGCGCGCTGCCAGGTCGTAGGTCAGCGTGTCGGACTTCACGTTCTGGATGGCGATGTTGCCGAGGAAGATCGCGTCCAGGGCGAGGAAGCCGTTCAGGGTGAGTTGCCGGCGGTCGTAGTGGTTGTAGCTGAGGCCGTTCTCGATGGTGAGCCGGCGATCGAAGGTGGCGTGTTCCTGCAGCAGGGCATCCTGCAGACTGCGCGACTTCTCCGTCTGCTGCGCCTGCTGGGCCTTCTGCGCTTCGGCCAGCGTGCCGGCGTGGCTTTCGGCGCCACCGGCCGGGGCGGTCGGCGCCTGCTGCGCGGCCACCTGCGCCGGCGTCTCCGCCCGCGTGGCGGGCAGGGGCGCATTGGTGGTCTTGCCGGTCAGCCGCGCCTGCAGCGCCTGCACCTGCACATCGAGTTCGCGCAACCGGCGCACCTCCTGCGCGTAGCTGCTCTTGAGCGCCTGCAACTGGGCCATCAGCGCCTTCATGTCGGCCTGGTCCTGCCCGCTGGGCGATGGCTGGTCGGCGTGGCCCCGGGCGGCGGCGGTAGCGCTGCCGAGCAGGACGATGGCCAGTACGGCGGCTAGTGTGGTCTTTTGCATGATCGGACTCCCCTGCGTTCGAGGCGGCACCGGGCGGTGGCGCCGCCATCCTGAAGACGATGTCTCAAGGACCGCCGATGCCGCGGGCGAGGTTGATGGCCTGCGCCACGCTCTGGCTCAGCTGCATGTTGCTGGCGAGCGACTGGCGGATCAGGTCGATCTGCATCAGGTTGCTCGCCGTCTGGTTGTCGGCGGCCAGCTGCACGCTCTGGCCGAGGCTGCCGTTGCGGATCCACTGCTGCACCGAGCCGAGGCCGGCGATGCCGAGCTGCACCCTGGCATCGCGGCCGTCGAAGCCGGCGCTGGCGCTGGCGTCGCCGCTGTTGATGGCGGCGGTACCCTGCGTCTGGCCGGCCACGCCGGACAACGTGCCGCCGTCGCGCACGTTCAGCCGCACCACGTTGCTGGCGAGGTTGCCGTCGCCGGCCACCTGCACGCTCTGCACCACGCCGTTGACGTTGGCCAGGCCGCTGCCGTCGACGCTGCGCGTCGCGTTGATCACGGGCATCGGGATGACGGCGTCGGGGCGGCTGATGCTGACGCTGGGCTGGAAGCTCACCTGCGGCACCGGGCGATTGCCGCTGAAATCCATGTTGACGGCCAGCGTGCCCTGCAGCACCTGGCCGCTGCCGGTCTGCCAGGTCGAGACCATCTGCACGCCGAACCAGACCACCGCGTTGCTGCCGATCGTGTAGCGGCCGCGCAGGGTGTTGAGCTCGGGATCGGGGATGTCGTGCAGGCCCCTGCCGGGTCGGCTGGTCGGGGCGCTCTGCGGCGTGGTCGCGTGCAGCGGTACCGCGGCACCGGCCAGCGCGATCAAGGCAATGGAAAGCGGAAGGAGTTTCATGGCGTTCCCTCTAGAACAGGTCGGCATGGGTAAAGCCGAAGTCGAGCAGCTCGGCATCGGTGATCGGGCCCTGTCGCGCAAACAGCTCGCGCGCGCTGGGCTTCCGTGTGGGCTGCAGCAGGGCGGTGTTGCGGTCGAAGTCGTTGCCGATCACCACGAAGACCGCGTGCGAGGGCCAGGTCTTGATGAAGTCGGCCAGTGCCATCTGGCGGTTGCCAAGCATCGGGTCGGCCAGTTCCGCCACGCCGCCGCGCACTTGCTTCAGCACCACGAAGTGGCGGAAACCGCGCACGTCCATCAGCACCAGGCCCGGCACGCGCAGCGTATGCAGGCGTGCCTCGTCGACGCGGTAGCCGCGGCCGCGCATGCCCAGCGACTCGACGTAGTGCTTGATGTCGAGCATCGAAAAGCCGCGCTGCCTGACCAGATCCTGGTCGGCCACGCCCATCATTCCCTGGATGACTTGGGTCTCGTCCACGTCCAGGTGGTAGGCGTAGCGCAGGATCGTGGCCAGTGCGGCGGCGCCGCAGCTGTAGTCGGTGTGCTGGCGCACCATGTTGAGGTAGCGGCCCTCCTGCATGCTCAGGACCGGAGCGTGGTAGAGCACGCCGTTCGGCAGCACACCGCCGAATCGCACGTCGGCGGCGTGGGTCCTGCAACTGCCCGCCGCGCACAGGCCCGCGAGCAGGGTCATGACAAAGATGTTGCGCATCGTCCGTTCCGGAGAGGTGGTTCCGTGGCGAAGGAAGTCCCCCCGGCCCGCAGGGGACGGGCCGGGGGGGTTCCATTGGTGCCCGGCTACAGGGTGTCGCCGGGTTACCGCCCTCGTTCGCCGCTTGCGCGGCGTTTTGCATCAGTGCTCGGTGCCGCCGCCGCCCGTCGATGGCGGTGTGGCGGTCGGCTGCGCCACCGCCAGCGCCAGGCTGTTGGCCTGCAGGTTGCCGGTGCCGGCAGCGATGTTCACACCGATGTTGCCCGAGGCGTTCTCGAACGCGTTGCCGGACAGGGTGGCGGTATTGGTGGCGTCCTTGATCACGTAACGCGTGGTCACCACCGAGCCGCTCAGGCTGGCGAACAGATCGCTGAAGGACAGCTCCTCGAAGCCCAGCCTGCCGGACTCGTTCGAGTGCGTGGTGCCGCTCTCGCTCCCCTTGCTGTGACTGTCGGTATCGAACGCCAGGCCGCCGATCGGCTGGCCGAGCGAGTCATTCCCGCGATACGGGTTCTTTACGGCGCCCTGGTCCTCGCCGTCCAGGTCGAAGTGGCCGGTCTGCGGACCCGGGCCCGGGTGAGTGGCGCCGGGCCAGATGTCCGGATAGATGTTGTTGGCCTGGTAGGCATTGCCGCGGCTGTCGGACGAGGTGGTGCCCGAGTAGGTGCCGTTCGAGCTGCCGCTGTAACTGCCAAAGCCGAAGCCGAACGACTCGCCGGTCACGGGGCCGCGCAGGGTGACCCGGGTGGTGTCGTTGAAGCGCTCGACCGTGCCGGCGTTGTGCACCGTGTTCCCGCTGGAGGTCTGGTTCGAGCTGATGCTCGACTGTGCGTAGTCGGTCTTGGCCACCGAGGCGGCGAGCGCGTTCTTCTGCTCGTTGTTGTTGCCCGAGGTGACGTTGACGCCGATGTTGCCGGCGGCACCCTTGAAGGCGTCGCCGCCAATGCCCGCAGCGTTGGTCACGCCCGTGTTCCAGGTCGCGTTGTCGCTGCCGTCCTGGCGCACGAACACTTCGGCGTCGGCCATGCCGAACGAGAAGCTGGCGTCGGCGGCGGACAGCGACGCGGCGTTGTCCTGGGTGTTGTTGTCGCCGGCGGCCACGTTCATGCCGATGTTGCCACTGGCCTTGGAGGCCACTTCGTCGCCGATCGAGCTGGTGTTGTTCAGCTTGTCGTTGGTGCCGCTGTTGTCGGAGACGGACTGGCGGTTGTCGATCACCGCGATCGCGGCCGAATCGGTCTTGATGTTGCCGCTGACGGTCGGGTCACCGGTGATTTTCACGTCCGTGCTCAGCGCGAGCTTCTTCTTGAGAGCCACGTCGACGCTGTGGTCGTTCTCCTCCTTGCGCACGTTGACGTTGACGTTCTTGTTGACGTTGACGTTGACATCGACGTTCTTGTCGATGTCGGTGTTCTTGGTGACGTCGATCTCGTACTTGTAGGTTCCCGGCTTGGGGGGGAGATGGTCGTCATCGTCGTGGGCGTAGGCCATCGAGGTGGCGAAAAGCGTCGCCACGGCCATGGCAAGCATCGTCCGTTTCATGTTCGCGTTCATGGGTGTCCTCTCGTTCCAGCTTGGGTGGTGGTTACCGCGGCGTGGACGACACGGACAACAACAGCTGGTTGCCCGTGGCGTTGCCAGAACCCGCGGCCTGATTGAGTTGCACCACGCCCTGGTAGCCCCGCATCGCCGACGACTCGACGCTCACGCTGCGCGTGCCGCCGCCGGATGACGGGGTATTCCCGGGGTGCTGCCCCCCTGCCGACGCGGAAACGGCGGTGGACAGGGCGTCATCCGTCGCTTCGCGTATGCCTTGTGCGGTCAGCGCGGCGGCAACGGCGTTGAGCTGCGCGTTGCTGCTGCCACTGGCCTGGTTGATCGAGGCAAGTCCATTGCCGTCCGCCAGCGCCTGCCCGCCGATGCCGGCACTGGCCGCCAGCGGGCGGTCGCCGCGGTTGTCGAGTTGCAGTTGCAGACTGTGGATACTGACGCTGCCGCCACTGGCGAAGGCGCGCAGGTTGGCTTGCTGGTTGAGATCGCCGGCGGCCATGTTCACCGCGATGGCGCCGCTGGCTCCGCGTAGCGCGTTGCCGTCGATGCGGGTGTTGGCGAGATAGCCGAGCATGACGGCGTAGTCGTCGTCGCCGGCATGAGCCGGTGTACCGGGCCATGCCGTGGCCAGCAGGCATGCGACGAGCAGGAGGGCGAGGCGGATCATGGTCGGTTCAATGACCGGTGGGCGCCGGCATCGCGGCGGGCAGTTGCGACAGCGCGCCGCGCACCTGGTCGCCGATGCCGCGGGTAGTGTCGCCTACCGCGCCGAGCGGTCCGGCCATCGCGTTGCCGATGCCGAGGCCGGCGGTAGTGCCGTTGCTGCCGTTGCCGCCGCCCAAGGTGCCGCCGAGTGCGTTGCCGACCATCTGCTGGACCACGGTGCCGTGGCCGCCGTGCTGCGGGGAGCCCGCGTCGAGGCCGGCGAAGTCCGCGTCGCTGAGTTCGTCAGCGCCGAGCGCACGGGCGAGCTCGCGGCGCGGCGAGGGGTCGACCATCAGCGCCATGCCCGGCGGGGCTGGGCGATAGGCCGGCCGCGTGTTGACATTGCGCAGCAGCACCATGTCGCCTGGCTTGGCCTGCACGGCCAGATGGGCGTCGGCGGCGCACGCCGCCGACGACAGCAGCGACGCACCCAGCACCAGCAAAAGGCCGTCGATGAGTCGTTCGTGGTGGCTCGGACGCATGGGTGTTCCCCGTCGGTTCCCCATGGACCGTGAGCAATCCGCGTGCCACGTCGGGGAAAGGCCGTGGTGGCGCGCTTTGCGCTCTTCGGCATGGGGTCGGCGACGGGGCATGGCGTGTCATGCCGGATACAGCGCGGCATGGCGGCGGCCGCCCGATGCGCGCGAGACGCGGCCTGGCGCGGCCCGATGGCGGCATGTAACGGCGGCGATACAGCCCGTGCATCGGTGTTACATCGCTTCGGATTGTGTGTGGATGCAGCATGGCTCTACGATGTGCGTCTGCGCCGTCCCCGCGCTCCGCGCCGTCCTCCCGAGAGCCATCATGCACAAGCCCCCTCCTGCCCTGATCGAACTCGGCAAGCGCTACTGGTTGCCCGTCTACAAGCCGCGCGAGCTGGTGCTGGACCACGGCAAGGGTGCGCGGGTATGGGATACCGAGGGGCGCGACTACGTGGACTTCGGCGCCGGCATCGCGGTGAACGCGCTGGGCCACCAGGACCCGGAGCTGGTCGTCGCGCTGACCGCGCAGGCGCACAAGCTGTGGCACAGCAGCAACGTGTTCTACACCGAGCCGCCGCTGCGTCTGGCCGAGGAGCTGGTGCGGGCCTCGGGTTTCGCCGAGCGCGTGTTCCTGTGCAACTCCGGCGCCGAGGCGAACGAGGCGGCGATCAAGCTGGTGCGCAAGTGGGCGGCCGCGCAGGGCCGCGCGCCGGAACGGCGCGTCATCATCACCTTCAAGGGCTCGTTCCACGGCCGCACGCTGGCCACGGTCACCGCCACCGCGCAGCCGAAGTACCAGCAGGGCTACGAGCCGCTGCCGGCGGGTTTCCGCTACCTCGATTTCAACGACGCGGAGGCGCTGGAGGCGGCATTTGCCGCCGGCGACGTCGCGGCGGTGATGCTGGAGCCGGTGCAGGGCGAGGGCGGCGTGGTGCCGGCCGCGCCGGGCTTCCTCAAGCGGGTACGCGAGCTGTGCGATGCGCACGGCGCGCTGATGGTGCTGGACGAGATCCAGTGTGGCATGGGCCGCACCGGCACGCTGTTCGCGCATACCCACGACCACGTGCGGCCGGACATCGTGACCCTGGCCAAGGCGCTGGGCGCGGGCTTCCCGATCGGCGCGATGCTGGCCGGGCCGAAGGTGGCCGAGGTGATGCAGTACGGCGCCCACGGCACCACCTTCGGCGGCAATCCGATGGCCGCGGCGGTGGCGCGCGTCGCGCTGGCCAAGCTGTCCTCGGCGGCGGTGCTGATGAACGTGGAACGGCAGGCGAACGACCTGCGCGCCGGGCTCGCGCGCATCAACCACGAGTTGGGGCTGTTCGCCGAAGTGCGCGGCCGCGGCCTGATGATCGGCGCGGTGCTGGCCGACCCGTACAAGGGCAAGGCCGGCGCGGTCCTCGACCACGCCGCCGCCCGCGGCTTGCTGCTGTTGCAGGCCGGGCCGGATGTGCTGCGCTTTGTGCCGCCACTGACCATCACCGATGAGGAACTTGCCGACGGTCTCGCGCGCCTGCACGCGGCGTTGAGCGATTTTGCGGCAGGCTGAGGCCCGCCGATCAGGAGCATCCCGATGAAATACCTGCACACCATGGTGCGCGTGCGCGACCTCGACGCCTCGCTGCGGTTCTATTGCGAAGGCCTCGGCCTGCGCGAGGTGCGCCGCAAGGAGGTGCCGGAAGGCAAGTACACGCTGGTGTTCCTGGCCGCGCCGGACAGCCCCGAGGCCGAGATCGAGCTCACCTGGAACTGGGGCTCGACCGAGGACTACGGCAGCGCGCGCAACTTCGGCCACCTCGCCTTCCGCGTGGAGGACATCTACGCCACCTGTTCGCGCCTGCAGGCGATGGGCTGCACCATCCACCGCCCGCCGCGCGACGGGCACATGGCGTTCGTGCGTTCGCCGGACCTGATCTCGATCGAGCTGCTGCAGGAGGGCCACCTGCCACCGCAGGAGCCGTGGGCGTCGATGCCGAACATCGGCAGCTGGTAGGGCAGGGCAGCGTCAATCTGCAATACGCCGACACCGGCACTCAATCAACAGGGGATTCTGATACATGAGCTTGACGATCGACCAATGGACCATGCTGGGTACCTGGGCCGCACCGACGGTAGCCGCGCTGGGCTTCCTGCTGATCCGCAACCAGTTGCGCGGCGAGCGTGAATCGCTGGAGGCACAGACGAGCTGGCAGGTGTACGGCGTGAGCAGCGCGATCCTGCAGACGTTCATTGCCAACCCCGAGTGCCGGCCGTACTTCTACGAAGACCGGCCAGTGCCGAACGAGGAACCGTTGCGCAGCAAGGTGCTGGCGGTCGTCGAACTGGTTTGTGACCTCATGGAGAACATCATCCTCAACCGACACGCGCTGGATGACGAGACCTACAAAGTCTGGGTGCTCTACATGCAGGGCCTGTTCAACCGCAGCCCGGCGATGCGCACCTTCCTCGACCGCGGCAGCGAGGGCTATCGGTATTCCAGCCAGCTGCTGGACTTGCTGCTCGAGGGGAGTCGCGAGGCGGTGGGTTCTGCCGATTGGATCGCGCAGCAGCGCGCCATGTTCAAGGTCGTGGCGCAGCCGGGTAACGCATGATCGTGATGGCGCGCCCGGCGTATTGATCCCGGCGCAGGACTTCCCAGCCGAGGTGCTGGTAGAGATCGACCTGGTCGAAGGTGTACAGGTAGAGGGTCGGCGCCAGTGCGCCGCTGTAGTCCATCACGTGGCGAACCAGTGCGCGGCCGATGCCGCGGCGGCGCCATGGCGGCAGCACCAGCACGTTCGCAAGCCACGGCCCCAGCTCGGGGCAGGTGGGCAGGTCGCGCGGAACCACGCTGGCGATGCCGGCAAGCCTGCCACCGATGCGGCAGGCGAAGAACTTCGGAACGGTCACGTCCGGCTCGAGGCTACGCGCGATGTCGGCCTTGTTTTGCTCCCACACGGCCGGCACCTCGAAGCGAGCCCATTCCTGGTACACCCATTGCCCCGCCAGGGCGGCTTCGGCGGCGTCTTTCAGCGCGGAGATTTCAACGCCGTCGGCATTCACGTGGCACGCGCCTCGGCCAGCGCCTCGCGTGCGGCCTGCAGGGTGTCGGCGAGGTCCTGGTCGCTGTGCGCGCTGGAGAGGAAGCCGGCCTCGAACGCCGACGGCGCCAGGTACACGCCGCGCTTCAGCATGCCGTGGAAGAAGCGGTTGAACAGCGCCGTGTCCGCCGTGGTGGCCTGCGCGTAACTGGTCACCTTTTCCGCACTGAAGAACAGGCCGAACATGCCGCCCACGCGGTTGGTCCTGAACGGCACGCCGGCGCCGTCGGCCACCGATTGCAGGCCGTCGCAGAGCAGGCGGGTGCGGGCGGCGAGATGGTCGTGGAAGCCGGGCGCCTGGATCAGCTCCAGCATCGCCAGGCCCGCCGCCATCGCCACCGGGTTGCCGGATAGCGTGCCGGCCTGGTAGATCGGGCCGGCCGGTGCGATCTGCTCCATCAAGTCGCGGCGGCCGCCGTAGGCGCCCACCGGCATGCCGCCGCCGATGATCTTGCCGAACGTGGTGAGGTCCGGCGTCACGCCGTAGTGCGCCTGCGCGCCACCCAGCGCCACGCGGAAGCCCGTCATCACCTCGTCGAAGATCAGCAGTGCACCCGACTGCGTGCACAGTTCGCGCAGGCCCTGCAGGTAGCCGTCCACCGGCGGGATGCAGTTCATATTGCCGGCGACCGGCTCGATGATCAGGCCGGCGATCTCGCTGCCGTGCTCGGCGAACAGCGTCTGCGCCGCGGCGAGGTCGTTGTAGGGCAGGGTGAGCGTGAGGTCGGCATTCGCCTTCGGCACGCCCGGCGAGGTCGGCACGCCGAAGGTCAGTGCGCCGGAGCCGGCCTTGACCAGGAAGCTGTCGCCGTGGCCGTGGTAGCAGCCCTCGAATTTCACGATCTTGCTGCGGCCGGTGGCGCCGCGCGCGAGGCGGATCGCCGACATGGTGGCCTCGGTGCCGGAGTTGACCATGCGCACCATCTCGACCGAAGGGATCAGCCGGGTGATCGTCTCGGCCATGGTTACCTCGGCCGGGCAGGGCGTGCCGAACGACAGGCCGTTCTTCACCGCGCGCTCGACCGCTTCGCGCACGGCGGGGTGGTTGTGGCCCACGATCATCGGCCCCCACGAGCCGACATAGTCGATGTAGCGCGTGCCTTCCACGTCCCACAGGTACGCACCGTCTGCGCGCGCGGTGAAGAACGGCTCGCCGCCGACCGACTTGAACGCGCGCACCGGCGAGTTCACGCCGCCGGGCATCAGCTTCAGGGCGCGCTGGAAGAGTTCGTGGTTGCTCATCGTGCGGGTTCTCGATCGGAGGGATACAGGTCGGCGAAGCGCCGTGCGGCGGCGCGCACGTCGGTGGCGGCGAACACGGCGGAAATCACCGCCAGGTAGTCCGCGCCCGCCTCGACCAGCGAGCCGCCATTGTCCGGCGTGATCCCGCCGATCGCCACCCGCGGCACGCCCAGCGCGGCGCTTTGCCTCAGCAGTTCGAGCGGCGCGCGCGGCGCCAGCGGTTTGGTCGGCGAGGGGAAGAACGCGCCGAACGCGACGTAGCTCGCGCCGGCGCGGGCCGCCGTTTGCGCGCGCTGCAGCGAGTCGTAGCACGATACGCCGATGATCGCATGCTCGCCGAGCGCCGCGCGGGCGCTGGCCAGGTCGCCGTCTTCCCGGCCCAGGTGCACCCCGTCCGCGCCCACCGCACGGGCCAGCGCAATATCGTCGTTGATGATCAGCGGCACGCCATGGCCGCGGCACAGCTGCTGCAGCGCGGCCGCCTCGGCGTGTCGCCGGGGTGCGTCGGCGCCCTTGTCGCGATACTGCAGCAGCCGTGCGCCGCCGGCCAGCGCCTGTGCGACTGCTGCCAGAAGATCGGCGCGCGGCCCGTTGGTGATCGCATACAGGCCGCGGCCGGGATGCGCAGTGAGCATGTTCAAGGCATGACCTCGTGGGCGGGGTGTGGGAACAGGCGGTGATGTTCCATGCTTTCGCAATGGCTGGCGAGTTGCGAGAATGGACAATTCCATTGCGATCCCGAGAAGTCCCGACCATGAGCCAGAGTTCCACCGAAGCCGCTGCCTTGCGCAAATGGATGTGCGTCGTCTGCGGCTACATCTACGATGAAGCCGCAGGCGTACCCGACGAAGGGATTCCCGCCGGCACCCGCTGGGCGGACGTGCCCGACACCTGGACCTGTCCGGATTGCGGCGCCACCAAGGCCGACTTCGAGATGATCGAGATCGACTGAACGCCGGTTCCTGCCAGCAAACGGCCCGATCCCGTCAGCGTATTGGCCGGGCCGCCTGTTCTGATGTTCCTGCGCCCGCTCGCGTGGCGCCTCATGCAAGGAACATCGTCATGCGACAGTTCATTCCGTTCGAAGACGACTGGGACGTCCTGGAGAGCCTGCGTCCCGAGGACCTGATTCCCTACCGGGTCGGCATGCTGGATGCGGGCGGCGCCTCCGCTCAGCGCACCGTGCCGATCTCCCCGTCGATCTTCAGTTCGTCGCCGTGCCGTACGCCGATGCGCTGCGCCGCGCCGGCGGACAGTTCCAGTACGTAGCGCGCAGGCGCATCGCTCGGGTAGGTCGTGCAGGGATCCGCCTTGCACGGCGGCACGTCCAACTGCATCGAGACCAGCCGGCGATCCGCATCGAAATACAGGATGTCCAGCGGGATCAGCGTGTTCTTCATCCAGAATGCCTGCGGCTCCGTGTAGGGAAACACGAACAGCATGCCGTGGTCGGGCGCCAGCGTGGTGCGCATCATCAGGCCATGCTGGCGACTGGCACCGTCGGTGGCGAGCTCCACCGATAAACGCTGCCCGTGCAGCACGACAGCCATTCCTGCGTGCTGTGCGGGAGCGCTGCAGGAACAGCCGGCCAGCAGCAGGAGCAGCGGAACAAGCCATCGTTTCATCGCGGTACTCGTCGCAGTCGGCGGGGTGTCATGCAGTGTAGCGCTGCGGCCAGCCGCGCTTTTCACGCGCACAGTGCACGTGCCCCTTCCCAGAAGCGCCGCTCGGCGCTATGATTCTCGCCCCTTCGACGAAACGCCCTTTCGCGAAGGTCTCCGCGACATCCCGCGCTGAAAAATTTCTCCGCTGCGGATGTTGACGGACGTAAAAAGCGATGTAGAATGGGCGGCTCACCCGGGACGAAAGGTCTCGGAGCGATCACCGAAAGGGTGGTCGATGCGGTGAAGATCTTTGACAGTGTGCGCAGGTGAATTGTGTGGACGTCTTGTGCTGGAG
>NZ_LVJR01000011.1 GCF_001617365.1 Rhodanobacter sp. FW104-R8
GTGGCGGCGCGGCCGAGGCGGTGCCTGCCGCCGTAGGCGCGGGCGTCGCCGCCACGGCCGAACCGGCACTTGCGGCCGGCATCACGGGCGCGGCGATCGGCACTCCCGCCTGCACCTGGTTCAATTTCGCGGTGAGTACCGGCACCAGGGTCGCCTGCACCTGTGCCGAGGGCTTTTCACGCAGCACCGATTGCGCCAGCCGGTACGCCTTGTCCACTTCGCCGATCGCGCGATAGCCGTCCGATACCTGCGCCTGCAGCTGCGGATTGCCGGTCGCGCGTCGCTCCAGGTCAGCCAGCACCCGCTGCGCCTGCTGCTTCTGCGCCGGGTCGGCAGGGGCCTGCGGCTGCGCGCGGATGCGGTCCAGCTCGACCGTGTCCTGGCTGAACTTCACCGCCTGGATGCCGGGAAAACCCATCAGCACGATCGCGAACACGATCAGCCCCATCGCCATCTTGAAATCGCGCCGCTGCACGATCATCACCGTGATCGCCGCCAGCGCGAACACGAACAGCACGAAGCCGCAGACCAGCATCAGCTTCTCGTAGCCGTAGAGGCCATCGAAGATGTTCATGGCAAGGTATCCATCAATGCTTCCCCGGAGTGTCGAAATTGAACGGCCCCGGGGTCTTTATGCCGAACGATTTCTGGGCCGCCTCCAGAACCTCCGTGCTGCATTCGACGGCGCCGGGTTCGTCGTGCGCCGGAACACCGGGCTGGCGTTCGCGCACGACCCGCGTGCGCTCCAGCACGATGGCCGCACGGCGCATCAGCTCGTACGCCTGTTCGCGTTGCCTGCCGAAAGACTGGCGTTCGAACTTCGTGCGCTCCGCCGGGTCGGCCGGCGCCAACGGGTCGGGCGTGCCGGTCTTGCCGAGGAACTCATCCACGGCCCCGTGCTCCATGGCTGGCCCCTTCGGCTCGGGCTCCTGCTTGCCCTGTTCGGGCGGCAGTTCGCTTTCGCCGCTTTGCGCCGCGCCCGACAAGTCGCAGCCGGCGCACACCTTCGGGTCCGCCAGCCAATCGTGTGCCGCCTGCGCCCGCTCGACGGCCAGCGCCACGTTGCCCTCGAACTGCGGCGCGTGTTCGGTGCCGCGCGGCCCCTCGGGCGAGGTATAGCCCTTGATGGAGGTGACCCGGTAACCCTGTTCGTTCAACGCCTGGATGTCGGTCGGCAGCCGGAAATCCTTGCGCACCTCGTGCCTGGCGTGCCGGAAGAACACGTAGCGGGTCTGGACATCCGTCTGTTTCTGCTCCGGCACTTCCGGTACCGCCGGCACGTGGTTGATCTTCTCGCAGTTGAAGGTCAGCTTCTGCTTGCCTTTCTTGTGGCAGTCGACGTCCTTGGATGCCGCACCGCCACCGATGTCGATGGTGAACATGCACGACCCCGCCCGCGGGTCGCAATTCACGCCGCTCTTCACAGTCACGTCCTTGGTCTGCACCTCCACCGACCCACCGGCGCCGGCAAGGCCCTTCTCGTCCAGCTTGACCGACGGTACGAGCGACACCGTGAAGCTCGATCCCTGGATGAAGGTGATCTTCAGCTCGGGATTGATGGCAACGCCCTTCAGCGCATCGGAGCCCGCCACCATGTTGGCGACCACCGAGCCGAGCGCCTGCGGAAGGTCCACGCCCGGCTGCAGGTTCACCTGGATGTTGCCCTTGCACAGGGAGATGTCCAGCCAGATTTCCTTGAGACTGGCGCCGGGCGTGACCGAGCCGTGGAAGCCAGGCACGTTCGGCCCGTCGGTGGCCGTCATCGTCACCCGGTAGTCGGAGCCGTCCGGGCAATGCACCTTGCGCACGTCCGGGCTCTCCCCTGCGCTGGCGGCGCAGCCGCGCATCTGTCGGCGCATCAAACCGCCACCGCCGGGCGAAACTGAGACCCGCTCGCCCCGCATCACCGCATCGGCGGCGCGGTCGGCGGCGATTTCAGAAGCGTCGTCAGGCCGGCCGATCGCCAGCGATGCATGCAGGCCGCCGGCGCCGGGATCCTGCAGCGTGTGCGCCAGTTCGTGGGCGAGCAGGCGGCGGCCCGCCGGCGTGCCTGGCGCGTACTGGTGGGCCTCGAACACGACATGGCTGCCGACGGCGTAGGCCAGCGCGCCCACCGCGCGCGCTGATTCGGCGGCGCGGCCATCGTCGTGCACGCGCACACGGCTGAAGTCGCTGCCGAAGCGCGATCCCATCCAGCCCTGGGTGGCGAGGTCGAGCGGCCGGCCGGGGGAGGCGATCACGTCGTGCACGAGCGGGGGAGCGAGCATGGACGGGCTTCCACCGGCTCCGCTGCGCTGCAGTCGCTTGCTCGCGCAATCCCGGCACTCGCCGCCGTTCGGCGTATGCGTGCCGCAGGCGCATTTGCGGCGCAGGCTCGTCGCCGAGAGGGTTGCATTCGGCGGCTGCATGCGGACGAGGGGGCTATTCGTGCTCATGGTGCCCTCTCCCCATATCCACCCGCTCGAAAAAAAGCACCCGCCGGTTGGCATCCTGACGCTCGATGGCGAACACCATCGACGGATCAGGACCGAGCAAATCGACCAGTCCCTGCAGCGCGCTGCAGTTTGCACGTATCGACACCGTGGCCGTGTACAGCGCTGCGGCGGGATCGCCTTTCAACAGTGGCGGCACCAGATCGGCCATCTCCGGCGCATTGCCGCGCAGAAACTCGACATAAGCCTGCGCCGTCTGCAGGCGCGGCCCCCGAAACGCTTCGCCCGACAGCGGCGCGCGCCAGATGTCCTGACGCGGATGCAATACGCACCGGCCGTCTATCGCGGTCCACGCGTACTCGGGCACGACCGCGACAAGGGAATCCAATAACGCTTCCGGCGTTGTGTACGACGACGCCTGCCAGTCATGGGGCGCGGCTCCGTTTTCGATGAGGCACAACGCCACGTGGTGTTGCCCGCGCAGATACGCGGCGGCCTGCCTTGGGGTGAAGGCGGACGGGCCATCGGATCGAGGTGGGGGCGTGTTCATGGCGTTCCCTCAGGTACGCGTAACCGTGCCCGAGCAACTGCTGCCCGACCTGGTGATGACAAAGCGGATCGCCCGCGTCTCGGCCAGCGCGCCACCAACGAACAGCTTCTGCGTATAGGTTTCGGTGCACCCGGTCGCACCGAAGGCAGTGGCCGGCCCGCACAGCGCGTAAGTGTCGTGGCAGTTGCGGATGATGCCGTGGCCGGGCAGTAGCGGCGGATGCTCCTCGATCGGACAGCCCGCACCGGTGGTCACGCCACCGGGGCCGCAGCCGTTGTCGGTGGTTACCGATTCGGTGACACGCAAGCCGTTGAGCGTGGGCGGGCAACCGCTCCCGGTCGCGGTCACGCCGGTTACGTCGTACTCGATCTGCGCACCGCAGCTCGCGCCACAACCGGTGTTCCTGACGTTCTCGTAGTCGATCGCGAAGCTGCAGCCGCCCGAGCCGGAACCGGAGCGCACCGGACCCGTGACGCCAGGCGGTGGTGGAATGATCTGTGCCGTGCGCATGATGCCGCCTGCGCCTGCGCCTTCGTTCTCCTTCGTCCGCTCGCCTGCCTGCTGCAGCGCGCCCAGGCGGGCGGGCGCGTTATGGCGCACCGTGCGCACGTCGATATCCATCTCCCTGCCGCCGTCGTTTGCTCTCGCCATGGGCACGTTGGCGCCATTGACGCGGATGCGCGAGAAATCCTCGCCGAAGCGCGAGCGCATCAGTGAAGCGGTCAGTGGATCGGCAGTCCGCAGCGCGGCGGGTGGATTCGACGTTTGCGCCGAACGCCGCAGACCCGCGTGTTTCTTCTTGCAGGACTCGCATTCACCACCGCCGGGCACATGCGCGCCACACGCGCACTTGCGGCGAAGCACGCCGGCTGGCGTCGCTTGACCAGCGGGTGACTTGCGTTCCGCAGTGGCGCTGCGCTCAGCCATGCCGCAATGCTCCCCCGTGGTGCATGGTGGTGTTGAGGCCGAGGCTCTGCCGCACGGCCGAAGCGACGCGGGCGCCAAACGGCTCGTGCAGCCGCACGGCCGCTGGCAACGTCATCGGCGGCAGCGCGGCTACCGTGCCGAGGCTATGCAGCGTGTCGATGGCGCCGGCTTGTGCCAGCTGTTGCCCCAGTTCGCGCTCGAGCGTCGCGCGCACATCGGTGGCGCGTTCGCCACCGAGCAGCGCCGCGTCGATCACCAGCCGTTCGATGTGCAGCTCGATGCTCACGAGTGGCCTCCGGCGCTTGCCAGCCAGCGGAAATCCGCTTCGTTGACCGGCTTGTCGAGCTTGCGGTACTCGCCGCGCACGGCATCGAGCAGTAACGGCATGCCGATTTGCACGCCAGCCTGGGCGGCCATGAAGGCGGCGTTGAGCGCGATGCCCTGGATGCTGCCGCCGGTGAGCGCGAAGCGCGCCAGCCGCTCCAGGTCCAGCGCGCCTACCGCGGCCTGCGGGGGAAACACCGAGGCCCAGATCGCGCGGCGCTCGGCCACGCCGGGGAACGGGAAGTTGATGACGAAGCGCAGCCGGCGCAGGAAGGCGCCGTCCAGCGCGCCCTTCATGTTGGTGGCCAGGATCGCCACCCCGCGGAACGATTCCAGCCGCTGCAGCAGGTAGTTCACCTCGATATTGGCGTAGCGGTCGTGGCTGTCCTTCACTTCGCTGCGCTTGCCGAACAGCGCGTCGGCCTCGTCGAAGAACAGGATCGCGCCGCCGCCCTCGGCCGCGTCGAACAGCTTGCGCAGGTTCTTTTCCGTCTCGCCGATGTACTTGCTGACCACCGCCGACAGGTCGATGCGGTACAGCGACAGGCCCAACTCGCGCGCCAGCACTTCGGCCGCCATGGTCTTGCCGGTGCCGCTCTCGCCGGTGAACAGCGCGCTGATCGACAGGCCGCGGTTCATGCGCGCGCGGAAGCCCCAGTCGTCGTAGACGGTGCTGCGCTGGGCGACCTGGTCGGCGATCTGGCGCAGCAGGGCCTTTTCGCTGTCGGGAAGCTTCAGGTCATCCCACCCCGCCTTCGGCTCGATGCGCTGGGCGAGCTGGTCCAGTGCCGGTCGCGTATGCGCCAGCGCACCCTGCCACAGCGTCTGCGCCAGCGCTTCGGGCTTGTCCGCGACCGCCGCCAGCGCGACATGCGCGATCTGCTCGATGCGGTTGAGGTTGAAATCGAAGTGGCCGGCCAGTTGCTGCGGCTGGGCGCCCGCGGCGGCGCCGAGCAGGCGCTGCCACAGCGTGCGCTGCTCGACCGCGGTGGGCTTGGCCACATCGATGCTGAGCGCGCGCGTCGTGGCGCCTGCCCACGGCTCACGCGCGTCGACGAAGCTGAGCCCGCCGGCGCGTGCGAGGAAGCGCTTGACCAGCGCCGCGGCAGCGTCGCCGCGCTCGACCTCGGCCGCATCGAGGTACAGCGCCAGCGGCAGCAGCTGGCTTTCGCGCTGCCACAACCGCAGCAGGGTTTCCTGCTCGCCCACCGCGGCGGGCAGCAGCTCGGCCGACAGCCGGTACGCCTGCGCGCCGAATGCGGCGGCAATCGTTTGCGCCACGGCCTGCTTGCTCACACCGTCGCTGCCGAGCAATTGCACCGCCGGCATCGGCTCGCCCGGCGGCACGTGGCGCAGGTTGTCCAGCAGCTGCTCGGCGAGTGCCTGCTGCGAGGGCGGCAGCGTCGCCGGCGGCAACGCGGTGAGCAGCGGCGTGAGGCGGTCGTCGAGGTAGTTCAGGCCCTTGACGAAGTTGACCACGCGCTCGTCCGCGCCCAGTGCCGCGCCGATCAGCGGCTGCGCGCCGGGTTGGTGGATCTCCAGCAGGCGCCAGTAGCGCAGCGGGCGCTCGGGCGACAGCGCGTCCCAGCTCGGCGCATCCAGCACCGCGAACGCCAGCGCGTAGGTGGGATACGGCTTGCCCGGATCGTGCTGGGCCTGCGCGCAGAGCGCGGGGAAGCGGGTGTCCAGTTCCATGCCGATGCACAGCAGCAGCAGGTCGCGCTCGAACGCAGTGAGGCCGAGCCGGCTGGCGAGAATTGCCAGCGCGGGTGTGTTCCCGTGGCCGGCCGTGGGGTCGACCGGCGGGCCCGTGTCGGCCGCGGCGCTGCCTTCCGGCGCCACGGCGACGATCGGCCGCGGCGCGGGCGGCTCGATGGCGTCCAGTTCCGCCGCGCTCAGCGGTGCATGCCCGTGCGTGCCGCCGAACATCCGCGCGAGCCAGGAAGGTTTCGGCGCGGCCGGCGCGTTCACCGCCGGCGCCGCTTCCATCAGGGCGGTGGCCAGCGGTGCAGGCGACGGCGCGGCGGCTTCGTCGTGGCGCTGCGCCCCGCGCTGCAGGCGTGCGCGCAGCTCGGCCAGCGCCGCGGCGAGGTAACGATCGTTCGCTTCCAGCCATTGCGCGTAGTCGTTCATGTCACCGCGACCTGCTGGTTGGCGGCGAACGCGGGCACGCTGCCGCTGAAGTCGACCGGGATGCTGTCGGCGCCATCGACGCGCAGGCGCACCACATACGTACCCGCCGCCACGCCCGGCACGTGGAATACCAGTGCGCTCGGCTGATGCTGATCGGCCGGATTGCCGATGCTCTGCGGCACCAGCAGGCGATCGCCGAACAACAGGAACACCCGCTGCCCGTGGCGGATGCGCGGCATGCAGGTGAGGTTCAAGGTGAGGTCGCCGGCCGGCGCGGCGAGCGGACTCAGCGTGATGACCGGCGCCAGCGCCAGCGGCAGTTCGTTGCTGAGCAGCGGCGGCAGTCCCGGTGGCTGCACCTGCAGGGCCACGGTATAGATGCCCGGTGCCCAGCGCGACGCGGCATCGGCATCCTCGGCCGTGTTCGCCAGGTGCACGCGCAAGCTGGCGTCGTCGCCCGCCAGCGGTGCGATCTCGACCGGCGCGTCGAGGCGCAGGCTGCTGAAGCGGGCCAATGCGTGATTGGTGGTGAGCTGGCGCCCGCCCAGCACGAGATCCTCGCCCAGCCGCACGGCTGCCTGCGCGCGCGGATAGCTCAACGTGTCCAGTGCCGCCGCGGCAGACGCCGTGGCGATCACGCCGCGATCCTGCGGGCCACGCCGCAGCACCGGCAACGGCGCGCGCACCGCGGCCTGGCTGTCGATCAGCACCACCGCCGCCTCGTAGACGGCCGACGTGCGGTAGTTGGTCTGGAAGGCCGTCCACAATTTGGACAACTCGTCGACGCCCTGCGGCAGCGGCGTGATGCGCACGCGCTCGAACTGGCCGGCGAGGTCGTTGCCCGGCAGCGCGTTGCGGATGTCGTTGCCGTCGAGCACGCCGCGGTCGTGCAGCGTGCTCATCGCCGCGGCCAGCACGCGATGGCTGATGGCGTCGTTGTCGTTCTCGCCGCGGCCCCACGCGGTAATCACGTAGTGCAGGTTCAGCGCCAGCGACGGCGGCGCACTCTCGCCGGCATGCACCTGGCCGGGCATGTCGAGGTTGCGCCAGGCGGCGTTCGCCACCACCTGGTACAGGAACAGGTTGAGCTGCGCCTTGCTGACGCCCTTGCGCGCCACGTCCGGCGGCTGCAGGGTCACCTCCAAGTCGCTCAGCTCGGCATCCAGCACGGGCATCTGCGCCAGCAGCAGGTTGCGCAGCGTGCGCGTGGTCGCGGCGATGGCCAGCACGTTGCTCATGGCGAGGCCTTGCCGCCGCGCTGGCGCAGGTAGTCGTCGAGGCTGCCTGGCTGCGGGCCGTCGCGGCGTCGCGGCGGCGCGCTGGCCGGCGGCGCAGCACGTACTTCGAGGCGGCCGATGCTGACGTGCACGGCCGGCTCGCTCGCCGCTGCGCCGCCATGGCCGGCTTGCGCCGCGCCGGCGCGCGGTGCGGCGGCGCCATCGCGCCGCGCGGATGCGGTCGCGGCACGCGGCGCGGCAAACACCGGCGCGTGCGGAGGCAGCAGGACGCCGCTTGGCGGCGACGGCGGCGCCGTCTCGAGCCGGGCCGGGGCGATGCGCGTCCGCCGCGGCGGCACCGGCGGCGGCGCGACTTCTGCCGGATGCGCCGAGACGGACCGCGGCGTCCCGACGCGTTCGGTGAGGGGCGACGAAGCCTGCGTCGCGGCGCCCGGCATCGGCGACGGCGGCGATATTGTGCTACGCGGTGCATCCGCGACGGCGGGTGCCGGCGCGGATGCCGCGAGGCGCTCGTGCGGCGCGCTGCGCGAGGCATCCGGCTCGATCCGCGAAGCGGCATTCGGCAAGCGCGCCGGCGCTTCGGGCGGTGCCGCTTCGGTCGCAGGCGGCCCCTCGCGACGACGTGACGGCATCTCGCCAGCGTCGGTGGGCGGCATGAGCGGCGCGCGCCGCAGCGGCTCGAACAGCGACGGCAGCCGCGGCGCCAGCGCCGTCTCGCTGCCGATCGCCCTTGCCGCCAGCCGGTCGAGGAAGTCGCTCATGGCGCGCACAGCTCCAGGTAGGCCTGGCGGCGGCGCGGGCTCAGCGCGAGGATGTCGGCCTCGCGCCAGTGGTAGGCGTATGCCAGCGTGTCCACGTCGCGCAGCATGTGCAGCGCCCACGCGTGCAGTTCCTGCCACAGGAAGCGCGCGACATCGAACGCCGGCTGCCAGCCGTGACCGCAGTCCGGGCAGCGGAAGGCCAGTTGCAGGTCGGCCTGCGGATCGGCCCGGGCCATCGCCTGCGCGATCTCCATCTGCACGTCGTACGGTAGCTCGCGCACATCGCGCGATCCGGTGCCTCCCTCCGTGGCCAGCACGCAGCGTTCGAGCAGCAGGCCGCGCGCCGCCTGGGCATCGCCGCACTGCTCCAGCGCCAGCAGGTCGCTGCTGTCGGGCAGGCGGAACCGCACGCGGATACCACCGTGCGAGGCATGTTCCAGCACGGGCGCTGCGGCATCCGGCTCCGCCAGCCGCAGGTCGTCGCAACGAAACGTCGCCTCGACTGCGGCCGCGCATGCCGGGCAGCTCGCCACCGCGGCGATCTCGGCGCCGAACAGGCGTTCGCGCAGCTCGAGCAGCAGCGCGTCGCGCCGGCCCAGCGGCAGCGCCGCCCGCGCTTCGGCGGAGTATTCGTCGCAGCTGCAGCCGAGCAGCAGCAGCCCGCGTGCCGCGGCGGACGGGTCGCCCCCGCGTTCCCAGACCTGCAGCAGCTGCG
Organism: Rhodanobacter sp. FW104-R8; assembly: GCF_001617365.1. Lineage (GTDB taxonomy): Bacteria > Pseudomonadota > Gammaproteobacteria > Xanthomonadales > Rhodanobacteraceae > Rhodanobacter. The sequence goes on from NZ_LVJR01000011.1 coordinate 9,081, forward strand.
CGGGCGTGGGCGTGCGCATGGCGCTCAGACGGCGGGCACGGTGAAGCTCGGCTCGGCCGGCTCCGACACGCCGACGTCGCGCTCCCAGCCCTCGTTCTCGAGCTTCAGGTGCTGGATCGCCACCGCATTCGCGTTCGCGTCCAGGTCGGGCATCGCCTGGTACTCCGACACCCAGCAGCGGTACAGCTTGTAGGCGAGTGCGAGCTGGCCGGCCTCGTTGTAGACCTCCAGGATCAGATCCTTGCGGAAGTCCTTCAGCGAGACCTCCGCGCCGAGCCCGGCGCCGAAGTTCCACACCTTGTTCGCCCACTTCTCGAACTCGGTGTCGTGGGTGACGCCGCGCTCGATGGTGACCGCCTCGTACTCGGTGCGCCCGGGCGACTTGCGCGTGCTGCTCGGGTCGCCGCCCTCGCGGTGCTTGACCACCTCGGTGGTGCGCTTCAGCCCGGAGACCTTGCTGACGCCGGCCACGTAGCGGCCGTCCCACTTGACCCGGAACTTGAAGTTCTTGTACGGATCGAAACGCTGCGCATTGACGCTGAACTGAGCCATGGCGTTTTCCTCAGGACTGGATCTGGCCGGCCATCTGCTGCAGCTGGATGACCACGAACTCGGCGGGCTTGAGCGGCGCGAAGCCGACCACGATGTTGACGATGCCGAGGTTGATGTCGTTCTGCGTGGTGGTTTCCTTGTCGCACTTCACGAAGTAGGCATCGTTCGGCGTCTTGCCCTGGAACGCGCCCTGGCGGAACAGGTTCTGCATGAAGGCGCCCACGTTGAGGCGGATCTGCGACCACAGCGGCTCGTCGTTCGGCTCGAACACCACCCACTGGGTGCCGCGGAACAGGCTTTCCTCGATGTACAGCGCGAGCCGGCGCACCGGCACGTACTTGTATTCGTCGGCGAGCAGGTCGGCGCCGCGCAGCGTGCGCGAACCCCACAGCACCGGACCGACCAGCGGGAAGCTGCGCAGGCAGTTCACGCCGAGCGGATTGAGCATGCCGTTCTCGGCGTCGTTGAGCGTGGCGGCAAGCCCCTGCACGCCGTTCAGCGCCGCGTCGATGCCGGCCGGCGCCTTCCACACGCCGCGCTGCGTATCGGTGCGCGCCATCACGCCGGCGACGATGCCGCAGGGCACGAAGCTGTCGAGCTGGCCTTGCCGCACCGGGTCGGATTCGATCACCCGCGGGAAATACAGCGCGGCGTTGCGTGCGGCATCGCCGTTGAGCCCGAGCGCGGTCAGCGCCGCGTTGCTGGACTGGGTGATCGCGCCGGCACTGCTCCATTCGGCGGGCGCGTCGACGATCAGCAGCGCGCGGCGATCCACGCAGAACGCCAGTGCGGTCTGGTACACGGTGACCGCGGTGTTACCGCCGCGCAGGTCGGGCGGAATGCACAGCAGGTTGAACAGGTCGGCCTTCTTCAGCGCATAAAGGCCGGTCTTCGCGTCCGGGCTGCCCAGGTACGCCGCGTCGTCCAGTACCGCGCTATCGGCGGCCTGGTCGGCAGGTGCGACGCCGGTGGAGGATTTGTCCTGCTCCCACACGGTCTTGCCGGGATCGGGATCGAGATGCGCCGCGGGCACGGTCGTGGCCGGCAGCGTCAGCGACGCCGCCACGCGCGCCAGCGACGAACCCGCCTTCAGCACGCGGTCGGCGCGGCGCGGGCTTTCCTTGACGGTGAGGTTGAGGAAACTTTCCTGCGCGCCGCTGGCCACGTCGCGTACGGTCAGGTTGAACAGGTCGGTGGTCGCCAGCCCGAAACGCGCCGCGATGTCGGCGGATACGCCGTAGTCGACGCGCGCGCGCAGCTGGTTGCCCCAGCTGCCGGCCGACGCGGCCTCGAGCGGCAGGTTCGCGATCTTGATCGCCGCCTTGGCCGGCTTGCCGCCGTTGGCCTTGTACAGCCGCACGATCACGGCCTGGGCGCCGCCGTTGAGGTAGAAGTCGCGCACCGCGTAACCCATCGGGTAGGTCGGATCGAGCTTGCCGAAATTGCGCTCGAAGTCGCCGTAGCTGTTGATGGTCACCGGGCTTTCCGCATCGGCGTCGGTCGGTCCGCGCGCGGCGCGGCCGACAAAGGCGGCGATCGACGTGGCCACTCCGGTGATGGTGCGCACGCCGCTGGGAATTTCCTCGATGTAGACGCCCGGATAGGTGAGCGCAGATGGCATGGGATCGGTCCTCCGTCGTGAAAATTCGTGTCGCAGTCAATGCGGCTGCGGCGGTTTCGTGTGCTTGTTCAGCGCATACAGCACTTCGCCATCGGGCAACTCGTCGCGATGCAGCAACCCCTCGGCCACCAGCCGGTCCAGCACGTGCTCGATGCGCCAACAGCCGCTTTCGTAACGCTGCCGCGGCAGCCACCAGTTGACGATGCCGCGGAGCGTGTCGGCCGCCTGCGGGTGGCGATGCAGATATGCGAGCACCGAACGCTCGATCTCGCCTTCGTCTTCCACTGCCGCCCTGGTGCACGGTTGCTTGGTCATGACACCTCTCTTGCATACGTGAGGGTTCAGGCAACGAACATGCCAGCCGCCGGAGACGATGGAATGAACAGCGGCCGCGGTTTGGCCCGGAACATGGCGGAATCTCCGGGTCAAAACCGACCCGATTTGCAGGCGCAGCGGGAGCAACTGCACCCGGCCCGGAAGGCACGCACGCCGGACGCCGCGGACCATGCCAGCCTCCTCCCGACGATTGCCTGCGACCTCGCTCCGCACTGCCCACCCTTCCCGCTCCGGGGCCTGCCGGGGCAGGCCCCGGTCCGTTTACGGGTGCGGGACGGCTCGCTGCTCGGCCAAGGCAAATGCAATCAGCCTCGAGGCATCGAGCCCCAGACGCTCGTACCCGTTGGTCGCCTTGCCGTACACGTACAGGCTGGCGGCGAAGGCGGCGTTGACGCAGCCGCCGACCAGTTCCGCGGGGATGAAATCGCGTTGGTAATACCCGGCGGCCTTGATGTACGGCGCGCTGGTCGTCGCCGCACTGGCCGCGGCCACTTCGACATAGGGAGCCAGCGTCGAAGCCGTGGGCATGCCGTTCGACCCGCGCGTGATGCCGAAGCCGAACACGGCACGCTGGTTGGGATGGGCCGCCAGGTACCGTACATGCACCAGGTCGCCCGCCTGATAACGCAGGAAGCCGCAATCGTCGCTCGCCGCCACGCCGCCGATGCTCGGTTGCGGCAGGTCGGCACTCACACCGTTGTTGTCCACGTGCACGCGCAGGACATAGGCGCCACCCGCTTCTTCGGCCGCCGTGGACAGGCGGGTGGTGGTGCCGTCGGCATTGCGCGCCAGGAAGCGGAAGCTGCCGGCACCGGGCATGACCTGGTTGCCTGCAGGATCGAATACCTCGATCTTGATCTCGAAATCGCCGGCGTCGTCGGTGGCGTTGTCGGCCGACAGCGGCGGGGCCGCGAGCAGGGTGTTCCAGCTCGCCCCCACTTCGCTCAGGTTGCCGCTGGTCCATTCGCGCGCGACGACGGTGGCCGGGTCGGTGCCGCGCGCCGGCGGGGTTTGCGGCTTGAATTCGAACAGGCCGCTGTGCGCACCGAGCGTGGCCGGGCCCACCGGATAGCTTTCATAGGTAGGTAGCCGGTCGGAATACTCCATCCGGTAGCCACGCGCCAATGGCGTATTGATGGGCGTCCAGGTCGGGTCGTCCGCACCGGCGTTCGGCGTGACGTTCCAGCGACGGTAGGCATAGCGGTAGTACTTGATGCCGCTGGAGGGGATGAAATACGAGTCGTCGTGGATGAAGTTCAGCGTGCCGCCGAACGGTGCGTCGTGGAGCCAGCCCAGCGAGGTGCCGGTCTGGTAGTCGATCAGGCCGTCGGGCCGTACCCAGCCAGCGGGCGCGGGCGGCGCACCGGGCGGAATGCCCCAGATCGGCGCATTCGCAATGGCGTAGGGCAGCACGAACAGCGTGACGCCCGGCGGAATGTCGTAAGGCGGCTCCTCGCAAGCCACGGCGCGCGGCAGGTTGAGCACGACTTCGGTGCCGCAGGCATAGCTCCAGTACGTGCCGCAGCCGATGCCGGGGCGGTACACGGTGGTCCATGCACCGCCCTGGAATTGCTCGACCCAGAAATACAGGTCGGGATGATCCGCGCAGTCGTGGAAGATGAGCGCACCGAACCGCCCATCGTCATCGGCGTCCACCGTGGTCAGGCAGTCCACCTGGAAGTAGGCCCAGAGATACACCAGGTCGCACAGATGGACGGCGATGAAACTGGAAAGCCCGACGAGCTGGGCGCGGGCGTGGGCCACCGAATGGGAAGTGGCCAGCGCGGAGGCCATCATGGCCATCGGATCCACGGCCGAATCCGCCTGCACACGATGCTGCACCACCGGCGCCGCGTTCAGCGCCGCGGCGGGCGCCACACGACTCGCGGCGCGTGCCTGCATCAGCCCGTCGAGCGGCCCGGGCCCCGGGCCGGGCGGAAACGGCCGGGGCACCACCCGCAGCCTGTCCAGCAAATCGCCGCGCAAGCGCAGGATGTCGTGATCGGGCAGTTTCCCGATCACCAGTGGTATGCGGTCGACCTCGCAGATATGCACACGGGCGTGGCAAACCGGCAGTTCCCTGGTGCTGCCGTCCGGCATGGTGAAACGCTTCACCAGCCGCCCCCGCACGAAACACAGGCACCATTTCGGGAAGATGACGCTGGGGATACTCACATCCAGCACGGGCTCTTTCACCAGCAGCCGCGTCGACTTGGCATAGCCACCCATGCGCCTGAGGGAGGCCGCGGTGGGCATCGTCTGGCCTTCCCCCGGACGCGGCCCGAGTATCACCTCCAGCATGCGCCCATCGAGTTCGGCGGGCACTTCCACCGTGGCGGCGCCATTTTCCACGACCCCGCTGCCCAGCAGCCTGCCCTGTCCGGTGAAGGCGTAGGCCTGCAACGGCGAGGTCTTGCCCTGGTCGCTGAACTTGACCTTGATTTGCAGTCGAACGGATTGCTCGGAATTCATGACGGGCCTCCTGGATGACTGGTTCGGGTGGCCTGGCGATCGACGCACCGTCGATTTCCAGGACATCGGTACCGACTCTGGGGCAGCCGATCGACAAGGCGCTGGCAACCGGCCTTCCGAACCCCAGTGGCGGGACGCTGTTCCGCACACGTGCGGGGGGATCGAGGCAACATGCATGCCATCGCGAAAAGGCGATCGAATGGGCCGCCACAAGGACCCTTGGCAGCCTGGCTCGAAATCACCGGGTCAGCGATGACCCGTTTCGTCGGCGCGGTGGGAGGGTTTGTACCCGGAGCCGTGGAATCAGTGTGGCCGGAACTGCTTGGTCTCGATGCCGTGCTTCAGCAGCAGCTTGCCGAGCTGGCGGCGCTCGGTGCCGGACAGGCGGGCGGCGGCACTGATGTTGCCGCAGGCCTGCTGCATCAGCCGGGTGAGATAGTCGTGCTCGAACTTGCGGATGGCATGCAGCTTGGCCGCGCTGAAACCGAGATCCGGCTCGCTGGCGCGGCGCCGCGCCAGCGACTCGGTGCCGGCGAACGCCGGCTCCGCCGCCACCAGCTCGGCGAAGCCGATGATGCCGCCTTCGGTGCCCAGGTAGGCGCGCAGCGCGACATTCTCCAGCTCGCGCACGTTGCCAGGCCACGCATACGCCAGCAGCGCCTGCAAGGCGTCTTCGCCCCACCGCCTGGCCGGCCCCCGCAGCCGCGCGGCGATGGCATCGACGAAATGCCCGGCGAGCAGGGCCACGTCGTCATCGCGCTCACGCAACGGCGGCAGCCGCAGATACAAGGCATTGAGCCGGTAATGCAGGTCGCGGCGGAAGCGGCCGGCCGCCACCTGGCGCTCCAGGCTGGCGTTGGTGGCGGCGATGATGCGCGCGTCCGACACCCGCGCCGCGCCGCCGCCCACCGGGCGGTACTCGTTGTCCTGCAGGAAGCGCAGCAGGGTCACCTGGCCCTTGTCCGAGAGCGTGTCGACCTCGTCGAGGAACAGCGTGCCGCCGCGCGCATGGTCGACCAGCCCGGGCTGGGCGGCCTTGGCGTCGGTGAAGGCGCCGCGGCCGTGCCCGAACAGCTCGTTCTCGATCAGGCTGTCGGGAATCGCGCCGCAGTTGACCGGAACGAACGGGTGGTCGCGGCGCGCACTGGCGTAGTGGATCTCCCGTGCCGCCAGTTCCTTGCCGGTACCGGTCTCACCCTCGATAAGCACCTGCACGTCGCAGCCGGCGTAGCGCTGCAATTGCACGCGCACCGCCTGGACCGCCTTGGATTGGCCGAGCATGACCGGCATCATCCGTCCCCGAAGCCACCAGCAAGAACCACCGCACGCCAGCCATCGGCGCGCTGCGAAATCCCCCTGGTGCCCATCGCGATCCGGCCCTCGCGCACTGGATCATCGGCGACGATGGAGTATGCGCAGTTTCAGCGCTGCAGTCCAAGTCTGTTCTTGCTGTCGTCCCCGGCCGCTGTCGATGTAGTACCAGAACGATCACCGGCGTAGTACAGCGCCTTGTTTGCCCCCAGGAACGGTTGCCGGTCACAGAACCGGCACTTCGTCGCGCCGCCCCCACGATGGCTGATGGCGCGGCAAGATGGCACAGATCGCCTCGCGATCGCGCCTGGACACGGGCGCGTTCGCGGCCGCTCGCGTATCCTAGGCAACCGTCGCCGCGTTCCTCCCGGCGCTCGCAAGGCACCGCGGCATGGCCGCTCTCCCCGCGAGTCTCCATCTCCGGCCTGCCGGATGGCCCGGCGTGCGACTCCCCGGCACCGATACTGCAACAACGCGAGACGACCGACCATGGTGGCAATGGCAACCGAGCACGTGATCGACGTGCGGCATTGGAACGACAGCCTGTTCTCCTTCCGCACCACGCGCGACCCCGGCTTCCGCTTCGACAGCGGCCAGTTCGTGATGATTGGCCTGGAGCAGGAGGGCCGCCCGTTGATGCGTGCCTACTCCATCGCCAGCGCCAGCTGGGAGGAGCACCTGGAGTTCTTCTCGATCAAGGTGCCCAACGGCCCGCTGACCTCGCGCCTGCAGCACCTCAAGCCCGGCGACCCGCTGATCGTCACGCGCAAGCCCACCGGCACCCTGGTGCTGACCGACCTCAAGCCCGGCAGGCACCTGTACCTGCTCGGCACCGGCACCGGGCTGGCCCCGTTCATGAGCATCATCCGCGACCCGGACACCTACGAGCGCTTCGACCGGATCGTGCTGGCCCATGGCGTGCGCCGGGTCGACGACCTGGCTTACGCCGACTACCTGGAAAACCAGCTGCCGCAGCACGATTACCTGGGTGAGCTGGTACGCGAGAAGCTGATCTACTACCCCACCGTGACGCGCGAGCCGTTCAAGAACCACGGCCGCATCACCGACGCGATCGTCGACGGCGCGATGGGCAAGGTCACCGGCCTGCCGCCGCTGAACCCGGACACCGACCGCGTGATGCTGTGCGGCAGCCCGGCGATGCTGGACGACCTGTGCGCCCTGCTCGACGGCCGCGGCTTCCACGCTTCGCCGCGCACGCGCGAGCCGGGCGACTACGTGGTCGAGCGGGCGTTCGTGGAGCGATAGGCGAGAGCGAGGAGTGAGAAGTAAGGAGTGAGAAGTGAGAGAAAAGCCGCGCGCTGTGCTTTCTCTCGCTTCTCACTCCTCTCCACTCACTTCTGTTCCCATGCTCCAATGCCGTGACCCCGCCACGGAATCCGCCCGATGGATATCGCGCTCTACATCCTCGCTGCGCTGCTGATCGTCGGCGGCCTGGCCGGCGCCGTGCTGCCGACCCTGCCCGGCATCCCGATGCTGTTCGGCGGCATCTGGCTGGCCGCGGCGGTGGACGACTACCGGCACCTGGGCCTGTGGTGGCTGCTGGCCATCGGCGCGCTGGGCACGCTCGGGGTGATCGTCGACTTCGTCGCCAGTACGCTCGGCGCCAGGCGCGTCGGCGCCAGCAAGCGGGCCCTGTGGGGCGCCGGGATGGGCACCTTTGTAGGCATGTTCTTCGGCATCCCCGGCCTGCTGTTCGGGCCGTTCCTCGGTGCGCTGGCCGGCGAGCTGGCCTCCGGCACCAGCGTGCTGCGCTCGGCCCATGTCGGCATCGGCACCTGGCTCGGCCTGCTGTTCGGCACCCTGGTGAAACTGGTCCTTTCGTTCGTGATGGTCGGCCTGTTCGGGCTGGCGATGCTGTTCGGCTGAGCTTCCGGCACATGCCTCCGGGACGCGCCACGGCCTAGGCTTGGGCTTCCCCAGGGAGAACACCATGTCCAGACGCCTCGCCCTCGCCTTCGCCGCCCTGCTGGCGGCGACCGGTTCGCTGCATGCCCAGGCCGCACCGCCGGCATGGATCGCGCGCAGCAATGCCGACTCGCAGATCCTGCTCGAGCAGATCGCCCGCTTCCGCCCGGAGTTCGCCTCGCAGGTGGGCGTGTCCGGCTACGACGACAAGGTCGCCGACCTCCAGCCCGGCGTGGACGAGCGCTCGCGCGCCGCGCTGGTCGCGGCGAAAGCGAAACTCCAGGGCCTGCTGGCCAACGAACGGGACGCCAACGTGCGGCAGGACCTGCAGATCCTGATCAAGGCCGCCGCCGAACAGATCGAGGGCATCGACCTCGACCGCAAGTACCTGTTGCCGTATACCGACGTCGGCGCACTGGTGTTCGGCGGCGAATTCAGCCTGCTGAAGGACGGCGTGCCCGCCGCGCGCCACCCCTCGGCGCTGAAGCGGCTGCAGTGCTACGTGGGCAAGGCGCCCGGCTGCACGCCGATCGCCGAGCTGGCGAAGGCGCAGACCATCGCCCGGCTCGGCGACAAGGCGCTGCTCGGCCCGTACCAGGGCGAAGTGGAGCAGAAGCTGTCCAACACCTCGCGCTACGTGGACGGCATCCGCCAGCTGTTCGCCAAGTACCGGCTGGACGACGCCGCGGGCAAGGCCGCGCTGGACGCGCTGGATGCGCAGCTGAAGGCGTACGACGGCTGGGTGCGCAGCACCGTGCTGCCGCGCGCCCGCAGCGACTTCCGCCTGCCCGAGCCGCTGTACGCCTACAACCTGCGCCGGGTCGGCATCGACATCCCGCCGCAGCAACTGCTGGAGCAGGCGCAGCTGGAGTTCGTCGAGCTGCGCGGCATGATGCAGGTGCTGGCGCCGGTGGTGGCGAAGGCCGAAGGCATCGACGCCACCGACTACCGCGACGTGCTGAAGGCGCTGAAGCGGCAGCAGCTGGGCAAGGACCAGGTGACGCCGTGGTACCACGATGTGCTCGGCCACATCGAGGACACCATCCGCCGCGAACGCATCGTCACCCTGCCGCAGCGCAAGATGCAGATGCGCCTTGCCTCGGAAGCCGAATCCGCGGCGCAGCCGGCGCCGCACATGGATCCGCCGCCGTTCATCAACAACCACGGCGAGCAGGGCACCTTCGTGCTGACCATGGGCAACCCGGCAGCGAACGGCGACAAGACCCAGGCCTACGACGACTTCACCTTCAAGGCGGCGGCGTGGACGCTCACCGCGCACGAGGGCCGGCCCGGCCATGAGCTGCAGTTCGCGGCGATGGTCGAGCGCGGCGTGTCGCTGGCGCGCAGCCTGTTTGCGTTCAACAGCGTCAACGTGGAAGGCTGGGCGCTGTACGCCGAGTCCGAGATGCTGCCCTACGAGCCGCCGGCCGGCCAGTTCGCCGCACTGCAGGCGCGCCTGCTGCGTGCCGCGCGCGCGTGGCTCGATCCCATGCTCAACCTGGGCCTGATCACGCCCGAGCGCGCGCACCAGGTGCTGGTCCACGACGTCGGCCTGTCCGAGGCGATGGCGCGGCAGGAGATCGGCCGCTACACGTTCCGCTCACCCGGCCAGGCCACCGCGTATTTCTACGGCTACCTGCGCCTGCAGCAGCTGCGCCTGCAGACCGAGCTGGCGCTGGGCCCGAAGTTCGACCGCATGGCCTTCAACGATTTCGTGATCGGCCAGGGCCTGCTGCCGCCGGAACAACTGGCCGAGGCGGTGCGCACGCAGTTCGTGCCGGCCCGGCAGAAACCGTGACCCTCAGCGCCGCGCGCTCTTCGCCAGCCAGCCGGCAAGCCGCGCGGTGTCGCGGCTGAGCGCGGCGGGCAGCACGATGTAGTGCCGGCTCGGCGCCGCACCGGGCTTGGCGACCAGTCGCGCGGTGCCTTCGATCCGCAACAGCGCCGGCTGATCGGCCGGCGCCAGTTTCAAGGCCAGCCCGCCGGGGGTCAGCCACGCGCACGGCTTTTCATCGAGGTACGCCATCAGCCCGCCGAACATCGGCTGGAAGCGCAACTCGTGCGGCCGGCCCAGGTGGGTGGCCGCATCCTCCAGTTCGCGGCGCAGGGCGGCGAGGCTCGGCGGCATGCTCACGCCGGGTCGGGAATCACGTACAGCAGCACGGCGAGGAAGTGCAGCACGCTGCCGGCCAGCACGAACACGTGCCACAGCGCGTGGTGGTACGGCAGCCGCCGCCACAGGTAGAACGGCACGCCCAGCGTATAGGCCAACCCGCCGGCGAGCAGCAGCACGGTGCCGCCGGTCTGCAGATGCTCGCTGAGCGGCTTGAACGCGACCATGCCGATCCAGCCCATGCCCACGTACAGCAGCACCGCCAGCTTGCGGTAGCGCCCGAGCAGGCCCAGCTCCAGCGCGCTGCCGGCCAGCGCCAGCGCCCACACCGCCACGAACAGGCTCCAGCCCCACGCGCCCGGCAAGGCCACCAGGGTGAACGGGGTGTAGGTGCCGGCGATCAGCACGTAGATCGCGATGTGGTCGAGCGCGCGCAGCGCCGGCTTGGCGGCCGCCACGGGAATCGAGTGGTACAGCGTGGAGGCGGTGTACAGCAGCACCAGCGAGGTGCCGAACACCGCGCAGGCCACCACGGTCAGCGCGCTGCCGTGCAGCGCGGCGAACGCCACCAGCGTCGCCAGCCCGGCGATGCTGAGCGCGATGCCGAGGCCGTGCACGATGCTGCTGGCCAGCTCGTCGCCGAAGCTGTAGCGGGGAATCGCCGCAACGGATGGGGCGGGCATGGCATGGCTCCCGGGCCTGGTTCCCGCCTACCTTAGCGGGCGCACCGGCGCTTGCATACACGACGCACGGCCGCGCCGGCACGCCGTCACGTCATTCGATGATGAATGCGCCGAACGCCACGCCCAGGTTCCAGCCCTCGCCCTTGCCGCTGAGCGCCAGCGAGACGCTGCCCTTGGTCAGCACCTGCGCCGCGGCCGACTTCTCCGCACCGGCGTGCGCCTCGGCATTCGCGTAATGGCCCAGCACGTCGCGCACGTCGCTGACGCCGCTGAACTTGCCGACGCCATCGGTGATCCTGGTCTTGCCGAAGGTCAGCCCGCCGCCCTTGGCGCGCAGCTTCACGTTCAGGCTCTGGCCGTTGCTGCAATGGACCGTGCCGCTGCCGCTGGCGGTCTTGTAGAACACCGACCAGCCGGAAAGCTGGAAATCCATCCTGCAGGAAATGTCGGCAGCCCGCGCCGGCGTGCCGGCCAGCCATGCCGCACACGCGAGCGTCGCCACGCCCGCCCCTCTGACCATGTTCATCGCCGTTCCCCGCCTGCCGTCCCGGCCCGCCGCCGGGAGCCGATTGTTGCAGGGCCGATGCGCCGGCGGCGAGCGCAGCGCGTGAAAACGGCTTTCACGCTGCATCCACGTCGGACGGCCGGGTGCATGGCAATACTGAAAGTGCGTGGGTGCAACCATTCCCCCCTGCACCCGCATTCCACCCCGCCCCGGCGGGGTTCTTTTTTGCCGGCCTCGCGGATGCGCCATCCGCAATATGGCCGTCCAGCCGTCTACTTGCGCCCCTGCTCTGGGCGGGCATACGCTGCAGTCGCGGCGACACGATCCCCCTGCCCGTGCAGCGTGAGCGCCGCGACAACCCCAACGATGTCAGGAGGTCGCCCATGTCGTCCGCCAGCCTGGCCGTATTCCGTCGCACCCACCCCGACCGTGCCCGCATCGCCGCCATCAGCGTCGCGGTCGCCCTCAATCTCGCTGTGATCCTGGTCGCCTCGCGACCCACTGCGCCGACGCCGTTGCGGCTGCCGCAGTCGCTGGTTCCGGCGCAGCTGGTCCGTTTCATCGATCCGCCGCCGCCGATACCCCCGCCACCGATCGAAATGCTGCCGCGTCCGCATCCGCCGGCGGCGCCGGTCGTCGTCCACCCACGGCCGCTGCCGGTCACCACGCCGGCCGTCGTGCCCAGTGACGAAGGCAGGCTCGCTGCGCCACCGGTCGGCACACCCACCCTGCAGCCCGCCGGCGACGCGGCCGGCAGCGCGACCGGAACAACGCCGGTCGAGGCTACCCTCGCCTACCGTTCGGCACCGCTGCACTTCCCCACCCGCGCCCTGCAGCAGCGCATGCAGGGCACCGTGATGCTGCGGGTGCTGGTGGACGAGAACGGCAAACCGGTGCAGGTGCTGGTGGAACATGGCAGCGGCTACCTCCTGCTCGATCGCAGCGCGGTCGAGCAGGTGCTGGCCGGCTGGCTGTTCCAGCCTGCGGTGGTGGACGGCCGGGCCGTGCGTGCCTGGGCGCGGGTGCCGGTGGCGTTCAGCCTGCGCGAATGACGATCCAGGCGCAGGGACCCGGCCGGCGATACCAACCGGGCCTTTCCGCCATGGCGGAAACCACGCCTTCGCCGGCCTGTGCGGGGGCCTGCCCGGCAGCCCTCGGCTTACGTGTCTTTAACGATACGCATGCTCCACTGGCGCCCACTCACCCTGCCGGGTTTCAAGCATGGGCAAGCACAAGAACATCCTGAATTCCCTGCGCACGATCGCGCTGGAGCACACCACCGCGCAGCCGGACCTCGCCTTGATGGCGCGCGAACTGGGACGCGTGGTGCATCAGGATGCGTTGGCGCTGGCCACCCGGCTGACCTCGTTGCGCACCCGCCAGCATGGCTTCGAACGCTGGCTGCTGGCCGAGCGCGGCAAGCCGCCGGTCAGCGTGCTGGTGCTGGCGTGGCCGCCGAACCACGTCACCCCGGTACACGACCATGCCGGGTTGTGGGGTCTGGAAATGACCCTGGTAGGTGCGCTGGAGGTGCATTCGTACCTCCGCGACGCCGCCACCGGCGACCTGCGCCTGCGTGGCCGCGACTGGCTCGGCCCCGGCGACGGCACCTGGTTCGAGGGCGACCGCCACCACGCGCACCGCTGCCGCAACCTGTCGCGGCACGAGACGGCGCTGTCGCTCCACGTCTACGGCGGCAACCTGGCCGAGTACTTCGCCTACGAGCGGGCCGAGCCCACCGGGCAATGGAGCGCGCCGCAGCCACGACGCAGCGCCATTGCCGGCCGCCTGCACGGCTGATCCGCACGACACCAGACGCACAGGGAATCCCATGTATCGACGGGTCGCCATCATCGGCGGCGGTGCCGCCGCCGCCACCCTGCTCAGCGAATTGCTGGAGCGTGCATCGCCGCAGCCGCTGCACCTGGACTGGTTCACCGGCGGCGGCACCCCTGCGCGCGGGGTGGCCTACGGCACCGCTTCGGACCGCCATCTGCTGAACGTGCGCGCGGCCTCGATGAGCATGTTCGCCGGCAGGCCGCGCGGCTTCCTGGACTTCGTGCAGCGCGACGACCCCGCCATCGCCGGCACCGACTTCCTGCCGCGCCGCCGCTACGGCGACTACCTGGAGGCCGAGGTGGCGCGCGCACTGCAACAGGGCAAGCTGCACGGGCACGACGTCAACATCGTCCCGTTCGCGGTCGATGCGCTGGTGCCCGAGCCGGGCGGCGTCACCGTGATCCATGGCGAGGAAAGCCACCGGGCGGATGCGGCCGTGCTGGCGCTGGGCGCGCTGCCGCCGCAGCCGCTGGCCGCGGTCGGCGCTGCCGCGCTGGCCAGCGGCCGCTACGAGGTCGATCCATGGCGCCTGCTGGCCCGGCTCGACGAGCGGCAACCGCCGCCGCGCCGGGTGGTGATCATCGGCCTGGGACTGACCGCGGTCGACGTGGTGCTGGAACTGTCCGCATGCTGGCCGCAGGCCGAATTCGTCGCGGTTTCGCGCCACGGCCTGCTGCCCGAGGCGCACCTGCACGCTGCCGGCACGCCTGCCGGCGACGGCGCCGAACTGGTCGAGGCGATGCGCGACGCGCCGGAGATCCGCCGCTGGATGCACCTGCTGCGCGAGACGATCGCGCAGGAAGGCACCGAATGGCGCCCCGTCATCGACAGCCTGCGGCCGCACCTGCCCGGCCTGTGGGCCGAGCTGGCGGCGGAGCAGCGCGCGCGCTTCATGCGCCACGCGCGCTGGGCATGGGAACGCGTGCGCCACCGCATGCCGCCGCAGGTGCGCGAAACCATCGCCGCGCTGGAGCAGGAGGGCCGGCTGCAACGCCGGCGCGGGCGCGTGCACGCGGTGGGCGTCGCCGGCGACGCGCTGCAACTGAGCGTGAGCCATGCCGGCGCGACCCGGCTGCTTGACGCCGACCTGGTGATCCAGACCGTGGGCCTGGATACCGACGTGCGCCGCAGCAACCACCGGCTGGTCAGCCAGCTGCTCACCAACGCGCACATCGTGCCCGATCCGCTCGGCCTCGGCGTGACGGCGAGCGCGGACGGTCGCCTGCAGCACGACGGCCAGCACTGGCCCCACCTGTTCGCCATCGGCAGCCTGTTGCGCGGCACGCTGTGGGAATCCACCGCGATGCCGGAGATTTGCCAGCAGGCGCGCAACCTCGCCGACCGGCTGCTGGGCGACTGAGCGCCCGGCCGTGATATCCGGTTACCCGCGATGATCGCCGCCTGCATCGTCCTGCTGCACCTGCTGGGCATGCTCGCGGCGATGCATGCGGTGATGCACACGCGCACGCCGCAAGGCGCGATCGGCTGGACCCTGGGCCTGCTGCTGCTGCCGTACGTCACCCTGCTGCCGTACCTCTACCTCGGTTCCAGCCGCTTCCGCGGCTATCGGATCAGGCATCTGCAACCGCACCCCGCGGCCACGGGCGTCGCGCCGTCGGCCGACCCGGCCTGCGCCCGCTACGCGTCGATCAGCGCGCTGCAGGGCCGGCCGTTCCGCAGCGGCCACCGCTTGCGCCTGCTGATCGACGGCGCCGCGGCCTTCGACGCCATGCTGGCGGCGATGGCCGCGGCCGAACATTGCCTGCTGGTGCAGTTCTTCATCATCCACGACGACGCGCTGGGCCGGCGCCTGCAGCAGGTGCTGCTGGATCGCGCCGCGGCCGGCGTGCACGTATACGTGCTGTTCGACGGCATCGGCAGCCACGCCCTGCCGCAGCGCTACATCGATGAACTGCGCGGCGGCGGCGTGGCGATCCACCGTTTCGCCACCCATCGCTGGCGCAACCGCCTGCAGCTGAACTTCCGCAACCACCGCAAGATCGTGGTGGTGGACGGCGCGCGCGGCTTCGTCGGCGGGCTCAACGTGGGCGACGAATACCTGGGCCTGAAACCGCCGCTGGCGCCGTGGCGCGACACCCAGCTGGAACTGCGCGGGCCGGCGGTGGCCGACCTGCAGCAGTTGTTCGCCGAGGACTGGCGATGGATCACCGGCGCATCGCCGCCGCTGCCGCCCGCGCCGCCCGCCGATGGCGACGCCAGTGCGCTGGTGGTGGCCAGCGGCCCGGCCGATCCGCAGGAAACCGGCTCGCTGTTCTTCACCGCCGCGATCAACGCGGCGCGCCAGCGCGTGTGGCTGAGCACGCCGTACTTCGTGCCCGACCATGCGGTGCGCGCGGCGCTGCAGCTGGCGGTGCTGCGCGGGGTGGACGTGCGCATCCTGATCCCCTCGCGACCCGACCACCGCACCGTGTTCCTCGCCTCCACCCTGCACGCCTACACCGCCGTGCGCGCCGGCATCCGGGTGTTCCGCTACCAGCCCGGCTTCCTGCACCAGAAGGCGCTGCTGGTCGACCGCGACACCGCCGCGATCGGCAGCCTGAACCTGGACAGCCGCTCGTTCCGGCTCAACTTCGAGGTCGCCGCCCTCGCCGTCGACCACGCCTTCGCCGCCGAAGTCGCAGCGATGCTCAGCGCGGACTTCGAGCGCGCGAAGGCCATCGACGAGCGCGAATACCGCGACACGCCCTACCTCGGCCGGGTGGCGATGCACGTGGCACGATTGTTCGACCCGCTGCTGTAACCCGCCGGCCCGGAGTATCCGCCATGCGCCGGGTCGCCCGGCTGCCTAGCCTGATGGCCGCGAGCGTGACCGGGCACGCTGGCGAACCGGCGCGCTGGACGCCTACCCGCGTCCGCCGAAGCGCCGGCGCCAGTCGCCGCTGCACAGCGCCCAGCCCAGGTAGATGCCCAGCGCGGCGCCCAGCAGTTCGCACAGTGCGCGCAGGCCGATGTGGTCCGGGTCGTGCACCTCGGCCAGCTTCACCTTCAGCAGCTGCAGCGACTGCAGCTGCCCATAATTGAAATAGAACAGGTTCCACAGGTCGCCGCTGGCGGTCAGCGCGGTCGCCAGCAGGAACGACCAGCCGATCTGCGGCCCCCAGCCCCAGCCGTTGCGCCGGCCCAGCCAGTGGAAAACGAAAAACAGCAGCAGTCCTGCCACCGCGGCGATCAGGCCGGCCTGAATCCCGCCGACGATCCCGTAACCCATCCATGACTGGTCGTACTGCATCGCGCACCCCTGGACCGTGTTGCCACTGCATCGCGCATTATGGAGCATCGCCGCGGAGGGCGCGCCGCGCGCTAGACTTCGCCGGAACATCCGCGCAAGCCAGCCCATGAACCAGCCACTCTCGCCGCGCAGCGCACTGATCCTGGTCGACGTGCAGCCGGATTTCATGCCCGGCGGCACGCTGGCCTGCCACCAGGGCGACGCGATCGTGCCGAGCATCGACGCACTGTTGCGCCAGCGCCGCTTCCGCCACGTGGTGGCCACCCAGGACTGGCACCCGCGCGGGCACGTCTCGTTCGCCGGCTCGCATCCCGGCCGCGCGCCGTTCGAACAGATCACCCTGTACGGCCAGCCGCAGACGCTGTGGCCGGAGCATTGCGTGCAGGGCACGCCCGGCGCCGCACTGCACCCGGGCATCGACTGGTCGCCACTCGACGCAGTGATCCGCAAGGGCAGCGACCCCGGTGTGGATTCCTACAGCGGCTTCCGCGAAAACCACGGCCCGCACGGCAGCCGCCCCAGCACCGGCCTGGCCGGCTGGCTGCGCGAGCGCGGCGTGGACGAGGTGTTCGTGTGCGGGCTGGCGCGCGACGTATGCGTGCTGTGGACCGCGCAGGACGCGCAAGACCTCGGCTTCCGCGCCAGCGTGTTGTGGGACTTGAGCCGCCCGGTGGCGCCGGCCGGCGACGAGGCCACGCGCGCCACGCTGCAGGCACAAGGCATCGGCATCGTCACGTCGGCGGAGCTGGCGGCCGCCTGAGCTTCAGGCGTCGTTCTCGCCGGATGCACGCACCTGCGGCTCGCCGTCCGCATCGATCTCCACGCTGAGCGTGATCGGGCGGCAGCACACCTGGCAGTCCTCGATGTACTGCTGGCTGGGCACCGAGGCGTCGACCAGGATCTCGATCGGCTCGCCGCAATACGGGCAGTCGATGATGTGTGACGTGAGCACGGGTGCGTCTCGACAGGCGGGCACCCAAGTACACCACGGCGGCGTACCGGCGGCGATGCGACGCCGGGAGCCTGTTCAGGCTCTTACCCCTTGCGCAGCGACCACGCCTGCGGCAGGCCGATCCAGAACAGCGCATCGCGCGCGCAACGCGGGGCCAGCTTCAGCAGTTCGTTGTCCTTGCTGACCAGCCAGCGCGCGCCCGATGCCTGCGCCAGTTCCAGGAACTTCTGGTCGTCCGGGTCGGCGCAACGCGGCAACGGCGCATCGGCCGGTGCCGTGGCCAGTTCGTCCGGCAGGCAGCGCACCAGCGCATCGAACGCCGCCTCGATCGCCGGGCGGGCGGCGTCGGTAACCGGCAGCTGCGGATAGTGCAGCACGCGCAGCCATTCGGCGCGGCAATCGGCGCGCGTCACCGCCTCGATCGTGCCATCCTGCATCGCCACATGCAGCGCCGCGGACTGCGGCTCACGGAACACGAACAGGTCCAGGCACACATTGGTGTCCAGCACGATGCGCGGCGGCGGCAGGTGGTCGGCGGTCATCGCGCCATGATGAGGCAAGCGCGGCGCGCTATACACTGCACACTTTCCGACCGGAGCCGTCGCCCATGGCCGAGCGCGAGTTCAACGACTACCTTGCCCGCTCCGGCGCCACGCTGGAAGGCTCGCGCTACGCGGCGTGGCTGGCGGTCACCCCGCGCCGCCACGGCTTCCCGGTGTACTACGCGATCTGCGAAAACCGCAGCTTCCGCGACAAGGGCATCGCCGAGGCCGCCGCCGCCAAGGCGCTGGCCGACATGCTGGGCCTGGAAGCGGACGGCACGCCGATCTTCCCCGAGGGCTACACCGGCTTCGACGACTAGGAGCCTGGGCGGTAGAAATTTCCGAGGCGAAAATTCGACTGCGCGAGGACAGCTTTTCGACGCTTCGCCGGCCCATAGCGGTTCTATGGGCCAAGAAGTGGCGGAAAGATGGACCGCGCAGTCGGATTTGCAGCCCGGAAGATTTCTACCGCTCAGGCTCCTAGGCCGCGGCGAGTTCCCGCAAGCGTTCCACCGCCGCCGGGATCGCCGCCGGCGCATCCACCGTGAGCAGGCGCGGCTCGTCGGCATCCAGGCCGTTCTCCAGCTCGTGCGCCCAGGTCACGTGGTACGGCATGTGCACGCCCCAGCCGCCCAGCCGCAGCACCGGCTCGATGTCCGAGCGCAGCGAGTTGCCGACCATCGCGAACTGCGCCGGCTGCAGCGCGAACTCGCCCAGCACGCGGCGGTAGGTGGCGGCGTTCTTCTCCGAGACGATCTCGATGCGGCGGAACAGATCGGCCAGCCCGGACTCGGCCACCTTCTTCTCCTGGTGGAACAGGTCGCCCTTGGTGATCAGCACCACCTCGTACTTCCCCGCCACCGCCTCGACCGCCTCGCGGATGCCCGGCAGCAGCTCCACCGGATGCTGCAGCACGGTCTTGCCCAGCTCGACCAGGCGATGGATGTCGGCGGCGCTGACGCGGCCTTCGCTGATCGCGATCGCGGTTTCCACCATCGACAGCGCCATGCCCTTGGCGCCGTAGCCGAACAGCTGGAGGTTGCGCTGCTCGGTGGCCAGCATGCTGTCGTGCACGTGCCGGTCGCCCAGGTCCACGTAGCGCCCCATGATCGCGGCGAACGCCTCGCTGGCCTGGCGGTAGTAGCCCTCGCTGTGCCACAGCGTGTCGTCGCCGTCGAAGCCGATCAATTGCAGCATGGTTGTTCCGTTCCCGTGGGTTCCGCCGTCAGCCGGCGTCGCTGCCGAGGCGCAGGTTGATGTGCAGCGCCGTGGCCAGTTCGCGCATCGGCTCGCTGTCGCGGGCGAGCGTCATCCAGCCCGCCTGCCGGTCGCCGTCGGCTTCCCACAGCCACAGGGTGTAGCCGGATTCGGCCAGGCGGTCGTAGGCGATCGAGAGCAGCCCGGACGCGTCCATGTCGTCGAAGAAGTCGTCGTCGTCCGGATCGCCGCCCCAGTCGATCGACAGGTTCCAGCGCGCGACCAGTTCGTCCAGCGCCTGCACCAGCGTGCGCAGATCGCCCGCGTCGACCATGAAGCCGGAGCGCCAGTCGATCACCCGCCCGACCAGCTCGACCGGCTCGGCCTCGTCGCCGTCCGCCACCGCCTCGCGGTAGTCGGCGAACTGCTGCAGCGCGCCCTCCTCGTCGCCGGGGTTGATCAGCAGCAGCAACTGCCAGACCTTCGCCTCGACCGAGTCGTCCTCGTCGTCGAAGTCCTGGCCGGGCTCGAAATCGTCGTCGTCGCGCATGCTCACGCGCCCACCCGCCGCCTGACGGCATCCATGTCGCGCACCGGGCGGACTTCGATCGCGCCGGTGCGCGCCCACGGGAATTCCGCGGCGATCCGCAGCGCCTCGTCCATGTCGGCGGCCTCGATCAGGTTGAACCCGCCCAGGTACTCCTTGGTTTCGGCGAACGGACCGTCGACGACGCTGCTGCGCTGGCCGCGCACGCGCAGGGTGCGCGCCGTGGCCGGGTGTTCCAGCTGCTGCGAGCCGAGCAGGCAGCCGTCGGCCTGCAAGGCGTCGGCGTGGTGGAGGCAGCCGCGCATCATGCGGTCGAACTCGCCGTCCGGCAGCGCGTCCAGCAAGGCGTCGTCGCAGTAGATCATCACGAGAAATTTCATGTCGTCCTCGGCGGGGAACGGTTCGCGGAACCGTGGAGAGGCGGTGCGAGGGTGGATAATGCCGCACATGACCGCCATGCACGATACCTCCGGCACCTTCTGCTGCCATCCGATCGCCTTCGTGCGCTCGCCGTATGCGGCGCGCATCGACGCGCCGCACCAGCCCACCGTGGTGGCCGGCACCGAGACCGGGGCGGCGGCCGAAGCGGTGGTCGAGTTCGTGGCGGGCTTCCCCGCGGCGGCGTTCCGCGACCTCGCCGGCTTCGAGCGGATCTGGCTGCTGTTCGCCTTCCATCGCAGCGAGGGCTGGAAGGCCGAGGTGCGCCCGCCGCGCGGCGGCGGCAAGCGCAGCGTGCTGGCGACGCGCTCGCCGCACCGGCCGAACGCGCTCGGGCTGTCGGCGGTGGAACTGGTGGCGGTGGAGGAAGGCGCGCTGCGGGTGCGCGGGGTGGACCTGCTCGATGGCACGCCGATCCTCGACATCAAGCCGTACGTGCCCTACGCGGACGCGTTCCCGCAGGCGCGTGCGGGCTGGATCGACGCGATCGACGCGGCGCAGGGCCGCCGCTCCGCGCCGGGGCCGCGCAAGCCGCGTGCGCGGCCGCGCGGCGCGGGCGACGTCAGCGCGTCATGAGCAGCTGCCGCAGCACGTGCTGCCGCCGCTGACGTGGATCTGCCGCGGCTCGGACAGGCGCTCGGCCGCGTAGCCGGCGGCCTGCAGCGCGGCGATGATCTGGCCGGAAGTCAGCGGCGCGTCCACGTCGATCTGCCCGGCGGCGGGATCGCAGGCGACCTTCGCGTTGGGTTCGAGCGCGAGCACGGCGGCGACCACGGCGCCGGCGTGGCCGGCAAGCTCCTTCACCTGGAACAGCATCGGGGTTTCTCCTCAAGCAGGGTTGCGGACGACGGGTCGGAACGGGCGCGGGCGCCCGCCGGCGGCGATGGTGACGGCCGCGCCGCCCGGTCGCCCTGATCCCGGTCAGGGCGACCGGGATCAAGCCCGTCCCGATCCGTGAGACGCGCCCCCGCCAGACTGCGCGGGCCGCTGCGGATCGCTCCGTCGCCGGCACCCGATGCATTGGCAGTGGATCGGTTCAAGCCTTGGCCGCGCCCGGCTCTTCCCGCCGGCGCGGCCTTTTTTGCCTCAGGGCTGCGGCGCGGCCGCCGACTGCCACGGCGACACGCGCGGGCGTTGCAGTGCGGCGAGCAGCGGCGGATCGCGCTGGTACACGTCGGGGCGGAAGCCGACCCGGCCATCCTCGCGCAGGTCCACCGTCCAGTACGCCAGCAGCAGCGTCACCGGTTCGCGCAGCATCACGGTCTGCGTCTTCAGCGTGTCGATCGCGCGGTCGATCCCCGCGCGGTTCCAGCGCACCGGATCGTCCAGCAGCAGCTCGGCCAGTTCGCGCGGGCGCTCCACCCGGATGCAGCCGGAGCTGTTCGCGCGCTGCTCGTTGGCGAACAGCTCCTGGTGCGGGGTGTCGTGCAGGTAGACCGCGTAGTCGTTCGGGAAGCGGATCACCAGCCGGCCCAGCGAATTGCCCGGGCCGGCATCCTGGCGGAGCACGATGCCGCGCGGGTTGGCCCAGTTCACGCTGGCCGGCGACAGCTCGCGGCCCTGGCTGTCCAGCACGCGGATGCGGTTGGCGTCGAGGTAGCCGCGGTTCTTGCGCAGCTTCGGCAGGATGTCGTTCTTCAGGATGGTCGGCGGCACCGTCCAGGTCGGGTTGAGCGTGAGGTAGGTGATCTTCGACTTGAACACCGGCGTGCTGCGGTACGGCTTGCCCACCTGCACGCGCGAACGCCACACCGGCTTGCCGTCCTTGTAGTAGGCGACCTGGTAGCCGGCGATGTCGACCACCACGAAATCGCCCTGCAGCTGGTACAGCAGCCAGCGCGCGCGCTCCAGGTTCACGCGCAGTTGGTCGATCCGCGCCGCGACCGGCACGTTCAGCGCGGCCAGGGTGGCCTTGCCCAGGTGGCCGTCCGCGGCCAGGTACTGTTCGCGCTGGAACTGCTTCAGCGCGGCCTCGAGCGCCGGGTCGTACAGGTCGTCCGCGCCCTCGCCCACCAGATAGCCGCCCCGCTGCAGCCGCTGGCGCAGCGCCGGCACGCGCGCATCGTGGCTGCCCGGCTTCAGCGTGGGGCCGTCCGCGATCGTGGGCCAGCCGCCCTGCGCCGCCACCTCGCGCAGCTTCGCCAGCGCCGTGCGCAGCTGGCCGTACAGCGGATGCTGCGGCCGCGCGCGCGCGAACAGGTCGCCGATCGTGCCCTGGGCCAGCGCATCGCGCACGGCCTTCAGGCCCTGCGCCTGGTCGAGCTGGCGCGGGTCGTAGTTCCAGTGCGTGTCGAGCGTGGCGGGGTCGACCTTGCCGCGATACAGGTGCAGCAGCGCGGCCAGGCATGCATCGGTGGCCAGCACGTCGAACTGCGCGCGCTGCGCCGGCGCGGCCTGCGGATCGGCCAGCACGGCGCGCCGGCGCTGCAGCTCGGTCAATCCGTAGTCTTCCGGATCGAGACCGTCGCCGGCCACGTCGCGCAGCGCGGAAAGCAGCTGGTCGAGGTCGCCCGGGCGCGTCCAGGCCGGCGCGAACCGGTTCTGCTCGTAGAAAGCGGCCACCACGTTGCCGGGCGTCGTGGCGGCATCCCCGTCGGCATGCGCGACGCGCCACTGCTCGACCCGTTCGCGGATCTGCTCGGCCACCGGACTCAACGGCTGCTCGACCGCGGACTGCGCATGCAGCGCGCCCGCCAGCACCAGCATCAACAGGGCGAGGGCCTGCAGGAAACGGCAACGGATGGGCGGCACGACACGATCCTGTTCGAGTATGGCCTGCTGTGATAACACAGCATCCCGCCGGCGCAAACGACCGGCGCATGCGGCCGCGGCCGACGGGTTCTTAACGAGGCGCTGCTAGCATGGACGGCATTGTGTCCGATGACGCCCACGCCCAGCCGTTCCGATGAGCCGACTCCTGCGCCCCGTCGCCACCCTGACCCTGCTTCTCGCTGCCTGCTTCGCCGCGGCCCACGCCGCCACGCCGTCGCTGCAGGACGCACTCAGCAAGCTCGCCCCGAACGCAAACCCAAAGGTGATCGGCCTCGCGCTCGCCGCCACCGAGTGCGCCGCCGCACAAGGCCAGCCGCCGTCCGACCGGCTGGCGGTGATCGACTATTCGAAGCCCTCGACCGAACCCCGGCTGTGGGTGTTCGACCTGGCCAAGCGCAAGCTGCTGTACCACGAGCTGGTGGCGCACGGCCGCAACACCGGCGAGAACCTGGCGACAAGGTTCTCGAACATGCCGGAAAGCCTGCAGTCCAGCCTGGGCCTGTTCCGCACGCTGGGCACCTACGCCGGGCACAACGGCTACTCGCTGCGGATGGAAGGGCTGGAGCCGGGCACCAACGACCATGCGCTGGAGCGCGCGCTGGTGATCCACGGCGCGTCCTACGTCAACCCCGCCCTTGCCCACCAACAGGGCCGCATCGGCCGCAGCTATGGCTGCCCGGCCGTGCGTACCGCGATCGCGCGGCCGCTGATCGACGCCCTCAAGGGCGGCCAGTACGTGTTCTCCTACTATCCCGATGCGCGCTGGCTGGGCGCTTCGCCGTACCTCAAGTGCAGCAGCGGACGCGCCATGACCGCGAGCCTCGCCGCACCCTGAGTCCGCGTCAGGGGCGTGACCCGCCGGCGAGCGCGCTGTCGCTGCGCTCGCCGGCGCCCCTTACCGGCCCTCCGGTGCGCTCCTGCAACAGCGCCTGCATCTTCAGGTACACGCCGTTGCTCCAGCCGAAACCGATCACGTTGGCGGTGTAGCCGGCGCTGATCTTCACGTCGGCGTTGCCGCTGGCCATGTTGTATTTCTCGCGGATGGTGCCGTCGGCGGCGAGGCTGCGGTCGATGGTGGCGGTGAATTCGCGCGCGATGCGGCGGGCGTCGTCGTGGAAGCCGTAGGCGTCCAGCCCGGCCGCCGCCAGCCAGTTGGTCGGCGCCCAGCCGAACGGCGCATCCCACTGCGCGCCGCTGGCGTGCTCGCTCATCTGCAGGCCGCCCTTGCGCTCGAAAACACCGAGCCTGCCGCGCAGCGCCGCGGCCTGCTGCGGCGAGGCCGCGCCGGCCCACAGCGGGTAGTAGGTGGCGACGAAGCGATAGCCGGACGGCTTGCCGTGCACGAAGTCGTAGTCCATGTACATGCCCTGGTCGGCGCGCCACAGGTACTTGTCGATCGCCGCGCGCCGCGCCGCGGCGACATCGGCCCAGTGCGCGGCATCCGCCGTGCGCCCCAGCTGCACGGCGAAGTCGTGCAGGTCGCGCTCGTAGCGGTACAGCAGGCTGTTCAGATCCACCGGCGCGTAGTGGTGGGTGGAGCCGCCGAACGGGCCCATGCGGAAGGTGGTGTCGAAACCGGACTCGCGCATCGCGCGGTCGCCCAGGTAGTAGTCGGCGCTCAGGCGAAAGCCTTTCGACCAGGCGCCGGCGCAGACTTTCGAGGCCTCGACGTCGCAGCTGGCGGCCTTGAGTCGCACGACTTCCGCCGCGTCGGGATGCTCGGAGGCCTTGACCAGGTAGCCGGGATCCTCCGACGGGTGCGCGATCAGCCAGTCGATCACGCCGCGCAGGTAACTGCTGTCACGCATCTCCAGCACCGGCGCGGCGCCGCCGTAATCGTAGTAACGGGCCAGCCCGGTGTCGCCGGCCAGGTGTTCCCTGCGCGTCCACGTGGCGTGGTCGCGCACCGCCAGCGGGTACGCCTGCTGCAGCCACGCGCGCGCGGCAGCCTGGTCCTTGAAGCTGGCCGGGTCGTCCAGCAGCGCGCGCATCATCGCGCCGAGGAACGGCGGCTGCGCACGGGTGAGGTAGTAGCTGCGGTTCGCGTTGAGCACCGCGCCGTAGTACCGCACCTCGAACAGCGCGTTGTCGACCATGTCGCGCGCCAGCGCCGTGCGCTGGTCGGCCAGCAGGCCGAGCACGATGAAGTAGCTGTCCCAGCCGTACATCTCGTTGAAGAAGCCGCCCGGCACCACGTACGGATGCGGCAGGTAGAGCAGGCCCTGCCGTGGCAGCGTGGCCGGGGCGATGTCGCCCAGCTCGCCGATCGCCCGCGGCAGCACCTGCACCTCGACGCGGCAATGCGCCTGCATCGCGGCCAGTGCCGGCGGCGCGGGCAGGTTTGCCGGCAGGTACAGCAGCGGCCGCGTGCCCACCTTGCTGTCGCCCAGCGCCGAGCAGTCGTCCATCGAGCGGGTCAGCGTGGTCCACGCGTGGTCGATGTAGGCGCGGGTCTTCTGCGCATCGGGCCGGGCGGCCGCCTCCGTGGCGGCGAACAGGACCGACCATCCGCACAGGGCAAGGGGCAGCAGGGATTTCATCGTCATGGACCGGTCCCGTGGGTGCATGCACCACAGCGTGTCGCCACGGCCCCGCCAATGCAACCGGCACGCCCCGGCGGCCGATGTATCCTGCGCCGTCGACCGCGCGCCGTCGCGGCCGGCCCGCTGCGCATGGCATGGCAAAAAACGGGGTGTCGCACCCCGTTCATCGAAAGCATGCTGTGCGTCCTCCCGGCTGGGACGGCGGTGCACCGCATGCGGCGGCGACGGTCCGGGCAATCGAAGATCAGTGGCAGGGAGAACGACGCATGCGTGCGGGGAAAGGCAGGGCGGGACCGATCATCAAGAACCGGCCCGGCGGCCGCCGGATCCTGCTGCTGTGCGGCGTGCTGGGCATCGCCTTGCCATTGCAGACGGCGTACCCGCAGAGCGCGCCGGCACCACGCCAGTCGCTGGACGATGCATGGTGGACCGGGCCGATGCTGGCCAACTCGGCGGCGACGCTGCCGCGCGGCCACGTCCTGGTCGAGCCCTACCTGTACGACGTGCACTCGGCGCATGCGGACGGCTACGGCTCGCTCACCTACATGCTGTACGGACTCACCGACCGGCTCACCGTGGGGCTGGTGCCGGTGCTGGGCTACAACCGGGTGGATGGCGGCCCCGGCAGTTCCGGCGTGGGCTTCGGCGACGTCAGCGTGCAGGCGCAGTACCGGTTGACCCAGTTCCACGAGGGCAGCTGGCTTCCCGCGATCTCGCTGCAGCTGCAGGAAACGCTGCCCACCGGCAAGTACGACCGGCTGGGCAACCGCCCCGCCGACGGCCTCGGCGGCGGCGCCCGCACCACCACGCTGCAGCTCAACACGCAAACGTACTTCTGGCTGGGCAACGGCCGCATCCTGCGCATGCGCTTCAACGTGGCGCAGTCGTTTTCCGGCACGGCGGAGGTCGAGGACGTCAGCGTCTACGGCACGCCCGACGGCTTCCGCGGCAGCGCCCGACCCGGCCGTTCCTTCTTCGTCAACGCGGCGTGGGAATACAGCCTGAGCCAGCGCTGGGTGCTCGCGCTCGACCTCACCTACCGCCACGACAGCGCCACTCGCGTGCGCGGCGGCGTCGCGCTTCCCGGCAGCGCGCAGACAACCTCACCCCTGCGCAGCGATTCCGGCACCAGCACGGCGTTCGGTTTCGCGCCGGCGATCGAGTACAACTGGAGCGCCCGCGTAGGCATGCTGGTGGGCGTGCGCGTGATCACCGGCGGCCACGCCACCGCCACCACGGTCACCCCGGCGGTGGCGCTCAACTACGTGCACTGAGGCCGCTGGCCTGTCGAGTCAGTAGCCGGCGCCGCAGGCCGGGCTGCGGTTCTCGGCGAGCGGATTCGCGCCGGCCTTGCCGCGTTCGCGCAGTCGCAGGAACGGGCGCTCGACCAGGTAATGCAGCGCCGCGCCCAGCAGCAGTACGGCCAGCGCATAGGTGGCGAACGCGAGCGCGCGCTGTCCCTGCAACGTCGCGCCGAACGTCACCTGCACCAGATGGAAGGCGATCTTGTGGCTGAGGTAGAGGCTGTAGGAAACCGCGGCCAGCCAGCCCGCGCCCGGCACGCGCCAGCGGCCGATCAGGCTGTGCCGGTCTGCGCCGGCAAATACCAGCAGGCCGAAGCCGAACGACAGCAGCGGCCAGCCCAGCGCATTGGCGAGCAGGCCGGTGCGCTCGCGGAACAGCCAGAACGCGAGGCACGACATCGCCAGGCCGCCTAGCAGCACGGCGTTCGAACGCGCCTGCCACCGCGTCCAGGCCTGTGGCCGGAAGACCCGCAACGCCGCCAGCAGCACGCCCGCCAGCAAGCCGTCCAGGCGCATCCAGGTCGGGTAGTAGATGTCTTCGATGAACCAGTTGCGCGGCGGATCGATCGCCGCGTCGTGCAGCCATACCGCGCTGCGCAGGGCGATGCCGAGCACCACCACACCCGCGCACACGCCCAGGCACTTCCACGTCGACGGCCGCCGCGTCAGCCACCACGCCAGCAGCGGAAAGACCAGGTAAAAGTGCTCCTCCACGCACAGCGACCACGCGTGCGAGAACGCCTGGTTGTGCGTGTAGTCGATCAGCAGGTTCAGCGTGAACGTGGCGAACTGCCACCACGGCTGCAACCCCGGCACTTCACGCAGCGCGGGGAAAAACACGTACAGCGCCAGCACCACCGCAAACGTCGGCAGGATGCGCCAGGCCCGCCGCGCATAGAACCCGCGAAACGACAGCCGCTCGCCGCGCTGCAACGGCCGCAGCACCTGGCTGCCGATCAGCAAGCCGCTGAGCACGAAGAAGATGTCCACCCCGGCCCAGCCGTAGCGCGACAGCCAGGCGAAATCGGGGCCGAGCCCGCCGACGATGTACGAGTGGAACAACATCACCCAGACGATGGCGATGGCGCGCAGCAGGTCGAGGCCCGGGAGACGATGCATGGACGTCCTTGTCGCGGCAAATGTAGGTGATGGAGCGGGTTCCTGCGCCGGATTCTTCTTGAATGGCTGGGGCGGTTCAATGGATCACTTGGGGCAATCCGATGGCAGCCACCTGCACCGCTCTTCGATCACCGGCGGATTCCCGGAAGGCGATCCTGGTGTGACCGGATGCAAAAAAAACCGCCCGGATCGCTCCGGGCGGCTTCGTTTCCAACGGGCGGTTCCGGATCAGTCGGCCGCGGCATCCAGCCCGCGACGCTTCAGCAGCGGCTCGATTTGCGGCTCGTGCCCGGCGAAATCGCGGAACAGCTGCAGCGCGTCCTTGCTGCCGCCCTGCGAGAGCAGGGTGGCGCGGAAGCGGTCGCCGTTGGCGCGGGTGAGGCCACCGTTCGCCTTGATCCACTCCACCGTGTTCGCGTCCAGCACTTCCGACCAGATGTAGGCGTAGTAGCCGGCCGCGTAGCCGCTCATGATGTGGCTGAAGTACGGCGTGCGGTAGCGCGGCGGCACCGGCGCGTAGTCGGTGCCGTTCGCCTTCAGCGCGGCGGCCTCGAACGCCACCACGCCGCCGGCCGCGGGGATCTTGTCGGCGCCGATCTGGTGCCAGCTCTGGTCGAGCATCGCCGAGCCGAGGTACTCGGTGGTGGTGAAGCCCTGGTTGAACTTCGAGGTGGCCAGCACCTTGTCCAGCAGGGCCTTCGGCATCGGCGCGCCGGTCTGGTAGTGCTTGGCGTAGTTCGCCAGCACGCTCGGCCAGTCGGACCACATCTCGTTGACCTGCGACGGGAACTCGACGAAGTCGCGCGGCACGCTGGTACCGCTGAAGTACGGGTACTTCACGTTCGAGAACATGCCGTGCAGCGCGTGGCCGAACTCGTGGAACATCGTGGTCACCTCGGTCCAGGTCAGCAGGGTCGGGCCGCTGGCCGGCTTGGTGATGTTGAGGTGGTTGGCCACGATCGGCAGGTTGCCGGTCAGCGCGGACTGCTCGACATAGGAGTTCATCCACGCGCCGCCGCGCTTGGACGGGCGCGCGTACATGTCGGCCAGGAAGATCGCCAGCTGGCTGCCGTCGGCGTTGTACACGTCGTACACCAGCACGTCGGGGTTGTAGACCGGCAGGTCGGTGCGCTGCTTGAAGCTGAGCCCGTAGAGCTGGCCGGCGGCGTAGAACACGCCGTTCTCCAGCACGTTCTTCATCTCCAGGTAGGGCTTGAGCTGGCTCTCGTCGAAGTCGTACTTCTCTGCGCGCACCTTCTCGGTGTAGTACGCCCAGTCCCACGGCTGCAGCGCGAACGTGGGCTCGCCCTTCGCCTTCTGCTCCTTGTCGATCATCGCCTGGATCGCCGCGCCCTCGCGCTTCGCGTTCGCCACCGCCGGCGGCGCCAGCTTGGTCAGCATGGCGTTGACCGCTTCGGGCGTCTTCGCGGTCTCGTCGGCCAGCACATAGGCGGCGTAGGTGGGATAGCCGAGCATCTTCGCCTTCTCGGCGCGCAGCTTCAGCACCTGCGCGACGATCGCGGTGTTGTCGTAGGCGTTGCCGCGGCTGCCGCGGGCGATCGACGCCTCATGCAGGCGCTGGCGCAGCGCGCGGTTGTGCAACTGGGCTTCCGGCGGTTGCCCGGTGGTGTTGAGCAGGGCGATCACGTACTTGCCGTCCAGGCCCTTCGCCTTCGCGGCGGCGGCGGCGGCGCCGATCTGCTCGTCGGTGAGGCCGGCGAGTTCTTCCTTCGTGTCGACCACCAGGGCGGAGTCGTTCACCTCGGCCAGCACGTTCTGGCTGAACCGGGTGCCCAGCTTCGCCAGCTCGCCGTTGATCTCCTTCAGGTGCGCCTTGTCGGCGTCGGACAACCTGGCGCCGGCGCGCACGAAGTCGGTGTGATAGCGCTCGACCAGGCGCACGCCCTCGGCGTCCAGGCCCAGGCTGTCGCGCGTGTCGTACAGCTGCTGGATGCGCGCGAACAGCTTCGGGTTCAACGAGATCGCGTCGCGGTGCGCCGCCAGCTTCGGCGCGTATTCGGCCTGGATCGCCTTGCGCGCGTCGTTGATGTCCACGCCGACCAGGCTGAAGAACGCGGTCGAGGTGCGGCTGAGGATCTGCCCGGATTTCTCCAGCGCCACGATGGTGTTGTCGAACGTGGGCGCCTCGGCAGCGTCGGCGACCGCCTGGACTTCCTTGAGGTGTTCGGCCATGCCGCGGTCGAAGCCGGGCGCGAAGTCGCTGTCCCTGATCTTGTCGAACTGCGGGTAGTGCAGCGGCAGCGGGCTTTCGCTGAAGAACGGATTGCCGGCGTCGGCCACCACCACGCTGGCTTGCGCCTGCGGCGCGGCGGCGTTCTTCTTGTCGGAGCCGGCGTCGGAGCAGGCGGCGAGGGAGCCGGACGACAGGGCGATGGCCAGGGCCAGCGCGACGGGATGCTTCATGGTCGGGTTTCTCATCGTGGATCGAACTCCCGATGCTACCCAATCCATCCCGCGATCACCCATGACCAAAGCCATGGGTCGGCGCCGGCCTCCGCGGCCGCGACCTCAGCCCGCCTGGGCGGCCGACGCAACCGTCGTCGCCGCGTGCGCGCCGGCGAGCTGTACCGGCGACGCGGTCATCGTCAGCATGGCGCCCAGCACCAGCACGCAGAGGGCAAAGCAGGCGCCGAACAGGCCGGCCAGGATCATCGATTCGTATTTCATGATGTGTCTCCGCATGGGTGGATTCCCTGTGCGGTATAGAAGTGCAATCGCCGTGCCAACCCGCTGGAGTGCCCGCGAAGCCTTGTCTCGCCTGCATCGGGCGGCTTCGCGCGCAAGCTCGGCGCGTTGTCCGCGGACAGCCGCCGCGCCGCGTCCGGACACGCGGACAGCCGCGTGCGCCGCGCCGCCAGCTCAGCCGCCGGCGTGATGCCGCAGCTTGCGGTACTCCACCACGGTGAGCGCGATGATCAGCAGGTCGAACAGAGTCAAGACCACGAACGCGAACGAGGGGCCGGCCACGGCCATGTGGTAGATCTGGTAGGCGGCAAACGCGGCGGTCAGCCAGATCAGGCCCGGGTAGGCCCACAGCCTGCCGCGCAGGATCTCCACGATCACCACCAGTTTCGCCACGCCGTGGGACAGCAGGTAGATCGCCGCGAACAGCACCGAGCCCTGGTCGAACTGCGCGGCCCAATGCAGGATGTGCGTCGCGATGATGTCGTCGGGATCCTGGCGCAATTCCGGCGCAACCAGCGCGCCGATCCAGGCCTGCAACCGCAGCGGCCCGAGCAGCAGCAGCCAGAGCCCGCCGACGACCTCGCCGATGCCGTCGAGGCCCTTCAGCCCGAGCCCGACGGCGAAGGCCCTGTCGGATACCGTCCGAACGCGCAAACCGATCATCGACATGCCCTCCCGCGGTGGACCCGGAAACCCGCGGCCCCTGGTCCGAAACACGCGCCGTGGTCCGGCGCCGGTAACAGCCGGCCTACGCCGACAACCATGTCCGCATCGCCCCGGTGACCGCCGCGGGCTGCTCCATCGGACTCATGTGGCCGCTGTCCTCGACCACCACCAACTTTGCCTGCGGCATCAGCGCCGCCATCGCCTCGTGCAGCGGCAGCGGCGTGAGCGCGTCCAGCCGGCCGCACAGCACCAGCACCGGGCAGGCCAGTCCGCGCAACACCGCGGCGCCATCCTCGCGCAGCATCGCGTTCTGCCGGATGAACACCTCGCGGCCCTGGCGCAAGGTCATCGCGTTGATCCGCTGCGCCAGCGCCGCATCGTGCAGCCGCGCCGGCGCCACGAAGCTCGGCAGCAGCTGCTCGGTCATGCCGCGGAACTTCCCGGGCAGGCTGACCGTGCGGTTGGCCGCCCGGCGCTGCGCGATGCGCTCGGGCGTATCGGCGTGGAACGAGGTGTCGAGCAGCGCCAGCCGTTCGATGCGCGGCGACGCCTGCCGGGCGATTTCCTGGGCGACGTAGCCGCCGAACGAGAAGCCCGCCAGCGCAAAGCGCGGCGGCGCCGTCGCCAGCACCTGCTGCGCCAGCGCGGCGATGCTGTCGGCATGGCCCAGGTCGGCCACCCGGCAGTCGGCGACGTCGGCCAGGCCCGCCAGCTGGTCGCGCCACAGGTCTTCGTCGCACAGGAATCCGGGGAGCAGCAGCAACGGCTGCCGATGGTCAGTCACGGTCATGCCCGGCAGTCGAAAGAGCGGACATTATCGACTACAGCACGTGCCGTTCGACACACCCGGCGCGGGAGACGCGGCGTGGCCGGGGCAAGCGCCGGTCAGGTCGCGTTGGTCCAGGTCGACTCGACATCGGCCTTCACCAGGTCGTCGAGCGCCGCCGGCGCGACACCCTGCATGCCATAGAGGCAGCCATGCCGCATGCCGGCGTAATCGCCGTCGCGGCGGAACGTCGCCGTCCAGATGACGCGGCCGGCACTCGCCTGCTCGTAATCGCCTGCGTAGTCGAACCCGTTTTTCGTCTTGCCGGAGACCGTGGTCATGGCGGGAAGCTCCTGGCGTGATCGCCCGGCCAGCATAGCTCCTTGCCGCCGCGGCAAGGTGGCGGATTTCCCGGCGGCGGTCGGGGACAGCCGTCAGCCGTGGCCGGCCAGCGGCGTGTCACCCGCGCCGACTTCGAGCGCCTGCAGCGAAACGGTCTTGCGGCCGCCATGCAGTTGCTGCCGGCCGACTTCGCGGAAACCCAGCCCGGCATGGAAGCGCTCGGACGCCGGGTTGGGCGGCTCGAGATCGAACTCGCAGGTGACCAGCGGTACCGCGTCGCGCACCGCCAGCGCGTAGAGCTCGCGGTACAGCCGGCGACCGGCGCCGCGCGCCTGCGCGTCGCCGGCCACCACGATGCGGTCCACATACAGGAAATGCGGATAGCGCTGCGCGAACCAGCGGTAGTTGGGGCTGTCGTAGTCCGCCCCTTCGCGGAACGCGAGCAGGAACGCCTCGACCCGCCCCTCCCGCTCGATCACCCGATGCAGCGCCGCCTGCGCATGCAGCCGCGCCAGCCGCGCGCCGTCGAGCGGACTGAGCACGGCCACGAACGCCTCGTTGAGGGCGAGGATGGCGGGAAAATCGGCGGGGGTGGCGTCGCGGAGCATCGGGCGGCCTTTGCGGAATCGGGCGAAAGCGAAGCATGTCGGGGGCCACAGAAAGTGCACCGGGACCCTTCGATTCATCGCCGGGACACACGGTGAGCCGACATGTCGCGCGCCACCTTCGCACTGGGGGCGATCCCGCGCAACGTTCGCGGAAGTCCGGCTGCGACCGGCAAAACTTCCCGCTGCACCGACACCGTCCCCGACGCAATCAAAAGGCCGCGTGCACCTTGTCGACTGTGTCGTGGTGGATTGCAGGAATCTCGAATACCACCCGCAAACCGGCACCCCCGGTGCCGCATTCGGCGTGGATGCGTCCGTTGTGAAGCTGGATGATGCTGCGGCAGATGGCGAGGCCCAGGCCACTGCCCTTGTCTTCGGTGTTCACCTGGTTGAAGCGGACGAAGCGCTCAAAAGCGCGTTCGTACTGGTCGTCCGTGAGTCCGGGGCCCTCGTCTTCGATGCTTACCCTCCAGATATGGCCTTCCAGCTCCGAGCGCAGCGTGATCAGGCCTCCGGGAGGCGACATCCTGAGCGCATTGGTGAGGATGTTCAGGACGACCTGGCGCAGCCAGCGCTCCTCGAAAGCAACCAGCCCCTCGCCGTAGTGGGTACAGCTGAAACGGCAGCCCCGGTGCTCGGTGAGAGCCTGGACGTCCTGCTCGAAACTCCGCAGGAACCGGTGGGGATCCTGCACCACGAGATCCATGCGGATTCCCTGCGCCTCGGCGCGGGAGAGGAACAGCAGCTCATCGACCATCTGGTTGACGCGGGCCAGTTCCTCCAGTTGGACGAGGACCGCTTCCTCGTGCGAATGGCCCAGATTGCCCTCGACCAGCAGCTTCTCGGCATGCAGCCTCACCAGGGAGAGCGGCGTCTTCAGCTCGTGCGATACCTCGGCCGCGAACTGGCGCACCTGGTTGAACGACGATTCCAGGCGGTCGAACATCTGGTTGAGCAGGGTGGCCAGGCCCGAGATCTCGTCCTCGACGCCGGTAACGGCAATCCGCTCGGTCAGGTTGTCCGAGCGGATGCGGTTTGCCGTTTCGCCGATCAGGCGAACCGGGCGCAGCATCACGCGGGAAAGCCCCAGCCCGATCGCGATGCTGGCCAGCAGCATGCCGATGAGCAGGGCGAGGCACACTTCGGTGTAGGCGACCATGGTCCTCCGGACCTGACCCATGGGCGTGCCGATACTGACGTCGAACGGCGGTAGCACGAACTCGGCTATCCGCAACTCGCCGACGCCCGGCATGACGCCCTCGAAGACATGTCTTTTAGGCACGTCGGGCAGCGGATTGCCGGCCAGGTTCTTCGAGCGGAACAGGTTCCCGCGACTGGGCGAATCGATGCTTATGTAGAACAATACCGACGCATATTCCGTGGTCTGGCGTATGCGTTCCTCGATGACTTCCCGGTTCAGCGACGGATAGTCCGAGCCGAGGCGCGCCTTGATCTGCTGGAACTCGGTGGCGTTCAGCAGATCCAGGTCGCGGATGACGTAGTTCTGCAGGAGCTGGTACCCGGCGATGAACAGGCTGGCGACAGTCAGCGTGGCGCTCAACGCATACCAGAACGTGATGCGCGCACCGATCGACTTCATACCAGCTGATAGCCGATCCCGCGCAGGGTCTTGAACAGCGGTTCGGCCGGATTGGACTCCAGCTTCATGCGCAGCCGGCTCATGTAGACGTCCAGCAGGTTGTTGTCCGTCAGGCCGGGCCAGATCCTTTCGGAGATGTACGAGCGGGTAAGGGTGCGCCCCACGTTTTGCATGAAGATCTCGAGCAACGCGAATTCCCGGCTGGTGAGGTCGACGTTTTGCTCCTTCAGCTTGACCGTGTGGCCCAGCAGATCCATTCGCACGCAGCGGTGGGTGATCACCGTCTGCTTGACCGCCGACTGGCGGCGCAACAGTGAGCGGACGTGGGCGCGCAGCTCCTCGAAGCTGAAGGGTTTCGGGAGATAATCATCGGCGCCGAGGTCGAGTCCCTTGATGCGGTCCTCCACGCTGTCGCGCGCACTGAGGATCAGCACCGGTTCGTTGAAACCCGCCCGGCGCCATTCGGAAAGCAGATGCAGTCCGTCACCGTCCGGCAGGCTCAGGTCGAGAATGATGACGTCGTAGCTGGTTTCCGCGAGCGCGTCGCGCGCCTCCCGACACGTCACCACCCAGGTGACGGTGTAGGCACATTCGCTCAGCCCCTGCTTGAGAAACGTCCCCAGGCGTTGCTGGTCTTCGACGATGAGTATTTTCATGCTGCCCCAGCCGATTGACACTGGTGCAGCGAGTCTAGGATAGCGGCGCGCGAAACCGATGATGCGTCGCACAACCCTGTGCGCACCGAACCGCCGCACGCGAGGCGATGGCCCGGGCGGTGGAGCACCGTACCTGCGCAGCCATCGACCGGCGGCTTCGCAGACCCGCCACGGCATGGTGTTGCGCGGCTGCCCGCGGCGCACATCCGCCCCTGAATATCTTTTAAGAATGGCTACAGGTATCCGCAAGGTGATGCATCTAGGGTGCAGCCGTGCCTTGGACCTTCGAGGCGCGTTTCAGGCAACAAGCCCGTCGTTTCAAGGACACCTGACGCCGTTCGCCAATCGCCAATCGCCGCTGCAATCATCCAGCCATCCAGCCGTCGAGGAAAGTTTCCATGGTTCGTTCCGCACTGTTTCTGGCTACTGCCCTGCTGGCCCCATCGCTGTTTGCCCAGGTTCCCTCAAAAATCTATGCCCAGGAGCTGGTGGACGGCACGCTAGAGGCGCACCCCGACATTGCCATCCTGGCGATGCACGTGACGCCGCCGAAGCAGCCGGACAACGTCATCATCGCCTCCAACATCGGCCGCATCGGCAAGAAGGCCGACGAGGACGACATGAATGTCGTCAACAACGGCAAGACGAACCTGGAGGTCAACAAGGCGGGCGACCACTTCGAGGTCGAGCTGCCGCTGCTGGACATCACCGGCGACCGCATCGGCGCGCTCAGCGTCGTGTATCCGTACAAGGCCGGCGACGACAAGGCGGCACTGGAGAAGCGGGCCGAGGCGGTGCGCGACCAGCTGAGCCGGAAAATTTCCAACGTCGGCAATCTGACCCAGCCCTACCAGTTCAATCCGGCCGTTCCCACCCATACCTATGCGCAGCAGCTGGTCGAGCAGACCATGGCCGCGCATCCCAGGCTGCTTATCCTGATGCTGCACGCCGTGCCGCCGGGCACGTCGACCAACGTGGTAGTGGGATCGAGCATCGGCCGTTTCGGCAAGGCGGCCGACGAAGACGACATGCGCGCGATCAACACCGGCATCCCCAACCTCGAGGTCAACGGCAACCGCTTCGAGGTGGAGACGCGCCTGCTCGACGCCAAGGGCCGGACGCTCGGCGCGGCGGGCATCGTGCTTCCGTACAAGCCGGGCGACGACAAGGCGGCGCTGCAGCGCGAAGGGTTTGCGATCCGCGACGAGCTGCGCGCGAAGATTCCCTCGCTGGCGAAGCTGATGGAACCCATGCCGGCAGCGGCGGCCGTGGCCGACCCGACGGCTACCCTGGCCGGGCGCAGCACCAGCTGGAAGCCCGGGTACGCCGGCGATTTCGATCACTTCGGTATTGACGTCAAGGGCAATCGCCTGTTCCTGGCGGCCGAGGATCACGGCACGCTCGAGCTGTTCAACCTGAAGACCGGCCAGCATGAGCGCACCCTCACCGGTTTCGAGACGCCGCACGCGATCATCTACCTGCCCGAGCACAACCGCCTGATCGTCACCGACAGCGGCAAGGGCATGACCAAGGTACTCGATGCCACCACCTACAAGGTCGTGGGCCACCTCGCGCTGGAACCCGGCGCCGACTCGGCCGAATACGACACCTCGACCGGCCACCTGTACATCGTCACCGGCGGCAAGGACGTGGACATGAAGGACTGCTTCCTCAACGAGGTGGATCCGCTCACCGGCCATGTGTACGCCAAGCTGCGGTTCGACTCGGACCACACCGAGGCGGTCAAGGACGAGCAGCACGGCAACCGGCTGTTCGTGAACGTGGCCGACCACAACGAAGTGGACGTCGTCGACAAGAAGACGTTCAAGGTGATCGCGCGCTGGCCGCTCAGCGGCGCCCAGACCAACCTGACCATGGCGCTGGACGAGGCCGGCCACCGCCTGTTCGTCGGCACCCGCAGCCCCAGCAAACTGCTCGTGCTCAACACCGATACCGGTGCCACCGTGGCCAGCCTGGATGCGCCGGCGACTTCGGACGGGCTGTTCTACGACAGCGCCAGGAAGCGCGTGTATGTGCCCGGCGGCGACGGCTATCTCGGCGTGTTCCAGCAGGTCACCCCCGACCTCTACGCCGCGCGGCCGCGCATCCCCAGCGCGACCGGCGCCAAGTCGGGCATCGTGGTGCCGCAGCTGGACCGCCTCTACCTGGCCGCCTCGCCCGGCGAGCACGGCAAGGGCGGCGAAGTGCTGTGGTACTCGCTGGGCCGATAGGAGTCAGTGATGCATCCGGACCATCAACAGGAAAAGACGCGGCCACGCATCCCGTTGGCTGCCATCTCGATCGCACTGCTCGGCCTCGCCCTGCTGCCGTCGCCGGGTCATGCCGCGACGCGCTTCTACCGTCTCGGTTCGGCGGTGACCCTGCCGGGCAAGGCGCCGGGGTGGGATTACCTGACCTACGATGCCGCCCGCTCGCACCTGTTCATCGGCCGTCGGCATAGTGGCGCCACCGTGTTCGACGTGGCGGCACAAAAGGTCGTTGCGACGATCGCCGATTCCGAAGGTGCGAACAAGGCGATCCTCGTGCCCCAACTCGATCGCGGCTACACCGTCAACGGAGACGGCACCACCACCGAGTTCGAGCTGGCGTCGCTGAAGACGGTCCGACGCATCCGCTTCGGCGACGACGCCGATGCGGGCAGCTACGAACCGGTGACCGGGCAGGTTCTCTTCACCATGGGCGACAGCGGGAAGGTCGCCTTCCTGGATGCCCGCAGCGGCCAGCCCGTCGCCACGCTGCCGCTGCCCAGCCACAAGATCGAGGCGTCGGCCCCGGACGGCCAAGGCCACATCTTCGTGGCCGAGCGCGACCGCGATGCGGTGGTGCGCATCGACGCCCGCACGCATGCGGTCACGGCAACCTGGTCGACCGCGCCCTGCAGCCAGCCCACCGGGCTGGACTACGACGCCAAGAGCCGGCGCGTCTTCGTCGGTTGCCGCAGCGAGCGGCCGCTGCTGGCCGTGCTCGACGCCGACACCGGCGCCGTGGTGGCGAGCCTGCCGATCGGCCGCGGCAACGATGGCGTGGCGTTCAACCCCGCCACC
The DNA here is from genome assembly GCF_001617365.1 of Rhodanobacter sp. FW104-R8. Lineage (GTDB taxonomy): Bacteria > Pseudomonadota > Gammaproteobacteria > Xanthomonadales > Rhodanobacteraceae > Rhodanobacter. Next base: position 47,512 of record NZ_LVJR01000011.1, read on the forward strand.
GGCCGCATCTACGCGTCCAACGGCGTGGACGCCAACCTGCTGGTGATCGACCAGTTGGGCGCCGACAGCTACCGGCTCGAACAGGCCATCACCACCCGGCCGACGGCGCGAACGCTGGCGCTCGACCCGCAGCGCGATCGCGTGTACCTGGTCGCCGCCGAAGGGGGCGTCGACCCGGCCATGAAAGTGGACACCGCGGTGGCGCCGTTTTACCCGAACTTCTATTTCGACCATAGCTTCACCGTACTGACCTACCAAAGAACTGAAACAACAAACTGAATACAGTCGCTGCGCACCGCCCCGGGATGTCGATGCATGGGGAAGGGCCCGTCGCGCGGATTGCCCGGAACCTGACGTGATACCTGGGGAGATACCATGCAGAACCATCCACGCAATGCGCTGTTCGGCGCGCTGTTCCTGAGCGTCGGCCTGGCCGGCCACGCCACGGCGGCGGCCGCCACCGGCGCTGACACCGGCAATCCCGGCCAGGCCAAGAAAGTGACCACCCTGGATGTGGTTACGGTGACCGGGTCGAATATTCCCACCACACCGGATCAGGCGGTGGTGCCGGTAACGTCCATCGACAGCGACGCGATCAAGGCCAGCGGCGTCAATACCAACGTGCTCGACCTGCTGCGCAAGGTGGTGCCGTCGTTCGCCGGCCGCGGCAATGCGGGCAACAGCAACGCCAACAACACCAACCAGAACACCGCCGGCGGCTCGCAGATCCAGCTGCGCAACCTGGACACGCTGGTGCTGGTCAACGGCCGCCGCGTGGCGACCAGCGGCATCAACGGCATCGGCGGCAAGAGCTTCGTCGACGCCAACGAGATACCGGTGGCGGCGATCGACCACATCGAGGTGCTCACCGACGGCGCCTCGGCCATCTACGGCTCGGACGCCATCGGTGGCGTCGTCAACATCATCCTGAAATCGGACTACCAGGGCGTGCAGGTGGGCGCGCGCTACGGCTCGGCCAAGGGACATTACGGCGAGCGTTCCGCCTATGTGGTGGCCGGCACGTCCGGGCACGGCATCAGCGTCACGGCCACGGCGAGCACCTCGAAGAGCGATCCGCTGCGCCAGAACGCGCGCAGTTTCAGCAGCCCGTTCACCGGGCACCTGTCCAACGTGCCCGGCGCGGTCGGCGCCAACGGCCTGTTCCCCGGCGCCCTCCTGGCACCAGGGGTGGATTCGCCCGGCATGCGCAATCCGACCGGCACGCAGGCAACGGCGACCGCGGTCAACGACCTCATCAACAACGGTACCTACGTGGCGACCACGCCGGCCGGGGTGGCGTCCGGCTACGACCTGTCGCGGTTCCAGACCCTGCTGCTGAGGCAGAAGCAGGATGCATTCACCGTCAACGCGACCGCCGACCTGATCGACGACGATCGGCTCAGCGCGTTCGGCGACGCCATCTACTCGCATACCCGCAGCTTCACCCAGTTCCTGCCGATCTCCTCCACCGTGACGGTACCGGCGGGCGCGCCGCACAACCCGCTGGCCGGCCCGTTCAAGCAGGTCATCTTCGCCTATCAGCCGCGGCCCAAGCAGTACTTCAACGACTCCGTGGCCAAGCGCGTGACCGGCGGACTGCGTGGCGACATCGGCGGCGGCTGGAGCTGGGAGGTATCGGGCGTGCACAGCGAGGACAAGCTCGAGCAGCAACAGCGCAACGTGATCTATGCACCCAATCTTTCGCGCGCGATCGCCGGCGGCTACGACGCGCAGGGCAATCCCCTCGCCGGCGGCAGCTACAGCCGCGTGGCGACTGGGTTTTCCGGCGCCGGCCCGTTCGTGATCCAGCCGGCGCTGGATCCCTTCGCGCTGGCGGGCGGCATCACGCCGGCGATGCTCGGCAACCTCTACGGCACCGAGGTGATCGACGCGAAGAGCACGCTGAACTCGGTCGACGCCAAACTGGTCGGCAAGCTGTTCGAGTTGCCCGCCGGCGCGATCGGATTTGCCGCAGGCGCGGGCACGCGCAGGGAAGCGCTCTCCGCGCACACCGATCCCAACGGCACCAATACCGGCCCGACCAACCACAACTGGATCGGCGGCATCGGCGCCGATCCGTTCTCGAAGAGCCGCACCATCGACAGTGCCTATGCCGAATTCCGCGTGCCGATCACCAGCGCGTCGTGGACCCTGCCGGGTGCGCATGCGTTCGATCTGGTGGGCGCGGTGCGCGCCGAGAGATACAGCGACGCCGGCCACTCGCTGGTGCCCAAGATCGGCTTCCGCTGGGAGCCGTTCGACTCCCAGTTCACCGTGCGCGGATCGTTTTCACGTTCGTTCACTGCACCGACGCTGTATGCGATGTTCGGCCCCACCGATACGCGGCAGATCGGCAGCGGCGTGATCCGGTCGGTGTTCGGCCTGCCGGGACTGCAATTCAACGGCGAGGACGGCAACAACCCCAACCTGAAGCCGAGCAAGGCGGTTACCCGCTCACTGGGCGTCACCTTCAACCCGGCCGCGCTCAAGGGCCTCACCGTCACGCTGGACTATTCGTCGGTGGACCAGCGCGGTTACCCCGGCGGCATCGGCTTCACCAATATCCTGCAGAGTGTGGACCAGCTCGGTGCGGCGTCGCCGTTCTCGGGCAACCTCGCGCTGGGCAATTTCCCCGGACTGCCCGGCGCCACCGCGTTCACTGCGCCGGGCCAGGTGGGCAACTACCTGCGCTCGGGCGGCGATCCGAACAACCTCTACGCGATCGACCGCTTCACCAACCTGGGCGGCCTGCACGTGCGCTCGGCCAACCTCACGGCGCAGTACTACTTCACCACCGCCAACCTGGGCACGTTCACGCTGGCCACCAACGGCGCAATGTTCTTCAAGTACCAGTTCCAGGCCCTGCCGGGGCAGGCGTTCTACAACTACGCCGGCTTCGCCACCAACGGCGGCACCGGCGTGCAGGGAACGATCCCGAAGTACAGCTTCTACACCACCCTCGACTGGCAGTACGGCAACTGGGACGCGAACCTCGGCAATACCTACATGTCCGCAGTCACCGATATCGGCCCGGGCGGGCTGGTCTATGCCACCAGCAAGACCTTGAAGCCGCTGGGCGTGAGCAGCTACACCACGTGGGACCTCCGCGTGGGTTACGCCAGGGACCTGGAAGCATCCGGCCTGGTCAAGGGCTGGTCGGTCGGCGCGGGCATCAACAACCTGTTCGACCGCATGCCGCCACGCGCGCCGCAGGCGTTCACCGACAACAACGCCGACGTGTCCACCTATTCGCCGATCGGGCGACTGGTCTATGCCATGGCGTCGATCAAGTTCTGATGCGATCCATCGCCCGCTCCGGTGATTCTCGCCATGGCCAGCCGGTCCTGCGCGATCCTCGCCGCTGCGGCACGTCCACAGCGTCGCCCGGCCCCGCCGGGGACGATCCACACTACCGACAGGCAACCCCCGTGTCCGAAATCGAATCAGCCAGAATCGCCGCCCGCCTCGACCGACTGCCACCGTCGCGTACGGTCTGGACCATCGTCATACTGATTTCGCTGGGCGGCGTCTTCGAGTTCTACGACCTGTTTTTCACCGGCTACGTGGCGCCGGGAATGATCAAGTCGGGCCTGTTCACTCCGCAATCGCTGGGGTTCTTAGCCGCGCTCGACAGCATCAAGGTCGCGGGATTCGGCACGTTCGTCTTCAGCACGTTCGCCGGCCTGTGGTTCGGCGTGGTGCTGCTGGGCCACCTGCCGGACCGCTTCGGCCGGCGGCCGGTATTCACCTGGTCGCTGATCTGGTACGTCGCCTGCACCGCGATCATGGCGTTCCAGCAAACCGGGGAGATGCTGAACATCTGGCGCTTCATCGCCGGCATCGGCTTCGCCGTGCAGCTGATCACCATCGACACCTACATCTCCGAGCTGATTCCGGGCCCCGAGCGTGGCCGGGCTTTTTCCATCAACCAGTTCATCACCTTCTGCGTGGTTCCCATCGTCGCCCTGCTGGCGTGGCTGCTGGTGCCGCTCAGCCCGCTCGCTCTCGACGGCTGGCGCTGGGTCGTGCTGATCGGCTCGATCGGCGCCGGGGTCGTGTGGCTGCTTGTCCGAAAGATACCGGAGAGCCCGCGCTGGCTTGCCCTGAAAGGGCGTGTCGACGAAGCGGAAGCGGTAGTCGCGATGATCGAAAGGAAGGTCCGCGCGGAAACCGGCCAGGACCTGCCGGCGCCCCGGCAGGAGTCGACCGAAGAGAAAGGCCGCGGAAGATTCCTGGAGATATTCTCGGCGACCTATCGAAAGCGCACGCTGATGCTTTCGGTATTCAACATGGCACAGGTGGTCGGTTTCTACGGTTTCGCGGCATGGGTGCCGACCTTGCTGATCGCCCGCGGAATCACCCTGACGCACAGCCTCGAATACTCGTTCATCATCGCGATCGCCAATCCCTTCGGGCCGCTGCTGGGCACGCTGTTCGCCGACCGCATCGAGCGCAAGCTGCAGATCATCCTCGGGCTGGTGGTCATGGGACTGGCGATGCTGGCTTTCTCGCAGGTCAGCGATCCGCCCGCCCTGATCGCCCTCGGCGTACTGTTCACCCTTGCCGCCAACGTGATGTCGTACGCGTACCACAGCTATCAGGCGGAGCTCTATCCCACCCGCATCCGGGCCCGCGCCATCGGCTTCGTGTACTCGTGGAGCCGGATCGCCGCCGCCTTTGCGGGCCTCGCCATCGGTTATTTCCTGAATGAGGGCGGCGTACTCGCGGTAGCCGTGTTCATTGCCATCGCCATGGTCACCGGCATCGCCGTCATCGGCCTGTTCGGGCCGACGACGAAGGGCATGGCCCTGGAAAGGATCAACCACTGATTCGATCAGGCATCGCCCGGCGGTCTTCGGCCATGCCGCCGCCGACTCCCGGCAAACCGGCGCTGCGCCAAGTCGAAAGCCGCCGGCACGGCAAAACGGCCGGCACGCCGGTCAATGGCCGCCGTGCGCCAGCGCGAAATCGATCGCCGCGCAGATCGCCGTCGCCTGCGCGGCGTTGCACTGTTCCGGCGTCGCCCGCGGGCTGTCGGGGTAGACCTCGGTGGTGGTGCGGTAGTGCGCGTCGGTGATGCCGGCGCACAGGCCCAGCTGGCGGCAGGCGTACTCGATCACGCCATGCGCCACCACCGGCGAGCCGATGATGGTGCCGTCGGGATCGGCCGGCGCGATGTGGGTGACCTTCGCCACCGCCGCGATCACCGCCTGCTGGAAGGCGGGCTCCGGCCGCGCGCTGTCCGCGCACAGGTAGAAGCCGTCCGGGACCGTGCCCGGCGCGTACGGCTTGCCGTCGCGCGCGGCCAGCGCCGGGCGGAACTCGCTCTCGTCGCTGTCGGTGGTCTCGTGCAGGTCGATGTGCACCAGCACGCGATCGCACAACGGCGCGACCAGCCGCATCAGCGCCGCCGATTCCTGCGCCGGGCTGTCGTCGCGGAACGAGCGGTTCGGGTCGATCGCGTCCGGGTTCCAGCGGTGGATGCGCTCGTAGCCCCACGGGCTGACGCAGGGCGCCACCAGCAGGTTGATCCGCCCCGCATAGTCCGCCGCATGCCGGTCGACGAATTGCAGCGCTCCGTGCACGCCGCTGGTTTCGTAGCCGTGCACGCCGCCGGTCACCAGCGCGATGGGGAGTTCGTCGCGCCAGCCGCGGCTCTCGATCGCGAACAGCGGATAGCTGCCGGAGGCATACTCCAGCCGGCCGTACTCCGACACGTCGAAGCGTGCGCGCAGCGTCTCGATCACACCCAGCACGTCCGCCGCGTAGCTGCGCTTGATGCTCTGCCGCGAGCGCCAGGCCGCCACCTCCGCTTCGCCCCAGGGACGTCCGGGTATGCCGATGGGGTAGAAGGCCTGGGTCGTCATCGCGTGGCTCGCTTCGCTGTGGCGGGGAAGCGAAGCACTCTAGCACCGGACCGGAACGGCGACGGCCGCGGCGGCGACCCGATCGCGATGGTCCGCTCGCCATCTGCAGACGCCCCTTGCCGAGCGCGTGGCCCGGCCTTCGGCTCAGCGGCCCGCCGCGGACGCCGCCCGCGCCGGCGCCGAAGCCGCTGGCGGCGATTCCAGGATCTCCGCCAGCGGCTTGCCCTGGACCGTGCCGAGGGAAATGTGCAGGAGCTGCGCGATCGTCGGCGCAACGTCGAGGTTGGGAAAGGCCGGGATTTCGCCCCTGGCCCGAATGCCGGCGCCCGCGGCGATGAAGATGCCCTGCATGAGGGGGTTCGAGTTGGGGTAGCCGTGGGCGCCGATTTCCCGGGTCGGCGTCACGAAGTCTCCCGTGTCGCCCTCCTTGAAAGCGTAGCCGTCCGCCGCGTAGAGCAGCAGATCGGGCGCCTGGTCACTCTGCGCCGGCACCGGCCAGCCTTGCTGCGCCGCTTCGGCGGGAGTCAGCGCCGCGCGGATGCCGGGCTTGCCCGCGAACAGCGATTTCAGCTTTTCGGTCGAGGCTTCCGTGGCGCGCTGCTGGAAGACCAGGGCGAAACCGTCGTCCGGCAGGCAGAAGCTGGGCTGCGCCGCGGAGGCCGCCTGCAGGCCGGCCTCCCTGAGCAGGACGTTGGGGTGCACCAGCCGGCGGACGTTCTGCTGGCCGTGGTCGGAGACGATGATGAAGGCGGTGCGGTCGAGGTCGCCGGCGTCGCGCACCGCGTCGACGACCTCCTTCACGCGGTCATCGAGAAAGCCGATGGTGTTGCGCCCCGAGTCGTTGCCGAAGCCCGTCTCGTGCTCGATGTTGTCCAGCGCTAGCAGGTGCAGCAACAGCAGGTCGGGGTGATGCCGCCGGATGATGTCGACCGCCGCGCGGGTGTAGATGCGATCGCGCCACGCCTGGGACGGTTCGCCGAAATGCGCGAGCTGGCCGCGGGTGACGACGCCCTGCCGCACGAGGCTCTGCTCGATGGCGCCGTCGGGATCGGGGTGTTCGGCGAACTGCCAGTCGATGCTCGACGCGCCTTCGATGGCGACCCAGTCCACCTGCGCCGTGGTGAGGCCCGCCCGGTGCGCGGCGTCGTAGACGGTGGCGGCGGCGACCAGCCGGGACTTCGGCGCCCCCATGTCGATCCGGGGCGGCGTGGCGGTGCGCTGGTTGACGATGAGCCCGTTGACCAGCACGTGGTGGCGGCTCGCGTCGACGCCGGTGACCATGGCGGTGTGGTTCGGCCAGGTGACGGTGGGGTTGATCGGCCGCATGGAAACCGCATGGACGCCGCGCTGCATCAGCGCATGCAGCGTCGGCGCGGGCAGCTGCGGCTCGTGCAGGCTGGCCGCGGCGAAGGCGTCCAGGCTGATCACCACGACCTTCGGCCCCCGCGCGGCGGGCGCCGCCTGTGCGCAAAGCGGCAGCGGGACGATGCCCGCAAGCAGCATCGCCGCGGCGGCCACGCTTCGAAGCAAACCGGAAGCTGGGTACATCATGCGACTCCGTCGATGCAGAAAAGGCGCCTGTCGGAACACGGCATCACTCGGCCACCTTGCGTTCGCCGCCGGTCCCGCCGGCGGCCGCGGTGCCGGGCGGCTTTCCGGCCGGCAGCGGATCGACCGGCGATGGGCCCGTCGCTTCCGCGGCGCCGCCTGCCCGGTCCGGGTTCCATTCGAAGGTCGCGACGCTCTGCGGCGGCAACGCGCAGTCGAAACGGGTCCGGCCCTGCTTCACGGAGACGCGGCGCGTCTCCGCATTGCTGTTGACCACCACCAGGACCACCGATCCGCCCGCGGCGTTCTGGAACGCCACATTGTCGATGCCCTTGTCGGTGGCGTTGGAGCCCACGCGGACGGCGCCGGGCAGGACGAACCGGCTGAAGTGCGCGAACGCGTAGTACTCGTCGTTGCGCTCCACCTCGCCCGTGCGCGAGTCGATCGTCACCACGCCCTTGCAGGCATCGCAGCCGCCGAAATGCGGCCCGTGCTGCTCGTCGAGCGCCAGGTTCCAGTACACGACGCCGCGCGCCCACTGCCTGAGCCCAACGAGCAGCAGGTCGCGGGTAAACCACAGCAGCTCGCCGTTCTTGCTGGACTCCCAGTCGCCGCCGGAACACTCGGTGATGTAGGCATCCTTCTTCGGAAACGCACGATGCACCTGGCCCTGCGCATACGGGCTGCCGCTGTAGCAGTGCCAGGCAATGCCATCGACATAGCGCGCGACATCGGGGTCGGCCAGCACGCCCAGGGGTTGCTCCGGCTCGTCCCAGTTGTGGTCCCAGCCGAGGATGAGCGTTCTGGGCTTGCGCCCCGCCAGCGCCGGGCCGAGATACCGCGCGATGATGCGCGCCCGCGTGGCGGCCGGAAAATCCATGCCCGGGTAGGTCTGCGGTATGAAGCCCGGTTCGTTTTGCACGGTCAGCGCGAAGATGGGGATACCGTAGCCGCGGTAGGTGTCGACGTACTTGGCGAGATAGTCCGCGTACGTGCTTTCGAACTGCGGCAGCAACGCCCCGCCGATCAGGTTTTCGCTGTCCTTCATCCACGCCGGCGCGCTCCACGGCGAGGCGATGATGCGCAGCTGGGGGTTGATGGACATCACCTCGCGCACGACCGGGATGACGTCGTGCAAATTGGAGGCGACGTTGAAATGCTGCAGCTCGGGATCGACCTGGCCGGCGGGCAGGTCGTCCATGGTGTACGGCTGCAGCGAGAAATCCGAGGCGCCGATGGTCAGGCGCAGCATGCCCAGGCCGAGGCCGGGCGGCGGGCCGAACAGCTCGCGCAGCAACGCACTGCGCTGCTGCTCGTTCAGCCGGTTCCGGATCAGCCACGCCGACGAGTCGGTCAGCGCCGCCCCGAAGCCGACGATGGACTGGTATTTCCTGCCGATGTCGACGACCACGTCGGCGGGCGGCGACTCGCCGGCGGCCGCCTCGATGTCGGGCTGCCGCACCAGGCGCAGCCGGCGATCGGCCGTGCTCAACCACAGCTTGACCGCGGCGGTCGGCGAAAGCGGCGTCAGGGTGACTTCGGTCGCCACCGCGAAATGCGCGCGGCGCGGCGCATGAAGGGCAGCCAGTGCGAGCAGGGTCATCAATGCGACGGATGCAACGGCCACCCAGCCGGGAACGCCCTTGCGCTCATCCATGATGCACGCAAACCCCGCCGGCCACGCTGCAGTGCACTTGCGACAACCTCGCGATCACGGAGCCCCCTGGCTTGCGCATGACAAGTCGGTGAAGAGTGCAGCAAAACGGGGGTCAGAGTCGACTTGCAGGCCAAGGTTCGCTCGGACTTGTGATTCCGGTCTCCCTGGACGGGGCGATTCCCGGGAGGAGCGCGCCGGGCGGGCGTCAAAGATTCCCGGCGCCCCGGCGAAGCCAGAGGTCGATCAGGGACTTCTCGTAGCGCAACGAATCCTGGTCGACAGGAGAGCCGCTGCTGAGAAAGGCCGCGTTGCGCAGCTTGCGCTGGCCCTGGCGCAGCACCTTGCCGTCGGCGCCATGCAAGGTGAAGTTGAGGTCGATGCGCGGCGGATAAATGTCCTTGACGATGCGCACGTCGTTGAAGTTGGGGCCGCGCCAGGGCTCGTATGCGCCGGCACGGACCACGTCGGTCACCTCGATGTCCAGCCGCTGGCCCGGCGCCAGGATGCGCGAGGCGCGCTGGACGATATAGGCCTTGAGCGGTTCCAGGTAAGCGTCGGCGTCGACCAGGTGTACCCCGAGGCTGCGCTTCGCCTCGGTGAAGTGCTGCGGGTCCTTGTAGCGCACGCTCACGTTGTCCGGCGGCGTCGCGGCCCGCGCGATGACGGAAGCGAGGGCAAGGCAGGCAAGGCACAGCAGGCGCAGCAGCGAGGAAGATTTCATGACGGCTCTCCCGGAGCAGGACAGGGCGGCCGGAACGGGCGCGTAGCGCGGCCGTGGAGCAGCGAAAACAGTATACGTCCGGGCCAAAGGCGGGGCGGAGAACGGGTCTCCAATCAACTCCCCCGACCCGTCGGCGGTTCCTCGTCGCCGGCGCCCGGCCGGGGCCTGACGCCCCGCCCTTTTCGCGGTGTGATGCCGGCGAAACCTATGGTGGCGTGCTCCTCGCAGAGGCACCTCGCTTTTCGATCGGCCAATCACCCTTGAGCTGGCCCTGGTCGGCCCAGGCGCTCGAGCAATGCATCACTGGCCCGCACCTCGTAAAGCTTGCGCCGGGCAGCGATGCGAAAGGCGCCGCCGATCGGCCGCACATGGGTGACATGCCAGGCCCACATGTCCGGAGTCCATCGGCTGGCACAAGCCGCCTGCAACTCCGATGGCTGCCAGGCATGCACTTCCTCGACATCCACCACGGCGACCGCGATGCCGTCGGGGTCCGTTTCATCCTCCCCGGTGAGGAAGATACGGTTCTCGACGATCAGCAGATCCCGCAACGGCAACCGCGGCGGGCGCCACGTACGGATTTCGAGGGTCTTGCGCCCCGCCGCGATGTTGGCGCCATTCGGAGCGACGATGGAGAGTGCGAGCATCGGGGTTGGGCCTGTGGTCGTTCCGACATGAGCAAACCGGGGCAGCTTATACGGCCAGGAAAAGGGGCTGCGACCCGCTTGGCCACGACCCGCCTGGCCCACCCGAAAACGCGCCCTGTGGCCTAGTTTCTGCCCCCGGCGCTGCTGCGGCCGAGCGCGGCGGCACGGTCCATGGCTCGCTGCGCGTGGCGCTCCTCGCCCAGCTGCTGATAAGCGTGGGCCAGTCCGACGTAGAAACGCGAGTCGCCGTCATAAAGGCGAATGGCCTGCCGGTAGTGCTGCACGGCACCCGCGTAATCGCCCCGCTTCTCATCGTCCTCGGCCTGCATGAACTGGAAGTAGGGGTCTTTCACCTGGGCTTTCTCGAGACGCCGCGCATAGATGGCGCGACGCGCCTCGTCGCCGTTGCTCCGGTACAGCACCACCAGGTTGACAAGCGCACCCGCGTTGACCGGGTCGAGCGCCAGCGCCTTCAGGTAATCGCGTTCGGCCGCTCGCGGGTCGCCCTGGCGCAGGTGCAGCACGCCGGCATTGGCCCAGGCGCTGGCATAGCGCGGGGCCAGTTGCAACGCCATGGCCATGTACGGAGCGGCCGCCGCGGGCGAGACGCCGGCAAGCAGCTCGGCGGCGCGGTTGCTGTAGTAGAGCGCCAGCAGACGCTGGTCAGAAATCGGCTTGGGTGAGTCGCGCGCCATCACCAGATCCCGCGCCACATCCACCGTGAGGCGCGAGTGACCAATGGTGATTCCCGTGTTGACGTGGTTGAACCGGTAGATGACGTCGTCGCCCACGCGCCAGGCCACGATGTCGTCAAGCTCCTGCCCGTAGGCCTGCAAGCCGGACTCGCGTGCCAGCACCACGGTCAGCAGGGTGAAGGTCAGGCAGTTGGCTTTGCGCGTGCGGTAGGCCTGATCGATGGTCAAGGTGGCGCCGGCCGAATACTCCATGCCCAGGCCCGGCTTCTGGAACAGGAAACCCACCAGCCGCTCCAGTCGCGCCCTTCCAGAACCGCCGGCATCGATGACCTGTTGCTGCAGCTGCGCACGCAACTCCGGCGGCACCGCCATGACCTGCTCCGGACGCGGCATCGGCGACACGGCCGGCGTCACTGGCGCGGCCGGCGTCACCGGCGTGACCGAGGGGACCGGCGCGATCGAGGGAACCGGCGCAACCGACGTGACCGGTGCAGGCATGGCAACAAGCCATGCCAGAAGTGCCGCGTACGCCCAGGTCACCATGCCGAAACCCTCCACGCCCTGCGGGCGGGAACGTTTGCCGAGACCAGTCTAGTCCTTCCGCAGGCGCCGGATCAGCTCGGCCATGGGCAGCCGGCGCCAACCGCAATACCGCCCCCGCGCGCCAACATCCTCACCCCCGCGCCTGGACGAACGCAAAGGTGTGTACCTTGCGCCCGGGCCTGCGGCCCACGCGCCACCACGGCAGCCCTGTGCGCCGGCAAAGAACTCCGGAGCGCAAGGTTTGAAGCATCGGATCGCGAAGGTTGCCAGCGTCGGTGGCCAGAGGCATGGCTGGCACCTTTTCGTTCATGCGTCGTACGAACGGCTCGTCTACCCGCGTTCGCTCAAGGCTGCCTCGACCAGTGGCTTGGCCCAGTCGGGCGTCGCCTCGATGGCGGCGGCCGTGTCCGGGAAAAGGATCTTCCCTTCGTGCAGGGCCAGGACCGGTACCGGGTCCGCAATCGATTCCCCCGGCTCGGCTTCCGTGCTGTTGTCGTAGACCATCAGGGACGACAGGCGGGGAAGCAACGCAATCAGGTTCACCAGGGACGATTCGTACCGTTCGCGGATCTTGCCCTCGGGAATGTCGTGGCCGCCCGAAGCGACGCGAGCCTTCACGCGCGCGATGTGCAGCTCCGGCGAAGCCAGGCCGCAGTACCAGATGACGACGTCGTGCGTGGCAGCCGCCGCCGCGATCTTCGCGGGAACGGTGCGGCCACCCAGGGTGGTCTCGAAGGCATGGCTCGTACCGTTCGCGATGGCCTCGTCGAGGTATCGCATGCCTTCGCTCCATGCAATGGCATTGGCCTCCTCCTGGCCGCACCCGACAGCTTCCCGGTACTCGCGCGCGAACGTGTCCGGGTTGAACCAGGGCATCCCGGACACGTCGAGCAGGTGCTGGCCGCCAATGGAACTCTTGCCGGCGCCGTTCACGCCGGCCAGCACATAAAGAACCGGGCGCTCGCTCAATACGAGCCCCCCGCCTTGACCTTGCCGCGGAGCTTCACGGGCTTCCTCGCAGCGGCCAGCAACTTGGCCGCCGCTCCCGGCGCCTTCAGCGCCTTCAGCCGTTCATCGAAGCGCTCACGCAGGGCCTCGAGCGTTGCCTGGTCCCTGCCCCTGGCCTTGTCCAGGGCCTGGATGATCGCCTCGTACTCGCGCGCCGACAGGATGACCGCCTCGGGCACATCGTGATTGGTCACCACGACACGTCCGCTCTTCTGGACATCGCGCATCACGCCGCGCCAGCCGAGCTTTTTCACATCGGACGCCGGGGTCTTCGGCAAGGCGCTGATGGCATCGCGTTTCGTGGCAAAGGACATGGAGATCTCCTGCATCGTTCTTGGGGCCATAATACCCAAAATAGGAAAATAGGCCATATGCCCAGGAACCACGCTGCGGGGCGAGATTTCTTGGCCACCGGACGACTGCTGCGTGAACCGGCGCTCCTTCCGGTTGGACTCAAGCTCCCGCGCCCCGGTTTCGCCGGGGCCGACCTTTCGCCGGACCGCTTCGAAAGTGCGCTGCGCACCCCTGTTTGGGCGCACCGGGGGAAATCGCGCCCTTTTCCCGGCCGGTTGGACGTAAGATGTTGCGAGCCGTTATGGAGGGGGTTCATGAAGGCTTGGGTTGCAGCAGGGCCGATGCGGGTTCCGGGGACAGGCACGTTCGCGGCGAAAGACGCACCCCTCGTTCCTGGCATGCAGGGCGCGAACTTTGGCGCCCATTCCCGGCAAGCGGGTTTCGATCGACCACAAGGCGAACCGCGATGACGGCGGCCCGCAGCCTGCGTCCGTCCGGAAGGAACGGAGCACCCGACTCCACGATGACCCATGCCGTTCGTACCCATGTGCTCGCCATACCCGCCCGGGCGCTCGCCACTTCGGCGCGCGCCTCGGCCCTGCCGGCAAGTAAAACGGGGACGGGTTCGCTTCCTGGTGGCTGAAGAAGCGAACCCCGTTCCCGGCGGAGTCCAGCTATGGATTCGATCCACTCCAAGAGTGCATTCGCGTACGGACAGGTCAGGCGCGCCCTGCGGTCGGGGCGCTACGCACCCGGGCAGCGGATCGATCCGGTCAGGCTCGCCGCCGAGTTCAAGACCAGTCCTACGCCAGTCCGGTTCGCGCTGTATCGCCTGGTCGGCGAGGCCCTGGTCGTCGATCATGCCCGCGGCGGACTGCACATCCCGTTGCTCACCGAAGTCGCCATGCGCGACCTCTACGACTGGATGGAACGCCTGTTGCTGATGGCATGCGATATCGGCGCAGCACCGGCGGCGCGGAAGACAGAGCCGTTGGAGCTTGCGTCCGCTGACGACGATCTGGTCAAGCTGACGTGGCAACTGTTCGACGCGATCGCCCGCGCGACAGCCCACGGATCCTTGCACCATGCCGTGAAGCAGGCCAACGACCGGCTGGCGCCGATACGCCGTGCCAAGCAAGGATTGCTCGAGCACGGCTTCGAAGAGCTTTCGGAGCTGAACCGGCATTGGCAGGCACGCGACATTCCATCCCTCAAAACCGCACTGCGCGACTACCACGAGCGCCGCAAGCAACTCGTCCCGTGCATCGTGGCCTTGCTGAGCGACGGCAGCGACTACTTCCGCTAGATCTCGCCGGTATTCCACCTCGCTGGTCCGCTTTGCGCGACTACAACGGTTGCCCCGCGTCGGCCGAAGAGGCATCGAAGCAGAGCCCGGCATTACAGGACGGCGGTCACGCTTCCCGAATAATCACCGGATGACAGCGCAATAATCATTTGAAAATCAAAATTTCCGACTCTTACGCTGCGCGCGTCATGGGACTGCCATGACGTGACCGCAGGAGACTGAGATGAACACGAACGAGAACATGCGCACCAACCCGCCGGAAGATGTCATTGTGCTCGGCGTCGCCAGCACGGAAACCAAGGGCGGACCGCTCGCAGGCGAGGAGATCGGCGGCACCCACGCCCTGGGTATTTCCGAAGAGTGAGCACAGGGCGCGCCTGAGGCGCGCCCTTTCACCCAGGAGATCGAACATGAGCAGCAAGAGAGAAGACACCCTCCATAACGATGCATCGGACGAAGAGATCGTCATGCTCGGCGTTGCCAGCACCGACACCCAAGGGGGCCCACTGTCCGGCGAGGAAATGGGGGGCTTCACTGCCTTGGGCATCGCCCAGGACTAAAGCGCAGGGGCGCACCTGACCGGTGCGCCCCTTCCTTTTCTGCAGGGCATGGACATGACCCACTACGCCTTGCGTGACGACCTGTCGTTCTGCCGGATAGGCGAACACTTCGTCTTCCTCGATATCAACAACGACCGGTACTTCCGGCTGCCGAATTCGATGGAACGAGCCTTGGCCAGCTACCTGGAAGGAAGCGGAACTTCGGATCTGGACATAACCGGATTGATCGCACGAAACATACTGGTCGACGAGCCACACACGGCGATCGGCAGCCGAAGAAGCATCAAGCCTGCGATTCGCAGCGCCATGGAAGCTCCGCTTCCAACAAGGAGACCTTGTCTTTTTGAGCTACTGGAAGTCCTTGCCATTGTGCTGCGCACGCGAGTGGCGTTGAAGCTCTCAACCCTCAAGGCTGTCCTCGATGGCCTTGGCGCCGATCAGCACACCCAACCGGCACAAGCCACGCCCTCTGCAGTACTGCTCGAGCACCGACTCTCCGATGCCGCCGCCGTATATCGACGTGCGCGTCTCTATGTGCCGGTCGATATGTGCTGCCTGCTGGATTCCGTCGCAATGGCGAAGTTTCTTCGCAAACGACAGCTCCACGCCCACGTCGTCTTCGGCGTCGCAATTGATCCCTTCTCTGCACATTGCTGGTTGCAGGCGGAAGACATTGTCTTGAACGACACCGTGGGAAACGTCAATTCCCATACGCCGATACGGGTCGTGTGATGTATCGCTACATCGCTTTGCTTCGGGGGCGTCACACACGCGCAACCGATGACGGTAGCGACATTGATCACGCACTCCGAGAGGTCGGGTTGCAACAAAAGGTGGCCTTGGGCCATATCGAGCTGTATGCCTCGGATGACACGCCCGTCCTGAGCCTGTCGCCCGGAAGCGCGCTCATCGGCCACGTCTTCTCACGCGATGGCCACTCGCCAATCGATAGTGCCAAGCTGGCCAGCGCGTCGTCACGAGGCGAATTGGCAAAGCATGTCATCGACGAGCTCTGGGGCGAGTACCTGCTTCTTCATGCGCCGAAAGACGACCCAGACGCGACGACGGTCATGCGCGATCCGTCCGGTGGCGTCGATTGCATTTACTCGTTACGTGGCGGCTTCATCGCCTCCGACATCTCGATCGCAACGCATGCGCGCCTGCATACCAAGGAGATCGATTGGGATTTCATCCGCAGCAACCTGATCTATCCGTACCTAAAAACGGGTCGCACCGGGCTTATCGGTTTACGCGAACTGTTGCCAGGTTACCAACTCAATATACGTGGAGACGGGGCGACCATCGACGAGATGTGGACCCCGTGGGACTTCGTCGCACCACAACAACGGTATCGCGATCGGCGTGAGGCACAAGCTGACGTTCGACGCGCGGTGGCGTCTACGGTGAATCGCTGGGCCGAGACGGACAAATCCCTCCTGCTGGAACTATCGGGAGGGCTGGACTCATCCATCGTCGCTGCTTGCCTGCAGGACGCGCATGCGCGTGTGGCGTGCTGCAACCTGGTCACGCCTGTCCCCGGTGCGGACGAGCGGCGATATGCCATGTTGATGGCAGATGTACTTCGCGCCGAGCTTCATATCGAGACGCTTGGGTTCGAGAACGTGCATTTCAACTTCCCGCCGCCGCATGCGGTCGCCCCGAGCACCTGGTTTCTTCAGCATGCATCCAATGAGCTGAAGGAGACGATCGGCAGGCGGCTGGGTGTCAACAGCTTTTTCTCCGGAGGGGGTGGAGATACGGTCTTCTGCTACACGAGAACCGCTGCTCCCGCCGCGGACGCGTTTCGGGAACGCGGGATGATCGCCGGTATCACAGCGATCTCCGACCTCGCCGAACTTCACCAATGCACCGTCTGGAAGGCGGGTCGATTGGCACTTAAGAAGCTGCTCGCTCCACCGAGGCCACCCCGCAAGGCCGACAGATCGTTCCTGGCCGCGACACCAGCCCAAGACATGCTGGAGGCCCACCCCTGGTTTGCGGCACCTGATGGCTCCCTGCCAGGAGACAGGGAGCGCATCTTCGATCTCGCCGGCACCCAGGTCTTCAGGGATGGGCTGGCGCGCGGGGCGAAGTGGCATCTGCGAATGCCGCTACTATCCCAACCCGTCGTGGAAGCCTGCCTGAAGGTTCCAAGCTGGATGTGGATAGCCGAAGGTCGGAATCGCGCTGTCGCCCGGGACGCGTTTGCGGACGTCCTGCCTCCCGACATTCTGCACCGCCGCAGCAAAGGGACATTCATGAACTACTCCGGAGCGGCCTACCGCCAGAACAAGAGTGTGCTCCAGGAATACCTCCTGTCGGGTCAGCTCGAAGGGCAAGGGCTTCTCGACACCGATTCCCTACGGCGATTCTTCGACCGTGATCTGGCCACCCGAGACGACAGGTTCATGCGGATATTCGATCTGTGCGCCGTCGAGAACTGGATCCGCCACCAGGCCTGAAGATCGTGTGGCCCAAATCATGGGGTGCGCACCGCCATGCCCGCTTTCATCTGTCGCCAGCGCGCGTACTGTGTCTTCTTCGAGGGCGTCGGATCCTCGTAGCCCTGCAGCCAGAACCGGAACCAGTCGAGGTTGCGGTCGTACACGGCCAGCTTGTGCCGAGGCTGGAACTTCTGGTGCGGCTCGTTCGGGAACACGTAAAGGTCAGCCCGATGCTCGCGGATCAGTGGAATCTCGTAGTCCAACGCGTACATGTATTCCTGTTCGGAATGCTGGAAGAGGATCGGTACACGGATCCTGTCCAGCTTGAAGGCCGGCGAGATCGCCTTCCAGCGCTCCGGTGTTTCGCTTGGCGAACCCAGCCCCCACATGTCCCGCAAACCCTTGAGGAAGGCGTCGCCCTTCATGCTGCCGATCAGGTAGTAGGAAGGCGACACGACCGGGTTGGCGATCGATGCGGCCGCCAGTACGTCCGACTCGGTGGCCGTCCACATCGTCACCGCACCACCGAAGCTCAGCCCGCCCATGCCCACGCGTGCACAATCGATCTCTCCTTCCGAGGACAGCAGGTCGACCGCGCTTTCGACTGCCGCCATCCCCTGCCCGTGCCGCGCGACCGCATCCATGATGTATCCGGGCGGTTGGTTGATACACAGGGCCGAGATACCTGCCTGAGCCAGCGAGGCTAGCGGCCACTCGTCCCCTACTCCGCCACGTACGAAGCCCGGGCAACTGTAGTAGGTGATGAACAGCGGAGTCGGCCCGGCGCCGCTGCGTCGCGCTGACCAGAACCGGCCGGTGAACCACCGTCCCTGCCTGTCCACCCATCGCAGCAGACGCGCTGGCGCAACCTTCGCCATGTCCCGTGCAAGCGCTGCATTGGGATCGAACAGGACGTGGCGCTCCCCACTCTCCAGATCGATCCTTTCCAGTCGCGGCGGACGATCGGCTTCCGCTGTCACGCATACCAGCGCCTCGGCCGATACACCGCAGTTCGAGGATGGATCACGGCCGCCGTCGACCAATCCCCCGGTCTGTACGACCACACTTACCTCCCCGGTCTCGACGTTCCATCGAAGAATCGACTGCGCCAAGCCCAGGCGTGGATCGGTGATGGTGAACAGCACCTCGTCGTAGCCGGGGCGCCACTGGATCCCCGTGATGGCCTTGTCCGTGCACAGCGCGGACTCGCACTCGACGGCCCACCGTGCATGTCCGCTCGGGAGCGCCGACAGCAATACGTCGGGCCGATACATCTGCCCACTGCCGTCGCCAATACGCGTCAGCAAGGCCACCCTGCCGTCATGCGGGTCGCGAACGGACTTCCAGGGATCGCCATCGACGCCTATCAAGGCCGTGGCCGGCAATGGCACGGAAAGCACCTCCGAACCTGCAAGCGTCCGTCTCGCCCCTATGGCGAGTTCGAGCTCCGTCCAACGGTCCGGCACGTCGGCCAGTAGCGGGGCGCGGTCGAACCAGACCTTGCCGAAGCGCTGTGTCGCCATGCGACCCGCGACGTTGCCGGAGCGGAACAGTCCCTGGCCGATCGGCACGGTATCGTCGATGTGGATGCCTTGGTCGTACTCCGCCTGCTCCGCCGACCGGACCCCCTCGCGGGTCGCACCGACGCTGTACCTGAGAACACGCCCGCCCTCGTCCAAGGCGAAATCGCGCACGTCCGCCGCGTCATGCGTCAAAGGTTCCGCGCCCGAGCCGTCGGCCGCCGCGCGCCACACATCGATCTTTCCGTCGACCAGGGCGCGGTAGTAGATCCAGCGATTGTCAGTGGACCACACCACTTTGGGAGGCAACGACCCGCCCGCCGAGTCGCGCAGCGGAACGCCGCCATCTGCGACGCGCCTGGGCAATGCGTCGCCCAGGCCCTGCACGTACCAGACGGTGTCGTAGGTATTTCGCTCCACCGACGCCTGCTCGACCCGGAACGCCACGCTGCGACCGTCCGGCGACACCGTCGGACGATCGATATCGGCAACCTCCAGGAGCCGACGGGGCGAGACGACGTCCGCGTGGCAAACGGACGCAGAGGCTGCCAACAAGGCGCCTGCAACCAACAGGCGCCACACGATGCACTCCAACATGGATACAGTCACCTCTCTCCAATCGTCAGGGAACGCTGGCTGCACCTAGCAACCAGCAGGCATCACCAGTGCTTGGACACGGAGAGGCTCAGGAAGCGGCCGATCGCCGAATAGTTGGTCGAGTCATAGGGCGCCACATAGAGAGGCGACCTGACCTGGTACAACGGCGGATCGCGATCGAATGCGTTGTCCAGGGACAAGGCGAATTCCAGTCCCGACCAGGCATCGCCACGCTTGCCGGTGGCATAGCGAAGCGCCGCATCAAACGTGGTGAACGAGGCGGATTTCACGTCGTCGACCCGGTTGGTCACCCCGCTCCGATAGTTGGCAAAGAGCGAAGCGGTGAACCCTCCCCGCTTCCAGACCGCGCCAACGCGACTACTGGCCTTCGGCGGGTTGAAGAGCGTGCCCGCCAGGGCATACGCCTGCTGGGCGGTAATGGTTTGCTGCGTGCTGTCCAGCCAGTTCGCCGAACCGCGCAGTGTCAACGCCCCCTGCCCCAGCTCGAGCCGGTACGACCCCGACAAGTCGACGCCCCGGATACGCTGCCGGGCCGCATTGGCGTACTGCGTATAGATGATCGCCGCCACCTTGCCCGGGTCGTAAGGCGCCCCGACAAAGTTGTAGAACCTTCCCGCACCCGCGATGACGTCCGCCTGCGCCTGTGGCGTCGGCGAGAGGTCGACGAATGGCGCGTAGATCGCGTTGCTTAAAGCCTGGCTGGCATTGGCAATCGGCTGGATCACACGATCGCGGTAGTCGATGCGAAACCAGCTCAGCTCCGCCTCCAGGTCGCGCAGGGCCTCGGGATGAAACGCCAGCGACACCGATCTGGTGGTGGCACGCTCCGGCTGGAGGTTCCTGTTGCCGCCGTCCAGGACCAACACGGTGGCACCGGCGGGATACCCGGCACCGCCGAAGCTGCTCGGGAAGAGCAGATACGCGTTCTGCGCGTAGTTCTGCTCGAAGAGCGTGGGCGCCTTAAACGACTTTCCCCAGGAGGCTTTCAGAGTGAAGTCGGGGTTGGGGTCATAGAGCACGCCCAATTTGGGCGTCGTCACGCCACCGAAAGTGCTGTAATGCTCACCCCGAACCGCAGCCGTCAAACTCAGGCGCTGGACACCACCGACCTGCTGGTCGGGCCCAATCAGCGGCAGATCGAGTTCCGCATACGCGAACCTGGCGCTTTCACTGCCCCGGATCGTGTCGGCTCTCGTGACGTGGTTGACATTGCGGAACTCGTTCTCTCTGTAGCCGATGCCGGTCGCCAGGCGTGCATCACCGCCCGGCAACTGGAACAACGGCCCTTCGGCGCCAAGCTCGTAGCTACGGCTGTCGTTGCAATAGCAGACATCGGTGACGGTCGTCGCGCCGGTCGCCATCACAGTCTCCAACCGGTACTGGTCGTGTTCGCTCTTGCCAGACGTTGCACCGAGCGACAGCGTCCAGTCGTTCGGCAACCAAACGTCGAGGCTGGGGGATATCAAGGTCGTCGTAGTGTCTGGCGTGACCCGGCTGTTCCTGCCGCTGGAGTTATACAAATGCAGCTGGTTGCGCGTGGAACTCAACGCATCCATGCGCAGTTCGGCAAAGTCCCCAAGCGACTGGTGGACGCTGAGCAGGCCGCTGCGCAGGTCGCTGCCGGGATAGAGGGTCGATGGATCGACCAGTTGCTTGGTGTAACCGCGCTGGCTGCTGTAGATGGGGTCGACCGAGACGTCCTTGTAGGTCGCTATCAGCCCGCCACTGCGCCAGGTCGTACCGGCGGTGATGTCGTACTCGCGGCTGGTCAACCCTCCCTGGGTCGCCCTGCCGAAACGCGTCCCCACGGTCACGCCGTCGAAATCCCGCTTGAGGATCACATTGCCGACACCGCCCACCGCATCGGAGCCATAGATCGCCGAGGCACCGTCGGGGACAATCTCGATCCGTTCCACCGCCTCCACCGGTATCGCGCTGATATCCACCGCTTGGGTGAAGCCGCCATAGGCCATGCGGCGCCCGTTGAGCAGCGTCAAGGTGGCATCCGCCCCCAAGCCACGCAGGTTCAGGCTCGATCCGCCCGTCATGTTCTGGTTGGCGTTGCCAGCACCCGCCAGATTGCCACTGAGAACGCCGGGGTTCTGCCCCCCCGAGAAGTTCTGCGGCACGCTGCGGATCACTTCGCCGAGATCCGTGAAACCTTCCTGCCGGATCTGCTCGCTGCCGATCGTGATGACCGGCGATGGCGTGCTGCCGCCGCGGATGCGCGTGCCGGTGACGGTCACGGTCTGCAGGTTGGTGGCCACTGGCCCCGCGGACTTGTCGGTCGATTTTTTCGGTTGCAGCTTGGCCGGCGCCTTGGTCACGGGGGCCCTACCCTGCATGGCCGTATCTGTCGTGGTGTTCTGGGCCATGGCCCACTTGCCGGTGCCGGTGGCGGCCACGAGCAAGGCGATGGAAATGGCATTGCGTAACGTGCGTGTCTTCATCCTTTGCTTTCCCCTGGGTTGGCCTGCTTGGTTTGCCGGTCCACTCACGGACACGGCCTCTACTGAGCAGCACCATGGGCGCCGCGTTCATGTAGAGTAATACAAAGTAGAGTAATAATCTGTAGAATTCAAGACGGTAGACGGACAGGCTGGGCTTATGCCCTCCCAGTCCAAGCCCAAGCGCAAGCCTGCACCCCTGTCGAGCCCTCTCGGTCATATCGCGGTGAACGTCCGTCGCCGCCGCGATGCCATGGGTCTGACGCAAGCGGAACTCAGTGAATTGGTGCCGTGCCACCCCACGTACGTGTCGCAGATCGAGCGCCGCGTCACCAACATTTCCGTCGAGCGCCTGGAGGCGTTCGCGAAAGTCTTTGGAGTGGATGCCCTTTCCCTGATGCAGCCCCCGAAATAGAAAAATGGCGCCCCCAGTAGCTCCAGGGAGCACATCAGTCATGAGGAAAAGCTGCAGTCCACCGGCGCAGATTTAGGGGGCCAGTGGGGAAGGCGTATTGGACCGCCCGGTTCGTAACGATTACGGCGCGCTATCTGCACCCAAGGCGTCAGCCATCTCGCGTAACACAGCGCTGCGAATCATCAGCACACTACGAGGCGGCTATTAGGTTATTAGCAGTAGAGTTATATTCTGTAGAAGGTAACCCGGTAGATGGTCAGGCTGGACGCATGTCGTCCAAGTCCCCTCTTCCATCACTACCAAACGCCCGCAAGCGCGTGGCGGCAAACATCCGTCACCTACGCAAGGCTAAGGGGTTGAGCCAAGAACAGTTGGCCGAGATTGCTGAGTTTCACCGTACATACGTGTCTCAGCTCGAGCGTTGCGTCACTAACATCTCGATAGATGGTCTAGAGCGGCTAGCTCAAGTATTAGGAGTGGACATCACCGATTTGCTCCAGGTGCCCGAACACGGAAAGCGGTGAGGCATTAGAAGACACCAGTTCGTCTTCCCCAACTCTTTTGGCCGAGTACGGCAATACCCGACCCCAACGGTTGCAAGCGCCTACAGAACACCGATCCAGCCGCTGATATCCGCGACGCCCAAGCTGCGCGAACGTGGCAGCCATGGACGAGCATATCGACATGGATAGCCCACTCTCGCGGGCCTACTGGTGCGGCAACTTCAGCTGCAGCGATGCAGAACTGGCCAACGCAGTGCACATCATGGACAGCACAGCAGTAGGCCTTGTCGGGCTGTACCTCGCCACGCGTCGATCCGAATCCTGTACCGTCGACCAGCGCCATGCATTGACCAACCCCGACCAATCCAGCCGGCCAAGCTCGCCGGACAACTGAACCGCCGTCGCCAGCCAATTGACCATCCGACAGAAGGTCGCTTGTCGACCCGTTGCTGACGTTCGATAACTCACGACGGAAGCCGTCAGAGGCGGTGGCTTCAACTGCGACTGATAATTGACATCGAACAGTCGTTCAGCGTACCCAATGACTGTGACTTCAAAGCCTTGTGTACCAGTGCATCTCCATCAAAGACCGTACTTGCTCTTCCGATTCTTAAAGGCAGGTTCCGTGCCTTCAAGAATTTCAACGACCGTGCTCTTAATCACGGGCGACTCGATACCGCCAGAGACGTAATTGAACGTGTTGGTCGCCTTGTCGCAGGTCGCGCAGATGATTTGCTCTGCGTCGCAGACCACGGCCAAGTTGGGGTTGTGCGTCACCATGATCACTTGGCGCCGCTGTTTGGCCGCCTTGATGCACTTGACCAGCACTTTGAAGATGGTCTGGTTGTCCAGGTTTTCCTCGGGCTGGTCGATGATGATCGGGATGTCGTCCTTGTCCACGAGTAGGTAGAAGACGAGCAAGAGCAGGCCACGCTCGCCGGGAGAGAGCTGGCTGATCTCTTGATGGTCAAACGTCAGCGAATACCTCGGCGCCAGATAGCCCATGCCATAGAGGTAGTCGAGGATGTCTTGGGGTTCGCCGCCCTTGCGGAGCTGGTCGACGATCCGAGTCTCGCGGCCAGCGCCGGACTCGCGTCGGTCGAAGTGCAGCATGTCGTCGATGGTCTCGAGGAATTTCAGCGTCGAGTCCACGTCTCCGAAGTTGACCTCCTTGAGCAGCCCGCGCATGAGCTGGTTGCTCTCGTCCACGCCTGAGAAGCTGCCCCGCGACTGCCGATTGATGCGGGGGAAAAACTGTTCCTGGAAGTTCGACTCTTCGATGCGCACGTCGAAGTCCAGCGGCAGGTGCATGTCCATCTTGGCGGCGGACTTGACGAACTGCTGCACAGGCTCATACAGGCGGCGGTATTCCTCGACGGTCTTGCCGATCTGCTCGTGGACGGCCCTGGCCAACTCCACCCGGTTTGCGCGCAGCGCCGCTAGCTTGTCGGGCAGCGCGGCCAAAGATTCGATCTCGGCCTTGAACCATTCAATCGACTGGGGCTTGTGCTTGTTGCCGACAAGCTCCTCCTTGGCTCGCTCCCACTTGGCGACCTGGTCCTTGAAGATGATGAATAAGCGCTGCTTCTCGCCAAGTTTGCTCTTGATTTCAGCCATCGCCGCCTCGGCCACCTCGCGCCGCTTGGAGAGGCCCATAGGCTCTTGGCTAGCGAGCGCCGCGTCTACGCCAGCAATCGATTCTCTTGCGGCCTTGGCCAGCGTGTCGATCGTCGAAGTGTCGATCTTCAACTCGACCAGCTCGGCGACTTTCAAATCCGCGCCAGCTTCGGCCAGCATGCGAGCCAACTCATCCACGAATTGATCGTGTGTCTTCTTGTGGTTGGCGATAGCCTGGGCGATCCGACTCAGGACGGCTTGACGCTTGGCGTCGGTAGCCTTCTTGTCGCGCAGCAGCTTCTCCTCTTCGCGAAGCTTTTTAAGTTCATCCTCGAGCGCCTGAATCTTCTCGGTGGCCGCCTTCGATTCTTCCTGCGCGGCATCGGACACCGTGGGGTCTTCCACCTGAGCGGGCTTCGAGGCCACCAGAGCGTTGTATTCGGCGACCTTGGCGTCAAGCTGCTCTTGCAGCGACTGCTTGAACTCCGGCGTGAGCCGGCGCTCGGCCTGCAAGATCTCGGCATTGGCTTTTGAGATTTCCCTGATGACTTGCTCGCGCGCGCCGTCGATCTCGGCGACCTTGAAGTCGAGCAGCTCGTCCATGGAGGTGTAGCCCAGGCGGGCCTCTTCCGGGACGTGCGTGTAGATGATCTTGCGCAGCTCGGTGTCGAACGTCGCCGAGCCGCCGTCGCCCAGCTCGTTGCACAGCGTCTCGAGGTAGCTCTGGGGCAAATACTTCACCCGCTCCACACTGGTCTCGGACGGGTCTTGGTCTAGCGGGCGCTCGGACTCGGTTCCGTCGTGCCAGCCGAGCGCGCCGAGAAAGTGCTGCGCGAGCTTGTTCCTCGGGTTGCGAAAGCGCGTGTCCTTGAGGAACGAGAAGCTTTTGAAGTTCTTGGTGTCACCGGCCAGGGCGGCGATGTCGGCCATTGCGCTCTTGCCGCTGCCCTTGTTGCCGATGATTGCGACCGGGTTCTACCCCGTTAACGCGGACACTTCTAAGAAGACCGATCATGGTCAAAAAGGAGTGTCATGTCCAAGCG